>CAZAXF010000148.1:0-1511 GCA_964489055.1 uncultured Rhodanobacter sp. | reverse complement strand
ATCCATCCATTGCAGGTAGGTGCCCTCGAGGTCGAACACCGTGACCTCGGGCAGGCGTTCGGCCATGAAGCGCCGGACGAGTTCGTGGTTGTGCCCGACCAGCCGCAGCAGGCCGGCAAGCCAGGCCTCGCCGCGGGTGTAGGCCAGTTCGCAGGCCTTGTAGCCGAGCGTCGTCAGGAAGAAGAACCCCGTGGATTGCAGTTCCTCGACGAACCGCGCCCGCAGCGCCGCGTCCGGGATCATGATGTTGCTGGCAGCCATGCCCGCGAGGTTGAAGGTCTTGCTGGGCGCGGTGCACACCACGCTGCGGCGCGCGATGTCGGCGCCGAGCGTCGAAACCACGGTGTGCCGGTGGCCCGGCAGCACCAGGTCGAAGTGGATTTCGTCGCTGACCAGCACCAGCTCGTTGGCCACGACGATTTCGGCCACCTGTTGCAGTTCCTCGCGCGTCCAGACGCGCCCGGTCGGGTTGTGCGGGCTGCAGAACAGCAGCAGCCTGTTGGCCGGGTCGGCCGCGACGCGGCGCAGTTGCTCGAAGTCGATGCGGAAGTGCCCGTCGCGCAACACCAGCGGGTTGCGCACCAGGCGGCGTCCGTTGTTTTCGATCGCGTGGTAGAACGGGTAATAGGCGGGCGTCTGGATGATCACGCCCTCGCCCGGTGCGGTGAAGGCGCGCACCGCGTTGTGGAAGGCCGGCACTACGCCCGGGCTTTGCACGATCCACTCCGGGTCGACCGTCCAGCCGTGTCGCCGCTGCATCCAGTCGACGACGGCCTGCACGAAGGGCGCGGGCGGCATCGTGTAGCCGAACACCGCGTCGTCGAGGAAGGCCTTCAGGCCCTCGATGATCTCCGGCGCCTGCCGCAGGTCCAGGTCGGCCACCGAGAACGGCGGTATGCCGGCCGGCACCGAGGGATTGGCCTGGTGCATCTCGTGCCATTTCACCGACGACAGGGCGGTGCGATCGACCAGCGTGGTGAAGTCGTGTTGCGGCATGTCGTGTCCTGTCGTTGGGGTGCTCGTTGCGGTGCGTCGGCGCGTGCCGCGTTCCACGCGGCCCGTCGTCCGGCGCCACGTGGTCCGGTCGCTACCCGCCGAGCGATGCGCTGAAAAGTTCGTCGAGCACCCGCAGGTGCCGCTCGAAGCAGGCCTCGTCGTAGACGGGCGTGTCGTAGAAGGTCCACCCGTGCTTCGCCGGCCAGGTCTCGACCACGTGGTCGACCCCGGCTTCAGTGAGGGCCGACTCCAGCCGCGCCTTCATGTCGTCCGGGAAGCTCTTGTCGTCCACGGCGCCGGCGACGAACACCGTGGCCTGCATCCTCGGTGCCATCAGGTGCGGGCTGTCCGGCGCGTCGGAGGCGAGGTTGCTGCCGTGGAACGACGCGCTGGCGCCGATCCTGTCGGGCCAGGTTCCCGCGGCCGCCAGCGAGAAGCGGCCACCCATGCAATAGCCCGTGGTGCCGACGCGGCCGGGTCTGGCATCCGGGTGCTGCGCCAGGAAGTCGAGGAAC
>CAZAXF010000147.1:0-1531 GCA_964489055.1 uncultured Rhodanobacter sp. | reverse complement strand
AGCCGACCGCCAGCACCGCCGACACCACCACCGCGGCCGCCGCCAGCGCCATGGCGCCACGATCGCCCGCCAGCACCGCCAGGGTGCGCTTGCCGACCGAGGCGTCGGCTTCGCGGTCGGGCAGGCCGGCGAGGATGATCGACGGCAGGATGGCGAAGAACAGCGGAAGGCCGAGCAGCCAGGGCAGGGCGGCATCCGCGGCACCGCCTTGCAACAGGTAGCCCATGAACAGCACCAGTGCACCGTGGGTGAAGGCGACGTCCACTTCGCCCAGGCCGCGGTAGCACAACCGCAACGGGGGAACCGTGTAGCCGAGCGTCAGGACCACGGTCGGCAGCAGCCACACGGCCGGCAACAGGGGCTGCGGTGACGCGCGCAGTGCCAGCCCGGCGCTGGCCGCGGCGAGCAGCAACGCCACGATCGTGCCGCGCTGCAGTGACTTCATTCCGAGCAGGCCGTCGACGAGTACCCGCGATCCCCCGGTGAACGGGCCTGCGTTGCGGTTGGCCCGGTCCGAAGCCAGGTCGAAGCGGTCGTTGCAGAACACGGTGGCCGCTTCCAGCAGGAACAGGAACAGGTAACCCCAGAGGTACGGCGCCCAGGCCAGCCCGACGCCGGCCGCCAGCGCACCGACGGTGTAGGCAGCCCATGTCATCGGGTAGAACTGCAGGCGCAAGGCCCGCAGCCATGCCGCCACCACGCGCCATCCGTGCGCGGGCCGCGGACGGATCCTGGCGTGGAGCCGCCAGCCGGCGCGCCGCGCTTTTTCCAGCCAGGCTTCGCGTTCGCGCGGCGTGGAGGTGCGTACCGAGCCGAAGATCAGCGTGTGCACGGGCCTGACCCCGCAGAACCCCAGGGTCGCGCTGCGCAGGGCGTGCACGCCCGCGGCCCGGTACAGGCCGCGATAGATCGGCGGCGGCGTGTCCATGGTGGTGATGATCTGCGCCGATTTCCCGGTCCACAGCCCCTCGCAGTCGATCGCGCCGGGGCCGTAGTAGCGGAACGCCGTGCCCGGCATCACCAGCCGGTCCAGGAAGCCCTTGAGCAGCGCCGGCATCGTGCCCCACCAGGTCGGGTACACGAACACCAGGTGGTCGGCCCATTCGAGCAGCCCGGCCGCCCGTTGCAGGTCCGGCTCCAGCGGCTGGTACTCGGGGGAATCGGCACGCACGTGCGGGTCGAACTCGAGTTCCGCCAGCACCAGGCTGCGGACGGTTGCGCCGGCGCGCTCCGCGCCCTGCCGGTACGCCTCCGCGAGACCGGCGCAGAGGCTGTCCTCGCGCGGGTGGCCCATGACGAGCAATACGTTCAACGACGCGCTCCGGTTACTCGGGATGGGTCGCAATCGGAGTGGTTGCCTGCCATCGCGGCGGAGGGTACCCGCCGTTGCGTGGGAGCGGCGCCACGGGTCAGTCCCCGGACGACCGTGCCGCCACGGCCGCCCCGAGCAGGCCGGGGTTGGGGTGGGTGATCACCTGCACGGCCATCGCCTTCATGTAATCGGCATGGCGTCCCTTTGCCGTGAAGGCGT
>CAZAXF010000146.1:0-1638 GCA_964489055.1 uncultured Rhodanobacter sp. | reverse complement strand
CCGGGTCCTGGCCGCCCACTGCCCGACGTGCACGTGCGCGGCCCCCAGCCCGGGCGCCAGCTGCAGTGCCTTGTCCGCCGCCCGGCGCGACTCGCGCATATGTCCGGGGGCAAGCGCGGGGTCATCGTCCCCGAATGCCGCGACGGTACTCAACGCCCCCGACAGGTGCGCCCAGGCCACCGCATAGCCCGGATCGAGCTGCACGGCCCAGGCCATGTATCCGGCTGCCGTGCGGAAATCCTGGTCGTGCCAATACTTCAGGCCCTGCAGGTAGGCGTTGTAGGCTTCGACGTTGCCGCCGGGCGGCCGGTCGTCCTGCCTCGCCGCCGCGCTGGGCGAAAGCAGCTTCGCCTGCAGGGCCCCGGCGACGGCCTGCGTGATGTCGTCCTGCAGGGCGAACAGGTCCTTGTACGGGCGGTCGTAGCGCTGCGACCACCGGGTCTGGCTGCTGGCGGCGTCGATCAGCTCGACGCTGATGCGTACCATGTCGCCGGCATGCTGGACGCTTCCCTCGACCAGGTACGTCACGCCCAGCTTGCGGCCGATGGCAGCGCTGTCATCCCTGGTATCGCGGAACCGGAACGAGGAATTGCGCCCGATGACCTTCAGTCCGTCGAACTGCGACAGCGCGATGATCAGCGCTTCGGACAGCCCGTCCGAGAAATACTGCTGGTCGCGGGCACCGCTGGCGTTGACCAGCGGCAGCACGGCCACGGATTTTCCGGGACTCGTCGATGTGACATTGCCGGGATCGACGCCCGTGCGCCGCATGAAGGTGCCGGTCAGCAACAGCACCACCGCGAACGCCAGCACCGCGATGATCGCGCGGTCCAGCTTGCGTCCCGTCAGGCGCCTGATCGATTCACCCGGCGCGACATCGCTCTCGCGCTTCAGCCCCTCCGGCGTCAGTTCGTAGAACCAGGCGAGCGCGATCCAGAAGGGGAACCCCACGGCCGATCCGGCGAGAAACCAGCGCGCCATCCACAACGGCGCATCAAAAACCGGCCCGAGCTGGGTGATGACCTGCGCCAGCAGCCACACCGTGCCGACATACAGCGCGCCGGCGCGCAACACGTTGCGCCGCTTCAACTCCGACAGCAGGGACGGACGGACCGCCATGCAATGCGCCGTGCTCGCCGGCAACCCACCGGCTGCCGCGAAGTGTCCCCGCACCCGCCAACGGTTGCAAGCACGGGCGCGTGCACCGGGGCCAACGGAGCATCCGGCCGGGCCAGGCAAAAACAAGGCCGCGCAAGGCGGCCTTCGCTTCCCGCAGGGTGGCGCGGATACCGGTTCAGCGTGATCGCCGGAAAGCGAGCAGGCTGCCGATGCCCAGGCCGATGGCCGAGCCGATCGCGACACCGAGCCCGATGTGGTGCGCGACGGCCCCGAAGGCGCAGCCGATGCCGGCCCCGAGGCAGCCGCCCAGCGCGGGCGCAAAGGCGGCGAAGCCCTGGTTGCAGGTCGTGCGGGCCACCGCGTCAGTGCTGTCCGGCGGGGTGGCTGGAAGGCCGCACCGTCGCCGGGTCGGCCGCGGGCGCGGGCTTGCCGCCGCCCGGGCCGGCATCGTCGCCACGCGGGCGCCAGTCGCGCGGCGGACCCGGCTCGCGGCCCTCCATGATCGCGGCGATCTGTTCC
>CAZAXF010000145.1:0-1731 GCA_964489055.1 uncultured Rhodanobacter sp. | reverse complement strand
TCTTCCTCACCGCCAGCGGCGAGGAAGCCGACGTGGTCGAGCGCCTCGCCGCCGGCGCCGACGACTACGTCGTCAAGCCGCCCAAGCAGGGCGAGTTGCTGGCGCGGGTCGCCGCGGTGCTGCGCCGCCGCGGGGCGGACACCGAGGGCTCGGAGGTGCTGGAACTGCCGCCCTACCGGATCGACCAGCAGCGCCGCCAGGTCAGCGTCGACGGCAAGCCGGTCGAACTGACCCAGCGTGAATACGAGCTGGCCTGCTACCTGTTCCGGCGCCAGGGGCGCATCGTGAGCCGCGACGCGCTGCTGGAGAACATCTGGAACCTGGGTGGCGGCGTGAGCACGCGCACCGTCGATACCCACATCAGCCGGCTGCGCAAGAAGCTCGGCCTCTCCGGCGAGAACGGCTGGCGCCTCACCGCGGTCTACCAGCACGGCTATCGCATCGAGCAGGGCTGACCGCCCGGCGTGTAGACTTCGTGGTTCATTTCCCGCGGTGAACCGGCGTGTCCCTCGATCCCCGGATTCTCGATACCTTGCTCGGCCTGCGCGCCGATGCGCACGCGAGCGGCGACCCCGAGGCCGATGCCATGGCGGTGGCCACGGCCGACCCGGACGGCCGCGTGCACCTGCGGATGGTGTTGCTGAAGACCGTGGACGAACGCGGCCTGACGTTCTTCACGCACTACCACAGCGACAAGGGCGCGCAGCTCGCCGCCAATCCGCGCATCGCACTGTGCCTGCACTGGAAGCAACTGGCGCGCCAGACCCAGGTGCGCGTCGAAGGCCGTGCGGAAAAACTGGCGGCAGCCGAATCCGATGCCTATTTCGCCACCCGCGAACGCCTGAGCCAGATCGGCGCCTGGGCTTCGCGGCAATCGCGCACCCTGCCACAGCGCGCGGAACTGGAGCAGCGGATCGCCGATTACGAGCGTGAATTCGCCGGTCGCGACGTACCGCGCCCGGACCAGTGGGGCGGCTACCGGGTACTGCCGGACCTGGTCGAGTTCTGGTACGCGGGCGAGCACCGCTGGAACGAACGCGAGCGCTGGGAGCTTCAGGACGGCGCATGGCGCAAGCGGTTGCTGTATCCCTGAATCCGGCATGGAGATCGAGGTCACCACCGAGCCGTCCGCGGCGGACCTGGAGCTGATCAGCCAGGGAATCCAGGCCTTCAACCGCCACACGGTGCCCGGCATCCCCGAGGTCGCCGACGACCTGGTCTTCGCGGTGTTCGCCAGGGACGCGGACGGCAACGTCGTGGGCGGAATCCGGGCGAAGGCCTTCTGGGGCTACCTGTGCATCGAATTGCTGTGGTTGTCCGGGGCGGCGCGCGGTGGCCGGGTCGGCACCCGTCTGGTGCAGCGCGCCGAGGCCTTCGCCCTGCAACACGGATACACCCGCTCGCGGGTGGAGACGACGAGCTTCCAGGCCAGGCCGTTCTACGAGAAGCTGGGCTACCAGGTCTACGGCGTACTCGAGGATTGCCCGCCGGGACACACGTCGTATTACCTGAAGAAAGAACTCAGAGGCTGATCGCGCCATCGTGTCCGGACCCCGACGCATCGTATGCCTGACCGAAGAACCGACCGAGGTGCTGTACGCCCTTGGCGAGCAGGACCGCATCGTCGGCATCAGCGGCTTCACCGTGCGCCCGCCGCGGGCGCGCAAGGAAAAGCCCAAGGTGTCGGCGTTCACCAGCGCGACGATCGACCGCATCCTCGCGCTCCGGCCG
>CAZAXF010000144.1:0-1743 GCA_964489055.1 uncultured Rhodanobacter sp. | reverse complement strand
TTCGACGTAGCGGGTCGGCCCGGTGGAGCGCCCGGTCGTATGTTCGCCACCCGGCACCTCAAGCAGTTCGAAGTCCTTGCCGGCCTTGATCAGCGCGTTGACCACCTGCAGCGTGGACGACGGATCGACGTTGCTGTCCTGCTCGCCGAAGATCAACAGCAGCTTGCCCTTCAGCCGCCAGGCGTTCACCACGTCCGACGAGCGCGCGTAGCTCTCGTCGACCGGCCAGCCCATCCACTGCTCGTTCCACGCGATCTTGTCCATGCGGTTGTCGTAGCAGCCGGCGTAGGCCACCGCGACCTTGTAGAACCCGGGATGGAACAGCAGCGCGGCCATCGCGTTCTGGCCGCCGGCCGAGGCACCGTAGATGCCCACGCCGCCGCTGATGTCGTACCAGGCGTACTTCGCGGCAGCCGCCTTGTGCCACCGGATGCGATCCGGGAACCCGGCGTCGCGGAGGTTCTTCCAGGCCACGTCCTGGAACGCCTTCGAGCGGTTGTTGGTGCCCATGCCGTCGATCTGCACCACGATGAAGCCGAGGTCGGCGAGCGCCTGCATGCCGATCACCTTGTCGCCGCCCGACATGTAGCCGAACGGCCAGAAGGTCTTCGGCACGTAGTTGTCGTGCGGGCCGGCGTAGATGTTCTCGATCACCCGGTACTTGCGGTGCGGATCGAAATCCTGAGGCTTGACGATCAGGCCCCAGATGTCGGTCTTGCCGTCGCGCCCCTTGGCGACGAACGGCTGCGGCGGCTTGTAGCCCGCGGCCAGCAGGCGCGAGATGTCGCCCTTGCCGATGGTGCGCACCAGCGAGCCGTCGGCGGTGCGGCGCAGCTCGGCGACGTTGGGCAGGTCCACACGCGAATACACGTCGACGTAGTACTGCATGTCCGCGGAGAAGCTGACGTCGTGGTAGGCACGCGCGGGCGTCAGCGGGGTCAGGCCGGTGCCGTCGAAGTTGATCCGGTAGACGTGCACGAAATACGGGTCCTCGCCCGGGTCCATGCCGCTGGCCGCGAACCAGACCTGGCGCTTGTCGTCGTCGACGCGCAGCACCCGGCGCACCCGCCAGTCGCCGCGGGTGATCTGGTTCTTCACCTTGCCGGTCGTGCCGTCGTACAGGTACAGGTGCGCCCAGCCGTCGCGTTCCGACAGCCAGATGATCTCGTTGCCGAGGCCGTTGACGTCGTGCCAGTAGTTGCCGCCGTACAGCACGTTGATGAAGGTCCTGGCATCTTCCGACACCGCGGCGCGCGCGGCGCCGGTATCGGCATCCACCGCGATCACCCGGGTGTGCTGGAAGCCGCGTTGCACGTATTCGAAGGCGAAGCTGCGGCTGTCGGCGCGCCAGTGCAGGTCCAACAGCTTGTACGGGTTCGCGAACAGCTTGTCGTCGACCGGGATCTCGGCGCCGCCGTCGACGTGGAACAGCACCGGCTGCTCGATGTCCACGCGGTCGCCCGGCTTCGGGTACAACTGCGTGCGCACCTCCGGCTGCAACTGGTCCTCGGGCGAGGACAGCACCCGGGTCACGTAACGCGCGGTGCCCGGCCGCACCCGGTACACCGCGAGCTTCTGCGAATCCGGCGACCAGCGGATCGACTCGGGGTCGTAGAAGTCGTCCTTCGAGCCGTCATGGCTGCGCACCACCACCTTGCCCCCGTCGTGCCGGCGGATCACCAGGTTGTGGTCTTCCACCAGGGCTTCCCACCTGTGGTCGGGCGACAGCTTCGGCGTATTGTT
>CAZAXF010000143.1:0-1748 GCA_964489055.1 uncultured Rhodanobacter sp. | reverse complement strand
GCCGAGGGCCGGGTTGCCTGGCGAGCGCTGGATGCGCGAGCCTGGCAACGGCGCGCAGCGCCGGGGGGATGCCGGGCGAAGCGAATAGCCATCCCCCTCGATCCCCCTTCCTGCGGAAGGGAGAGGGCACTTACCCCCTTCGGCACGAAGGGCGACGCGATGCCGGCACAATGGCACGAGCGAACAACGAACGGTGCTAGCCTCGCAACATGAAATACCGGATGGCCGCTGACCAATGCGTACCGTACTGATCATCGACGACCAGCCCGCAGTGCTCGAAGCGCTTTCGCTGTTGCTGTCGATCAACGACATTCGACCACTCACTGCGGCGACGCCGGAGGAGGGGCTGGAAAGGCTGGCGCGCGGGCGGGTGGATCTTGTGATTGCCGACATGAACTTCAGCGCCGATACGACCTCGGGCGAAGAGGGCGTGGCGCTGTTCCACGCGATCCGCGAACGGCATCCGGACCTGCCGGTGATCCTCCTGACCGGCTGGTCGCATCTGGAAACCGCGGTGCAACTGGTCAAGGCCGGTGCGGCCGACTACATGTCCAAGCCCTGGGACGACGCCAAGCTGCTGGCCACGGTGGAGAACCTGCTGGAGCTGTCGGAAAATGCGCGTGTCTCCGAGACCGCCAGGGTGTCGCGTCGCCGCCGGCGCGAGGTGCTGGAGCGCGACCACGATCTGCGCGGCGTCGTGTTCGCATCCGACGAAATGTTGCGGGTCATCGAACTGGCTTGCCAGGTCGCACGCGCGGATGTGCCGGTGCTGATCACCGGCCCGAACGGGGCGGGCAAGGAACGCATTGCCGAAATCGTGCACGCCAATTCGGCGGTGCGCGACAAACCGCTGGTGACGGTCAATTGCGGGGCGCTGCCCAGCGAGCTGATCGAGGCCGAGCTGTTCGGCGCCGAGGCCGGTGCGTTCACTGGTGCCACGCGTGCCCGCGAGGGACGTTTCGAGGCTGCGGACGGCGGCACCGTGTTCCTGGATGAAATCGGCAACCTGCCCGCGGCCGGGCAGATGAAACTGCTGCGGGTACTGGAATCGGGCGAGTTCGAGCGCCTGGGTTCGACCCGCACCCGCCGCGTGAAGGTGCGCGTGATCAGCGCGACCAACGCCGATGTTGGCGCGATGATCCGTGACGGCGCGTTTCGCGAGGATTTGTACTACCGCCTGAACACGATCGAGCTCGACGTGCCGCCGCTGGCCGAGCGCGCGGATGACGTGCTGCCGCTGGCCGAGCATTTCCTGGGCGATGGCATGACGCTGTCCGACGAAGCGCGCGATGCGCTGGTTTCCCATCCCTGGCCCGGCAACGTGCGCGAACTGAAGAACACCATCGAGCGCGCCCGGCTGTTGTCCGGTCCCGGCGAGATCACTGCGGAAAGCCTGGGGCTTTCGGTGCCGGTTCCGCCGGTGTCGCCACGCAACCTCGACGACCCGCCGCGAGAAGCGGTCGAGGACGCGCTGCGCAAGGCCAGTGGCGTGGTCAGCCGCGCCGCCCGTTCCCTGGGCTTGTCGCGGCAGGCGCTGTACCGGCGCATGCAGCGTTACGGGATTCCAACGGAGGGCAATTGACTGGCTTGCCCCTTTGCTTGTGAAGGGGAGTGAGGGGGGATGGCTTTTCGCTCCGCGCGGCATCCCCCCGGCGCTTCGCGCCGTTGCCAGACTCGCGCATCCAGCGCTCGTCAGGCAACCCGGCCCTCGGCGTCCTGCCTCGGGCGTTCGAACCGGCGCGAACTGC
>CAZAXF010000142.1:0-1897 GCA_964489055.1 uncultured Rhodanobacter sp. | reverse complement strand
TGCGGCAGATGAACGGGGGTCGCGAGTACGACAGCGACTTCCGTACCCGCATGCGCGGCCAGGGTCCATTCGCCGAACCGCTGCGGCGCCGTTTCGAGACCGCCTGCCGCAGGCACGGCTTCGGCCGTTCCCGTGACCTTGCGCTGGATTGCTCGCGCTTCGTGCCGCCGCGCGCACCGGCACCGCAGGGCGAGTTGTTCTGACCGCCGGGATCTCGAAATCGAAATTCAATTTGTCGACGACCGGGCCGTTTGCCGTGGAGCGAGCGGTGCTTGACGATCAGGGTCGGTCAGGATGGAACGGCCGCATCGAAGCGCCGGCGCAGCCGATCGAGGATGGCGCCGTTGGTTTCGGCGATGTCGTGAAAATCGTCGCTGATGCCCGGGTGTTGCGCCACGCGTTGCCAGAACAGCGCCGCCCACGACGCGGTCTTGCGCCAGGTCGGCAGATCGGCTGGCGGGGGCGGTGCCGGGTCCAGCGTGCGTGGCACGATGGCGCCATTGACGGCCGGCCGGTACAGCATCGGCAGCATGTCGTAGCCGGGTGCGGGTTCCAGCGGCAGGGTGTCGGCCAGGAAGAAACCGAGGTTGCCGAAGTGCATGTCGGTATTCCCGATCAGTTGTCCGAACCACCAGCGCTCCCGGATTTGGTCCCGGCTGGTGTGCGCCAACCAACCGGCCTGCTGCATCCGCGAGGCGGCGTGCGGCCAGTCGTCGCGCTGGCCGTCGTGGGCGTCGCTCCATGCGGCCAGCGTCACGAAGCCGCGCCGGCCATGCGCGCCGATGCGGTCGAAGCGTGTGGATTCCAGGCACAGGCGGCCACCGGACCACACCAGTTCCGTGCGTGCGCTGGGGTGGCCCAGCTCGGCAAGCACGGCCTCGGCCAGGTGTTCGCAAATCAGCAGGTCGGCCCAACGGCGTGCCGCCGGGTTGCCATCGACCGGCTCGCTGAACTTCACGATCACATGGCGCAGGCTGCCGTCGTCATCTTCGATGCAGGTGGTGAACTTGGGCTGTTCGCCGGCGGCGGATGACCCCGTGGGTCCCCCGGCCAGCGCTTTCCTTGCCAGCTCGGTGTAACGCGCCTCGCGTGCCGCGGCGGGAAAGGCCTCGGGTTCGGAGCGCTGGAACCGCTGCAGCGAAGCTCCGCCCAGGATGAAATTGCCCGGTTCGTCGTCGCCGTGTTGCAACAGGGCGTGCAGCACCGCGTCGGCATCCCAACTCAGGATGTCCGTCGGCAGGCCCATGCCGGGCGCGAAGTGGTGCGCGAACTGGCGCCCGAGGAAGCCCTGTGGGCGCTGGTCGTCGAGAAACCACGGCAGGCCGGGGAACAGGCCATCGGCGAATTCGCCTGCAAAGTCACGTTGCAGCCAGGCAGGTTGCGCGACGGGAGTGACCAGACAACCGCCGCCGTGCAGGGCGGTCAGTTGACCGAATTCATGCGGCTGGCCGTGGGCGTCGATGCGGTACAGCGGCCATTGCGAGCCCAGGCCGTGCACCTCGCGTACGGCCGCATAACGGGTGCGGCGCGCCCGCCCGATCCGCGCCACTTGCGGGCCGGCAGCCGCCAGCGCCCGGGTATTCCGGCTCCTACGGCGGAACAACATTCGACGACCCCTTTCCTGGGATGACGTGGCGTCAGCCGGCCTTCGCCGGCGTCTTCTCGATGGCCTTGACGAGCTGGGCCTTCGACATCGTCGTTCGGCCGTCGATGTCGAGCTCCGCGGCGCGGCGCAGCAGGTCCGCCTTCGACCTCTGGTCCAGGCGGGCGCCGTCCCGGCGCGACGGGCGGGTGCTGGAGGCGCGACCGCGCGCCGAGCCGGTGCGGGTCACGCCACCGCGTGACGATCGCCTGCGGGACGACGGACCGCGCGAGGACCGGGGGTGGTCGGACGCGG
>CAZAXF010000141.1:0-2320 GCA_964489055.1 uncultured Rhodanobacter sp. | reverse complement strand
GAACATGCTCATGAAGCCGCCGTAGCTCCAGCCCATCATGCCGAGGCGGGAATCGTCGATCGCCGCCAGCGTCTCGACCTTGTCGACGCCTGCGAGGATGTCGTCGAGGTCGCCATAGCCCATCTGGTTGCGGATCGCCTGCGCAAATCGCTCGCCGCCGCCCAGGCTGCCGCGTGGATTGGGCATCAGCACGAAGTAGCCGAATTCCGACAGCATGGTCGCGTTGCCGCCCCAGCGCGACAAGTTGGCCCATGACGGACCGCCGTGCACGTACACCACCATCGGCCAGGTCTTGTGCGGGTCGTAGTTGGCCGGGTACAGCAGCCAGCCTTGCACCTGCATGCCGTCGTTGTTCCATTCGATCGACCGGGCCTTGCCCCAGCTGCGCACGAGACCGGAGTTGATGGAGGTCACCGCCGGCGGCGGCATCGTCGCGAGTATTCCGGCGTGGACCTCAGGCGGCTGGTCGAAGGAATCCGCGGCATACGCGACGCGCCGGTCCGGGCCGTCCGACGTCGAAATGGACAGCGCGGCGCGACCGTCGCCGATCACGCCGGGCGCGGTGAACCACAGGCGGGTCTGGCGCGCAGTGTTGCCGTCGAGGGTGTACCCGGCGACCTGCACCGAACCGTTCGCGATCTGGCTGACCAGCAGCGAACGCGGACCCACGAAGGTGAACCACGATGGCGAAACCCGCGCGCCGCGCGTCAGGTTCACCGGGATGCCGCCCGAGGCCGGCACCGCGTAGATGTCGCCGCCGGTGGCACCGCGGTCGCTCATCAGGCCGCCGATGAAAAGGATCCGCGCGGCATCCGGTGACCAGCGCGGCAGCGCCAGTTGCAGCCCGTGCAGGGAGCCTCGCACGGTTGCCGGGTTTACCAACGGTGTCGGTGCAGCACCGGGGCGTGCTTCCTGGACATACAGCTGTGCCGTCCACCAGTTGTTGTCGCCGGGCGGGGGCGCCGCGGTGAACGCAATGCGGCTGCCCACGGGCGACCAGCGGAACTCGTACACATACAGATTCGCGGGCGTCAGTGTCGCAACCGCACCGCCATCGGCGGCTATCGACGCCACGTGCTGGACCTGGATGTGCTGGATGCCGATTTCACCCACCCGCGGGTTGCCCGATGCCGTGGCTGCCGGCGTGCGCGTCGCGCCCGGAACGAACAGGAAGGCGATGCGCTGGTCGCCGGACACCCATTGCAAACCTTGCGCAAAGCCGTCCAGGCCGGAGAGCTTGCGTGGCGGCTTGCCGTCCGCGATATCCAGCAACCAGATCGCGCTGCGGATCGGATGGGTGTTGGCCGGGTCGGGCGTGCAGCGCGTCAGCACCGCCAACACGTCCGAGCGCGCGGCCCAGCGGATTTCGCGCGCCCTGCAGGCGTCGGGAATATCGATGGCCCGTGGATCGCGTCCGTCCGCACCGGCCAGTTGCAACTGCACGTTGCTGCCATGCGCCACGATCCAGGCGAGATGCCGGCCGTCGTGCGAGAGCGCGACGGCCGGGATGTCCCGGACCTTCGCGCGTTCGGCCAACGCCTTCTCGACACGGGCACTGGCGTCGTCCCGCGGCGAGTCCGCCGCCGCCGGGACGAGCACGAAAGCCAGGCCGACGGCTACGAACGCAAGTGAAGGCAACCGCAAGGACATGGCGCGACCCCGGCAAACGCAAAACCCGGAAACTACACCCGGCCGGACATCGGCGAAAGTGTCACCAGGCGCGGTCGGCGGCAGGTGCTTCAACCGCAGTGGTGCTGCCGCCTGGGGCGATGCAGGGGCGCGTTTGAAGCTGGCGCCGTGACGAAACGAACGGGGCGCCTTGCGGCGCCCCGTGGATCGGTCACTGCTTGTCTTTCACGAAGCGGGTGAACAGTTCGTGGATGCGGCGGTACTCGTCGTACCACGCGTCGGCGTGCTCGAAGGCGTGGCGTTCGGTCGGGTACAGCGAGATCCAGAAGTTCTTCTTGTGCAGCTCGATGAAGCGCTGGTACAGCCGGATCGAGTCGGCGGGCATCACGTTGTTGTCGATCAGCCCGTGCATGATCAACAACGGATCCTGCAGGTTCTTCGCGAATTCGATCGGCGAGGAAACCTTGTAGGCCTCGGGGTCGAGCTGCGGGGTGTTGAGGATGTCCGAAGTGTAGCCGTCGTTGTAGCTGGTCCAGTCGGACGGCGCCCGCAGCGCGGCGCCGGCCGCGAACTCGCCGGGCGCGCGCAGCAGCGCCATCTCGGTCATGAAGCCGCCGTAGGAGCCGCCGTAGATGCCGACCCGGTTCGGATCGACGTGGTGGTTCCTGACCAGCCAGGCCTTGCCGTCCAG
>CAZAXF010000140.1:0-2372 GCA_964489055.1 uncultured Rhodanobacter sp. | reverse complement strand
ACCGGTGTACCAGGCCGGCACGCTCAGCGGCAATCCGGTGGCGATGGCGGCCGGGCTGGCGATGCTGGACCTGATCGGCGAACCCGGCTTCCACGAGCGCCTGGGCCTCGCGACCCAGTCCCTCACCAACGGCCTGGCGGAGCTCGCGGACCAGGCCGGCGTGCCGTTCTCGACCACCCGCGTGGGCGGCATGTTCGGGCTGTTCTTCGGGGTCGAAGGCAAGGTCGACAGCTTCGCCCAGGCCACCGCCTGCGACCGCGCGGCGTTCGCACGCTTCTTCCACGCGATGCTGGAACACGGCGTCTACCTCGCGCCGAGCCCGTTCGAAGCCGGTTTCATGTCCAGCGCACACGACGCCGACGTCATCGCCGCGACCCTCGAAGCCGCACGCGCGGCCTTCGTCGCGGCCGGCAGCGCCTAGCAGCGCCGCCATCGGACCATTCCCCCGCGTTCCGCGACAGCCCGGCCGGATCGGGGCCGCCAGACAGCCCGTGTTAACCTCCATGAACATGTGACGTGGATCACCCTCGTCACCCTCAGCGGAGGAAATCACTCATCGGCAAACGGGAGGTATCTGCATCATGGATATGGGTTCGCAATTTTCCGACTGGGCGGCGGGCATCTGGGCCTTCCTGCCCCACCTGATCGGGGCGCTGGCGGTCCTCGTCATCGGCTGGATCGTCGCGCTGGTCGCCAAGGCGCTGGTACGCAAGGGCCTGGGTGCCCTGCACCTCAACGATCGCACCCAAGCGCACCTGCCCTCGCTCGACCTCGAGCGGATCGTGGCGGGCGTGGTGTTCTGGGTCATCATCCTTTTCACGCTGGTCGCCACCTTCAACGTGCTGAGCATCGAAAGCGTGTCGGGGCCGCTGTCCTCGCTGGCCGCCGCGATCATGCTGTACCTGCCGCGCCTGTTGCTGGCCGCGGCGCTGGCCGTCGTCGCCTGGATCGTGGCCAGCGTGGTGCGCAAGGTCGTGAGCAGGACCGCGACCGCCCTCGACGAGCGCATCGGGCCGCCCCGGGACGCCGAAGCGGGCAAGCCGGTGTCGGGCACGCTGGGCGACATGTTGTTCTGGATCGTGATCCTGGTGTTCCTGCCGGCGATCGCCAGCGCGCTGCAGATGGAGGGGCTGCTGGCGCCGCTCACCGACATGGTGCAGAAGTTCCTGGCGTTCCTGCCGAACATCATCGCGGCGCTGTTCATCCTCGGCATCGGCTACCTGATCGCCAAGGTGCTGCGTGAAATCGTCGGCGGCCTGCTCGGCGCCACGCGGGTCGACCACCTCGCGGAGGCGGCCGGCGGCAAGACCGGGATCCGGATCTCGCAGCTGTGCGCCACGCTGGTGTTCATCGTGGTGATGGTGCCGGCGGTGGTGGCGGCCCTGGGGGCGCTGCAGATCGAGGTGGTCGCGCAGCCGGCGCAGCACATGCTGCAACTGTTCCTCAACGCCGTGCCCAACATCGTGGCCGCGGCCGCGATCCTGTTCGTGGCCTGGCTGGTGGGCCGCTTCATCGAATCGATGCTGACCCAGTTGCTGGCGCAGGTCGGTTTCGACCGCCTGCCGCAACACCTCGGCCTCGCCCGCGCCCCGGCCGATGCGCCGGCCGAGGCGGGCGCCGCGACGCCACCGTCGAAGGTCGTCGGGCGCATCGCGCTGTGGTTCGTGATGGCGTTCGCCGTGGTCGAGGCCGCCAACCGCCTGGGCTTCACCGGCATCAACGGCCTGATCGACCAGCTGATCGCGTTCGCGGCCTCGGTGCTGTTCGGGCTGGTGATCCTGGCCGTGGGCCAGTGGCTCGCGACCTTGGCCGCGCGGGCGATCCAGCGCACCGGCAGCGACCATCGCGTGGCGCTGTCGCGGATCGCGCGGATCGCGATCCTGGGGCTGGTGGTGGCCATGGGCCTGCACGCCATGGGCTTCGCCGACTCGATCGTCAACCTGGCGTTCGGGCTGGTGCTGGGCGCGGTGGCCGTGGCAGTGGCGCTGGCCTTCGGCCTCGGGGGCCGCGAGGCCGCCGGGCGCATCACCCGCCACTGGGTGGACGGCTACCTCAAGGACAAGGGCGAGTAAGCCAGCCGCACGCCGGAAAGCCGCCGCGGGCGCGACGGCCGCGGGTGCTGCGTCGCCAACGACGATACGCGCCGGCGGCGCGGGTCTACCAGCTGCCGGTATTCGGCATCGAGGCCCCGGGCTCGGCCGGCGGCAGGGGGTCACCCTGCTGCAGCAGTTCGATCGAGATCAGGTCGGGCGAGCGCACGAAGGCCATGTGGCCGTCGCGCGGCGGGCGGTTGATGACCACCCCCATCGATTGCAGGTGCGCGCACGTGGCGTAGATGTCCTCGACGCGAAACGCCAAGTGGCCAAAATTGC
>CAZAXF010000139.1:0-2458 GCA_964489055.1 uncultured Rhodanobacter sp. | reverse complement strand
GTCCCGAGTCCCGAGTCCCGAGTCCCGAGTCCCGACTCCCGACTCCCGACTCCCGACTCCCGGTCCTTTACTTGATCAACAAATCCTTTTCCTTCTTGCCGGCCTTCAAGGCGGCCACGAACCAGCGCGGGCGCTTGCCGCGGCCGGACCAGGTTTCGGGGCCGTTCGGATTACGGTATTTCGGGGGGACCTTGGCGGTCCTGCCTGTACGCCGGCGCCCGTAGACCTGGGCAAAGGTCACGCCTTCGGCCTTGAGCAAGGCGTTTACCTTGGTCTTGACCTTGGCGATTTTCTCCTTGTCGATGGTTTTCATGTGGCTTTCCAGCTTGCGCATGAGGTCGCGGGTCTGCTTCTTGTTGAGCGATTTGACATCGATGGCCATGGGGGCTCCAGTTGTATCGGCAATGGAAGGACTGTCGATCCGGGATCATTTGGCCCGGTCAACGCGCATATTCTGTCGCAAAACGGGTGGTGTTGCAAAAGCCGGGGATAATGTCTGTTAATCAGCCGCGGCAAACCGTGCCAATAATGTTTCGCGGTCGAGATTGCGACTCTCGCTGTCGCGACGGCCGCGGTATTCGAATGTACCGGCCGCCAATCCGCGTTCACTGACCACGATGCGGTGCGGAATACCGATCAATTCGAGGTCGGCAAACATGGCGCCCGGTCGCAGACCCCGGTCATCGAGGGCGGTTTCAATGCCGCGGGCATTCAATTCGGCATGCAGTGCCTCGGCGGCTTCGGCAACTTCCGGGTTTCGCTTTGGATTGATCAGGCAGATCACCACCCGCCACGGCGACATGGCCTCGGGCCAGATGATGCCGGCATCGTCGTGGTTCTGCTCGATGGCGGCGGCGACGATGCGGGTGATGCCGATGCCGTAGCAGCCGGTGATCGGCGTCTGGTTGGTGCCGTCCTCGCCCAGCACCGTGACGTGCATGGTGCGGGTGTACTTGTCGCCGTTCTGGAAGATGTGCCCGACCTCGATGCCGCGCGCCAGCGACAGCGTGCCGTGACCATCGGGCGAGGGGTCGCCGGCCACCACCTTGCGCAGGTCCGCCACGCGCGTGATGTGCGCGTCGCGGTCCCAGTTGGCACCGGTGTAGTGGGTGCCGTCGCGGTTGCCGCCGCACACGAAGTCCGCGAGCACCGCGGCGGCGCGGTCGACGATCACCGGTACGCCATCGGGCAGCCCGACCGGCCCTATGGAGCCGGCCGAGGCGCCGGTTGCGGCGCGGACCTCGGCTTCGTCGGCCAGCAGCGATTCGCCGGGCAATTCGGGCAGCTTGCTGGCCTTGACCTCGTTCAGTTCATGGTCGCCGCGCAGGCACAACGCCACCACGCCCTCGCGGCCGCGTACCAGCAGCGTCTTGAGGCAGCGTTCGGGCGGTACGTCGAGAAACGCGCTGACGTCCTCGATGGTCTTCTGGCCGGGTGTGTCCACGCGCGTGAGCGGCTGGGTCGGCGCGGGGCGTGGACCCGGCGGTGCCAGCGCTTCGGCCAGCTCCACGTTGGCGGCGTAGTCGGAGCCGTCGGAAAACGCGATCGCGTCCTCGCCCGAATCGGCCAGCACCTGGAATTCGTGGCTGACGTCGCCGCCGATCGAGCCCGAATCGGCCGCCACCGCGCGGAAGGTCAGGCCCAGGCGCGTGAAGATGCGCGTGTAGGCCTGGTACATCGCCTCGTAGGTCGCGTCCATCGAGGCCTGGTCGAGGTGGAAGGAGTAGGCGTCCTTCATGATGAATTCGCGCGAGCGCATCACGCCGAAACGCGGGCGGATCTCGTCGCGGAACTTGGTCTGGATCTGGAAGAAGGTGACCGGCAGTTGCCGATAGCTGCGCAGTTCGTTGCGCGCGAATTCGCAGATCACTTCCTCGTGGGTGGGGCCGTAGCAGAATGCCTGCTCGCGGCGGTCGAGGAATTTCAGCAGCGCCGGGCCGTACTTGTTCCAGCGCCCGGATTCATCCCACAGCTCGCGCGGCTGCACCGAGGGCATCAGCATCTCGATGGCGCCGGCGTTTTGCATTTCCTCGCGCACGATCGCCTCGACCTTGCGCAGCACCTTGAGGCCCAGCGGCGACCAGGTGTAGATGCCCGAGGCCAGCTTGCGGATCATGCCCGCCCGCAGCATCAGGCGGTGGCTGGCGATCTCGGCGTCGGCGGGATCCTCGCGGGTGGTGGCGAGGTGAAAGTTCGACAGGCGCATCGGTGCGATCCGGCATGAAAACGCCGAATTGTAGCGGCGAAGCGGGTTTGTCCGGTGTGGGAGGGAGTCGGATCGCGGGCGCGGTGGGCCGGATGACGATGGTGGTTTCGTTGCGCTTTACGGCTCCTTGGCCGCGTAGCGTGCGCTCCGCGCACGAACGGACCCGCCGCAGCGACAGCCGTGTGGAAGGATCAAGCTGGATTCCGGGTTCTGCCACGAATTTCATTCGCGGCAGCCCCGGAATGACGATGA
>CAZAXF010000138.1:0-2526 GCA_964489055.1 uncultured Rhodanobacter sp. | reverse complement strand
TGCACACCACCGGAATCATCGTCAAGGATGCGATCGACCAGATCGCGCTGCTGGACGACCTGCCCGCGGCACTGGTCAACCGGATCGACGGCGTGCGCCTGTATGCGCCGGACCTCGAGCACGTGGACCTCACCGCCCCCGGGTATTACTTCCTCACCACCGACACCCCGAACGTCATGCGCTGGCTGGCGGAGCAGGCCGTCGAAGCCGGTGCCGACGTGGCCTACCGCTCGGTTTTCCGCGGCGCGAACCGCACCCAGAGCGGTTTCGACCTGGGGCCGGCGGGCGAGGCGCGATACCTGGTCGGCGCCGACGGGCCACGCTCGCGGGTCGCGCGTGCACTCGGACTGGGCGAGGGCCGGCACTTCCTGTTCGGGGTGGAGTACGAGTATCCGCGCGTCGACATCGAGGCGCCCGATCGACTGCACTGTTTCGTCAACCGCCGTCTGGCGCCGGGCTACATCGGCTGGGTGGCGACCGGCGTGGATACCACCCAGGTTGGCCTGGCCCGGCGCGTGCGCGGCCGCGAGCCACCACCGCGGGATGCGATGGCCGCGTTCCTGGCGCACATAGCGTGGGTCTTCGACTTCCGTTCGCTCACGCCCGCATCGGTCCGCGCCGGGATGATCCCCTGCGGCGGCCTGGTCGAGCCCCTGGCCGCGCGCCGGGCGCTGCTGGTGGGCGACGCGGCCGGCATGGTCTCGCCGGTCACGGCAGGCGGGATCCATACCGCGCTCAAGCATGGCATGGCGGCCGGCCATGCGATCGCCGATTACCTCGGCGGCCGGCGCGAGGACCCGGCCGGCTGGTTCGTCGATTCCTATCCGCGCTTTCGCGCCAAGCGCCTGCTGCGGTTCCTGTTCGACCACTTCCAGAGCGACATGCTTTTCAACCTGCTGCTCGGAACCCGGCCGATGCGCGCCGCCGCGGGCATGGTGTATTTCCACCACAAGGGCGTTTTCGACCCGGCGGGCGAGGCTGGTGTCGCGGGCCGTCCCGTGGGCGCGGCATCCGGCAAGCGCTGACGTCGCCGTACGCAGGCCGTGTCGGTGGCACCGCTTTTGTTGCGGCGCAACATCGGCCCGGATAACATTGGCGCCTACGTATCCGGAGACCTTTTCCATGGCCAAGACGCCTGACAGCGCGGACACCCTGGGCGAGTGGCAGGCGATGTCGCGACAGTACTGGGACGCCTGGGCGGACGCCACGCGCAAGGCGTTCGGCGGTGGTTCCGAACCCGACGGCGCGGCGCCCTGGCACGAGGGCCTGGAGCAATGGTCGCGGATGTTCGACGCCCGCAAGGCCGGCGATACCCAGAGCGAAGTCGTCGAGCGCCTGCTGGAAGGTGCCCGCAGTTATTTCTCGCTGCTCGAGTCGATGGCCGCCAGGGCTGCCGAGGACGGCGCCGGCGCCGACCCGAAGGCGTGGGGCGAGGCGGTGCGCGAATCGTTCAATTTCCCGGGTGCCGATGCCGCGTTGTTCGACAACCCGCTGGCGAGGGCGCTGCGCGAGCTCGCGGGGCAGGGCGCCAGGGGTTTCGAGCAGATGATGCAAGGCCTCGAACCGGCGATGGGCGAAATGCGGGCGCTGCTCGAACTGCCGGCGTTCGGCTACGCGCGCGAGCACCAGGAACACTACCAGCAGATGGCACGGGCCTGGCTGGATTACCAGCGCGAGACCAACCGCTACAACGCGTTGATCGCACGCGCCAGCCACCGCGCGTTCGAGGTCTTCGAGGACAAGCTGGCCGAGCGCGGCGAACCCGGGCGCCAGGTCGAATCAGTGCGCGGGTTGTACGACCTGTGGGTCGATGCCGCCGAGGACGCCTACGCCGAGGTCGCGCTGTCGGATGAGTTCCGCGAGGTCTACGGCGCGCTGGTCAACGCCCAGATGCGGGTGCGCCGGAACGTGCAGCGCGAGGTCGAGCGCGTCGCCACCGACCTCGGCATGCCGACCCGCACCGAGATCGACAGCATGGGCCAGCGCCTGCACGCGCTGCACCGCGCGGCCAAGGACCGCGACGAACTGCTGCCGACCCTGGTCGCCGAAGTCGCCGAGTTGCGCGCCGAAGTGGCGCGGCTGCGCAAGGCCGCCGGCAACGGCACCGCGGCGCGTGGATCGCGTGCCGCCAAGGCATCCCGCAGGCAGGCCCGCAAGACCGCCACCAAGGCGCGCAAGACGACCCGCAAGGAGAAGGCATGATGGATCCGGTCCGCATCGACCCCAGGCGCGCGCTGGACGAGGCACTGCGTGCGCAGCAGAAGCTCGCCGCGAGTTTCCGCACGTTGCGCGAAGTGGAGGACGTCGACTACGGCGCCACCGACAAGGAAGCCTTCGAGTTCTACAACGACGCCATTCACAAGTGAGCAGGGGAGGGGCGATGAAGCGGGCGCTTTGTCGCCCCTCTTTTTGCATGCAAGGAGGAGAGGAACATGGTCATTTCCATTATCGCGATGGTGCTGCCCGTGCTGGCGATGATCGCGCTGGGACGCGTCTGCGCCTCGACCGGGATTCTGAACGATGAGC
>CAZAXF010000137.1:0-2583 GCA_964489055.1 uncultured Rhodanobacter sp. | reverse complement strand
ACAGGACCGCGAATGCAGGCTTTGCCCTTTACTCTTCGCAGCGCCGCGTAGCGGCGCGAATTTACCCTCTACATGGTTTCTCGCGTGGAACGATGTCCCGGGCGCCGAAGAACCGTCGCGAGCGGGCACGGCGGGTTATCCACCGTCGGATTTGGTCAATACCACTTCCGGCGAATACTGCCGCGGCACCAGCGCCACCTGGTCGCCGACCCGCACGTAGCGCAGGTTGTCGAGGGCGGTGAGCCCGCCGTATTCCAGCCGCACGCCATCCAGCACCAGGGTCGCCGAAGGATGCTCCAGCCCGACCTTCGCGGGAGAAATTGCGGATACCGAAATCCAGCGCGCCACGGGCGACTCCGCGAGCCTGGCAAGGCGCTGCACGCGCGCGTCGTCGGCCTGCGCTGCGGACGGCTGGATGCGCTGCCAGCCGCCCGCCCGGCGTTCGAACACCTGCGGCGCAATCGGCGGGATGTCGAGTTCGATCCGCGTCACCGCCCCGGGGGCGAGTTCCGTGATGGTGGGCGGGTGTTGCCGGTAGGCACGCCGGCCCTGCCACAACACCACCGCCACCAGCACCAGCGCGACGGCCGCGAGGATCGCGAGGTTGCGGTTGGCGCGGGTCACCGCCGCCGTCGCCGCCAGTGGAGGCCGAGGCCGATCAGGATCAGCAGCAACGGCAGCACCAGCAGGCCGCCGAAGGCCAGCAATGCGAGTTGCAGGCGTCCCGGTTTCAGCGAGGTGTCGGGCGCCGTGCGCGGCTGGCCGGTGAGGGCGTCGTCGCCGAGCAGCCACTCGAAGACCCGTTCGCCGAAGGCCATGTTGCCGCCGTCGGCGATGTAGGCATTGGACAGGAAATCGCCGTCGCCGATCACCACCACCCGTTGCTGGGTCTTGTCGGGGCTCGGCGACAGCCGGCCGAGCGCGTAGCCGAACGTCAGCGGGCCCTTCAGGCCGCCCCCCGTGGCCGGGTCGTAGTGGTCCGGCAACGGCTGGCCGGTCGGCGGCGTGGCCTGGCTCCAGCTGCGCGTGCTGGATTGCAGCAACGGCTGCACCTTCCATTGCGCGTCGGCCAGCGCGGCCAGCGGCGTGGCGCGCGGGAACACGGTGTTGATGCCGAAGCCGTCGGTGATGGCCTGGGACGGGTAGCGCGTGGCCACCAGCATGCGCGGGTCGCGCAGGCCTCCGGCGATGCCCGCTTCGTCGAACAAGGTGCCCGGCAGCAGCCGGATGCCCAGCGCCTGCGCCAGCGGGCCGAGCCCGAGGTGGTCGCGGCCGGGCTCGACCAGCCACAAGAGATTCCCGCCGCTGCCGACATAGTCCTCGAGCTTGCGCACCGAATCCGGCGGCAGCGCCGCCTGCGGGCTCGCCAGCACCACCAGCCCGGCGTTGCGCGGGACCTGCGCGACCTCGGCCAGGTTCAATGGCAGCGCGCGGATGCCGCGCGCCGCGAGGCGCGACACGAACTTGCCCAAATCGGCCGGACCGGTGCCACCGGCATCGCGCTCGCCATCGCCGGTCACGAAGGCGACCAGCTGGTTGCTGCCGCGTTGCAGGCGCACCAGCGCGTCGGAAAACGACCGCTCGTCCAGGCTGGTGACTTTCTGCTCGTGGCCATGCCACGCCAGCACGATTTCGCCGTCGCTGTCGATGCCGGCGTCCTGGGTGGCGATCGGATCGAGGTCGGGGTCGACGAATGCCAGTTTCAGGTCGGGCTTGAAGCGCCGGTAGCGCTCGACCAGCAGCCGCGCCTTGGTGCGCTGCGTGCCCGGCCGCGCGTAGCTGGTGGCGGTGACCGGGCCGGCAAGTTCGGCCAGCACCGCCTGGCTCTGTGGCGCGATCGTGGCGCGCGCGCCGGCGCTCCAGTCGACGGTGAAGCCGAAGCGCGTCGACAACGCGGCCAGGCACACCGCGATCACCAGCAACAGCAATGCCCGCACCCAGGCGCGCATCAGCCGCGTTCCCGTTCGGCGTCGATGCGGCCGACCGCGAGCGCCAGCGCCAGTGCCGTCACCAGCACGAAGTAGACGACGTCCTGGCTGCGCAACAGCCCGCGCATCGCCGGTTCGAGGTGGGTGTGCAGCGCCAGGTAGCCCAGCCAGCCCGCACCGCCGCCGGTGAGGCGGACGCCGGCATCGACCAGCGACAAGGCCTCGCCGATCAACAGCGAGGCGACCGCAGCCAGCGCCGGTTCCGGGGTGAACGCCGAGCAGGCGATGCCGATCGCGGCCAGCATCGCCACGCACAACGCGCTGGCGACCAGCGCCGCGGCGAACTGGCCCCAGTCGATCGGGGTCGCCGACGCCAGCAGCAAAGGCATCACCGCCACCAACGCGAGCAGCAACCACAGGAACGCCAGCCGCGAGGCGAACTTGCCCAGCACGATCGCGCTGCCGGAAGCGCCCGACGCGAGCAGCAGCGCGAGCCGCTGGTCGCGGCGCTCGCCCGCCAGCGCCTGCATCGTCACCAGCGGCGCGATCACCAGGCACAACTGGATGTAGTTGAGCAGGTACGGCGCGACCACCGAATCGGTGAAACCGGGTCCGGCGGGGCCGCCGGGCACGCCGGGCTGGGCGTGCATGAAGG
>CAZAXF010000136.1:0-2603 GCA_964489055.1 uncultured Rhodanobacter sp. | reverse complement strand
CGCGCCGACCCCCTTCCTGCGGAAGGGGGTGTGGATCAGCGCGGCGTTGCCGTCGCGGCGTTGTTCGGTGCGGGGGTGTGGCTGCTGCATCCGCTGTTCGTGTCGACAACGCTGTACATCGTGCAGCGCGAGGCGATGCTGGCGGCGACGTTCGTGCTGGTGGGCATGCTGGGCTGGATGGCCTCGCGCGAGGCGCTGGCGCGCGGGCACGTCAAGCGCGCGCTGGTCGGGTTTGCCCTGTCGGCCTGGCTGTGCACGTTGCTGGCGGTGCTTTCCAAGGCCAATGGCGCGCTGTTCCCGATCCTGCTGTTGCTGACCGAGTGGATCGTGCTTTCGCGCCGGCCGATGCCGTCCATGCAGACGCGACGTTGGCACCGGCGCGCGGTGGCGGTGTTCCTGATCGTGCCGAGCGCCCTTGTGGCCGCTTACCTGCTTTACCTTCTGCCCGGCGCAATCCACGCGGCGCCGGCGGTGCGCGGCTGGACGGTGGGCGAGCGGCTGCTTACCGAAGCGCGCGCGATCACCGACTATCTACGACTGCTGTTCATCCCGCACGCGCATTCCAGCGGACTGTTCAACGATGCGTTCCCGGTTTCGGCCGGCTGGCTGCATCCGGCTTCCACGCTGCCCGCCGTCGTGCTGGTGCTGGCGCTGATCGCGATCGGCTTCGCGGTGCGCAAACGCCACCCGGCGATCGCGCTGGCGCTGTTGTTTTACTTCGCGGCGCAGTTGATGGAATCGGGCTGGATTCCGCTGGAGCTGTACTACGAACACCGCAACTACCTGCCCGCCCTGCTGCTGTTCTGGCCGATCGGACTGGCGCTGGGCCGACCCGGCACGCTGCGGTTCCTCAAGATCACCGCCGCGGTGTGCGTCCTGTTGGTACTGACCGGCTTTACGTGGCAGCGCGCGACGCTGTGGGGCGACGGCCTGCGCCAGGCGCAGATGTGGGCAGCGTTCAATCCGGATTCCGCACGCGCGCAGGCCAATGCGGCCCTGTATGACATGGCGCACGATCGGCCACGGCTGGCCGCGGCGCGACTGCGACTGTCGCTGCCGCGTCACCCCGACGACATCCAGGCCCCCATCAACCTGATCGGCGCGGAATGCCGACTCGGCGCAGTCAAGCCGGAAACCCTCGAGCGCGCGGAGTTCGCGCTCGCCCACACGCGCCTCGGCGGCCAGGCGGCGTTCAAGTGGTTCGATGAGGCGCTGGGCATGGCCAGGCGCCACGCCTGCAGCGGCCTTACCTTCGCGGCGCTGCAGCGCACATTGGATGCCGCGCGGCGCAACCCGCACTGGCAGGACGCACCCGGACGCCAGCAGGATCTGCATCACCTGCAGGGCCAGCTCGATCTTGCCGAAGGCAAACCCGATGCCGCACTGGCCAGCTTCAACCGCGCGCTGGCGGTGTCACCCGGCCCGGGCGAGGCCCTGGAACAGGCGGCCTATCTCGGGGCGCATGGCTATCCGCATCTCGGCCTTGCGCACCTCGACTACTTCGCCACCCTGCCGCCCGGCCCGAAGCCGCGCCTCGGCATGGCGCGCATCCACGCCTGGGTATTGCGCAAGCAGGGGTGGTGGACGCAGGAATTGGCATACTTGCGCGGGAACCTTCAGCAGGACGCGGCGGCACAGCCCGATGACACCAAGCGTTGAAACCGACGTTACGCGGCGTGGGAGCGCTGAATGGTCCTGTCACCCAATCCGTTCAACAATGCGGCAATGGAAATATCCTCGTCCAAGCTGCCCCAATGCAACCCACGGGGGCTGATCCGGCAACGCCGGCGCTGTGCCGGCGTGCCCGCAAGCAAACGAGGGAACCAAGCCAACGGCACACCCAGCGTGCGGCCGTCCGTCAACTCCACCCACATGTTGTCGGGGTCGAAGCTCACGGATTTCACCCTAGCCGAAGTAGTCATGCCATGCCCTCACGATGCGTTTTTCATTTTGCACGACGACGTCAAGTAGTTGCCGTAGCGTTTTTGCGTTGAAACCGTCATTGTACGCCACGCTGACAGCCGGTTCGAGCCAGAATTTCGCTTCGCAGTCGCTCTTGTCTACATGAATGTGGATCGGTTCCCGTGGGGAGCCCTCGTTCGAATAAAAGAAAAATCGGAAACCACGTTGACGGAAGACGACTGGCACGAATCCCCCCGCAACGGCGGACTGTATATGATCGCAAGCTAACATGGTCCGCTGAGTGATCCAAGGATTCCATCGATGCATTTGAGTCCGCGCGCCCGACGTGCGCTGCCATGGGCGCTGCTGGCGCTGGCGGTGATCGTGACGGCTGCCGTGTACTGGCCGGGGCTCACCGGCGGCTGGATCTTCGACGACTTCCCGAACATCGCCGACAACGCGGCCATCCACATCACGCCGGGGCACTCGACGCTCGCGGCGTGGGTGAACGCGGCGCTGTCCTCCCCGGCGAGTTTCCTGCACCGGCCGCTGGCGTCGCTCACCTTCGCGCTGAACTGGTATTTCACGGGCGCCGACATCTGGTGGTTCAAGCTGACCAACGTGGTCATCCACGTCATCAACGGCGTGCTGGTGTTCTGCATGCTGCGCGCGTTGCTGCGGTTGCTGGCGCTGCGGCGTGG
>CAZAXF010000135.1:0-2698 GCA_964489055.1 uncultured Rhodanobacter sp. | reverse complement strand
ATGCCCAGCGCATACAGCGGGAAGAACGCCAGCATGAAGCCGAACGTCCAGCACACCGCCGAAACGATGCCCCAGCGTTCGTCGAGCCGGAACCCGAACGCCTTCGGGAACCAGAAGTGGTAACCGGCCAGCATCCCGAACAGTACGCCCGGCACGGCCACGTTGTGGAAATGGGCAACCAGGAACACCGTGTTGTGCACCTGGTAGTCGATCGACGGGTTGGCCAGCAGGATCCCGCTCATGCCGCCGAGCACGAACAGCACGATGAACCCGATCGCGTACACCATCGGCGTGGTGAATCGCACCCGGCCGCGGAACATCGTCCACATCCAGTCGTAGATCTTCACGCCGGTGGGAATCCCGATCAGCATCGAGGCAATCCCGAACACCGCATTGATGTCGGCGTCCTGGCCCATGGTGAAGAAGTGGTGCAGCCAGACCGTGAACGACAGGATCGCGATGCACATGGTGGCCGCCACCAGCGAGCGGTAGCCGAACAGCGCCTTGCCGGAGAACGTCGAGACGACCTCGGAATACACGCCGAACGCCGGCAGGATCAGGATGTACACCTCCGGGTGTCCGAACAGCCAGAACAGGTTGGCGAAGTTCATCTGGTTGCCGCCCAGCGCGTTCGTGAAATAGTGGAACCCGAGGTAGCGGTCCAGCGCCAGCTGCGCGGTGGCCACGGTCAGCGGCGGCATCGCGAAGATCATCAGGATGCTGGTACACAGCGCGGTCCAGGTGAACAGCGGCATCCGCATCAGGGTCATGCCCGGCGACCGCAGCTTGTAGATGGTCACCGCGAAGTTGATGCCGGTGAGCGTGGAGCCGAGGCCGGCCAGGCTGAGCGACCAGATCCAGTAGTCGGGCCCGACGCCCGGGTTGAACGCGGCCTCGGTATACGGCGGATAACCGAACCAGCCACCCGTCGAGAACTCACCCAGCACCAGCGAGACCATCACCAGCGCGGCGCCCGCCGCCGTCAGCCCCAGGCTCACCGAGTTCAACACCGGGAACGCCACGTCACGCGCGCCGATCTGCTGCGGGACCACGTAGTTGATCAGCCCGGTCAGGAACGGCATCGCCATGAAGAAGATCATGATCGTGCCGTGGGTACTGAACAGCTGCGCGAAGTGGTCGGGGGAAAGGAAGCCGCCGTGCAGCCCCCAGGCCTGCTGGGCGCGCATCAGGATCGCCTCGATCAACGCGCGCGCCAGCATCACCAGCGCGATCACCACGTACATGATCCCGATCTTCTTGTGGTCCACGCTGGTCACCCACGCCCACAGCGCGCGCCACTTGCGGTAGCGGGTGATCAACACGACCGTCACGAGGCCGCCGACCACGACCAGGCAGGCCGCGAATCCGGCGATGCTGCCGTTGACCAGGTTTGCCCGGGTCGGGTGTTCGAGCATCCGGTAGAACGGCAGCGCGGAAAGGTCCAGTCGCCCGAATACGTCCTTCAACACGGAGGCCGTACTCATTGCCCCTGCCCCGCCGCGGCCGGCGTA
The DNA here is from genome assembly GCA_964489055.1 of uncultured Rhodanobacter sp. Classification (GTDB taxonomy): domain Bacteria; phylum Pseudomonadota; class Gammaproteobacteria; order Xanthomonadales; family Rhodanobacteraceae; genus 66-474. Next base: position 1,187 of record CAZAXF010000135.1, on the reverse strand, counting down.
CGCGGGGCCGATGGCCCGGAACGCCGGCTCCCGGCGTCGGCCGCGATGCGCGTGCCATCCTTCGTTGCGGCCACGATGCGGCGGAACAATCCTGGCGGCACGTCGCGGAACCGGACGGTGCCCTCCTCCGTCGCCGCCGGCAATGTCCCCGCGAGCTGCGCCCGCGTGTTGCGCGCCGCAATCAAACCCAGTACCTGGTCATCCAGGCGCACGCCATCGCTTCGCACCCGTGCAACCCAGCCTTTGAACGCCGAAGGCGGCATCGCAACCGCGGTGAATTTCTGCTGGTGGAAGCCGTTGCCGTTGTACATGGTGTTCTCGCCCAGGAACCGCCCGGGGGCGCTCGCCTGCAGGTTGAGCCGGGTGACCATGCCGCCCATCGCGTAGATCTGGCTGCCCAGCGAGGGGATGAAGAACGACTGCATCACCGTGGCCGAGGTCAATTGCAGCGCGACGGGACGCCCGGCGGGCACCGCCAGCACGCCGACCGTCGCGATGCCCTGGTCGGGATAGATGAACAACCACTTCCAGTCATAGCCGACCACCTGCACCCGCAACGCGGGTTGGCTGGAGGCCAGCGGCCGGTACGGATCCAGCTTGTGGGTATCGCGCCAGACGAACACGGCGAGCACCACGACGATCACGATGGGTCCGCCCCAGGACGCGATTTCCAGTACGCGCGAGAACTTCCACTTGGGCGTGTAGCGCGCGGCGGAATTGCCATACCGGTAGCGCCAAAGGAAAAACGGCAATACCAGGAAGATCGGTCCGGCCACCAGCACCGCCATGATTCCCAGCACCCAGTAGAAGTGCCAGCGTTCGGCGTCGGCGACCGGACCCTGCGGATCGAGGAAGCTGATGTGCACGCCACTGGTGCAGGCCGCCAACAACAGGCATGCGACGCAAGGCACGAGCCAACGGCCGGCGGCGCGCACGCATTGCATCAGGGCTGCGATGCCCTCGGAACCACGCGCGGGGAACCTACGCCCACGATGCCCGTCCCTGTCGTCGAATTTCGCGTTTGGATCCATTCCTTCGAAGGCGTCACGGTGCCTGCCGGCAACCGGCAGCACCCCCACCTGATGCAAGGCAAGGACCGGTGACTTTGCGCGCCGGCCAGTGAAGTGTCCGTGAAACGCCGGACGCCTGGCCTCAGGCGTGGCTGCCGAACCGCCGCCACCACGGGC
>CAZAXF010000134.1:0-2997 GCA_964489055.1 uncultured Rhodanobacter sp. | reverse complement strand
CGCGTCCGGTGGTAGCGGCCGCGCGAGCGCGCGCGCGATGCCCCCGAAGGATCCCAGGATGCCGGCGCCGAACGCCGCGGCGATCAGGGAGCCGACGCGTCCGAGGAAGCGGCGCCGGTCGTTCGATGGCTGCGTCGTGGCCATGTCGATGGTCGGATGTTTCATGTCGCGTACCCCGTTTACCTGTCTGCTGGTGCATGGATTTCCGGGTCGCCCGCGTGCGACCCGCTCGTGTCGATCTCGACGACAACGTCTGCGGGCAGCGTGCGCAGCCGCAACCGGCCGTGGTCCCAGTGCGCCGGCCGGCCGTTGACGCGGGTGGCGCCCGGCGCGCCGGCCAGCGGCCAGGTCAGCACCACGCCGCCCGGTGGTTCGACGCCGGCCTCGATCCGCCAGGCCAGTTCGCCGCCGTCACGCCGCAAGGTGTAACCGAGCCGGCCCCACGGCGTGCGCAGGCCGTGCAGCGCGATGCCGCCGTGCTCCAGCCACCCCGGCTGCACGCCCGCCGCCAGCACCAGTGCGTCGTCGGCATGGCGGCGCCAGGCGAACAGGTCGAGCACCGCGCGGATGTAGTCCGAAGCCACCCAGGCGTGCGGCAGGTCGCCGATGAAGCGCGGCTTGCGCGCGTCGTGCCCCACCACTTCGGCCCAGCCGTTCCAGCCGGCGGGGCGCTGCCCCGCGAACAGGAAATCCAGCATCGCCGGGATGCGGTCGCGCCAGCCGAGGCGCGCGAACACGCCCACGTTGCGCCATTCGTACGGGGTGTAGTCGTCCCATGGCTTGCTGCCATCCGCACGGGCCAGCGATTCGCGCCAGTAGCGCGTGAAGGTGTCGTGCAGCAGGCCGGACGGCAACTCGCGGCGCAGGGCTTCGAACTCACCGCCCGGCTCCAGCGCCACGGTGGTGGAGGTCGGGTCGAAATCGCCCAGTTCCGCGCTGCCGGGAATGAAATCGATGTGGTGTGCGGCGACGCTGGCGCGGATCGACGCGAACACGTCGTCGTGGAAGCGCTCGCGCTGGCGCGACCAGGCCTCCGCCTGGTCCCGGTGTCCGAGCGCCCGCGCCACATCGATGGCCCCGCGGTAACCGGCCAGCCCCCAGAAGTCGTCCCAGTAGGAATGCTCGGGATGCGCGGAATAGCCCTCGTGGCTGATCGAGGCCGGCAGCAGGCCGCAGAACAGGCGGGTTGCGGCGTCATGGCACGCCGGCCCCGATTGCGTGCCGATGAGCCGGTGCATGTAGGCCACGGTCGCGCCGACATGTGGCCACAGCGTTTGCAGGAAGGCCCTGTCGCCGGTGTAGCGATACACTTGGGCGACCAGGTGCAGGAACTCGCCGGGGCTGTCGTTTTCCGGCGTGGGGTCGGCGCCGCGCTGGTCCACGCAGCAGGGCAGCTTGCCGGTCGAGAACTGGTGCGGCGCGTACCACAGGGCGTAGTCGCGGGCCGCGTCGGCATCGCCCAGCCGCAACAGCGCGTCCGCCATCATCGCGCCGTCGCGGATCCACGAGCGGGCATACGAGCGGGTGCCGGGGCGCAACTCCGCGCCGTCGCGCGACATCAGGATCCAGGCCAGCGAACTGCGCAGCGTGTCGGCAAGGCGTTGCTGCGCCGGCGGCAACCGCAGCGTCACCCGGTCGAGCCGTTGGCGCCACCGCGCCGCCACCCGCGCCTGCTCGTCCCGCAGCCAGCCGGCGGCATTCGTCGGCATGGCGACGGGCGTGGCGGCGTCCAGCGGCACCAGCAGGCCGATCGAGCGCATTGCATGTGGCGCCAGGTGCAGCCGGTACAGCACCGCGCCCGACGCAAAGCCTTGCGGATCGAAGGCCACGGTCGCGGGCGGGACGCGGCCCCGCGCCAGCCAACGGGTGACGCCGCCGGCTTCCACCGTGGTCGCACCCCATGCATCCGGCGGTTGCAGCAGGCGCACCCGCGGCACGCGGTCCACTTCCAGTTCCCGCCCCTGTCGCGCCAGCCTGTGGATCGGGCTGACGCCACCGGGCGCGTTGAGGAACTGGGTCGGCGGGTCGACCTGGAACGGCCGCAACGCCAGCGCCAGCGTCACGTCGCGCGCACGGTCGCTGTCGTTGGCGCCGTCGTAGCGCGCGACCAGGCGCGCGGCGCCGCGTTGCCCGCTGCCGAACGCGGTGACCTCGAGCCGCAGCCCGTCGTGTTTCCACGCCACGGTGGGGATCGGCAAATAGCCGTCCTGGAGCGTGTGCGTTGTCTCCACGTCGGCCCAGGTGACCAGCTTGTCGCCGTCGACCAGGAACGGCTCGATGCTGAAACCGCCCCTGGCCACTTCCAGCGCACCGTCTTCGGACAACAGCCCGCTGTGCGCACCGCCGTCCACGCCCACCAGGGTCCAGTAGTTTTGCCCGCCGGAAAAGGCGCGCGGGTACAGGCCGCGTCGCACCTGTCGCGCATGCTGTTCGAACCACGCGTCGGGATTGCCGGCCAGGGTCGGCGGCGCCGGTGCCGCCGGGGATGTCGCGGGCAACGCGGTGAGCCGCAGCCTGTCGAAGCATACGCTGCCGCGCCCGCCGCCCCGCCCGGCCGCCACCGTGAGTTCGAGGGTGGCACTGGCGGCCAGCGCGTGGTCCTTGCGCGGGCCCCAGGCGAACGTGATCGCGTCCTTGTCGATCGGAAGGTCGGTCCATCCGGCGGGCGGCGTGAAGTCCGGCCAGGTGCGCCACCACACGTTGTCGCCGCTCGCGTCCAGCAGCTTGAACTGCAGCGTGTCGGCCGCGCCGCTGCCGCGCACCGCGAGGTCGAAACGGTAGTTCGACGGCAGCGTCAGCGGCAGCTTGCGCCGCATCGACGCGTAGCCGGCGGTGCCGTGCAGGTCGTAGTCCAGGCACAGCGCTTCGCCGTCCTGTCCGGGCACCACCCGCAACGCGGCGCTGACATCGTCCGTGGCCGACACCTGCCAACCCGCCGTGGCATTGAAATCCAGCAGCGTCCGCGGCCCGGCCGCCATCGCCGGCGCCGCAACCACG
>CAZAXF010000133.1:0-3052 GCA_964489055.1 uncultured Rhodanobacter sp. | reverse complement strand
AGTCCCGGATTGTGATTCCGGTTGTCGTGGGTTCGAATCCCATCGTCCACCCCAATTTCTGTACAATGCAAGGTTTGCGGGCCGTTAGCTCAGTTGGTAGAGCAGGAGACTCTTAATCTCTTGGTCGTAGGTTCGAGTCCTACACGGCCCACCACGCTCCCGCGACGCGCACTTCGGTATCCGGCAGGCTTGCGAAAGTGGCGGAACTGGCAGACGCGCTGGATTTAGGTTCCAGTGGCCTTTGTGCCGTGCGGGTTCGAGTCCCGCCTTTCGCACCACGGCGTTTCTGGCAGGGCCGTTCGCGTTGCACCCGGATGCCGGCGCCGGCGACGGGCATCGGGTGACGCGGCCATGCGCGCCGCCATGTGCAACGTGATTTCAGGAGTTCCAGAACGCCATGCAAGTGTCCGTTGAAAACGTCGGCAAGCTCGAACGCAAGCTCACCGTCCGGTTCCCCGCCGAGCAGTACGAGGCCAAGGTGCGCCAGCGCATCAGTGAACTGGGCCGCAGCGTGCGGCTGAAGGGCTTCCGGCCGGGCAAGGTGCCGGTCAAGGTGATCGAGCAGCGTTTCGGCGAACAGGTCCGCGGCGAAGCGCTTTCCGACCTGATCAGCAGCACCTTCAGCGAGGCGATCCGCGAGCAGAACCTGCGCCCGGTCGCCAACCCGGACATCGACACCGACGGCAAGCCGCAGGACGGCGAAATCGCCTATACCGCGACGTTCGAGGTGATGCCGGAACTGCCCACGGTCGAGGTTTCGCTGCTGAAGATCGACCGGCCCCGGGCCGAGGTGAGCGAGGCCGACGTCGACCGGATGATCGAGACCCTTCGGGTGCAGCGGCGGGTGTTCTCGAAGGTGGAGCGCGCCGCGCAGGAAGGCGACATGGTGATCGTCGATTACGCCGCGCAGACCGATGAATTCCGGCACCCGGCCGAGGGCCGCGAGCGCGCCGCAACCGTGATCGGCGGCAATAGCGCGCTGGCGCTGTTCGACGATGCCCTCAAGGGGCATTCCGCGGGCGAGGAACTGGCGTTCGACGCGGAATTCCCGCCCAGCTTCCCGATCCCGCAGCTGGCGGCCAAACAGGCCCGCGTGGACCTTCGCATCGGCGAGGTCCAGCAGGCCGAAACCCCGGAGGTGGATGAAGCCTTCATCCGCAACTTCGGAATCACCGACGGCAGCGTGGAAACCTTCCGCGCCGAGGTGCGCGCCAACCTCGAGCGCGAACTGGACAACGCACTGCGCGCGCGCCTGCGCAACGAGGTGGGCAGCAAGCTGGCCGCCACCTACGGTGACGTCGAGGTGCCCCGGGTCCTGGCGCGCGCCGAGGCCGAGGCGCTGGCGCGCTCGGCGATGCCGCAGCTTGGCCGGGACCAGCCGGTTCCCGACGCCACCCTCGAGGCTGCCGAACCGGTCGCCCGCCAGCGCGTGATTGCCGGCCTGTTGCTGCGCCAGATCGCGCAGAGCAACAATATCCGCGTGGACAACCGCAAGGTGACCGAGCGGATCGCGAAGATCGCATCCACCTACGAGGAACCCGAACAGGTCGTTGAACTGTATCGCGGCAACCCCCAGATGATGGAAAACGTGCAGACCTCGGTACTCGAGGACCAGGTTTCGGAGTGGGTGGCAGAAAACGCCGAAACCACCGAGGTGACCCTCAGTTTCGAAGAGGTCATGCACCCGCAGAATTCCGCGCAGTAGCCACTGCGCCTGTTTACGGGAGAATCCCATGACACGACCGGATCCGGCCGCAACAACCAGCCTCAACCTGGTCCCGATGGTGGTCGAGCAGACCTCGCGCGGCGAGCGTTCCTACGACATCTACTCGCGCCTCCTGAAGGAACGCATCATCTTCCTGGTCGGCCCGATCGATGACAACGTGGCCAACCTGGTCGTGGCGCAGATGCTGTTCCTGGAGTCGGAAAATCCCGAAAAGGACATCCAGTTCTACATCAACAGCCCGGGCGGCGTGGTGTCCTCGGGCCTGGCGATCTACGACACCATGCAGTTCGTCAAGCCGGACATCAGCACCATGTGCGTGGGCCAGGCTTCCAGCGCGGCGTCGCTGCTGCTGATGGCGGGCACCAGGAACAAGCGCTACGCGCTGCCCAATTCGCGCATCATGATCCACCAGCCCTCCGGCGGTGCCCAGGGCCAGGCCACCGACATCGAGATCCACGCCAAGGAAATCCTGTACCTGCGTGGGCGCCTCAACGAAATCTATGCCCGGCACACGGGCCGGACGGTGGACGACATCGCGCGCGACATGGAGCGTGACCGTTTCATGAGCGCGGAAGAGGCCAGGGAATACGGGCTGATCGACACCGTGTACGATCGCCGCGCCGAGGAGTCGGTGAAGTCGGCCTGAGACAGCGGTCGCAAAGTCGCGATTTCCCACCCGTTTTCGTGCCGGGATGCGCGGTCGCGCCCCGTCGGATGCGGGGTCCGGCTGTGTTATGCTGCGGCTCGAGATCGGGTACCCGGCATGATCCACGGCAACACTGAACCACGGAGCACAAGATGAGCGAGGACCGGCCCGGCCGCGGCGGCGAAGGCGGCAAGATCCTTTATTGCTCGTTTTGCGGCAAGAGCCAGCACGAGGTCCGCAAGCTGATTGCGGGCCCCAGCGTATTCATCTGCGATGAATGCGTCGAGCTGTGCAACGACATCATCCGCGAGGAGCTGGAGGAAAAGGCCGCCGGCGGCCGCACCCAGCTTCCCAAGCCGCGTGAAATCATGGAAACGCTCGATCAGTACGTGATCGGGCAGACCCGGGCCAAGAAGGCCTTGTCGGTGGCGGTGTACAACCACTACAAGCGCATGGAATCGCGGGCCAAGAAGGATGACATCGAGCTGGCCAAGTCCAACATCCTGCTGATCGGCCCGACCGGCTGCGGCAAGACGCTGCTGGCCGAGACCCTCGCGCGGATGCTGAACGTGCCGTTCACGATCGCCGACGCCACAACGCTCACCGAGGCGGGCTACGTCGGCGAGGACGTCGAGAACATCATCCAGAAGCTCCTGCAGAAGTGCGACTACGACGTCGAC
>CAZAXF010000132.1:0-3091 GCA_964489055.1 uncultured Rhodanobacter sp. | reverse complement strand
ACTCGGGACTCGGGACTCGGGACTCGGGACTCGGGACTCGGGACTCGGGACCGGGCAAAGCTGTTTTACCCGGGGGATGTCGGGCGAAGCGCAAAAGCCATCCCCCTCAATCCCCCTTCGCAAGCGAAGGGGGAGGCCCGTCACCCTCGTCACTTGCGAAGGGGGTCGCCGCGAAGCGGCGGGGGGATGTCGGGCGAAGCGCAAAAGCCATTCCCCTCAATCCCCCTCGCAAGCGAAGCGTTGCCGGTTGCCGCCACGTCGCGATCGGCCGATTGTCACAAGCTCCTGCGCGGTGCAATCAGCAGGTCGCCGAACAGGAAACCGGCTACCAGCGATATCAGCAGCGTCACCAGCAGCACGGCAATATGCGTGCCACTCGCAATCTGGTTGTTGAGCAGGTCCGAAACGCTGCGAAATCCGACGCTGCCCGGCACCAGCAACAGCATGCCGGGTTCACGCAGCAATGCGCCCGGGCGGTGCATCACACGCGCATACAGATTGCTGCCCGCTCCCAGCACCAGTCCACCGATGAAAACACCGAACGGCGCGCCCAGCGCTTTGCCGCTCCAGTACGTCGCGAGATAACCGACGAATACGGCCACCAGGATCAACAGATAATCCCGGCGCGAGGCTTGGAAAAGCAGTGCAAACGCGAACGCGGCAATCACCAGCGCCGGCCACTGCGTCCACAACGGCAACGATGGCATCGAATGGTCGGCCGGGACAATCCGGGCCACGGCACAGATCTGGGCCGCAGCGATGGTGCCGAAACCAAGCTTCAGCACGGTCGCCGCGGCACCGGCAAAACGTGCCGCGCCCGAGGCCAGGTGCTGGCTGCTCAATTCGCGCACTGCATTGGTCAGCGACATGCCCGGCACCAGTACGATCAGCGACGAGAGCACCACCAGTTTCAGTGACATCGGCACCAGCCACGCACTGACCATGGTGGCGATGAAGGTGGCCACCAGCGCCGCAATGGCATCGCCAGCGACAGCCAGGCGTGGACGGCCGTATCCGGCGATCACGATGGCCCCGATCAACAGGCCGGTCACACCTGCAACCAGCGCATCCTGCCACGCGGTATGGAACAGCACCGCCACGCTGGCTGCGGACAGGCCATAACCGACCACCGTGGCCCGCAGCGCCGCACGTGAAAGCGGTCGTCCCATCGCGCGCAACTGCGCCATGCCGCGGCGTGGTGCGAGGCTGCCGCTGGCGACCTGGTCGGCGATTTCGTCGGCGCGGCACAACCGCGCCAGGTTCACGTCGCCGGGTGCGATTCGCACCACCTGGGTAAGCTCGGCGATGCCATCGCCATCGGGCGCGCTGAACGACAGCACGACCGACGTGGGCGTGGACAACACGTCGCAGGCCATCCCGAGTTGCTGCGCCACGTTGCCGATGGCCTGTTCCAGGCGCGGCGCCGCGGCACCGTACTGGTGAAGTCGGCGCGCCAGTTCGATCACGAAGCCGATGCGCGCACGCTGCGAGTCATCGAGCGTCGACAGGGTGCGACCGTCGGCCGGGTTTGCAAGCTGCCCTTCGCTCACGCGTGCGACTCCACGGGTTGTTCGGCCAGGGCCGGCAGCGACACCGCCACGCGCAGGCCGCCGCCCTCGCGATTGGCCAGCGACAGCCGGCCGCCGTGCGCCTCGACGATTTCCCGCGCCAGCGCCAGGCCCAGGCCGGTACCCGAGCGCTTGGTCGAATAGAACGGCAGCAACGCCTGCCCCAGCACGGCCTCGCTCATGCCGGGACCGCGATCGGCCACTTCGATCCGCCAGCCCTGCGCCCCCCTCGCAATGGCCAGGGTGACCTCCTCCTCGGCACCACCGGCCTCGTGCGCGTTCTTGACCAGGTTGAGCAGCACCTGCTCGATCTGTGCGGCATCGAACCGGCCCGGCTCCGCCGGCAGCTCCCCGACCAGCCGGAATGCGCAGTGCATCCGCAGCGCCTCCAGGAAGGCCGCCCACTCGACCGGCGCCGGATTCGGCTGCGGCAACTTGGCAAAGCTCGCGTAGCCGGCGATGAACGAATGCAGGTGCCGGACGCGCTCACCGATGCCTTCGAACACCCTGGGCAGCCGCGAAAGATCGTTGCGCCGCGCCAACTCGCCGCCCGAATGCGCCAGCGATGAAATGGGCGCCAGCGAATTGTTGAGCTCGTGGCTGATCACCCGGATCACGCGCTTCCACACCGCCACTTCCCGGCGCGACAACTCGCGCGTCATGCGCTGCACCAGGTGCAAGGTATGCGGACGTCCCTGCAGCCGGAAGTCGCGCCGCGAGAGGTGGAAATATTCCTCCTCGTTGTCCATCTCCACGCCGAACAGGCTGTCTTCACTGGCCGCGAGCGCCTGCTTCATCGGCTCGGGGCAGGCATCGAGCAGCTCCCCGAACTCCATGCCGATGGGACTCTTGCCTTCGTTGAACAGATGCCGTGCGGCAAGGTTTGCATACACGATGCGGTCGCCGGCATCGGTCAGGACCAGCGCAGTCGGCGAGTGCTGCACCACGGTGTCGAGCATGAGTTCCCGCTGGACCAGATTCTGGCGCTGCTCGCGCAGCGCATGCCCCAGTTCATTGTGGGCCTCGATCAGTTGTCCCAGCTCGTCGCGACGCCGGGTGCGAAGCGAAATGCTGAAATCTCCGTCGCGGTAACTGGCCACGCTGCCCGACAACGCCCGCAACAAGGTGCGCACCGGCTGCATCGTCGCGTGCGCGCCCCAGGCCAACGGCAACAGGCAGGCCAGCACCGCAGCGATCGCGCCCAGCCACACGTTGCCAGTCCAGGCCGTCAGCACCGCCGCCAGTGCCGCGGCAGCCACGGCGACACCAAACAGCAGCAGCGCGAGTTTGCCTTCGAGGGAAGTGAGGCGCATGACGTTTTGGGGGCTCGGGGGCTTGGGGCCTGGGGGCAGGGGCTCGGGACTCGGGACTCGGGACTCGGGACTCGGGACTCGGGACTCGGGACTCGGGAAAGCGTAATTGTCGCGCAACGAGGAATCACCCCCTTCGGAACGAAGGGGTGAGAACGGGCGCTTGCGAACTGCCGGTGGCAGTTCGCGCCGGTTCGAACGCCCGAGGCAGGA
>CAZAXF010000131.1:0-3166 GCA_964489055.1 uncultured Rhodanobacter sp. | reverse complement strand
TCTCGCTGGCCGAGCGCCACGCGTTGCGCGACGGCGTGCCGAAGCGCGCGCTGGGGCTGCCGTTCCGCGGCGAAACGGTGCGCGAGCTCGCGTTGCGCACGCTCGAAATCGCCGGGCAGGGGCTGAAGCGCCGCGCGCGGCTCAACCGCAACGGCGTCGACGAGACGATGTTCCTGCAGCCGCTGGTCGAGTTCGCCGAGGCCGGCCAGACCCCGGCCGAACGCAAGCTGGAACTGTTCCGCACCGTCTGGCACGGCAGCGTCGACCCGGTGTTCCGCGAATTCGCGTATTGACGGTGCACCGCTGGCGGTCGGTGCGGGGTCAGTGCGCGTTCTTGGCCGCGACGTATCGCGTGCCGTCGTAACGCCACAAGGCATGATCGGGCGCATCGGGGCCGCAAGCCATGTGCGCGGCGTTTTCACCATCGTAGTCGGGCGTGCTGACGCTTGACGCCCACAAGTCCGCCAGCCCGTGATGCCTGTTTTTCCCGACGCACAGCACGGTGGTGGTGTAGACGACGTTGCCGCCTTCGTCCGTCAAGGTTTCTTCGACGGTCGTGGTGAGGATTTTCCGCAACTCGCTGCCGTCGCGGAGATACAGCGACAGCTTCGTGTAGCCGTAGGCACATTGCCAGCAATGCGCGTCGTTGCGGGTACGCACGCCGAAAGCGCGTCGTCCCGGTGCCAGGTCGTAGCGCGCGGTGTCCAGCCAGACCCGGCCGAGGCTGACGGCATCGCTTTCGATGCCGTTGGCATCGTGGCGATGGGCCAGGATCCTGCCCGAGTCGATGTCGACGATCGCGAGGTCGAGGTCGTAATCATCTTCGCCGTTGTCGTCCTGCCTGTCGCCGTCACCCGAGTGGTAGGCCAGCGCCACGATGGCCTGGCTGGTGTCGGCCGGGCTTTTCCGGCATGCCGCGAAGTCGTAGCCTTCGGGTGTGATCGACAAGGCCTGCTCCGTATGCGCGAGCAGGTTTTCGGGGCATTCCAGCGGATCTACCTGGGGCATCTCGGCGAGTGCGGCGGCGCGCCGGGCGGCGTCCCGCGCCTGCGCGTCCGCGCACAGGCCGAACGGGTCGCGTCCCGCGGGATGCTCCTCGTGGCAGGCGTCCGCGACCAGGTCCAGCGCCTGTTCGTGCAGCGAACCGCCCTTGGCAAGCTGGCTTGCGATGGGCTGGAATTCGGCCATGAGCTGCCGCTGCCTGGCGGGGCTGGCCGTGACCAGCCCGGGCAAGTCCAGGTAGGCAACCTCCCCGCAGTTGCCGTTGCCCCGGTGGATATTGGCGATGGCATGGGCGCGCTTGAATGCCGCCATGCCGCTGTGCGCGATCGGCCGGTCCTGCGCGATGGGCGGAAGGGCGCAGCCCTGCATTTGCGCGTACGCGCCGGCCAGCGTGCGCAACGCGGGCGCGGCTTCGCGCCCGCGCTTGCCGGTCAGCCAGTGCACCGGGTCGATGAGGTCGCGATCGAAGTTCTGGTAGTTGTAGCGCGTGTAGCTCAAGCCCTGCAGCTGCTCCAGTCGCGTCGATGTCCGGAAGGCTTGCGCGAGGGTGTTTTCGAGTTCGCGGGCCGGCCATGCGGCGGGATCGTCGATGACTACCGGCAGCTTGGCGGTGAGGAACGCCATGCGCTGGACCAGGCGCGGGTGCATCACGTCCGCGACCTTGGCGGGCGTCGAGTCGTTGCGGGCCGACTGCCACCACGGGACATCGTTGTCGAGGAAAGACGATTGCATTTTCCCGAGCAACGCCGGCAGTTCGGGGTCGTGCGGGGCAAGCCCGTACAGGGCCTGGAAGATCACCAGGCAGCTGTCGGGACCGCTGCGCGTGCACCCGTCTTCCTGCAGCTCATGGGTGAACTTCCGGACCAGGATGCCGGAAACCTTCGCCAGCAAGGTTGGCGTCCAGTGCACGAACGGCTCGCCCACGTCCGGCAGGCAATCGCGCATGCGGGCACCACCGTGGCCCATGTTCCATGCCCAGCCGAGGTTGCCGTCGACGGCAGCGACGACGGGCTGCGTGGACGTCCATGCCTCCCGGGGAAAGCATACGAACACGCTCGCCATGGCCAGCGAGGTCGGCGACCAGGTTCCATCGGGCGTGTATTCGAAGAAGAAGTGCGCCGGGCGGCCCTCCACCCGCGCGGACCATATCCGGCCCCACAAGGCCGCGGCGTCGGAGGGACGCTTGAAGTCGAACAGGTCCCAGGTGGCCGCCTGGTCGACCAGTACCTGCCGGACCTGGCGGGGGATCTTGCCGAAGCGCGGCATCGCCAGCATCGCCGCAAGCTTTTCGCGGGTCAGGCTGTGCCAGGCATCGGGCAGGGCGATGTGTCCGTCCGGCGGCACGCCGACGGGAACCTTGCGCGCCTCGGCGACGATGGCCGCGAAATCGGCCGCGGACAGGGCATCCGGATCGGTGGGTGTCTGCGCCGTGACGCGGATGCGTGCCTGCGTTTCCTGCACGGGTTCGGCAGCACCTGCGTGGCAGGCGAGCGTGCCCGCTGCCAATGCAAGGAACCACGCAAACCCGCTCCGGCACGCTTTCGTGCCGCTCGGCATCCCGGTCACGGTGTCCCCCTGTCGATCCGTCTGCGTGCGGCCATTATTGCGGCATCGCGGGAATTTCGCAGGGTCGACGGGCTTTTCCGGGAATACGCCGACCGAATACGCGTGGCCGACCGCAGCCCGCGGTGCGACAACGGGTGCGGCGTCAGAAGATCTCGCCCACGCAGCAGCGCAGGCTGCCGCCGGCCTTCTCGATCTCGCCCAGTTCCACCGCACCGATGCGGAATCCCCATTCGGCGAGCGTCGCGCGTTGTGGGTCGTCCAGCGACGCAGCCGCCCGCGCGCTCATCCAGACGCGTTGCGGCGACAGGGCGATGGCGTTGCCGGCGTCGGCGCGCTTCTGTGCCGGGGCCAGCATCAACGCGCGTCCATCGTGGGCCTGCGCGATCGCGCGCGGCACCGCCGGATCGGCGAAGCCGTCGGCGGCCAGCATCACGCCGCGTCCGGCCAGCGACGCCATCACCACGTTGGTGTGGTATTCGCCGGGCGCCAGTTCGAAGGCGAAGGTGAGTCGCAGGCCGAAGGCCTCGTGCATCGCGCGTGCGCCGTCCAGGTCGCAGCGTTCGCCGAGGCCGCAGTAGCCGATGCCGCGGGTGTGGTC
>CAZAXF010000130.1:0-3329 GCA_964489055.1 uncultured Rhodanobacter sp. | reverse complement strand
AATGGCGGCAGCCCCGTCAGCGGATCTCCGGCGCACGCGTCAACCGATACCGTTGCTGCCTTCCGGCCCTGGCGGGGTTTTCGATCTAGCGTCGCGGAGGCACCAACGGGGCCACCATGACTTTGCTTGAACTGGCGGAGAGGGCGGGATTCGAACCCGCGAAGCGGGGTTTAGCCGCTTACACACTTTCCAGGCGTGCTCCTTCGACCGCTCGGACACCTCTCCGCGCCGCATTACCTCCGCGGCGAACTGCGCAGGATAGCGGGCGCTGGCTGCGCGTACAAGAAAACCCTCGTGCGCTTGGTATGGAGCCCCGGTCTTGGCACAATGGGTTTTCGCCGCAAGACTGTGTCCGATGAGTTATCAGGTCCTCGCCCGCAAATGGCGCCCCAGGCAGTTCAGTGAGCTGGTCGGGCAGGAACACGTCGTGCGGGCGCTCACGCACGCACTTGATTCCGGCCGCGTGCACCACGCCTACCTGTTCACCGGCACCCGCGGCGTCGGCAAGACCACCATCGCGCGGATCCTCGCCAAATCGCTCAACTGCGAGAAGGGCACTTCCGCGCACCCTTGCGGCCAGTGCGCCATCTGCAAGGCGGTCGACGCGGGGCGGTTCGTCGACCTGATCGAGATCGACGCCGCCAGCAACACCGGCGTTGACGACGTGCGCGAGGTGATCGAGAACGCGCAGTACGCGCCGTCCCAGGGCCGTTTCAAGGTGTACCTGATCGACGAGGTGCACATGCTTTCCAAGAGCGCCTTCAACGCCTTGCTGAAGACGCTGGAAGAGCCGCCCGAACACGTGAAGTTCCTGCTGGCGACGACCGACCCGCAGAAGCTGCCGGTGACGGTGTTGTCGCGCTGCCTGAAGTTCGGCCTCAAGCGGCTGTTGCCCGAACAGATCGCCGGCCAGATGCGGATGATCCTGGATAAAGAGGGTGTGGCCTTCGACGACGGCGCGATCGAAGCCCTGGCGCGCGGCGCCGACGGTTCGCTGCGCGACGGGCTGTCGCTGCTCGACCAGGCGATCGCCCATGGCGGCGGCACGCTGCGCGCGGAAGATGTGCGCGCGATGCTGGGGATCGTCGCCGACAACAACGTGGGCGCGCTGTTGCGCGCGCTGGCCGCCGGCGACGGCAGGGCGCTGCTGGAGGAAGCCGATCGCATCGCCGGCCTGTCGCCGGACTTCGCGGTGGTGCTCGAGCAACTGGCCAACGCGCTGCACCGGATCCAGTTGCGCCAGCTGGTAACGGGTTTCGCCGGCGACGAACCCGAGCGCGAGACCCTGGACGAGCTGGCGCGGAAGGTTGCTGCCGAAGAAGTGCAGGTCTGGTACCAGTTCGCCCTGCACGGCCGCCGCGACCTGCCGCTGGCGCCCGACGTGCGTTCGGGTTTCGAGATGACCCTGCTGCGCATGCTGGCGTTTCGCGAGGACGCCGGGGGCGGCCACGTCGCGGTCGCGGCTGCACCCCGGACCCACACCCCGGTCCGGTCGTCCGCGAACGCCCCCGCCGCCGCGGCCGACGCACCCCGGCACGGCGCGGATTCCCCCGCGCAGGCCGCCCCGGCTGCGCCCGCCGTGCGCGAACCGTCGTCCGCACCGGCGGCGGTGCACATCAGTGGCGTGGCGGACTGGGAAAGCTGGATCGAGGCGGCGCGGCTGGGCGGTCCGCCGGGGTTGCTGGCCAAGCATGCCGTGCCCAAATCATTTGAAAACGACGTGTTGACGCTGGCCCTGAAAAAGGAGCACGCGATCTTCTGCAACGATTCGGCGTTCCGGCAATTGCAGGAACAACTGGGCGCGGTGATCGGCCGCAAGCTGCGCGTGCGCATCCAGCACGAAGACGTGTGCGAAACCCCGGCCACGCGCGCGGCCAGGGCGCAGTCCGAGCAGCAGGCCGCGGCCGAACGCGCGCTGGCGGAAGACCCGCTCGTCCAGGACATGCACCGCCAGCTCGGTGCCGAGATCATCCCCGAAAGCATTCGACCGGCAGGTAACCAGACATGAAAGAACAGTTGGGACAATTGATGCAGCAGGCGCAGCGCATGCAGGAAGACCTGAAGCGCGCGCAGGAAGAAATCGCGAAAATGGAGGTCACCGGCAGCGCCGGCGGCGGCATGGCGGAAGTCACCATGACCGGCCGCCACGAAGTCCGCCGGGTGCGCATCGACCGCAAGATGATGGCCGACGATCCCGAGATGGCCGAAGACATGGTCGCCGCCGCGGTCAACGACGCGGTCAACAAGGTGGCCGAGGTCAGCCAGGAAAAACTCGGCGGGCTGGGTTCCGGGATGAACCTGCCGCCGGGGCTCAAGTTGCCGTTTTGAGTCGGGCCGGGAGTCGGCATATGTGGTTGTGACGCGACACCACCCCCTTCGAAACGAAGGGGGTCGACGCGCAGCGTCGGGGGGATGCCGTGCGGAGCGTAGAGCCATCCCCCTCGCTCCCCCTTCGCAAGCGAAGGGGGAAGACAAACCATCCCTTTCGGAGCAAAGGGGTCGGCGCACGGCGCCGGGGATGCCCCGGTTGCGACAACACTGACGGCAGGATGACCGCTTGACCGGCGAAAACACCAATCTTCTCGCGGAATTGATCGAGGCGCTGCGCTGCCTGCCGGGTGTGGGTGCGCGCAGCGCACAGCGCATGGCATTCCACCTGCTGGAACGCGACCGCGACGGCGGCACACGGCTGGCGCGGGTGCTCGACCAGGCAATGCAGCGGATCGGGCACTGCAAGACCTGCCGCAATTTCAGCGAGTCCGATGAGTGCGCGATCTGCGCGAACGGCTCGCGCGATGTGTCGCTGCTGTGCGTGGTCGAAACCCCCGCCGATTTGCTGGCGATCGAGCAGGCGACGGGCTATCGCGGCCGTTATTTCGTGCTGATGGGCCGACTCTCGCCCCTGGACGGCATGGGCCCCGAGGAGCTGGGCGTCGATCTTCTGACGCGAAAGCTCGTGGACGGCGAGGTTCAGGAGATGGTGATCGCGACCAACCCCACGGTCGAAGGTGAAGCCACGGCACACTGGTTGGGTCAACTGGCCCGCGCCGCCGGCGTGCGCGCCACCCGGCTCACCCACGGCGTACCGTTGGGTGGTGAACTCGAATACGTCGACCGCGGCACCTTGGCACACGCCTTCGGCACTCGCCAGAATCTAGAAGATTGATCGACAAACACGGCTCGGCACCCCGCCGCTGGGTGCCGGCGCCCTTCGTTCCGAAGCGGGTGGTTTGCCTCCCCCTCCGTTCGCGAACGGGGATCGAGGGGGATGGCCTTTCGCTTCGCCCGGCATCCCCCCGGCGCTTCGCGCCGACCCCCTTCGTTCCGAA
>CAZAXF010000129.1:2104-3393 GCA_964489055.1 uncultured Rhodanobacter sp. | reverse complement strand
ATCGTCGAGTATTCGCGCGCGCCGGCCCAGGGGATGCGGTCGACCGCGGCGTAGATCCTGCGTGCGATTTCGTACGGTCCGGTGGCATCACCCACCACCTGGCGCGAGAACACCCGCAGCGGTTCGGTGAACACGATGTGCGGCGCGCGCTCGGCCACGTATGGCGCGAGGTCGGGCGTGATCCTTGCCGGCCGCACCTTGGCGGGATCGATCGCATGGTGCTGCGCGTACAGGGTGACTTCGTAGGTGATCCTGAATACCGTCGGCTTGCCGGCCTGCGCCGGCTGCTCCATGTAGACGGTGCGTTGCAGTGCCGATTCCGGCGCGACCCGGTGCGTCGCCGGCCGGCTCGATACGAAGCGGATGCCTTGCTGCTGGCCGGCGATCGCACGCGGATACGGGATCCATGCGCG
Organism: uncultured Rhodanobacter sp.; assembly: GCA_964489055.1. Lineage (GTDB taxonomy): Bacteria > Pseudomonadota > Gammaproteobacteria > Xanthomonadales > Rhodanobacteraceae > 66-474. The sequence continues at coordinate 2,980 of CAZAXF010000129.1, read as the reverse complement.
CACCGTCTTGCCGGCCGGTACGGCATCCGCGTCCACCGTCACCGTCTGGGTCACCCGCACCCGCTGCGGCAGCACACGGGACTTGCCGGTGGCTTTCGCCAGCGCGATCACCTTGCGATCGTAGTCGATGTAGCTGTCGTTGATGTCGTCGGGCAGGCCGCTGGAGACGAGAGCGGTGCCGCCCTTCCGGCGTGCCGCCGCTTCGGCGCCCAGACGGAACAGGTTGGAGGGCGAGCGATCGAAGTACAGCCGGCTGCCGTCGATGTCCAGGTGCTCGAACAGGCCGTGCGCATCCCAGTCCGCGAATTCGGCGTCGGTGAGATCGGGAACCTGCCTGCGGACCTTCGCCTTGACCTGGCCAGCCGTGAGGCTGAAGTCGAGCCGCATGCGCTGCATGCGCTCGTGCTGGAATTCATATGCACGTCGTGCATCGGGCGACTGCCCCGGTTGTGCCAGCGCGGCATCGATGCGGGCCTGCGCGGCCTGGAACTGCCCGGCGGTGACCAGGTCGACCACCTGGCGCAAGGCCGCGTCGTTGCCGACGACGGGCGGGATGCCGGAACCTGCCGCTGGCAGCGGCGATGCCTGGAACGCCAGGGCCAGCGCCAGGATCACGGCGAAGACCGTGCGCGAAGCGGCAGCGGATGGAAGCGTATGCGGATTCATGGACCCTCCCCCACCGGCGCGGGCGCCAGCAGCCGTTGCAGGTAGTCGGTCGTGCCGGGCAACCGCACCAGGTGCGGATACCTCAGGCCGCCGCGGTAGTCCACGGTGTAGGCTTTCACCACGCCGTCGTTGCGCGCGCGGATCTGCAACGGCTTGCCATCACGCTGCGCCGAGGTGATCGCGTCGCGCAGCGCCTGCGGGCTGTACTCG
>CAZAXF010000129.1:0-2094 GCA_964489055.1 uncultured Rhodanobacter sp. | reverse complement strand
TGCCCGTCGATGGACACCAGTTGCATGCCGGGCGCGAGGCCGGCCTTGAATGCCGGCCCTTGCCAAAGAACGTCCACGATCCGGCCCTTGCGCACGAACAGGCCAGCCGAGAACATCATGTTGAGGCCGCGGCCCTCGAGCTCGCCCATGCCCACGTTCTCCAGCGCGCTTTCGTAGCGCGACGGCTTGTCCGTGTACACCAGCTTCCAGCCGCTGGCCTCGATGCCGGACAGCAGCGGCACCTGCACCCCGGTGCCATCCACCCAGGTGTGCAGGAGCCTGGCCCAGTCCCAGGGCTTGACCTTGTCCAGCGCCGCGACGACGTCGTCGAAATCGTAGGTGTGGGTGACATGGCTGCCATCGTCGACGCCGAAGAAGCCGCGTGCGAAGTCGACGATGGAGCGCTTGCCGTGGCTCAGTTCGCGGATCTTCATGTCCACTGCCAGCCACAGCAGTTCGCCCTCGCGGTAGAAGTCGTTCTGGCGGCGCCAGTTGGCCCAGGCGCTGGGCGCGCCGTAGTCGACCGCGATGGTGGTGTCGACCAGCGGCCGCCAGGCACGGCCGGTGCGGTGCGCCATCACCGCGGCGCGGTACGCCAGCACCTCGCGCCAGGTCTGCGGCGACCACAGGCCGCTGCGCGCCGTCAGCGCGTCACCCAGGTACACCGTCAGCCCCTCGTAGACCCACAGCAGTTTCGGCTTCTCGGGCTGCTCGAAGTCGGGCCGCCACAACCCCGCCGGGCGCATGAACTTGCCGTTCCACGAATGGGTGTACTCGTGCGGCAGCAGCGAGCCGTCGAGCATGAAATGATCGGGATCGGCGAACATGCTCGCGCCACTGCGGGCGCGGTCATCGCTGGACTGGTGGTGTTCCAGGCCGCCGACCGAGGTGTGGTCGCTCAGCGTCAGCAGCAGGTGATAGTCGTCGTAATGGTGCGACTGGAACAGCGCCTGCGCCTGCCGGATCAGGTGCCGGTAGCCGGCAACCTGCTTGTCCGAGATGGCGACGGCCGCATCGCTGTCGCCGACCAGGTCGAGATAGCGCTTGACCGACGAACCGGGTGGCGTGAGATCCACCTGCCGGAAGTGCTTGCCGGCGATGACCGGCGAATCCACGAGCGTGTTGAACGGCACCGGCTCGAACGCGACGTGCTTGCCGTCGCGTTGCCGCGTCTTGAGCGCGCTGGCGTAGTGCCAGTCGGCGGGAATCACCAGGTTCGGCTGGAACATCTGCGTGCGCGTCGGGTAACCGGCGCGATACAGCGCGACATGGTCCCAGGTGAGGTCGACGAGGTTCGACGTCACCCGGCTCGAGGACGGAAACTGGAAACGCACCTCGATCCGGTGCACGCCCTGCGGCGCCGTCAGGTGAAAGGTGAAACGATCCAGCTCGTCGCGGTGCCAGGCGATGCGCTTGCCGCCGGCACTGACCTCCAGGCCCATGATCCGGTCGATCGGCCCGTCCGGGGAATGATCTCCCGGGATCCATTTGGGGTAGTGAAGCGTGACCGGCCCGGGCTTGACCGGGATGACTTCATGCACGTAGAGGACTTTTTGCGCGGGATTCGGCAGACGGACCGTGAGTTCGACGGTTCCGGCAGGCTTTTTCGCGGGCGCGGCACCCGGAATCTCCACATGGGCCAGCGCCGTGCACGACAGCGACGCGCCAAGCACGCAGGCACCCAGAAGCCGTGCCGAGCATTTCATGCCGTGCTTCATGTGATCCGCTGCCCCATGTTCCAAGCAATGTTTCAAGAGTAAACAGGTTCGGATGCGGGCCTCCAATGAAAATAACTTCCGCGGCATAACTGGCAGTTATGGACATTCCGCCGGACCGGCTTTCGGGTCGATGCCGGTCGTGGCGATGCCATGCATGACAGCATTTGCGAAAAGCGCGTTTTCGGGTTACTGGTGGCATCGGTTTTTCGTTGTGGTTCAATCATCCACATGCGCCTGCGATACATCGAACTGTTCCATGCCATCCTCACCACCGGCAGCCTGACCGGGGCCGCCAAGCTGCTGAACATCTCGCAGCCGGCCGCGAGCAAGGCCCTGCAGCATGCCGAGGCCCAGCTCGGCTTTGCCCTGTTCAGCC
>CAZAXF010000128.1:0-3490 GCA_964489055.1 uncultured Rhodanobacter sp. | reverse complement strand
GACGTCCAGCGGCAGGTGCGGTGCGGCCTGCGAGCCGTCCACCAGCAGCGGGATGCCGCGCTTGCGGCAGGCGCGCGCCAGTTCTTTCACCGGATTGATGGTGCCGAGTACGTTGGACACGTGTACCACCCCGGCGAACTTCACCTCGGGCGTCAGGGCCTCGATGAATTTTTCGACGATCAACTCGCCCGATTCGGTGATCGGCGCGACCTTCAGGTGCGCGCCGGTGGCCTGGCACACCAGTTGCCAGGGCACGATGTCGGCGTGGTGCTCCATCGCGGTGACCAGCACCGCGTCGCCGGGCTTCAGGCGCGGCAACAGGTAGCTGTAGGCCACCAGGTTGGTCGCCATCGTGGTGCCCGAGGTCAGCACGATCTCGTCGCGGTGGCCGGCGCCGAGGAACCCGGCAAGTTTGGTGCGCGCGCCTTCGTACAGCGCGGTGGCTTCCTCGCCCAACTGATGCACGGCGCGCGACACATTGGCGTTGTGCTGCCGGTAGAACGTGTCGACCGCTTCGATCACCTGGCGCGGCTTCTGCGAGGTATTGGCGCTGTCCAGGTACACCAGCGGCTTGCCGTGCACCTGGCGCTTGAGGATCGGAAAATCCTCGCGCACCTTCGCCCAGTCGACCGGCGGCACGGTCGGCGCGGCCGTTTTCGCTGCCACGCTCATGCCGTCACCTCGGGAAGCTGCGCGGACAGCAGCGCCTCGCAACGTTCCCGCAGCGACGCGGGCTCGATGCCTTCCAGCGCCACCGCGCAGAATGCGTGCACCAGCATGCGGCGGGCGGTGTCCAGCCCGATTCCACGCGAGCGCAGGTAGAACAGTACTTCTTCGTCCAGCTGGCCAACGGTCGCGCCGTGGTTGGCCTGGACCTCGTCGGCGTAGATTTCCAGCGCCGGGCGGGTGTCGATCTCGGCGCTGGGCGAGAGCAGCAGGTTCTTGTTGTAGAAGCTGCCGTCGGCGCCGTCGGCGCCGGGCAGCACCAGGATGCGGCCGTGTACCACACCGCGCGCGCGCCCGTCGGCCACGCCGCGCCACAGCGAGTCGCCGACGGTGTCGCGGCCGCGGTGGGTCACCAGCACCTCGGTGTCCGCGTGCTGCCGTCCGTGCAGGACGAACGCGCCGCGGCTGTGGAAGCGCGAGCGCGCCCCGGTCAGTTCCACGCGCAGTTCGTGGCGGGCAAGCCTGGCGCCCACTTCCAGCGCATGGAAGTCGAATTCGGCACCCTCGCCCAGCCGGCATTCGCTGCTCCGGAACAACGTTTCGCCGGTGCCCGCGGTCTGCACCACCGTCCAGTCCAGCCGCGCGCGATCGCGCAGCGTCACCGACCGCACCAGGTTGGCCAGGTGCGCGGCGTCGGGCTCGCCGACGTGATGTTCCACCAGCTCGACGCTGGCGCCTTCGCCGACCTCGATCAGGCTGCGCAGGTGCCAGGCACAGGCCGTTTCGGCGGCCATGCCGACGTGCACCACGTGGATCGGAGCGGCAATCCGTGCACCGGCGGCGATCCGCACGATCACGCCCTCGCTGGCCAGCGCGCGGTTGAGCAGCACCACGCCGTCATCCGTTTCCACGTGCGCGCCCAGCAGGAAGCGCAGCGGTTCGGGCTGCGCCTGCAGGGCCTGCGACAGCGGCTGCAATTCCACGCCCCCGGGCAACGCATCCAGGGCCGAAAGATCGGCACGGAACGCGCCGTTCACGAACACGATGCGGTGGGCGTCGGCCTCATCGGGCAGAAGATCCGCCGGTACCGCGCGGCCGGCTGCATCCGGATCGCCGGCAGCATACTGGCGCTGGGCCAGGGCCCGCAGCGCGGTGTATTTCCACAGCTCGTTGCGGGTATCGGGAAGGCCGCGCGCGAGAAACGCCTGCAATGCTTCGTGGCGCGCCTGGTCCAGCCAGGCGGGCCCGTCCGGCAGGCGCGCGGCCGCCGCCTGCATGGATTCGACGAATGGCGTCACCGCCGCGTTCACGCCTGTGCCTCGGCCGGCTTGCGATCGCGCACCCAGGCATAGCCGTGCGCCTCGAGCTCCTGCGCAAGCTGCGCGTCACCGCTTTCCACGATGCGGCCGCCATCGAGCACGTGCACGAAGTCGGGCACGATGTAGTCCAGCAGGCGCTGGTAGTGGGTGATCACCAGGAATGCGCGATCGGGTGCGCGCAGCGCGTTGACGCCGGCGGCCACCTGCTTGAGCGCGTCGATGTCCAGTCCCGAATCGGTTTCGTCGAGGATGGCCAAGCGTGGCTCCAGCAGCGCCATCTGGAATACCTCGTTGCGCTTTTTCTCGCCACCGCTGAAGCCTTCGTTGACCGCGCGGTTCAACAGCTCGGGCGTCATGCCCATGTCCTTGACCTTGCCGCGCACCAGCTTCAGGAACTGCATCGAATCGAGTTCCTCGTCACCGCGCGCCTTGCGTTGGGCATTGAGCGCCGCGCGCAGGAAATAGGTGTTGTTCACGCCCGGGATCTCGACCGGGTACTGGAACGCCAGGAACACGCCCGCGGCGGCGCGCGCTTCCGGGTCCAGCGCCAGCAGGTTCTCGCCATCGAGCGTGACCGTGCCTTCGGTCACCTCGTAACCGGGCCGCCCCGCCAGCACGTTGCCGAGCGTGGACTTGCCCGCGCCGTTGGGGCCCATCAGCGCGTGCACTTCGCCGGCGTTCACTTCCAGCGAGAGACCCTTGAGGATTTCGTTGCCGGCTACGCGGGCGTGGAGGTTTTCGATCTTCAGCATATTCATTCCTGTCTTGAATCCCCTTCCCCTTCAAGGGGAAGGCCGGGATGGGGATGGTGTTGCGACGGCGCGGCGTCAACCCATCCGTACCCTAACCCTCCCCTTGAAGGGGAGGGAACCTCCGAGCGCGCGGGCTGCACCGGCGAATGGCTCGGGTCACCCAATGGCGCCTTCCAGCGACACTTCCAGCAGCTTCTTGGCTTCCACCGCGAACTCCATCGGGAGTTCACGGAACACCTGCTTGCAGAAGCCGTCCACGATCAGCGACACCGCGTCTTCCTCGCTGATGCCGCGGCTGCGGCAGTAGAACATCTGGTCGTCGGAAATCTTCGAGGTGGTGGCCTCGTGCTCGACGATCCCGGTGGGGTTTTTCACTTCCATGTACGGGAAGGTGTGCGCGCCGCAGCGCTTGCCGATCAGGATGGAGTCGCAGCGGGTGTGGTTGCGCGCGTTCTCGGCACCCTTGCCGATCCTGACCAGGCCGCGGTAGCTGTTCTGGCTGCGCCCGGCGCTGATGCCCTTGGACACGATCTTGGAACGGGTGTCGCGCCCGATGTGGACCATCTTGGTGCCGGTGTCGGCCTGCTGGAAATGGTGCGTCAATGCCACCGAGTGGAACTCACCCACCGAGCGGTCGCCGCGCAGCACGCAGCTCGGGTATTTCCAGGTGATCGCCGAGCCGGTCTCGACCTGGGTCCAGGTGATGCGCGAGTCGTCGCCGCGGCACTCGCCGCGCTTGGTGACGAAGTTGTA
>CAZAXF010000127.1:0-3620 GCA_964489055.1 uncultured Rhodanobacter sp. | reverse complement strand
CGCGCAGCGCCGGGGGGATGCAGTTCGAAGCGGAAAAGCCATCCCCCTCGATTCCCCTTCGTTTCGAAGGCGGAGGTGTGCCACCCCCTTCCGCAGGAAGGGGGTCGCCGCGCAGCGGCGGGGGGATGTCGGGCGGAGCGCGAAAGCCATCCTCCTCATTCCCCCATCGCAAGCGCAGGGCAAGGCAAACCCCGCCCCCTTCGGGGCGAAGGGGGCGGAGTTTCGGCCATCAGAACGTGCCGGCGAGCTTGAAGATCGGCAGGTACAGCGCGATCACCATGCCGCCCACCAGAATGCCGATGATCACCATGATCAGCGGTTCCAGCAGCGTGGACAGGGTGTCGACCGCATTGCTGACCTCTTCCTCGTAGAACTCGGCGACCTTGAAGAGCATGGAATCGAGTGCGCCGGATTCCTCGCCGATCGACACCATCTGGGTCACCATGTTCGGGAACAGGTTGGTCTGCGCCATCGCGAGGTGCAACTGGTGGCCCACGGACACGTCGTCGCGCATCTTGCGGATGGCCTGCCCGTACACCACGCTGCCGGTGGCACCGGCGACCGAGTCCAGCGCTTCGACCAGCGGCACGCCGGCGTGGAAGGTGACGCCCAGGGTGCGCGCGAAACGCGCGATCGCCGACTGGCGCAGGATGTTGCCGATCACCGGAATCTTCAGCGACATCCGATCCATCGTATGCGCGAACTTTTCCGATCGCTTGTACGCCATGATGATGCCGACGATGGCCGCGATGATCACCGCGATGAACGGCAGCCAGTATTTCTGCATGAACTCGGAAAGGTCGACCACCAACTGGGTGAATGCCGGCAGCGCCACGCCCGCGCTGTTGAACACGTTCTGGAACACCGGCACCACGAACACCAGCAGGATCAGCATCACCACGAAGGCAACGACCAGCACCATCGCCGGATAGAACATCGCCTTCTTGATCTTGCTCTTGATGCTCTCGATGCGTTCCTTGTAGGTGGCCACGGTATCGAGCACGGTATCGAGCACGCCCGCCGATTCGCCCGCGCGCACCAGGTTGCGGTACAGCTCGTCGAACTGCACCGGGTACTTGGCCATCGCCTCGTGCAGCGCCGAGCCGCCCTCGATGTTCTGCTTGACGTCGGTCAGCATGTTCTTGAAGCGCACGTTGCGCTGGCCGCCGGCGATGATCTCGAAGGCCTGCACCATGGGCACGCCGGCGGCCATCATGGTCGCGATCTGGCGGCTGAAGATGGCCACGTCGCGCGGCTTGACGCGCGAGCCGGCGGCGCCGAACAGCGGCTTGGGCTTTTCCTTCACCGTTTGCGGGTTCATGCCCTGGCGGCGCAACTCGGCCTTGACCAGGCTGGCGTTGCGACCCTGCATTTCGCCCTTCATCTTGACGCCGCGCTTGTCCAGCGCGACCCATTCGTACACGGTCAACTGCTTGACCGCGGAGCGGGCGGCGCCGACATTGCCGGTGTTGGGTTTGCGTGCGACGGTGGCGGTGGGCATGAGTGTGTTCCCCGTTCAAATTTGGAATCTCCCTCCCGCGGGGAAGGGGGTTCCGTCGTTCCCTTCTCCCTCCGGGAGAAGAGCCTGCCCCCGAAACGCTTCTGATCGGGGGTGGCCCGAAGGGCCGGATGAGGGTTCGGAATGCGCCGGAACCTTCGGCAGGGCCGGACCCTCATCCCACCCTCTCCCGGGGGAGAGGCGTCTTGAAACTAATCCTTGGTCACCCGGTTGATTTCGGCGAGACTGGTGATGCCATGTTTTACCTTGAGCAGTGCCGATTGCCGGAGAAAGCGCACCCCGGCGCGACGTCCGGCCTCGGCGATCTGCATTGAATTTCCGCCTTCCAGGATGGCTTTCTGGATTTCTTCCGTCATCGGCATCACTTCGTAGATGCCCACACGCCCCTTGTAGCCTTCGTTGCAGCCAGAACAGCCTACTGCATCGTAGATGGTCAAACCATGATCAATCTCTTCTTCCGTGAAGCCCTCGGCCAGAAGCGCGGCCTTGGGCAGTTCGAGGGGTTTTTTGCAGTCGTGCAGGCGCCGCGCCAGGCGCTGCGCGATCACCAGGGTCACCGACGAAGTGAGGTTGTAGGGCGCGATGCCCATGTTCATCAGTCGCGTGATGGTCTGCGATGAATCGTTGGTGTGCAGCGTGGAGAGCACCATGTGCCCGGTCTGCGCCGCCTTGACCGCGATTTCGGCGGTTTCCAGGTCGCGGATCTCGCCGACCATGATCACGTCCGGATCCTGGCGCAGGAACGAGCGCAGCGCGGCCGCGAAGGTCATGCCGCGCTTCACGTTGTGCTGCACCTGGTTGATGCCGTCGACCCGGATTTCCACCGGATCCTCCACCGTGGAAATGTTGCGACCGACGGTGTTGAGGATGTTGAGCGCGGTGTACAGCGACACCGTCTTGCCCGACCCGGTCGGCCCGGTCACCAGCACCATGCCGTAGGGCTTGCTGATGGCCTCGAGGAACTGTTCCTTCTGGTCCTCCTCGTAACCCAGCTTCTCGACCCCCAGCTTGGCCGCGCCCGCGTCCAGGATACGCAGCACGATCTTCTCCCCGCCCAGCGTCGGCAGCGTCGAGACGCGGAAGTCGAACGACTTGGTCTTGGACAGGTTCAGCTTCATGCGCCCGTCCTGCGGCACCCGGCGCTCGGCGATGTCAAGGCGCGACATCACCTTCAGGCGCGAGGCGATCCTGGGTGCAAGCTTCAACGGCGGCGAGGAAACGGCCTTCAGCACGCCGTCCAGCCGTACCCGCACGCGGTACTTGGTTTCGTAGGGTTCGAAGTGGATGTCCGACGCGCCGCGCTTGATCGAATCGAGCAGGATCTTGTTGACGTACTTGACCACCGGCGTGTCGTCGGTGGCATTGGGGTCGACCACGGCACTGTCGGCGGTGTCTTCCTCGTCCTCGCCGATGGTGATGCCTTCCAGGCCCGCGTCCGCATCGTCGTTGCCGATGTTGATGCTCTGGGCGTTCTGCGCCTGTTCGATCGCGCGCTGCAACTGCTCGGCCTCGATCAGCACCGGGTCGATCGCGCAATTGGTGTGGAACTTGATCTCTTCCAGCGCGCGCGGATTGGCCGGGTCCTTCATGCCCACGAACAACCGGTTGCCGCGCTTGAGGATCGGCAACGCCAGATGCTTCTCGACCAGGTCCTCGGACAGCTCGCCCATCGGCAACTGGGTGACATCCACCGCCGAGATGTCCAGCATCGGCACGCCGAATTCCGCCGACAACGCCTGCGCCATGCGCAAGCCGTCGACGATGCCGTTTTCGACCAGGTACGCCGTGACCGACATCTTCTGCTTGGCGGCATCTTCCACCGCCGCCCGCGCATCGACTTCGGTCAGCACGCCCTCCATCGCCAGGCGACGGGGAATCCCCGTCAGGCCTGCCATGCTGGGCACCGGGTTCAACTGCGTTGCCATGAATATCGTCCAAACCCCCGAATCACAAGCCGAATGTAGCGCAATTCTGGCCCGATGGGCAGGGCAGGGGCGAGATTCACATCCCACTTCGCCCCAACCGAGCCCCCGGATGACCCAAAAGCCATCCCCCTCAATCCCCCTTCGCAAGCGAAGGGGGAGGCAAATCACCCCCTTCG
>CAZAXF010000126.1:0-3694 GCA_964489055.1 uncultured Rhodanobacter sp. | reverse complement strand
CACGGGGATCGCCGCCTTCACGTAGCTCATCGCCAGCGCCAGCGGCATGCCGTGGAAGTTGCCCGCCGAGACCACCTGCTCCTCGATGTACTGCGCGTTCTCGGCATCGGGAAAGATCAGCGGATTGTCGGTGACCGCGTTCAGCTCGATGTCGATGACGCGACAGGCCTGCGCCCACGCGTCGCGCACGGCGCCGTGGACCTGCGGCATGCAGCGCAAGCAATAGGCGTCCTGCGGCTGGTGCTTCTTGCCGCCGCGGAAAGGCAGGAAGCGCGAGTAGAACGCCTCGCGGCCGTGACGACGGTTCGCGGGCACCCATTCCCAGCCGATGTCGAAACTCAGCGCCTGGTCCTCGGGATCGGACCACGCACCCGCGCTCCAGGTGCGAAAGTGCGGTACCAGGTGGTAGGGAATGTCGATGAGCGTGGAGTCCGCCAGAAGATCGCGTACGTGGCGGGCGGCATCGACCTGGCCCGGGTGCGGGCGCAGGGCGTGGACTTCCTCGCGCAGCGCCCCGCTTCGGCCGGCGAACGCGTCCAGCGTCATCGCGGCGGCGAGGTCGGCCACGCCCAGCAGGTATTCCAGTTCGTCCAGTACCAGCACCGCACTGGCCAGCATCTCGGTGGTGCCGTTGTTCAGCGCCAGGCCTTCCTTGTAGGAAAGCGTGACCGGTGCCAGCCCCGCACGTTCGAGTGCCTCGGCGCCCGGCATGCGCTTGCCTTCGAAGAACGCTTCGCCCGCGCCCAACAGCACGATCGCCAGGTGCGACAACGGCGCCAGGTCACCGCTGGCACCGACCGAACCCTTGGCCGGCACCACCGGCACGATGCCGGCGTTGAGCATCGCCACCAGCGCTTCGAGGGTCTGGACGCGGATGCCCGAATGGCCGCGCATCAGCGTGTTGATGCGGATCACCAGCATCGCGCGCACCACTTCCGCGGACAGTGGTTCACCCACGCACACCGCGTGGGTAATGATGAGGTTGTGCTGCAGCTCTTCAGGCAGCGTTTCCGGGCGCGGATCGGGATTGCCACCGGGCAATTCATCGCGCGCGCGATGCGCGCCCAGCAGCTTGTCGGCGTTGCTGCCGAACCCGGTCGTGACACCGTAGATGGGCTCGCCACAACGCACCTTTTCGGCGATGAAGTCCGCCGCACGCTGTACCTCGCGCAGTTGCGCCGCATCCAGTTCGACACCGGCGCCACGCGCCACCGCGGCCACCTGTTGGCGGGTCAGGCTGGAACCATCGAGCAGCACCGGATTCATGCGCGCACCGCCTCGCTTTGCGCCAGTTCCACCCGCAGCGTCTTGACCAGTTCGGCGCGCGGCACCTCGAACTGGTCGCCGCGGGCCAGATCCTTCACCGCCACCGCGCCGCGCGCGAGCTCGTCTTCGCCCGCGACCACCGCGAAGCGGATGCCGGCGCGATCGGCGTACTTGAATTGCTTGGCGAGCTTGCCACCTTCCAGCGCAATCTCGGTGGCGATGCCGGCATCGCGCAATTCCTTTGCCAGCGACAGGCACAGCGGCAACTGGGCTGCATTCATCTGGGTCACCAGCACCTGGACGGTACTGGCTGCCGGCTTCAACAGGCCGGCCTCGCGCAACTGCCAGAACAGCCGCGTCAGGCCGATCGAGATGCCGACGCCGGGCAGTTTCGACCTGGTGTAGTTGGCGGCGAGGTTGTCGTAGCGTCCGCCGGAACAAATCGAGCCGATGTCGGGATGATCGTTCAGTGTGGTCTCGTACACCGTACCGGTGTAGTAGTCCAGTCCGCGCGCGATCGACAGGTTCAGCGCGAACGCCGATTCGGGCACCCCGAACGCGGCAACGGTATCGAGCACTTCGCGCAGTTCTTCCCTGCCCTGCTCGAAGGCGTCGGTACCATCGCCGAGCGAATCCAGCTTCGCGTGCGCGTCGTCCAGCGAATCCGAACGCACCTCGACGAAGCGCAGGATGCGCTCGACAACATCCTTGGACAGCCCGAACGCCTCCCCCGTCAACACGCCGCGCACGTGCCTGGCGCCACGCTTGTCCAGCTTGTCGACCTCGCGCAGCACCAGCATCTGCCGCTCCGCATCGTCGATGCCCAGGCCCTCGAAAAAACCGCGCATCAGCTTGCGGTTGTTGAGCCACACCGTGAACGCGCCGATGTCCAGCGCGCGGAACACCGCGTGGATCACCGCCGGGATCTCGGCGTCGTAGCGCAGCGACAGGCTGTCCTTGCCGATCACGTCGATGTCGCACTGGCAGAACTCGCGAAACCGGCCGCGCTGGGCACGTTCGCCGCGGTACACGCGCTGCATCTGGTAGCGCCGGAACGGAAACGCGAGCTCCCTTTCGTGCTCGGCCACGTAACGCGCCAGCGGCACCGTCAGGTCAAACCGGAGCGCGTGTTCGGGTTGGCCGGATCGCTCCAGCGAGCCGGTCGATTGCACGAAGTACACCTGCCGCTCGGTCTCGCCACCGCTCTTGGTCAGCAACACGTCGGAAAACTCGATCGCCGGGGTTTCGATCGGCAGGAATCCGTAAACCTCGAAGCCGCGGCGGATGGCGTCCAGCATCGACTGGAACGCAATCTGCTCGCGCGGCAAAAGCTCCAGCACGCCGGGCATGGTACGGGGCGTGGTCAATGCCATGACGTCGTCTCGCGGCAAAAACGCAAGGTTAGCAGCGCCGGCCTGCATTATTCATGAGGTTTCACCCCAAGTGGACTGGAACCTCGCCCGGCGGGCAGTGCCCGCCGCACACGACGGCCCAACATCGAAGAGGGCACAAGATGTCATTGCACGATGTCGAGTGCGGCGACAGCATGAAGTCCGCCCAGGACATACCGTCGAACTGGCTCACTACGAACGCTGATGAATAATGCAGGCTCCCGGTCTGTCTTGCGCGCGGGAATCGGCGCCAAGTATCATTTGCGGCTCGCTGCGGGGTTCTCCGACCTCGCGCAAGCCGTCGGGGTGTAGCTCAGCCTGGTAGAGCGCTACGTTCGGGACGTAGAAGTCGCAGGTTCAAATCCTGTCTCCCCGACCAACGGATGTACACCGGACAGCCACCCTTGCGGTGGCTGTTGTTTTTCCGGAACAGGCTGGCCCGCAGCAGTCAGCGCGGAACGGCTCTCCCCCAACGGAATCATCGTTGGGGGAGATGCCTCATTGGCCGGTGCGGGGATTCGCGTCAAACCATTCGTTCCGGCATCTGCTTGCCCGCCATCAGGTGCACGTGCAGGTAGTAGACGGTCTGTCCACCGCCCTTGTTGCAGTTGATCACGCAGCGGTAGCCGGACTCGGCAAAGCCCTCGCGCTTGGCGTAGGCCGACGCGGCCAGCAGCAGTTTGCCGAGCAACGGGGCATCGGCTTCACCGCAGTCGTTCAGCGTCGCGAAGGCGCGCTTGGGAATGAACAACACGTGCACCGGCGCCTGCGGATGGATGTCCCGGAACGCCAGCACGTCGTCATCCTCGTAGACGATGTCGGCGGGCAGTTCGCGGCGGAGGATCTTGTCGAAGATGGTGTCGGGCATGGGAGTTGGGGCTGGAATGGACGTGAAGGGATCGGGACTCGGGACCGGGGACCGGGGACCGGGGACCGGGGACCGGGGACCGGGGACCAGCGTAAACGATGGCGGCCCACAAGACACCCCCTTCGGAACGAAGGGGGTCGGCGCGAAGCGCCGGGGGGATGCCGGGCGA
>CAZAXF010000125.1:0-3813 GCA_964489055.1 uncultured Rhodanobacter sp. | reverse complement strand
GACGAAATGAGGTGGAAGTGGCTCCGGATTCGCAACTGCGCCGCTCCTTCACAGAGCCTCGACCGCGTGCGGAACGAAAGCTCGCCATCGCGCCCACGGGAACGGGACCCCGGACTCGTCTCACCATTCCAGTGCAGCCGATCCCAGCCATTCCAACATCGTCATTCCGGCGAAAGCCGGAACCCAGCGACTTTCGCAATCGCCTGAATTGCACATCGCAGGCTTGTGCAGGAGCAAGGCGCACGTCGTTCCACCCGGTGCGCCAACGGAATCTGGCACGTTTGCGCAATCAGGCACGCTCGCACAATCAAGCCCGATCGCTCCAATATCGTCATTCCGGCGAAAGCCGGAACCCAGCGACTTTACGCTGCCCTACGGCCACACCTTGCGCGCGGGGTCGAATTCGACCGTCACCTTTTCCTTCGAACGCGCGCCGAAGCCGCACACGCACAGGGGGCCTTCCGCCAGCGGCTCCAGCCCGAACGCCTGCTCGATCTCGACCTCGTTGATCGCGGCGGTGACGAATGCACCAAGGTTCATTTCGGTGGCGGTGAGGTAGAGGTTCTGCGAGACGTGACCCATCTCCAGCAGGATCGCGCGATAGATCTTGGGATGGTCGCGGTACTTCCACATCGAACGCGCGAAGCGTGCGGCCATCACCACCAGCACCGGCGCCCCGGCGAAATATTCCTGTCCCGCCACGGCGGTCATCGCGAATGCATGGACCACCGCGGGATCCAGCGCGCTCAGCAGATCGAGGGCGTGCGCCTCGACGTTGTAGTGGTACAGCCCTGGCTTGAGGCCTTCGGCGCGTTGCACCACCAGGTAGGCCTCGACCGGGTGCAGGCCGCCGCCGGACGGATGGTTCTTCTTCAATGCCACCGCTCCCGGCGCCAGTTCCTCCATGCCCTGCACGCCGAACACGCGCTTCAGCAACGCCGACAAATGCGCCGTGGAAACCGATTGCACCGGATCGAAGTTGCGGCAGGTCGCACGACGCTCCAGCAGGTCGTCGAGCGGCGTGCGCACCGCTTCGCCCAGCTCGGTCCGCGCAAGGGCGTCGCCGCGACGGTGGAAATGCGGCGGCGGCGGGCCGAACGCGGCGACCATGTCATCCACCGACTGCAGGCGCGATTCGCGCTGCTCGGCGATGCTGTCCGCATGCGACCAGCGCGACATCGCATGCATGACGGCGGAGCCGCCATGCCAATGGGTGTCGCGATACCCGCGGTCACGCGCCGCCGCAGGCGAGCCGGCATCCTCGGCGAACAGCAGCTGCTTGGCCAGCAGGCCCTCGATGCATGTCTCCCCGTGGGCCGCGACCAGCGTTTCGCCGGGTACCCATGCCCCCGGGTCGAGTTCGGCCAGCACCTGCATCTCGCCGGCGTCGATTTCCACCGGCTGGTCCAGGTGCGGCGCAAGCGCCAGCCGCACGCTCCTGGTGCCCACGCCAGCCTGCCCCGACAACAGCGCCGCGAAATCCAGCGTCTTGCGATGTTCCAGCCGTACGCACAGTTGCGCGCAGCGACGAATCCGGTTTGCGTGTTCCACGAAGGCTCCCCCAGGCGGCGGGTGGCACCGGCCACCCGGCCCGCAGTTCCGATATGCTAGCCGCGCTTCAAGGACCGATGCCGCGGCGTCGCGGTCAACCCTCCCAACCAGGGGCCAAACGACATGATCAAGGGCAATCCTTCACCCGAAGCGTTGCACAAGGTGCTCGACCTGCTGTCCACGGACCACGGCTTCCGCGAACAGATGCTGGGCGATCCGGCTTCCGCGCTCAAGGCACACGGCATCGAGGTCGACCCGGCCCAGGTGCCTTCGGTCCGGCGCCTGCCGCCGATGGATGAAATCGCGAAGATCCACGAGGAACACTTCAAGGACCCGATGGACAAGGTCTGCATCGCGGTGTTCCTGCTGAAGTAACGGACGGCACGTCGCGCCCGCGCCGTGCAGGGCGGGGTTCAGTGCGCCTGCGCTTGCCGGTTTGCTTCGCGCAGCGCAATCAGGTTGGGAATCTGCGTCGGCAGGTTCTCGAGTTCCGCCACGGCCTGCCCGCGATGGGATTCGAGCCAGGCTGCCTGGTGGCTTGCCTTCGACGCATCGCCGGCGGCGCGATAGGCCAGCATCAGCGCGACGTGGGTCTGGAAGTATTCGCGGCCGTCGACCAGTTTTTCCAGACACGCGACCCGTTCGTCGGGCGCCCCGGCGAAGCGCGTCTCGCAGTCGGCGGTGCGCCACAGTGCCGCACGGTCGTAGTACCCGTGGTCGAGCGCCAGGTCGCGCGAGGCATCCAGGGCCTTTTGCGCCAGCCCCGGGTCGCCGTTGCGGACGGCCAGCATCGCGGCCACCGCCAGGTGGATGGCGGCGCTGCCGTCGATCGCGGCACCGTAGGACCGTATGCGTTCGCTTTCGCTGTCGACCAGCTTCGCCAGTTCCGCGGTGGCCGTCGAGCGGCCGTCGGCAAAATCCAGCGCCGCGCGGGCCAGTGCGATCCGCGACAGTTGCTCCCGCGATTTCGCGCGGCCCGCGTCTTCCATCGCCTTGTCCAGGAACCCTTCCGCCTGGCTGAACTGCCCGCGGTCGACGGCAACGGCGGCGTAGCGCACCTGCTTTTCGGCCTGGATCGAGGCCGGCAACACGGCCGGGGCCCCGTCGAGGCGCGACAACACGGCCTGGTAGTCGCGTTGCGCCAGGTCGGGCGCGATGTCCTCGAAATGGGGAAATACCTTCATCAACTTCTTCGCGGTCGCCATGTCCGCTTCCGCGGTGCTGAACTGGCCGAGCTCGGTGTGCACGAGCCCGAGGCTGGCCCAGCTGAGGCCGCGCAGCGGATTCTTGGAATGCGCGACGATGTCCAGGTGCGGTATCGCGTCCTTCAACTTGTGCTGGTACCACATCAGCCCGAGCGCGAGGTTCTGCTGCGCGGACGAATAGTCGGGGTACATCTCGATCGCCGCGGTCCAGTTCGCGATCCACTTGTTGGCGTCCTGGTATTGGCCCAGCGTGGCGTCGACGGCGAGCTGTTCGCGCGCGCTCAGCCGGTCATGGTGCTGTTCGGCGCGTTGCAGGCTGGCGTAGGACGCCTTGGGGTCGTTGAACCAGGCGTTCTGGATGGTCGCCAGCCGCGCCCAGGCCAGGCTGAAATCGGGATCCAGGCGCAAGGCCTCCCGCAGCAGCGAGAGCCCGGCTTCTATGTGCCCCTGCCCATAGACCTTCTCGGCCTGGGCGAACGCGCGCAGCGCATCCATGTTGCCGGTGGTGATCTGTTGCAGCGGCATCGAGGTCTTCTGGATCGACGCCAGCGATTCGCCCAGGCGTCCACGCAGGTTCTTCAGCAGCTTGTCGGTCGCGGGCAGGATCGCGCCCTTGCTGTCGGCCTGCACGGAGTCGCTGTAGACGGTAACGCCCGTATGCGGGTCGATGACCTCGGCGCTGATCTGGATCTTGCCCCCGATCTGGGCCAGGCTGGGGAGGATCAGTGCCCGCGCGCCCTCGCGCAGCGCGACGTCGGAACCGACGACGCGGTTGACCGGCGTGTCGACCGGCTTCTCCATCCGCTTCAGCGCGTCGTGGAGCTGGATATCGGGAATCACGTTGACGTACTGCGACTGTTCGAGGCCGATCTTGAACGCGGCGTCCAGCGGCACCGAAAGCTGGGTCTGGTTGGTGTGGTTCTGCAGGTCGCCCACCACCACCCAGTCGCGCGCCGCGAACGCCAGCGTCGGCGGGCTCTGCAGCATGAACCACGCGCCCACGCCGACCGCGATCGCCAGCATCGCGGCTTCCGCCGCCAGCGTCAGCGGCCGCCGC
>CAZAXF010000124.1:0-3938 GCA_964489055.1 uncultured Rhodanobacter sp. | reverse complement strand
TGGCAACGGCGCGAAGCGCCGGGGGGATGCCGGGCGAAGCGCAGAAGCCATCCCCTCGGTCCCCCTTCGCAAGCGAAGGGGGAGGCAAATCACCCCCTTCGGAACGATAGGGGGAAGCAAACCGCCCCGTTTGCAAGCGAAGGGGGAGTCAATACCGCTCAGGCGTTGGCGTGGGAGGAGGAGGACTTTCGGCGGCGCCGGCGGCGCTTGCGGGAGGCGGGCTTGCCTTGATGGTCCGGTGACGGGGCGTGGCCCTGCTTCCCTTCCGGTTCGTCGTGCCGGGACGCCGGTCCGTCGGCCTTCGGCAGGACCAGCCATTCGGGTTCGATCGACTGCACCGGAATCTTCATGTCGATGTAGCGCTCGATGTCGGGCAGGTGCATCGCGTACAGGTCGCAGGCGAAACTGATCGCATCGCCCTCGGCGCCCAGGCGCGCGGTGCGGCCGATGCGGTGGACGTAGTCCTCGCCGTCCTGCGGCAGGTCGTAGTTGAAGATGTGGCTGACATCGGGGATGTGCAGGCCGCGCGCGGCCACGTCGGTGGCCACCAGCATGTCGATGTCGCCCTTCTTGAAGCGTTCCAGCAGGCGCTGGCGCTTGGCCTGGGGCACGTCGCCGGACAGTGCACCGACCTTGAAGCCGTGTCGCGACAGGCGCCGGGTCACGCGGTCGGCGGCCGCGCGGGTGTTGACGAATACGATGCTGCGCTGCGGCTGGAGGCGTTCGAGCAGGTTCAGCAGCAGCGGGATCTTTTCTTCCTTGGCCGGGAAGTACACCTGCTGGCGCACGCGGTCGGCGGTGACGTGCTCGGTTTCCACCACCAGCTTCTCGGGCCGGTTCATGTGCTCGTAGGCCAGCTCCAGCACGCGCC
The DNA here is from genome assembly GCA_964489055.1 of uncultured Rhodanobacter sp. Classification (GTDB taxonomy): domain Bacteria; phylum Pseudomonadota; class Gammaproteobacteria; order Xanthomonadales; family Rhodanobacteraceae; genus 66-474. The sequence goes on along the minus strand of CAZAXF010000124.1, from coordinate 3,067 downwards.
AGGACAGGGTCGCGGAAAACAGCATGTTCTGGCGTTCCTCGCGCGGCGGCATCTTGCGCAGGAGGTAGCGGATGTCCTTGATGAAGCCGAGGTCGAACATGCGGTCGGCCTCGTCGATCACGGTCGCCTCGACCGCGCGGAAACTGAAGACATGCTGCTTGAAGTAGTCGATCAGGCGCCCGGGCGTGGCGATGATCACGTCGCAACCGTCACGCAGTTGCTGACGCTGCTTGTCGTAGTCGACGCCGCCATAGATCAGCGCGAAGCGCAGCCCGGTGTGACGGCCGATCGCCTGGGCGTCCTTGTCGATCTGGATGGCGAGCTCGCGGGTCGGCGCGATGATCACCGCGCGTGGGTCGTTGTCCTTGCGCTCGGGGATCGCCGTCTGCGTCAGCAGGCGGTTCATCACCGTGACCAGGAAGGCGCAGGTCTTGCCGGTGCCGGTCTGCGCCTGGCCGGCAACGTCGCGGCCTGCCAGCGCCACCGGCAGGCTCAGCGCCTGGATCGGCGTGCAGCGGGTGAAGCCGCAATCGGCAATTCCGGCGGCAAGATGGGGATGCAGATCGAACTGTTCGAAGAAGGTATCGGTAAGGACTTGGTCGGCCATGGAAGGCGGGTTTCCCGTTCCGGCGGTTCGTGTGGACCGCGGGAAAACTGTCGTGCGCGCTTGAACCGCGCGGCAGATTGCGATGAAATGCCACGTCGAGTGCGTGGGCAGCGTGACGCGGCCGCCGGGTTGGCACGCCGCGCATGTTTGATGCAAGCGATTGTATCAGGGTGCGGCACCGGAACACCGGGCGCACCCGCTTGGATTGACGCACTTCGCCCCCATCTGAACCACATTCCCTTTCCCGCAGGCCCGACCATGAGCGAAAACATCACGCATATCAAAGACGCCGATTTCGAAACCGAGGTGCTGAACTCGGATACCCCGGTACTGCTCGATTTCTGGGCCGAATGGTGCGGGCCGTGCAAGGCGATCGCGCCGATGCTGGACGACATCGCCACCGAATATGCCGGGCGCCTGAAGGTCGCCAAGATCAACATCGACGAAAACCAGAAGACCCCGATGAACTACGGCATCCGTGGGATCCCCACGCTGATGGTGTTCAAGGGCGGCAAGGTCGAAGCCACCCAGATCGGCGCCGTGGCCAAGGGCCAGTTGACCCAGATGATCGACAAGGCGATCTGATTTCCATCCCGCGCCTCGAGGGCATGCGCCGGTGGGGCGGCGCATCGGCAACGCCGGCAACGCGAACGGACCCGGGTCCACGGGTCCAGTCTGAACCGCACCGCGGCCGGCGCTTGTCGGCACCCCGTGCGCAATGCTAAATTGACAGCCGGCCGGTGGTGCAATTGCCCGGCCCTCTCCCATTTCCCACCTCCCCGCGCTCCGGCGCCGAAGAGGCTTACTCCGTGTCCGATACCGAAAACACCGTACAGGGCGAGAGCGCCCGCGCGTCCGCTCCTGCCCACGAATCCACCCAGGCCAGCGGCAAGGACCGCGCCGGCAGCAAGGACCGCGCCGGCGGCAAGGACGGCAGCGACAACGCGTCGCAATCGCAATCCTCGCGCGGCAACCGTCCCGAGCGCGGCCGCCGCCGTCGGCGCCACTCGCGCGGCGGCAACAACCAGGCCGGCCACAACGGCCTGCCCGCCGACGTCTCCGGTGACGAAGCCGACGCCGGCGATCCCAACCGCCTGATCAACCTCACCGAGCTGAAACAGAAGAACTCGGTGAAGCTGCTGGAAATGGCCGAGGAGCTCGGCATCCTGGAAGGGGTCGCGCGTGCGCGCAAGCAGGACGTGATCTTCAACATCCTGCGTGCGCACGCCAAGTCCGGCGGCAGCATCTGGGCCGAGGGCGTGCTCGAGATCCTGCAGGACGGCTTCGGCTTCCTGCGCTCGGCGGACGAGTCCTTCCTTGCCGGTCCCGACGACATCTACGTATCGCCCTCGCAGGTTCGCCGCTTCAACCTGCGCACCGGCGACTACATCACCGGCCGCGTGCGCCATCCCAAGGAAGGCGAGCGCTACTTCGCGCTGCTGCGCGTGGACGACATCAACGGCGATCCGATCGAAGCATCCAAGAACAAGATGCTGTTCGAGAACCTCACGCCGCTGTTCCCGCGCACCCCGTACCACCTGGAACGCGGCAACGGCTCCACCGAGGACATCACCGGGCGCATCCTCGACCTGGTCTCGCCCATCGGCAAGGGCCAGCGCGGCCTCATCGTCTCCCAGCCCAAGGCCGGCAAGACGATGATGATGCAGAACGTGGCCCAGGCCATCACCCACAACCACCCCGACGCGCACGTCATCATCCTGCTCATCGACGAGCGCCCCGAGGAAGTGACCGAAATGCAGCGCACCGTGCGCGCCGAGGTCATCTCCTCGACCTTCGACGAGCCCGCCGCACGCCACGTGCAGGTGGCCGAGATGGTCATCGAGCGCGCCAAGCGCCTGGTCGAGCACAAGAAGGACGTGGTCATCCTTCTGGACTCGATCACCCGCCTGGCCCGCGCCTACAACACCGTGGTGCCGACATCCGGCAAGGTGCTCACCGGCGGCGTCGACGCCAACGCCCTGCAGCGCCCGAAGCGCTTCTTCGGCGCCGCGCGCAACGTCGAGGAAGGCGGCAGCCTGACCATCGTCGCCACCGCCCTGATCGACACCGGTTCCAAGATGGACGAGGTGATCTACGAGGAATTCAAGGGCACCGGCAACATGGAAGTACACCTCGACCGGCGCATTTCCGAAAAGCGCGTGTACCCGGCCATCCACATCAACCGCTCCGGCACCCGCCGCGAAGAGCTGCTGATCCCGCCCGACATGCTGCAGAAGATCTGGATCCTGCGAAAACTCCTGCACGGCATGGACGAGCTGGCCGCAATGGAATTCATGCTCGACAAGATGAAGAACACCAAGACCAACGAAGAGTTCTTCAATGCGATGAAGCGGTAGGAAGAGCCGGGACTCGGACTGCGGAGGCAGGATGCCGGAGCGAACATCGGCGCAGCCGATGGCCCGAAGGGCGAGCCGCAGGATGCGGCGAGTTTCTCGGGAC
>CAZAXF010000123.1:0-4096 GCA_964489055.1 uncultured Rhodanobacter sp. | reverse complement strand
CTGCGGCAGCCCGATCGGGTCGAGGACATCCGCGAACTCGAAGCCGAGATCGTGCGCGACTTCTGGCGGCGCGGCAGCGCCGACGCGGCCACCGCGCAGTTGCTGGCGGAGACCTGGAAATCCCCGGAAACCCTGGCGCACAAGGTTCGCGACTCGCGCTGGCGCGGACGCGTGACCGAACTGCACGAACCCGACACGGCATCGGCGCTCGCGGACTTCGAGCGCGCGCGGGCCGCGGTCGCTGCCTGGCAGCCGCCGGCGATCGACGAATTCGAACGCGAACTCGCGCGCTGCGTGAAGGCCACCGGTACCTGCAGCAAACGCATCGCAGCGCTGCAGGCGCTGCGCACGTGGACGCACGCGGGCACGGCCGACGACGCCGCGACGGGCTTCGACGCGAAAGCTGCCGGCAGCCTCACCGCCGACGCGCTCGAAAAGCTGCAACCGAAAGGCGAGCGTCCCACCGGCCGGGTATTCGACGACATCGATGCCCTGCTGGCCGCGTTCAACGCCTGGCAGGCGACGCGTGCCGTCGCCTCCATGCTGCCGGCCGCCCGCCTGCTGCTCGAGGCGCGCAGGCACCTCGAACGCGAACTGCCGCGGCGCCTCGCCGCGCTCAACCAGATGAGCCACGACCAGGCGGTCGACCGCCTCGCCGAGGCGCTTTCCGACCCGCTGCGCGGCGCGGCCGTGGCGGCGCGGATCCGGACCCGCTGGCAGGCCGCGCTGGTCGACGAATTCCAGGACACCGACGCGCGCCAGTGGCAGGTCGTGCAGGCCTTGTTCGGCGACACCAGCCTGGTGCTGGTGGGCGACCCCAAGCAGGCGATCTACGGCTTCCGCGGCGGCGACGTGTTTGCATGGCTGGATGCCTGCAGCCACGCCCAGGGCGAACCGCTGCGGCTTGCGGAGAGCTGGCGCGCCGGCGCCGGCATGGCGGAGGCGACCAACGCCCTGTTCTCGCGCCCGGATGCGTTCATCGAACAGGACATCGGGCACCCGCCGGTGCGATCGGCGGCGCCGGTTTCGGAGCGCGCGCTGCTGCGCGGCGACGGCGTCGAACCCGCGCTGCAGATGTGGTGGCTCGATCCCGAGGAAATCGGCCATGCGGACGGCAGGCCGCCGTCCAAGGCCCGCGCGGCCGCCGCGATCCAGCGTGCCTGCGTCGCCTGGATCGCCGGCCTGCTGCGCGACCCGACCGCGCGCCTGCGCGATGGCTCGGGCAAGCTGGAGCCGCTGCGGCCGAAACACTTCGCGGTACTGGTCGACAACAACCGCGAGGCGCACGCGATGCAGGCCGCGCTCGGCCGCGCAGGCGTGCCGGCCTCCAGCAACCTGCGGGCCAGCGTCTACGCCAGCGACGAGGCCGACGACCTCGCGCTGCTGCTGGACGCACTGGCCGCGCGCGACGACCTGCGCCGCGCACGCGCCGCGCGTGCCAGCGTGCTGGTCGGCGATGACGCCGTGGAAATCGCATCGAGCACCCGCGACGACGCGGTGGGCGCGGCCATGCTCGAAGGCATCGCGGCCTGGGCCGGGGCCGTGCAACGCCACGGGCCACTGGCCTGGCTGCACGCGCTGGTGGCCGACGCCGCGCCGCGGCTGCTGGCGCTGCCGGATGGCGGGCGCCGCGTCGCCAACTACCTGCAACTGGCCGAGCTGTTGCAGGCCCTGCATGCGGGCAGTTTCGGGCTGGACGACCTGGCCACGCGCTTCGCCCGCGCGCGCGTCGAGGCCGCGGACGATGCCGACAGCGCCCGGCTGCGCCTCGACACCGACGCCGACGCGGTGACGGTGTCCACGGTGCACGCCGCCAAGGGCCTGGAATACGACGTGGTGCTGGTGCCCTATGCGGTGCTCGGGCGCAGCCCCATTCCATCGAAGGAGCCCGTCCCGCTGTACTGGTACCACGCCGGCAGCACCGCGCGCGTCGCAGTCGGCAAGGGCGCCATGGAAGACGCGATGGAACAGGCCGCGAGGGAAGTCCGTGCCGAGGACATGCGCAGGTTCTACGTCGCGGTCACACGCGCCGCCGCGGCGTGCGTGGTGCCGTGGGGACCGGTCAGCAGTGCCGTGTACAGCCCCCTGTTCCACCTGCTGCACCGTGCCGGGCGCGAACCGGAGGACTGGCTGGACGACGACGAGGAAGGCTGCAGGCAGGCGCTCGTCGAGCTGTGCGCGCGCGGCGGAGGCGCCGTGCGGATGGACGCGTTGCCGGACATTCCCGCGCGGCCGCAGGCGGCACCCCCCGATCCACAGGTTAAGCTGCAGGCGCGCCCGTTCCTGCGCACGACGCTGGAACGCGACTGGCAGACCTGGTCGTTCTCGCGGCTGGTGCGCGGTGCCTCGCCGCACGCCGGCCCCGATCCGCTGCCGGGCAGCGGCGACGCCGACACGCCGGCGCCGGACATTGACCCCGCCTACGAACCCGGCCTCGCGGGGGCGCGCTTCGGCACCGCGGTGCACGGCGTGTTCGAGCAGGCCGACTTCGCCGCATGGCGCGACGCGGCGGACGTACCGGAACCCGAACGCGAAATGATCGCGCGCAACCTGCACGGCCAGGGCCTCGCCCACGGCGAGGCCGCGATGGCGCGCGCCCGCGAAGTAGTCGGGGCCTGCGTGTCCGGCGCCTTGAACGCCGCATTGCCGTGCGGCACCCGGTTGTGCGACGTGCCATCGGAACATCGCCGCCCCGAAATCGAATTCCACCTGACGCTGGCGCCGACGCGCTCGGCCGACCTGTACGACCTGCTGCACCGGCATGGCTACCAGCCACAGCGCAGCGGCATTGCCGAGCACCGTCTGCACGGTTTGCTGACCGGCAAGATCGACCTGGTGTTCGCCCACGCCGGGCGTTTCCACATCGTGGACTGGAAGACCAACCACTGCCCGCCGTACGACATGCCGGCGATGCGCAGCGAGATCGCCAACCATGACTACGACCTGCAGTGGCTGCTGTACACGCTGGCCCTGCACCGCTGGCTCGGCAGCCGTCGGCCGGACTACGACTACGACCGCGACATCGGGGACGTCTACTACCTGTTCGTGCGCGGCATGGCGGACGGCCGCGGCATCCACGCCGACCGGCCGCGGCGCGAACTGGTGGTCGCGATGGACGCGCTGTTCGGCGCCGGGGGCGCGGCATGAACGCGACGCTGGCCACGCTGCGACGCAACGGCAGCCTGCGCCGGGCGGACGCCGCGCTGGCCGAATGGGTGTCACGGGCGTTCCCGCACGACCCCGACGCCGTGGCGCTGGCCGCGGCCCTGGCCGCACGCGCGGTCGCGGGCGGCCACAGCGCGCTGCAACTGGACCAGGCGCAGGCGTGGCTGGACGGGCTGGGCGACGGACGCGATCCGGTGGCGCTGCCCTCCGCGGCGGCCTGGTGCGAACTGCTGCGCGGCGCAGCGGCCGTGCACACGGGCGCAGCCGGCGACGACACCGATGGGCACCCGCTGGTGCTGGATGCACAAGGCCGCGTCTACCTGGGGCGTTATTTCGAGTACGAACGGCGGCTTGCCCATGGCCTGATCGCACGGGTCGCCGGCCACGCCGGCCGGTCCGCGGCCACGGAGCCCCTGCCCCACATGGATGGCGTCGACGCCGCCCAGCGACAGGCGGTGGCGACCGCACTGGCGCGCCGCTTCACGCTGGTCACCGGCGGGCCCGGCACCGGCAAGACCCACAGCGTGGTGCGCATCCTCGCGGAACTGGCCCGACAGGCCGACGAGCGCGGCGAGGCGCTGCGCATCGCACTGGCCGCCCCGACCGGCAAGGCCGCCGCGCGGCTGGCCGAATCGGTGCAGTCGCAGCGTGCACGACTGGCGTTGCCCGAGGCCGTGCTCGCACGGATCCCCGGGCAGGCGACCACGCTGCATCGCCTGATCGGCTGGTCGCCGTGGCAGCCGCGTCCACGCCACGACGCCGACACGCCGCTGCCGTTCGACGTGGTGGTGGTGGACGAGGTCTCGATGGTCGACCTGCCGCTGATGGCGAGGCTGGTGGACGCGGTGCATCCGGATGCGCGGCTGGTGCTGCTGGGCGACCCCGGGCAGCTGGCCGCGGTGGAAGCCGGCAACGTGCTGGGCGCGCTGGT
>CAZAXF010000122.1:0-4465 GCA_964489055.1 uncultured Rhodanobacter sp. | reverse complement strand
CTTCCTGCCGCGGCGCGATGAAAACGGCCGCGGCCAAGCCGCGCCTCGTTTTCCGCTGCGGCGCACAGCGCCGCCGCGACGGCACATCCCTGTGCCGGGTGTTGGATCGCGACCGGGCTTCCTGCCGCGGCGCGATGAAAACGGCCGCGGCCAAGCCGCGCCTCGTTTTCCGCTGCGGCGCACAGCGCCGCCGCGACGGCACATCCCTGTGCCGGGTGTTGGATCGCGACCGGGCTTCCTGCCGCGGCGCGATGAAAACGGCCGCGGCCAAGCCGCGCCTCGTTTTCCGAAAACAGCCGAACACGCGCGACCGGGAGCCGGTCACGCGTGCGGAAAAGCCGCATATTGTCGCGGTCGCGGCAAGGGGTGTCAATTCATGGATTGGGGCCATTTCCCGCCTGCCACTGCTCGATCAGCACCCGCACGCTGTAGGGATCGCGCCGCGCATACACCTTGCGCGGCAGCGGCGGATCGCGATCGGCGTACCAGTCGCGATAATCCACGTGCCAGCCGTCCTGGTCCAGGGTGGCGGGCAGGCCGTTGGCGCCGAAGGTCAGCCTGGCCGGGCCGCCGGGTGCGCGCAGGCCACGCACCCACCAGGCCAGGTCCGCGACCGGAACGCGCCAGCCGAAGGCCTCGTTCAATACCTGGCCCGCATCGGCACCGGCAACCGGCCCGCCATCGAGACCGATCAGCACCGCCCCGTTCGGGCCGCCTTCCAGCCGCACGCTCTTGCCGGTGATGGGCGCGCGCAGGACGAACCGGTACCCCGCACCGCGCTGGCTCCAGTCCAGGCTGCCGCTGCCGCCGTGATGGCCGTCGGATGCGGCGAATCGTGCCTCGAGGCTCCAGTCGTGCTGTGCACCGAGAAGCCTTTCGCGCGCGGCCTGCGCCGCAAGCTCGGCCGGCGTACCCGGCTTGTGCACCCGTACCGGCGCGCACGCGGCCAGCAACAGGCCGGCCAGCGCGCCGGCACCCAGCAGGCCGGTGCGCAGCCTCACGGCTGAAGGTCCCGCGTCACCCGCCGCAGCGCCGCGTTGTCCGGGTCCAGTTTGCGCACGGTCGCGAATACTTCACGCGCATGCTGGTGCCTTCCAAGCTTCCAGAGCACCTCTCCCAGGTGCACGCCGACCTCGGGGTCGCGGCCCTTGTCCCAGGCGCGCCGCAGGTAATGTTCGGCCTTTTCGAAATGGCCCAGCCGGTACTGCAGCCAGCCCCAGGAATCGAGGATCGCGGGCTCGTCGGGCCTGGCCGCCAGCGCGCGGCGCAGCAACTTCGTGGCCTCGGGCAGGTCGCGGTCGGCATCGGCCAGCGTGAAGCCCAGGGCGTTCATCGCCTCGACGTTGCCGGGCTTCAGGTGAAGCACCTGGCGAAAATCGGCCAGCGCGGCGTCGACGTTGCCGGCATTGGCGTGCTCCACGCCGCGGTCGTACAGCAGCACCGGATCGCCCGGCAGCGCGGCCAGCGCGCGTTCGTAGACCGCCAGCGCCCGGGCATGTTCGCCACGGCGCGAATACATCTGCGCATCGAGTTCAAACGCGGTGCGCAGGTTGTCCGGATCATCGGCGTAGTCCTGCTCCAGCCGCTGTGCCAGCGCGTGCGCCTCGGTGGAATGACCAAGCTTGTCCAGCAGCACGGCGCGGCGTACCCGGGCCTCGAACGAGCGGCGGCTGCCGGGCTCGACCTGGTCGTACCAGCGCAGCGCCTGCCGGTCGTGCTTGAGCAGTTCCGCCAACTGGCCCAGCAGGAATTCACTGCCCTGCCGCCCGGAGGCCGGCTCGTGCTGCAATGCCGCATACAACCGGCGCAGCGCCGGCTTGTCCTTGGCGCGCGCCGCGTAGGCCACCCGCGCCGACCACGTCGCATCGGTCTGCGGCCCGTGCGCGAGCACCCTGCGCGCCTCGGCGTACTTGCCCTCGCCGCCAAGCAGTGCCGCGTAGCCCAGGCGCAAATCGACGTTCTCTGGATGCGCGCGCACCCCGTCGGCATACAGCGCCCGTGCGCCGGCACGATCGCCGTCGTTCATCCGCAGGCTGGCAGCCCAGCGGATGCCGTCGACATCGTGGAAGCGGTCCACGGCCGCATCGGCAAGCCCGCGCGCGAAAGCATGCCGGTCCAGGCGCTCGCCCAGCTGGCTGCACGCGACCCAGACCTTCTCGTCCGGCGGCAGCCGTGCGGGCGTGGCGAGGGCTTCCAGCACCCTGCCCGCCTGCGCCCGGTCATGCGCGTCGAGCAGGTAGGACAGGAAGTTCTTCCAGGTCGTCGCATCGCCGGACGCGAGCATGATTCCGAACTGCTGCTCGGCCTTCGCGGTGTCGCCCTCCAGCATCGCCAGCCGCGCCCGGCCGCCGGCAAGCTCCGCGGGGCTGGCGCCCAGTGCGCGCCAGCGTTGCAGCAGGCCTTGCGCACCGTCGGCGTCACGTTCGGCCAATGCCAGCGTGAAGGCGCGCCGCGCCACCTGCGGGTCGGTCGAAAGCCGCGCGGCCCGGGCGTAATCGTGCGCCGCGGACGTGACGTCCTGGTGCTGCAAAGCGAACTGCGCGGCAATCAGCAGGGCCGAGGCGCGCGCCGCGGGTGTGTCGGTGGGCAGATCCAGCCGCGCCAGCGGCTGGCTGGCCGCCGCATGCGCGCCGCCGCGCACCGGAGCCTGCACGCAGCCACCCAGCGCCACGACTCCGGCGAGGACCAGCGCAAACGCGGTAAAATGCCCGCCGAAGTTGTATTGTTGCCTGTCGTTGTCGGGGAACATCCGCCCGTGCCTTCCGCAAGTCCGGCCCTCATCCGTCCAGCCGTCGCCACAGCTTAGCCTGTCGCAGCGCCCGATCCCATGCCGCTGATCGCCCTCGGCCTCAACCATCGCACCGCACCGGTCGCCCTGCGCGAGCGGGTGGCCATCGACCCGGACGCCACGCCGCCGGCGCTGGCGGATCTTGCCGCGCAGCCGGGCGTCGAGGAGGCGATGATCCTTTCGACCTGCAACCGCACCGAACTGTACTGCTCGGTTGAAACGGGCGCCGAGGATGCGCCCGGCACCTGGCTGCACATGCGCAACCAGTTGACCCCGGGGCGGCTGGACGAGTTCCTCTACCGCCACGCCGACGGCCAGGCGGTGCGCCATGTGTTCCGCGTGGCCACGGGCCTTGAATCGATGATCCTGGGCGAGCCGCAGATCCTCGGCCAGGTGAAGGATGCCTGGCGCGCCGCGCGCTCGGCGCACACCCTGCACGCGCCGATGGACCGCTTGCTGCAGAACGCCTTCGCGGTCGCCAAACGCGTGCGTACCGAAACGCGCATCGGCACCGGGCCGGTATCGATCGCGTTCACCGCGGTGCGGCTGGTCGAGCAGGCATTCACCGAACTCGACGAAGCGTGCGTGCTGCTGATCGGTGCCGGCGACACCATCGAGCTTGCGATCCGGCACCTGGTCGAACGCGGTGTGCGGCGCCTGATCGTGGCCAACCGCACCATCGAGACCGCGCAGGCGCTGGTGGGCGCCGTGGGCGGCTACGCCATCGCGCTGGCCGACCTGCCAAAACACCTGGCCGAAGCCGACATCGTGATCTCGGCCACCGCCAGCCGCGAACCCATCCTGGACGCGCCGATGCTGCGCGCGGCCGTGCGCCAGCGTCGCCGGCGCCCGATGCTGCTGATGGATCTTGCCGTGCCGCGCGACATCGATCCCGCGGTGGCCGGGCTTCCGGACGTGTTCCTCTACACCATCGACGATTTGCAGCAGAACATCGAAACCGGGCGCCGCTCGCGGCGGGCCTCGATTCGCGAGGCCGAGGCGATCATCGACCTGCAGGTCGAACGCTATCTCGCCTGGCGGCGCGCATCCGAATTCGATCTTCCGATCCGCTGCTACCGCGCCACCGCCGAGGCCCAGCGTGACGAAGTGCTGCAGCGTGCGCGCAGGATGCTGGCCAGCGGACACGCGCCCGAGGAAGCGCTGGAATACCTGGCCAACACGCTCACGGGCAAGCTGCTGCACACCCCCAGCGTGCGCATCCACGAGGCGGCCGAGCACGGCGACCAGGCCCTGCTGGAAGCCGCGATGCGCCTGTTCGACATGGACGGTCGCACATCGTGACACCGCACCTCAGGCGGCGCCTCGAACAACTGCTGGAACGCCACCACGAGGTGGGCCTGCTGCTGGCCGAGCCGGGCGCGGCCGACGACCCGCAGCGGTTCCGTGAACTGTCGCAGGAATACGCGCAAACCCAGGAACTGGCCGACGCCTTCGCCGCCGCGCAACGCACCGCCGAGGAACTCGATCACGCGCGCAAGCTGCTGGACGACCCCGACATGCGCGAGCTGGCACGCGAAGAGGTGTCGCGCCTGGAAGCTGCCGCGGCCGAGCAGGACGCACGCATCAAGGCGCTGCTGGTCCCGCGCGACCCGCTGGATGATGCCAACCTGTACCTGGAAGTGCGCGCCGGCACCGGCGGCGACGAGGCCGCGCTGT
>CAZAXF010000121.1:0-4492 GCA_964489055.1 uncultured Rhodanobacter sp. | reverse complement strand
GTCCCGAGTCCCGAGTCCCGAGTCCCGAGTCCCGAGTCCCGAGCCCCGAGTCCCGTCCCAAATGACCTTCGTCGTCACCGACAACTGCATCAAGTGCAAATACACCGACTGCGTCGAGGTGTGCCCGGTGGATTGTTTTCACGAGGGGCCGAACTTCCTCGCGATCGACCCGGACGAGTGCATCGACTGCACACTGTGCGAACCCGAGTGCCCGGCGATCGCGATTTTTCCGGAGGATGACGTGCCGGCCGGTCAGGAAAACTACATCGCGTTGAACGCGGAGCTGGCGAAGATCTGGCCGGTGCTCACCGAACGCAAGGATCCGCCGGACGATGCCAAGGAGTGGGACGGCAAGCCGAACAAGCTGCCGCTGCTGGAACGCTGACCACCGCCGCGCAGGACCCGCGTCTCCGTGGGCACCTCCGACGCCCGTGAATGTCTTCCCCCTTCCGCAGGAAGGGGGAACGAGGGGGATGGCTTTTTTATTTAGCTCGGCGTCGGCCCGGCGTTTACTGCAGACGCTGTTTCAGGACCGCCATCACCCTGGCCGCGGCCTCCGGGTTGCCGGTCGCCTCGACGATGCTGCCACTGCCGGACGGCGCCACGCTGACGGTCACGTTGCCGGTAATGGTCTCGGTCTTGTCGTGGTGGAACAGGCGGTGGAAAAATCCGCCTTCCGGTTTTTCGGTCACGGTGGTATCCACCGCCACCTGGTAGGTGCGGCCACCGGCATCACTGGCGGTGACACTGCCAACCCCACCACGCTGCAGCGCGAGTCCCACCCGGTGGTACACGCTGTCGGGGGTGTCGGAGAACGTCAGGCTGCTGCTGCCGGTTGGCGCCCCGGATGCTGCTTGCGATGGCGCCTGCACGGTCGGTGGAACTTCAGCCGTCTGCGTGGCGGTTCCGGGTGCCGGCGCATTGCCGGCATTCGGGATCCGCAACGCCTCGGACGTTGGCGGACGATCCATGCCTGGCGGGACCTCCAGGGGCTTTTCCTGCTGCGCCGACTCATAGGCCGGGGCGCGGTGATGGAATGGATTGAGCTTGCCGAGGGTCTGGCAACCCGCCAGTGCCACCGGCAACAGAAGCAGCAGCAACCATGGGATTCGTTTCATGGGCGCATTGTGCATGATCATGGCGTGGCGGCGCCAGCAAGGGGCAGCAGGACCTCGCGAAGCCGTGCACGTTCGCGCCCCCTGGCCAGCGCCTGCAGCGGCAGCCGCAGCGTGTCCGTGCACAGCCCGAGTTCGGCCAGGCCGGCCTTCACGGGAATGGGGTTGGGCGCGCAGGCCAGCGCGTCCAGCAGCGGCGTGACGCGCGCGACGTGCTCGTCCGTGGCCGCCTTGTCGCCACCGCGCGCAGCGTCACACAACGCGCGGAAAAGTCCGGGCACCAGGTTGTTCACCACCGACACCACGCCTCCGAAGCCGGCCAGCATCGCTGCCGGCGCACTGCCATCGTCACCGGAAAGACAGACAAAATCCGGACGCTGAAGTTGCACCATGGCACGAATGCGCTCGGGCGTGCCCACGGCTTCCTTGATGCCGACGATGCCGGCCTGGTCGCGCAGCGCCGCGACGGTTTCCGGAAGCATGTCGCAGCTGGTGCGCGAAGGCACGTTGTACATCAGCACGGGGATGTCGCAGTGTTCGGCGACTTCACTGAAATGCCGGCGCAGGCCCTCCTGGGTCGGACGCACGTAATAGGGCGTGACCACCAGCGCGGCGTCGGCACCCAGGGCCTTCGCACGCCGGGTCAGGGCAATGGTCTTTGCGGTCGCGGCTTCGCCGCTGCCGGCGATCACCGGAACCCGGTTCGCGACGCGCTCCACCGCGAACGCCAGCAGGCGTTCGTATTCGGCCCCATCCAGCATGTGGGCCTCGCCGGTGGACCCGGCGACCACGATGCCCTGGGTTCCCTCCTCCAGCTGGCGGTCCAGCAGGCGCCCGAACGCGGGCAGGTCGAGCGACCCGTCGGACTGGAACGGGGTTGCGATGGCGCACAGGCTGCCAACGATTTCCACGTGTCACTCCGCTTGCCGAAACGCGCATCATAACGTGGCGCAAAGGCGGCAACACCACTATTCTCCGGTCCGTGAACGTCAAGTCCCTTGCCAGCGCGAAGCGTTCGAACGCGCGTCCGGCCAACGACCATCAACTGTTGATCCAGGCGGTCGCCCCGGCGCGAGAGTCGCCGCTGCTGATGCTGTCGCGCAAGATCGCCGATGCCGGTTGCAACCTGGTCGAATCGCGCGTGGCCACCGTGGGCGCGGACGTTTCGGTGCTGCTGCTCGCGGGCGGTGCCTGGGATGCCATCGCCAAGCTCGAGAACGCGCTGGAACGCATCGGCCAGGACGAGGCGCTGCATCTTCTCAGCTACCGCACCCGCCCCGGCGACGAGCCCAGCCGCATGCTGCCATACATGGTCGAGGTGGTGGCCGCCGACAAGCCGGGCGTACTGGTCGAGCTGGTGGAATTCTTCCACCGCCGCAAGATCACCGTCGAGCAGATGTCCTCGATGCGCTACCAGGCCATGCAGACCGGCGCGGACATGTTTCAGGCCCAGCTCACCATCGGGCTGCCGGCCGAAACCCACATCGCCGCGTTGCGCGACGAATTCATGGAGCTGTGCGACGGCCTGAACCTCGACGCCATCATGGACCCGGTAAAGTTTTGATGTAGAGCGTGCGCGCACGCGACCACCGGGTCCTGACTCCGGATGCCGCTCTCGCCATCTGTGCCCAGGCTCCTGCGCGAGCCGTTGGAAACAACGAAAACATGACCAAAACCGGCAACAAGATCCCCAAACTCTCCGGCACCACCCAGTCCGGCGACACCCTGAAACTGGCCGACCTGCGCGGCCAGTGGCTGGTGCTGTACTTCTATCCGAAGGACAACACCTCGGGCTGCACCCGCGAGGCCGGCGACTTCCGCGACCTGTACACGAAATTCAAGCGCCGCAATGCCACGATCGTGGGCGTGTCACGCGACAGCGCACGCTCGCATTCGGGCTTCAAGGAAAAACTCGGCCTGCCGTTCACGCTCATCGCCGACACCGACGAGACCTGGTGCAAGGCCTTCGACGTGATCCGCAAGAAGAAACTGTACGGGCGCGAGTACCTCGGCATCGATCGCAGCACCTTCCTCGTCGACCCCGAAGGCCGCCTGGTGCGCGAATGGCGCGGCGTCAAGGTTCCCGGCCACGCGCAGACCGTACTGGACGCGATTCCCGCAGCCTGATTGCGTTGAAAAGCATTCAAGCGAAGCACTTGCCACGGATTCACACGGATCACCACGGATGCTATCCGTGTGAATCCGTGTTCATCCGTGGTCAAATGCTTCTGCCTCCCGTCACGCCATGCGAGACCACCCGAAGATGACCAAGAAGGTCGACGGCAAGCGCACCTACGCGCTCGACACCAACGTACTGCTGCACGACCCGACCGCGCTGTTCCGGTTCGAGGAACACGACGTGTTCATCCCGATGACGGTGCTCGAAGAGCTGGACGAGAAGAAGCAGGGCGTATCCGAGGTGGCCCGCAACGCGCGCCAGGCCAGCCGCTTCCTCAACGAGCTGATCGAACGCAACGACCACCACGGCATCGCCGACGGCGTTCCGCTGGCGCAGCCGGACGGCGTCAAGCTGAAGTCCGGCGGCGCCAACGGCCGGCTGCACTTCCAGACCCGCACCGGCAACGGCCACGGCAAGGCCGACAACCAGATCATCGCCGCGGTGCTGGAACTGCGCGAGAAGCATCCGGACGTCGCCATCGTGCTGGTGTCCAAGGACATCAACCTCAGGATCAAGGCCACCATCTTCGGCATCGACGCCGAAGACTACGAAAACGACCGCGCGCTGGACGATTTCTCGCTGCTGTACACCGGTGCGGCCGAATTGCCGTCCGATTTCTGGGACCGCCACCCGGAACTGCGCTCGTGGAGCGAGCGCGGCCAGACCTATTACGAATTGCAACCGCGCGATGACGAGGCCTGGCAGCCCAACCAGTGCCTGTACCTTCCCGGCGAAAACAGCGTGGAGCTGCGCGTGATGGGCCAGGCGGACGGCAAGACCCGGCTCGCACTCCTGGGCGATTACACCGGCAGCGCACACAGCGTGTGGGGCATCACCGCGCGCAACCGCGAACAGAACTTCGCGTTGAACATGCTGATGGACCCGGAGATCGATTTCGTCACGCTGCTGGGCAACGCCGGCACCGGCAAGACCCTGCTTGCGCTCGCCGCGGGCCTGGCGCAGGTGATGGACCAGCACCGCTTCCGCGAAATCATCGTCACCCGCGTCACCGTATCGGTAGGCGAGGACATCGGCTTCCTGCCCGGCACCGAGGAGGAAAAGATGACGCCCTGGATGGGCGCGCTCACCGACAACCTCGAAGTGCTCGCCAACCCCGAAGACGGCGGCTCCTGGGGCCGCCAGGCCACCAACGACCTGCTGGCCTCGCGCATCAAGATCCGCTCGCTGAACTTCATGC
>CAZAXF010000120.1:0-4677 GCA_964489055.1 uncultured Rhodanobacter sp. | reverse complement strand
CGCTGCGCGGCGACTTCCTTCGATCCGAAGGGCGTGGGAAACCGCGCCTGACATGACGATCGTGCAGACCCTCCCCCCAGCCTTCTGGATCGCGCTGGCCGGCGTGCTGGGACTGATCGTGGGCAGTTTCCTCAACGTGGTGATCCTGCGCCTGCCCGCGCGCATGGAGTGGTTCTGGAAACGCGAGGCTCGCGAAATGCTGGCGCTGGCAGGCGACGACGCCCCCGCGCCGCCCGACCTTGTGCGCAAAGGGTCGCATTGTCCGCATTGCAAACATCCACTGGCCGCGTGGGACAACATTCCGCTGCTGTCGTGGCTGGTGCTGCGGGGCCGCTGCCGCTACTGCAAGGCGTCGATTTCGATCCAGTATCCGCTGGTGGAACTCTTGACGGGCGCGGCCAGCGCGGTGGTGGTGTGGAAATTCGGGCCGGGCTGGCAAGCGGCCGCGGGGCTGGTGTTCACGTGGGTGCTGGTCGCGGCCGCGGGCATCGATTTCCGTACCCAGCTTTTGCCTGATTCGCTGACCCTGCCACTGCTGTGGCTGGGCCTTCTGTTGTCGCTGGTGCCGCTTTTCGCCGACACCCGGGCCGCCCTGATCGGCGCGGCTGCCGGCTACCTGGCGCTGTGGTCGGTGTACTGGCTGTTCAAGCTGGCCACGGGCAAGGAAGGCATGGGCTACGGCGACTTCAAGCTGCTGGGAGCCGCCGGCGCGTGGATGGGCTGGGCGGCATTGTTGCCGGTGATCATCATCGCCGCCGTGAGCGGATCAATCATCGGCACCATCCTGCTGGGCGTACGCGGACAGCACCGCTCGGTGCCATTCGCCTTTGGCCCGTTCCTCGCCATCGCGATGTGGATCTGGTTCATCGCGGGCCAGCAAATCCTCGGCGCCTACCTCCACCTCACCGGCATCCACTGAAAACCAGGGTCAGGGTACCCTTTTCGCGCACGACCACAGGGGACGACACGGTTGAACCGAAAACACCAACCTGGCCCCGGTTATTGGGCGATCGCACGGATCGGCCGGCAACGGCAGAGGCGCCCGCCACGCCTCGTCACGCCCAGACCCTGACAAGACCATGACCGACGTTCCGGACTCACGGCAAGGCAACCGCCACTTCGTGGTGGCGCTGACCGGTGGTGTTGCATCGGGCAAGAGTGCGGTGTCGCGGCGGTTCGAGGCGCTCGGTATCGGTGTGTACGACGCCGACATCGCTGCGCGCGAAGTGGTCGCGCCGCATTCGGCGGCGCTGGCCGAGATCGAGTTCGTGTTCGGTGCCGACATGCTGGGGCCGGACGGCAACCTGGATCGTCGCGCGATGCGCGAGCGCGTGTTTGCCGATCCCGCGGCGCGAAGAAAGCTGGAGAAGATCATCCATCCGCGCATACGCGCGTGGCTGCAGCGGCGCGTTGGCATGGATCGCGGACCCTACTGCATGCTCGTGATTCCGCTGCTGGCCGAGAACTGGACGCAGTACCAATGGGTCGATCGGGTGCTCATGGTGGACGCGCCCGAATCACTGCAGATCGAACGCCTGATGCGGCGCGATGGCGTTACCGACGGGCACGCCCGGCAGATGCTGGCGGCGCAGGCGACGCGCGAGCAGCGGCTGGCGATCGCCGACGACGTGATCGCCAACGACGGCGAGGTGTCGGCATTGGACGAAAAGGTGGCGGCGCTGCATGCGCGCTACCTGGCGCTGGCCGCGAGCCTGTGAAAGTCAACGCGCTGTGCGCCTTCACGCGAGTGCCAACCCTCACTCCTGCCCCTGCACCGGAGGGAGAGGGGTAAAAAACGCGTAGCGTGCGCTTTGCGCACGAACAGGCACAATCAATGCGGGGGACGTGCCCATCGTGCGCGGAGCGCACGCTACGGCGGAGTGTAGGGCGGAGATTGTCCGCTACATGATGGCGCCCCGGCGGGCAGTGCCCGCCCTGCAAATTGGCCGCGATCCTGTGAAGGTCAACGCGCTGTGCGCCTTCACCCGAGTGCGAATCCTCACCCCTGCCCCTACCGGAGGGAGAGGGGTAAAAAAACGCGTAGCGTGCGCTTTGCGCACGAACAGGCACCATCAATGCGGGGGACGTGCCCAGCGTGCGCGGAGCGCACGCTACGGCGGAATGTAGGGCGGAGATTGTCCGCCGCATGATGGCGCCCCGGCGGGCAGTGCCCGCCCTGCAAACACGGAAAATTCGCCAGCCAACCCGCGGGATTCACTGGAACGCGCGGATGCCGGCGACGCCCTGCGCGCCGACGGCGCGCGCGCGTTCCAGGTCGTCGTGGCCGACTCCGCCGAGTGCGTAGACGGGCACGCGCGCGTCGGCAACCAGGCGCGCGAAACGTTCCCAGCCCAGCGGCGTTGCATCGGGGTGCGAGGCGGTGGTGCGCACGGGTGACAGGGTTGCGAAGTCCACGTCAAGGCGTGCGGCGCAGTCGAGCTCGTCGGCGTCGTGGCAAGACGCGCCGACCCAGACGCCGTGCGGCAGCGGCCGCTGCCGCAGGCGGTGCAACTGTGCGGCGCGCAGGTGCACGCCGACGCCCAATTCGCGCGCCAGCTCGATGTCATGATTGACCAGCAGCCGTTCGCGGCATGCCGGGTGGGAACGCATCAGATTGTGCGCCGTCGCGCGCACGGACTCGCGATCCGCATCGGGCATGCGCAATTGCAGCAGCGGCGACGGCGTGATTGCCTGGTGACTCGCGGCATCGGGCAGGTGTCCCTCGGCACCGGAAATGGCGTAGTGCGCCGGCAGCCGCAGCGCGTTCACGACGGGAACGTCCGCGGGCGGCATTCCGGCGACGTCCAGGTCGGCGATGGCCGTCCAGCACAGCGGGTGGCCTTCACGTGCGCGCGGTTCGCCGCGCCACGCGGTGACGCGCCAAGCGTGCAGGCGCACCGATTTTTCGGGGTAGTCCCACGGCACCGAAATCAGTGGTTCGGCTGCACGTACCTCGATGCCCAGTTCTTCGGCCAGTTCGCGGCGCAACGCCTGTTCGACCGACTCACCGGGTTCGAGCTTGCCACCGGGAAATTCCCACAGGCCGGCCAGGTGCTTGCCCGGCAGGCGCTGCATCAGGAGCACGCGGCCGTCGGCGGCGGTGAGGATGCCGGCGGCGACTTCGATGGTTGGCATGGCGGTCATCCCCATGTGTGCAGGCGATCGCGGCCCGCCGAGCCGAGCGAACGCGGGCGACGGCTGCGATGGGTGCAGAAATTGCACAAGGGCCGTACCCTCACCCCTTCCCTTCTGCCGGAGTGAGCGGGCTGCCATCGGTGCGCTGGTAATCGACAAAGTCGAAGGCCAGTTCATGCCTGTCATCCGCGGGGTGGTGCTCGCGCGAAGTCTCGCGCCAGTCGCGCGGATCGAAGGCCGGAAAGTACGTGTCGGCACCGGGCGTCGCCGCATCGACCAGTGTCAGATGCATGCGCGTGGCACGCGACAGCGCCAGCACATACACCTCGCCGCCACCGATCACAAAAAGTTCTGCGCCACCGGCCAGGGTGATCGCCTCGTCCAGTGAATGCACCACGCGTTGACCTTCGAACGGTGCACGGTTCCCGCGGGTCAGCACCAGGTTCGGGCGACCCGGCAACGGCCGGCCGATCGCCTGCGCGGTCTTGCGCCCCATCAACACCGGCTTGCCCAGCGTCAGCGCCTTGAAGCGCTTGAGGTCATCGGACAGATGCCAGGGCATTGCGCCGTCGCGGCCGATGGCACGGTTGCGATCGAGGGCGGCGATGAGGGTAATTCGGGACATGTTCGGTAGCTGGCGGGCATCAAGCGACGGATCCCGCCACGTACGCGGACGGACACGGCGCGGCGGGCAGTGCCCGGCCTACACCGCGACGGGGGCCTTGATGGCGGGCCATGGGTCGTAGTCGGCGACGTGGATGTCTTCGAAGCGGAAGTCGAAGATGGACGACACGTCGGGGTTGAGTACCAGCTTCGGCAGGGCCCGCGGGGTCCGGGTCAATTGTTCGCGGGCCTGGTCGAGGTGGTTGGAGTAGAGGTGCAGGTCGCCGAAGGTGTGCACGAAGTCACCGCGTTCGAGGCCGCAGACATGGGCAATCATGCAGGTGAGCAGGGCGTAGCTTGCGATGTTGAAGGGCACGCCGAGGAAGATGTCCGCCGAGCGCTGGTAGAGCTGGCACGAGAGCTTGCCGTCGGCCACGTAGAACTGGAACAGCGCGTGACAGGGCATCAGGGCCATGCGGTCGAGTTCGCCGACGTTCCAGGCCGACACCAGCATGCGGCGTGAATCGGGATTGTCGCGAATTTGCTCGATCACCCGCGAAATCTGGTCGATCGTGCGGCCATCTGGCGTCGGCCACGCGCGCCACTGCTTGCCGTAGACGGGGCCGAGGTCGCCGTTTTCATCGGCCCACTCGTTCCAGATACTGACGCCGTGGTCCTTCAGGTAGGCGATGTTGGTGTCGCCGCGCAGGAACCACAAGAGCTCGTGCACGATGGACTTCAGGTGCAGCTTCTTGGTGGTGAGCAGCGGAAATCCCTGCGCAAGATCCATGCGGATCTGGCGGCCGAAGACCGACAGCGTGCCGGTGCCGGTGCGATCGGACTTGCGGGTACCGGTTTCCAGCACGTCACGGAGGAGATCGAGGTAGCGCTGCATTTGGTGGGAATCGGAGATGGGGGCTCGGGACTCGGGACTCGGGA
>CAZAXF010000119.1:0-4908 GCA_964489055.1 uncultured Rhodanobacter sp. | reverse complement strand
GTTAGGCATGCCGCCAGCGTTCAATCTGAGCCAGGATCAAACTCTTCACTTGAAGGTTTCGACAACCCGAAGGCTGTCTGTCTTGAGAGAGTCCGAAACCTGAACTGCGACTCATCGCTGAATCACTTAGGTTCAAAGGTTTGGACGTCTTGCATCGATGAACTTTCGTCCATCCGCAAGCCGCCCACACAAGTCACCTGTGCACACTGTCAAGGAGCTTTGCGGTGCGTCGCCCTCCGGCTTCGCGTCGCGGGACGTTTCGTCTCGCGAGCCGCCCATTGTATCGGGCTTTCCGGGGGTGTCAACAACTTTCGGAAAAATTCTTGCCGCCCGGAAATCCCCGGCGGAGCAGCCCTGCGCCACCGGGCCGTCAAGGATAGCGTGATTGATTTGCGTTGGGAAGTGGCAGCTGCGAAATGGCGCTACACTGCGCCTTTCAGCCGCCGCGGAGTGATTGATGATGCGCTTGTCGCCGGCATGTCCGGCCGTGGTCCTGGGCGCGGTCCTGGCCGTCGCCGGCTGCGCCCCGGTACCCGTCCAGCGTCCGGCGGCCGCCAGCGTCACCCTGGACGGCCACCGCTTCCAGGTGGAGGTGGCCACCACGCCCGCCGAACAGGCGCGCGGCCTGATGAACCGGGCATCGATGCCGCCGGACCACGGCATGCTGTTCGTGTTTCCCGGGGCCCGGCCGCGCACGTTCTGGATGAAGAACACGCTGATCCCGCTGGACATGCTGTTTTTCGACGCCAACCGGCGACTGGTGGCGATCCAGCGCGACGCGCAACCCTGCACGGCCGATCCGTGCAGGCTGTATCCAAGCGATGTGCCCGCGCGCTACGTGCTGGAACTCAACGCCGGGACCGCCGCGCGCATCGGGGCGCGCACCGGCGACGTGATCACGTTCTCCGGGGTTTCGGATTCGGGAATCCAGTGAAACACGCCGGCATGGTCGCGCACGCACACGAAGTTGGCGGGCAACGGCACCAGGCGGCCCGGAGGCTGCTCGTCGTACCAGCAATCGTCGAAGGGAACGAATTCGCGCACCGCGGCCTCCTTGACCCTGACCACGGCTTCATCCAAGCACGCCATGGTGCCGCGGGGATGGCCCAAATGGGGCAAGGAAATGGCCGTGCGGCGTCAGCCGTCGAGCTCGATCATCTCGAAGTCGTCCTTGGTGACGCCGCAGTCGGGGCAGGTCCAGGTGTCGGGAATGTCTTCCCAGCGGGTGCCGGGGTCGATGCCCTCCTCGGGCAGCCCGGCTTCTTCGTCATAGATGAATCCGCACACGACGCACATGAACTTGCGGTAGACGACAATGGATTCTGCGGGAGCGCTCATGGAATGGGTGACGCAATGGAAGATGCCGGCTATTGTCGCAAGTTGCGGCGCAGCATGAAAGCGCAGCCTTGATCCAGGTCAACGAAGGCGATGCCCGCCAGCCGATCCAACTTCCCGAAGCACGCCGCGACGGCACGCCCCGCAAGCGGCCTCTACGCGATCACCGACGGCCCGCGCGATGACCTGCTGGAAGCCGCGGACGCGGCGCTGGCAGGCGGCGCGGTGTTGCTGCAGTACCGCGACAAGACCCGTGACGGCGCCCGCCGGCTGCGTGAAGCGCGCGCCCTGGCCGGGCTGTGTCGCCGCCACGGCGTTCCGCTGATCGTCAATGACGATGTCGAGCTGGCCCTCGCGAGCGGGGCCGCGGGTGTGCACGTGGGCGAGGACGACCCCGACATCGCCACCGCGCGCGCGGCGCTCGGGCCTGACGCGATCATTGGCGTGTCGTGCTACGACTCGTTGCAGCACGCGCACGACGCCGCGACGGCGGGCGCCGACCAGCTTGCCTTCGGCGCGTTCTTTCCCACCGCGACCAAGGCCGTAACCCATTACACAAGCCCCGCGGTGCTGCGCGAAGCAGCGCGCTTCGGTCTGCCACTGGTGGCGATCGGCGGCATCACCCCCGAAAATGGGCGGGAACTGATCGACGCGGGCGCGGACTTCCTGGCGGTGGTTTCCGGCGTGTTCGGGGCACCCGACATCCGTGCCGCTGCGCGGCGATATGCAGCCATGTTTACCACGGATTGACACGGATCAACACGGATAGAAGCGGTGCGCCCCTGGCTTGATCCGTGCGCATCCGTGTCAATCCGTGGCTAAACGTTTTTGTTGAACACGAGTCGAACCATGCCAAGCAATCACGAACTCTTCCAACGCGCCTTGAACGTCCTGCCCGGCGGGGTGGATTCGCCGGTGCGTGCATTCAAGTCGGTCGGCGGCGAGCCATTCTTTGCCGCGCGCGCAGAGGGTCCGTACCTGTGGGACGTCGAGGGCAACCGCTACATCGACTACGTCGGTTCGTGGGGGCCGATGATCGCCGGCCACAACCACCCGCACGTGCGCGAGGCGGTCGAGCGCGCGGTGCGCGACGGGCTGTCTTTCGGCACGCCGTGCGCTGCGGAAGCGGAACTGGCCGAGGCCATCCGTGCGCTGATGCCATCACTGGAAGTGCTGCGCTTCGTCAATTCCGGCACCGAGGCGACGATGTCGGCGCTGCGCCTGGCGCGCGGCGCAACCGGGCGTGAGCGCTTCGTGAAGTTCGAGGGCTGTTACCACGGCCACGGCGATTCGTTCCTGGTCAAGGCCGGCTCGGGTGCGCTCACCCTGGGCGTGCCCGATTCGCCGGGCGTGCCCAAGGCCCTGGCCGACCTCACCATCACGCTGCCGTACAACGACATCGACGCCGCACGCGCGCTGTTCGACGGGGCAGGAGAGACCATAGCCTGCGTGATCGTGGAGCCCGTGGCAGGCAACATGAATTGCGTGCCGCCGCGCACCGGGTTTCTCGAGACCCTGCGCGAACTGTGCACGCGCGACGGGGCGTTGCTGATCTTCGACGAGGTGATGACCGGATTCCGCGTGGCCGCCGGCGGCGCGCAATCGCTGTACGCGATCACGCCCGATCTCACCACGCTCGGCAAGATCATCGGCGGCGGCATGCCGGTCGGCGCCTATGGCGGCCGCCGCGAGCTGATGCAACAGGTCGCGCCGGCCGGTCCCGTGTACCAGGCCGGCACGCTTTCGGGCAACCCGGTGGCGATGGCCGCGGGACTCGCCACGCTGGAGCTGGTGCGCGAACCCGGCTTCCACGAGCGCCTCGCGCTCAAGACCCAGGCGCTGGCCGACGGGCTCGAGGCCGCCGCACAAGAATCCGGCGTGCCGTTTTCGACCAACCGCGTGGGCGGCATGTTCGGTCTGTTCTTCAGCGACGGCCCCGTCGAAAGCTTCGCGCAGGCCACCGCCTGCGACCGGGATGCCTTCGGCCGCTTCTTCCACGCGATGCTGGACGCCGGCATGTATCTTGCGCCCAGCCCGTTCGAGGCCGGCTTCATGTCCAGCGCCCACGATGACGACGTGATTGATACAACCCTGGAAGCCGCCAGATCCGCGTTTGCGGCGGTGCACGCCTGATTCCGGGGCTCGGGGCTCGGGGCTCGGGACTCGGGACTCGGGACTCGGGACTCGGGACTCGGGACGCGGGACGCGGGACTCGGGACGCGGGACGCGGGACTCGGGACTCGGGACGCGGGACGCGGGGAAGCATCGCCTCCGTCGTCATTCCGGGGCGATTGCCGGCTTCATCGGCAATCGAACCCGGAATCCATTGAAAGACTCACAAAAAGCGAACTGGGTCCCGGCCCGCGGTCGGGATCCGGGGTGGCGTACGTGCGCCGGGATGACCGCGGCACAGCGCGCCCGCCCCCTACCACTCGCCGGTGTTGGGCATCGACTTCCACGGTTCCGTGGGCGGCAGGGCGTCGCCCTTTTGCAGCAGCTCGATCGAGATCAGGTCGGGTGAGCGCACGAAAGCCATGTGACCGTCCCGCGGCGGGCGGTTGATGGTCACGCCCATGTCCTGAAGGTGCGCACACAGCGCATAAATGTCATCGACCCGGAACGCGAGGTGGCCGAAATTGCGGGCCGAACCGTAGTCCTCGTCCGAATTCCAGTTGTGCGTCAGCTCGATTTCCGCCTCGGGACTCTCCGGCGCCGACAGGAACACCAGCGTGAACTTGCCTTCGGGTACGTCCCGCCGCCGTACTTCGCGCAGCCCAAGTCCCTCGCAGTAGAAGCGCAACGAGGCATCGAGGTCGCTCACGCGGACCATGCTGTGCAGGTATTTCATGTCGCCTCCAAGCGTGCATGCGGTGAAACTAGTGGCTATCGTGGACGCATCGACCCATGGGTTGCAAGCAGGGGAACAAGGCAATGGCGCAAAAACTCGGCACCCTGGCGGTGCACGCGGGTGCGGATCCGGATCCGGAAACCGGCGCCGTCGCACCGCCGCTGCACCTGTCCACCAATTTCGTGCACGCTGCGGCCGGCGGCGCGGACGATTTCACCTACCAGCGCGCCGACAACCCGACCCAGCGCCGGCTCGAATCCGCGCTGGCCGCGCTGGAAGGCGGCGAACGCGCGCTGGTCTTCGCCTCGGGCATGGCCGCGGTCGCGGCGGTGCTGGACACCGTGCAACGAGGCGAGCGCATCGTGGTACCCGAGGACTGCTACGTCGGCACGCGCGGTTACGTCACCGAGGTGCTGCCCGAACGCGGCGTCGAGGTGATCACGGTCGATACCACCAACCTCGACGCCGTACGCAGCGCCTGCGCCAACGGCATCGCGCTGCTGTGGGCCGAATCGCCGTCCAATCCGCGCCTCAAGGTCAGCGACCTGGCCGAACTGGCGAAGGTCGCGCACGCGCACGGCGCGCGTTTCGCCTGCGACAACACCTTCGCGACCCCGGTGCTGCAACGTCCGCTGGAACTTGGTGCCGACATCGTGATGCATTCGACCAGCAAGTATTTCGGCGGCCACAGCGACGTGCTGGGTGGCGCGCTGGTGTTCGCGCGC
>CAZAXF010000118.1:0-5012 GCA_964489055.1 uncultured Rhodanobacter sp. | reverse complement strand
AGGACGCCGAGGGCCGGGTTGTCTGGCGAGCGCTGGATGCGCGAGCCTGGCAACGCCGCGCAGCGGCGGGGGGATGCCGGGCGGAGCGCAGAGCCATCCCCCTCGATCCCCCTTCGCGCGCGAAGGGGGAAGCGCAACGCACCCTTCGGCACGAAGGGGTGAGAACTGGCGCTTGCGAACTGCCAGTGGCAGTTCGCGGCAGTTCGAACGCCCGAGGCAGGACGCCGAGGGCCGGGTTGTCTGGCGAGCGCTGGATGCGCGAGCCTGGCAACGCCGCGCAGCGGCGGGGGATGCCGGGCGAAGCGAAAAGCCATCCTCCGCACTTCCCCCTCCAGCCGCCGCGGGGCGGGAGCTTCCAGGCGAACATCGGTGTCGATCAGGCCAGCCACGAGCAACCCACCTCCTGTCCCGGCTCAGGCATCATTGCCCAGCGGCGGTCGGCCACGGGAACCGGAAGCCTCCACGCGGTCGGGGACATCGACCGGCGCGTCCAGCAGGCGGGCGCGAATGTCCGCGGCCACCCTCGCTGCGGCATGTCCGTCCCACGACCCGGGCTTGCGTCCGTGGGTCCAGCGGCCGGCCAGGATCTCGTCCACCGCCGGTACCAGCCCGGCGGCATCCACCAGGCGATTGGTTCCTTCGGTGATCGTGATCGGGCGTTCGGTGGTCGTGCGCAAGGTAAGGCACGGGATTCCGAGATACGTGGTTTCCTCCTGGATGCCGCCCGAATCGGTGATGGCGAGGCGCGCGCCGCACACGACGTTCATGAAATCCACGTAGCCGAGCGGCTCGATGACCTGCATGCCGGCTGCTTCGGAAAGCGTCTTCCACAGGTCGAACGCTTCCAGGTTCTTGCGGGTGCGTGGATGCACCGGAAACACCAGCGGCAGGCGCGCGGCGATCCCGGTCAGGCGCTCGACCAGCAAACCCAGCATTTCGGGGGTGTCAACGTTGGAAGGCCGGTGCAACGTCACCACCGCGTATTCGCGCCCGTCCAGGCCGAGCCGGCCGCGTTCGCCACTGGCCTCGATGCGCTCGCGCATCAGTTCGTAGGAGTCGATCATGATGTTGCCGACGCGCGTGATCTTTTCCGGCGGCACGCCCTCGGCGATGAGGTTCTCGTCGCCGTCCGGCGAGGGAGTCCACAGGATGTCGGCGATCACGTCGGTCACCAGCCGGTTGATCTCCTCGGGCATCCGGCGATCGCGGCTGCGCAGGCCGGCTTCGAGATGCGCCACGGGAATGTGCAGCTTGGTGCCGACCAGGGCGCAGGCGGGTGTCGAATTGACGTCACCGACCACCACGACCAAGTCCGGGCGCGCCTCGTTGCAGGCGCGCTCGTAGGCCAGCATCACGTTGGCCATCTGCTCGGCGTGGCTGCCACTGCCGACGCCGAGGTGCAGGTCCGGCGGCGGCAGCCTGAGGTCGCGGAAAAACGCATCCGACATGTTGGCGTCGTAATGCTGGCCGGTATGCACCAGCCGCAGAACGCACCACGGTTCTCCGTGCAATACGTGGTACAGCGGTGCGACCTTCATGAAGTTGGGCCGCGCAGCCGCGATCAGGTCGATCCGGAGTTGCTTCATGCAAGGGTATCCCCCTGATTCCACTACATGCATCGAGTGTACCAGTGGCATTGCGCGGATTCGGAGCGAATGATTGGCCGTACTGCAGGGGCCGCGGCGAGGCGTCAGGGTTGCGATGCCCCGGGATGTGCATCGTGGTCGTCCGGCTCCGTCGCGTACGGGCGCGGGTGGGGGATCGGGTTCGACAGGCGCGCCCGGGGACCAAGATCACGGCGCGTATGAACGTGCCCGGTCACCTTTGATGCAAACCAGCCGAGCACGCGCGTGGACGGGAGTTCGTGGTTGACCATGGCCACCGCGACCACCAGCATCCCCGCGATCACCCACGCGCGGGCGGCCGGCGCCGGCAGCGCCTGCCACCGGGCAAGCAGCAGGAAGGCCGCGGCGACCAGCGCTCCCCAGAGCGTGCCCGTCACGACTTCCACCAGCGAGTGGTCGCGCAGCACCCAGCTCGAGGCAGCGATGGCGAGGGCCAGGCAAACACCGGCAGCGACCGCAACAACCCGAACCGGAACCGGGCTGCGGGCGGTCAGCAGCGCGCCGGCCGCCGGCCAGAACAGGCACGACAGCGCAGCGTGTCCGCTGAGGCCGATGAAGTTCCATCCCGCGGGGTGCCATCCGGTGAGCATGTACACCAGCTTGCTCGATGCCACGCCGGCGCTCACCAGCACCACGGCGGCCAGCCACAAGCAGCCGGTACGCCGGCTGGCCGGCGCCGCGATCAACCAGGCAAACAACAGCAACGCGCACGGCAGCAGCACCGCGCCATCGCCAAGGTAGGTCAATACCTGCCACACGCCGGGCATTCAGCCGGCCCCGAAGCGCAGGGGCATCCGCGTTGCGCTTGGCGAAATGCACGATTTGCGGCACATTGCCGCATCTTACAAGAAGGCGCCTTGCAAGCCGTTGCATCCCATACCGGAGCAGCGGCGCTGAGCCTGCGAGCAGGAGCGTGCACACGCGCCCAGTCAGGCGGGTCACCTGTTGCGGCGCGGCCCTGACTGGATTCAATCCCGGATGGTTACCAGCGCCCGACCGGTTCGGCCAGGCGCGGTCGGGCGCACAAAAAACCCGGCCTTCAACAAGTGAAGGCCGGGTCGGGAATCAACCTTTCGGATTTTGCCCTGCACTCAGGTCAGCGGGAAGCGGCCAGCCTCCATGGCGTGTCGTGCAGCGGTCCGCACCGTCAGGCCTTGGGGTTCCGCTTCCTGCGATACTGCACGAAACCGCCCAGTGCCAGCAGGCCCAAGGCCATGATCAGCAGTGCATTGGGTTCGGGAACCTTGACCGGTGGGGTCTTCGCGTTGATCACGGCATAAAGATTGGTGGAGCTTACTTTCCCTTCCTGAGTGATGAAGCTGTCTTGAATGTCGTCTGCGCTGGTGCCGAATCCCAGCAGGTCCAGTGTGTAGTCGATGCCGCCGATGGTGAACGACTGCGTGCTCGTGAAGCTCGAAAACGTGATGATGTCGGGGCAGTAGTTGTCCGACGGAACCGGTGTCTCCGCGCAGGGCGGCGCGTTGTTGGTCTCGTCGATGGTGAGCGGGAACGTGTAATCGAGCGCCCCGATACCCGGTGTCGTGATCGAGAAGCTGAACGTAAGGTCGACGCCCGATATCGCCGTGCCGTTCTTGACTTCCCAGTTGTCATGCGACAGCGTGCCAAGGCTGAACGTCGTGCCCGTGTCTGTGTTGAGCGGCGAGTGGAATACATCGAACTCGAGCCCACTTTGATCCCCTGGATTCTTGGAGGTTGGCTCGCCCCAGTGGACCTCAGAATGTGTTGTTCCGTTGTTGTAATTGACGTTGGTGCCGCCCGTGGCGCCGCTGAACGTGGCGGACGGATTCTCCACGGTAATCGGTAGTGCAAAAGCCAGCGCGGGAAGGATGGCCAATGCGGCTCCGATCATCAGTTGTCTGGTGAGTTTCATGATGCGGTCTCCGGAAGTTGGGAGGTCGGTGATTACCAGGTCTGTTGCGTGTGAGCGACCTGTATCGGCCGTCGCAGTAGCCTTGAAGCATTTCCCGTGCCATACATCAAGTCATTGATATTACGAATAAAAATATTCCTGACTGGCGAAAACTGTAAAATCTGCCGACAACCCGATGGCGGCACTTCCCACCGGATACCGTGCATGCCTGTCCAAGTGCATGTTTTTCGGGAAAATCGGGGTGGATTTCCGTAGTTGTAAATAAAACCGACGGGCTGCAGCAGACCGCCCCCGGTCGGGGTGCCGGGCCGGCGCTCCAGCGCCGGATGGCCTCTGCCGCGAAGCGGACCGCCCGGTGAATAAAACCGATCCAGCCGCCGGCAAGGGCCATCGAACGCTGCATTCACGCGGCGGGCATTGGTTTTCGGGCGTTGCGGGTGCATCTTGGGGGCATGTCCCTGGTCCGGAGGTGTTCCATGGCTTCCCGCAGCATCACCCACCGCGTGCGCGGCATACCCACGTCCGACGGCGCCGGCGTCAAGCTGACCCGCGTGATCGGGCAGCCGAAGCTGGATTCGCTGGATCCGTTCCTGCTGCTGGACGAGTTCGGTTCGGATTCGGCCACCGATTACATCGCCGGTTTTCCGGACCATCCGCACCGCGGCTTCGAGACCGTCACCTACATGCTGGACGGCCGCATGCGCCACCGCGACAACCACGGCAATTCCGGATTGCTCGAGTCGGGCAGCGTGCAATGGATGACCGCCGGCCGCGGCATCGTGCATTCGGAAATGCCCGAACAGGAACACGGCCTGATGCGCGGCTTCCAGTTGTGGGTCAACCTTGCCGCCAAGGACAAGATGACCGACCCGCGCTACCAGGACATCGCGCCCGAACGCATCCCGACGGCGGAGCCCGTGCCGGGCGTGAAGGTGCGCGTGGTGGCGGGCGAAGCATTCGGCGTGCAGGGCCCGGTCAGCGGCATCGCGATCGAGCCGGTGTATCTCGACATCGCCCTGGAACCGGGCGCCAGCCTGACGGTGCCACTGCCCGAAGGCCACAGTGCATTCGCCTATGTGTTCGAGGGCGACGCGGTGCAGCTTGGCGATGAAACCCTGGGCATGCGGGAACTGGGCGTGCTGTCGAAGGGCGACAGCGTGGAACTCTCGCTCGCCGCCGACGCCAGCCCCGCGCGCCTGTTGCTCGTCGCCGGCCGCCCGCTGGAGGAACCTGTCGCCCGCTACGGCCCGTTCGTGATGAACACCCCCGAGCAGATCGTGCAGGCGATGCAGGACTATCAGGCGGGGCGGTTTTAGGGTTCCGGGATTCGGGGCTCGATCGAGTAGCGTGTGCTTTGCGCACGACGGGCGGAGCGCAAAGCCATCCCCCTCATTCCCCCTTCGCAAGCGAAGGGGGAGGTATCCATTCGCGTCCTTCGCATTCATTCGCGGATGGCGCTATTTGTTCTTCCGTGCGGCACAAAAAAACCGGACGGC
>CAZAXF010000117.1:0-5083 GCA_964489055.1 uncultured Rhodanobacter sp. | reverse complement strand
AGTAGAGAGTGCATCGCAACGCCAACGTGGCTGAGGAAACGCCCTAATCAGGTTCGGTCAACCGACGCAAACCCGCTGCGCGGGTTTCCGCCGGCTACCTCAAGCGTTGTCCGCGTCAATCGGCGTCCTGTGCATTTCATGACTGTCCCTGTCGCCCAGCCAGCGACGGGTGCGACGACAGCCCGTGCAGGAGCGCCGGAAGGCGCGACCGGGTTGATCCGGCGGGTCGGGCCTTCCGGCCCCCTGCGGCGGGTACGTCCTACGCCTGCACCGGCGAAACCGGATACGCCGGCGCCGAATCCAGCGTCGCGGCACACACCTCGGCCAGTTCCAGCAAGCGCAAATCCGAACCCGGCGCGCCCACGAACTGCATCCCGATCGGCATGCCGTCGGGCAAGGTGCCCATCGGGATGCTGACCGCCGGGCACGCCGAGAGGCTGGCGAACGCGGTCAGGTCCGCCTGCGAGACGGGAACCGGCGCATCAACCGGAAACGCGCCCTGCGGCGTGGTCGGCATCACCAGCACGTCCACGCGCGAGAACACCCGGCGCGCCTTCAGCACCGCGAAGTCGAGCATGCGGTCGGCCAGCACGTAGTCGGCGGCCGACTTGCGCGCCGCGTAATCGAGCAGTCCGCGGAAGCCGTCGGACACCGGGTGCGCCGTGTCGTCCAGGTCGGCGGCGAAGGTGTTGCGCATGTCCGCTTCCATCAGCAGCAAACCCGCGCGGCGCATCTTCTGGAATGGCCAGTCGGAAAAATCCAGCGCGCTGCAATCGTTCAGTTCGCGTTCCAGCCGCGCCATCGCCGCATCGAACACTTCCACCACCGCAGGCTCCACGCCGACCGCGGCAAGGTCGGGCAGCACCCCGCAACGCAGGTCGGTCGGGTTCCAGTCCGGTGGCTGCAGGGCCACGCGGCGGCGGCGTGAGCGCGGATCGTCGGCGTCGTAGCCGGCCAGCACCTGCAGCATCACCACAAGATCGCCCACGCTGCGCGCCAGGATGCCGACCGCATCCAGCCGCCGCGCGGCGGGCACCAGGCCGCGCGCGGAAATCTCGCCGTGGGTGGGTTTCAGCGCGAACACGCCGCAATAGCTGGCCGGAATGCGCACCGATCCCAGCGTGTCCGAGCCCAGTGCCACCGGCGCCATGCCGGCGGCCACGGCCGCGGCGGATCCGCCGGACGAACCACCGGCGACCCGGTTCACGTCGAAGGGGTTGCGCGTGGTGCCGAAATGCGGGTTGCACGTGGCCGCGCCCAGCGCGCCCTCGTCGAGGTTGGTCTTGCCCAGCAGCAGCGCGCCGGCCGCGCGCAGGCGCGCGATCGCATGCGCGTCGTGGCGGGCGACGTGGCCTTCGCGCGTGGGCAGGCCGACGCGGGTCGGGTACCCGGCGACGTCGAAGTTGTCCTTGATCGCGACCGGAATCCCGTCCAGCCGCCCGATCGGACCTTCGCGGCGGCGGCGCTGCGCGCTGGCGGCCTGGTCGCGCACGATGTCGGGGCGCACGTCCACGAACGCGTGCAGCACCGGATCGAGCCGTTCGATGGTGTCCAGGCACGCCTCGGCCAGCGCGCCTGGCGTGGTGCGCCCGGCCGCCAGCCAGTGCAGGCACTGGAACACGCCGCCGCGCCGCAGCGCGTCCGGTCCCAGCAGTTCCGCCTCGTCGATTGCGTTCATGGATCCTCCCGATCGGGCGATTATGCAGGGTGCGCGGCCGGTTTGCCGCGTGCGGTGTAACGCAAGACAATGACAGGCCACAGTCCGAGGCAGCGGAGATCGCCATGAGCGAACGCGAAACGATGGAATACGAGGTGGCCGTGGTCGGCGCCGGGCCCGCCGGACTCGCCTTCGCGATCCGACTCAAGCAACTCGCGCCCGACACCACGGTGTGCGTGATCGAGAAGTCGTCCACCATCGGCGCGCACATATTGTCCGGTGCGGTGATCGAACCCGAGCCGCTGGACGCGCTGCTGCCGGACTGGCGCGACAATCCGCCGCCGATCTGCGTGCCCGCCACGCGCGATGAATTCGTGCTGTTGCGCGACGCCAGACGCGCGATCAAGCTGCCCAGGCCGCCGCAGATGAACAACCACGGCAACTTCATCGTGAGCCTCGGCGCGCTGTGCGCGTGGCTGGCGCCACAGGCCGAAGCACTGGGCGTGGATGTGTTCCCCGGCTTTGCCGCCGCCGACGCGGTGTTCGACGATGCCGGCGCGGTCAAGGGCGTGAGGATCGGCGACATGGGCGTGGCCCGGGACGGCTCGCACAAGCCCGGCTACACCGAGGGCATCGACATCCTGGCCAAGCTCACGGTGCTGGCCGAAGGCTGCCGCGGCTCGATCAGCAAGAAGCTGATCGCCAAGTACGGGCTGGACAAGCACTGCAGCCCGCAGACCTACGGCATCGGCCTGAAGGAGCTGTGGCAGTTGCCCGAAGGCCGCGTGCAGCCCGGCCACGTCACGCACACGATCGGCTGGCCGCTGGACAACCGCACCTACGGCGGCAGTTTCCTCTACCACCTGGACAAGGATCGCCTGGCGATCGGTTTCGTCGCCGGGCTGGATTATTCCGACCCGCTGTTCCGGCCGTGGGAAGCCTTCCAACAACTGAAGGCCCACGCGCGCATTGCGCCGCTGCTGGAAGGCGGGGAAATCATCTCCGCCGGCGCGCGGGCGTTGATCGAAGGCGGATTGCAATCGCTGCCGAAGACGGAGATGCCCGGCGCGCTGTTGATCGGGGACGCGGCCGGGCTGATGAACGTACCCAAGATCAAGGGCACCCACCAGGTGATCCGCTCCGGAATGCTGGCCGCCGAACACTTCGTGGAAAAACATTCGGCGGAAGGATTCGACGCGCGCCTGCGGGCCTCGCCGGTCGCGAAGGAAATGAAGAAGGTGCGCAACATCCGCCCCGGTTTCCACGGCGGCCTGTGGCGCGGCCTGGCCAACGCCGCGTGGGAAACCGTCACGCTCGGTCTGTCGCCGTGGACCCTGAAGAACCACGCCGACTGGACGTCACTTGAGAAACTCGATCCGCCCGCCACGCACGAAAACCGCCCCGGCCCCAACGCCCCGTCCCGGCGCGACCCCGGCTGGGTCGAGCGCACGCTGCCGCCGCGCGATCGGCTGGCGTCCGTGTACTTCGCGGCCACCGAGCACGACGAGGACCAGCCGGTGCACCTGCACGTGCCCGACACCGACATCTGCGTGGGCCGCTGCGTGGTCGAATACGCCAATCCCTGCACCCGGTTCTGCCCGGTCAGCGTGTATGAAATGGTCGAGGAAACCGGCAGCGACGGAAATTCCTCGCTGCGCCTGCAGATCAACGCCGCCAACTGCGTGCACTGCAAGACCTGCGACATCAAGGACCCCTACGAAAACATCATCTGGGTCACGCCCGAGGGTGGCGCGGGGCCGAACTACCAGAACCTGTGAATGGGCCCGATGACCGGTCGAAATGGCCGGGGCGCGGACCTTGTAGCATAATTGTGCTACATTGATCCACAAGATCACGGAGCAAACCATGTCCACCACCACGATCCGCCTGCCGGACGAGCTGAAAGACCGCGTCAAGCGCGCCGCCGAACGCGCCGGCACCACATCACACGCGTTCATGCTCGACGCGATCACCGGGCGTCTCGACGCCGAAGAGCGTCGCGCCGACTTCGAAGCCGTGGCCGAACGGCGCCTGGCCGGGATCGCGAACGCCGGTCAGACCGTCGCCTGGCCCGACTTGCGCACCTATCTGCGCGACCGCGTGCGAGGCAAGCGCCCACGGCGCCCCGCCGCCCGTACGCTGGCGGCACGCAAATCGTGACGTGACCCGGATCGAGTTCGCACCGGAGGTCGTCGCGGATTTCGACCGCATCATCGATCACCTGCAACGGCATGAAGTCCCCGACGCCGTCGCGCGCGTCCAGGGCATCATCGAGGCCATCAACGTCCTGGAGCACAATCCCATGATCGGACGCCCTGTCCGCGGCGACCTGCGCGAGCTGGTGACCGGCCGCGACACCCGCGGCTACGTCGCCCTGTATCGCGCCTTCCCGGCAGCCGGCATCGTGCTGGTACTGGCCATTCGCAGCCAACGCGAAGCGGGCTACGCACGGTGACCGGCAGCGCACCGAACATCGCCCTGGTCACCGCGCGCGCCGCGCGTGGCACCGACTACGACATGCCGTCGTTGCTGGACGCGTTGCGTGCAGCCGGCGCGGATGCGCACGAGGTCGACTGGGACGACGATGCCGTCGACTGGTCGCGCTACGAGCTGGCCCTGCTGCGCTCGACCTGGGACTACTTCGAGCGACTGCCGGAGTTCCTCGCCTGGGCCGGGCGCGTGGCCGCGTGCACGCGACTGCTGAACCCGCCGGCCATCCTCCGCTGGAACACCGACAAGCACTACCTTGCCGATCTCGCACGCGCCGGCGTGCCGGTGGTGCCGAGCACCTTCATCGAACCGGGCCAGGATGCTGCGCAAGCCGTGGACGCCCTGCTCGCCGCCCATCCCGGCGCCGGCGACATCGTCGCGAAACCCGCCGTCGGCGCGGGCTCGCGCGATGCCCAGCGCCACGCGCGCGACGGGCGCGAAGCCATCCTCGCACACGTCCGGCGCCTGCTCGACGCGGGCCGCAGCGTGCTGCTGCAACCCTACCTCGCGCGCGTGGACGAACACGGTGAAACCGCACTGCTGTTCTTCGACGGCGCCTTCAGCCACGCCATCCGCAAGGGCCCGCTGCTGAAACGCGGCGAAGGCCCGACCGCGGAGTTGTACGCCACCGAAACCATCACCCCGCGCGAACCCTCGGCCGCGGAACTGGAGGTCGCGGAGCACGCCGTGGCCAGGATTCCATCCGATGAACATTTGCTCTACGCCCGCGTGGACCTGATCCACGACGACGATGGCGCCCCCCGGCTGCTGGAACTGGAACTGGTCGAACCCTCGGTCTTCATCGACTACGCCCCCGCCGCCGGCGCACGCTTCGCCAACGCCATCGTGCGGCGCACGGCAGCCCGCTCCCTCCGGGGCGCTTGAGGGTTCGGTCTGGGCCTGGACGGACGACCCTTGCTGCCGAAACCGCATCCC
>CAZAXF010000116.1:0-5202 GCA_964489055.1 uncultured Rhodanobacter sp. | reverse complement strand
GCCACCGGCAGTTCGCAAGCGCCAGTTCTCACCCCTTCGTTCCGAAGGGGGTGATTTGCCTCCCCCTTCGCTTGCGAAGGGGGACCGAGGGGGCTGGCTTCTGCGCTTCGCCCGGCATCCCCGGCGCTGCGCGCCGATCCACTTCATCCAGAAGAAGGTAATCGCGTTACGATTCACCCGGTCCCCGGTCCCCGGTCCCCGGTCCCCGGTCCCCGGTCCCGAGCCCCGAGTCCCGAGTCCCGCGCCCCCCCCGCCAGCCACCCTGCCTGCCGTGATCCGCTTCGATTCCGTCAGCAAACGTTACCCCGAGGGCCACGATGCCCTGATCGATGTGTCGTTCGGCGTGACTGCCGGCGAAATGTTGTTCGTCACCGGGCATTCGGGCGCGGGCAAGAGCACGCTGCTGAAGTTGATCGCGTGGATCGAGCGCCCCAGCAGCGGTGCGGTCCAGGTACAAGGGCGCAACCTTGCGCGCCTGAAGCCGCGTGACGTTCCCGGACTGCGCCGCGAGATCGGCATGGTGTTCCAGGACCATCGCCTGCTGATGGATCGCAGCGTGGCCGACAACGTTGCGCTGCCGCTGGTGATCGCAGGCGTCGGCCGCGAGGAGCGCGGCAAGCGCGTGCGCGCGGCGCTGAACATGGTGGGGCTTTCCGGCCGCGGCAAGGACGCGCCGGGCGCGCTGTCCACCGGCGAACAGCAGCGCGTTGGCATCGCGCGCGCGATGGTGGCGCGTCCGGCGCTGATCATCGCCGACGAACCGACCGGGAATCTCGATCCGCAACTGTCCGAGGAAATCATGCGCCTGTTCCTGGTGTTGCACCAGACCGGCATCACCATCGTGATCGCCAGCCACGATTTGCCGCTGCTGAAAAGCATGAAGCAGCGCGTGCTGGTGCTCGACCACGGGCACCTGATCGATGACGTTCCGGCCAGCGAGGTCGCATGAACGCGCGGACCGCCATGGCCAGTCCGGAACGCCGGTCGCGTTTGGCGACCTGGCGGCAGCAGCACGCCTGGTGCCTGCGCGACAGCCTGCGCCAGCTCGCCAGGCGACCGCTGGGCACGGCGCTCACCATCGCGGTGATGGGCCTGGCGCTGGCGTTGCCGCTGGCGTTCTTCCTGCTGCTTGCCAACGTGCGGCACGTCGCGGGTGCGCTGGGCGATTCGCAATCGCTCAACGTGTTCCTGAAAACGGACGTCGCGGCGGACGCGGCCGGCAAGCTGGCCACGACGCTGCGCGCGCGTGCCGACGTTGCCTCGGTGACGCTGCGCACGCCGCGCGAGGGCCTGTCCGAGCTGGCCGCATTGCGCGGTTTCGGCGACGCCATCCATGCGTTGCCGGACAACCCGCTGCCGTACGTGCTGCTGGTTGAACCGCGCGCGGGCACCAGTCGCGCCGGGGTCGAAGCGCTGGTCGGTACGCTGCGGTCCATGTCCGGCGTGGACCTGGTGCAGGACAACGGACAATGGCGGACGCGGCTGGACGCGTTGCTGGCCCTCGGCCGGCGCGTGACCTGGCTGCTGGCGGTGTTGCTGGGCGCGGCCGCGGTGCTGGTGATCGGCAACACGGTACGCCTGGACATCCGCGGCCGCGCCGAGGAAATTTCGGTGCAGCAGTTGCTCGGTGCCAGCAAGGCGTTCGTGCGCCGACCGTTCCTCTACGAGGGCGCCTGCTACGGTTTCGCGGCCGGCCTGGTCGCGATCGGCCTGGTGTTGCTGCTGGAGGCGGTGCTGGCGGTGCCGGTGCGTGACCTGGTCGCCAGTTATGCCGGTCGGCTGCGCCTTGGCGGCTTGTCCTGGGTTACCCTCGCAGTGGCGCTCGCGGTTGCGCTTGTGCTCGGATGGCTGGGCGCGTGGCTGGCCAGCAGCCGGCACCTGGCGCAACCGCGCGCATGAGGGCCCCCTTTGCATGCTGCAGGAAGCGATGCACGAGAAACCATGAACGACGTCCTCCGCCATATCGCCAGCGACAATCCGCGCGTGATGGTGGTGGACGGTTCGCGGGTGGCGCGCACCCTGATCACGCGACTGCTCGAGAAGGACCTTCCCCGCGCCAGCGTGATCGCCTGCGAATCCGGCGCCGAGGCCAGGCAGGCATTGCACGACGGCGTGGTGGACCTGATGACCACGGCCTTGCGGTTGCCGGACATGGATGGCGCGGCGCTGGCCGAGTACGTGCGCGAACATGCCCCGCAGGCCTACATCCCCATCGTCGCGGTGTCCGGCGACGTGCAGGAACGCCTGCAGAACCGCCAGATCGGCGATGCCATCACCGACTACTTCGACAAGGCCGCCGGCTACGGCGCGCTGGCCGATTTCATCCGCGGCTACGTCGCCCCGGCCGAGCGCGCCGAGGGCACGGTGCTCTACGTCGAGGACAGCCGCGTGGTGGCGCTTGCGACCACGCGCATGCTGAAGGGCTACGGCCTGACCGTGCATCATGCAGGCAGCGCCGAGGAAGCGGTCGAACTGCTGGGCTCGGCACACGATCGTGGCGAAACCGGCGCCGACCTGGTGCTGACCGACGTCAGCCTGAAGGGCGAGATGTCCGGCGGCGACCTGCTGGAATGGATCCGCTATGACCTGGAACTGGGCAAGGGCACGCTGCCGGTGCTGGTGATGACCGGCGACGAGAATCCCGCCAACCAGGCCGCGCTGCTGAAGGCCGGCGCCAACGACCTGGTGGAAAAGCCCGTCGAGGAACGCCTGCTGATGACCAAGCTGATGTTCCAGCTGCGCGTGGCGCGGCGACAGCGTCAGCAAGCGGTATGAACAAAAGCAGCAGTCCGCGAAGGACGCGAGGAGAGAAGCGCAGAGCGCTTTTCCTTGAAGGCAGTGGTCCGCGAAGGACGCGAAGGACGCGAAGAGAGAAAAGGCATGAAGCTCCCGGATCAGGGTGATTCCCCAACCAGTTGGTGTTGGCATGACATTCACCAAATTCGTCATTCCGGGGCCATCGCCGATGAAACCGGCGATGGCCCCGGAATGACTGGGGTAAAGAGTGCCTCGCATAGCCTGCATGGCTGAGGAACAGGCCTGATCAGGAGGAGCTTTGACCTTGACTTCTTTGCGTCCTTCGCGTCCTTCGCGGACAAAAAGCTCTTTGCTTGGCGCAATGCGGTGGGTGCGGTGACTGACGAACGCCTGAAACTCGAGCCATCGTGGAAGGCGCGCGTGGGCGATCATTTCGATCGGCCGGAGATGATCGCGCTGCGCGAATTCCTGCTGGCCGAGAAGCGCGCCGGCAAGCGCATCTTCCCGCCGGGGCCGGAAATCTTCGCGGCGCTGGATGCCACGCCCTTCGATGCGGTCAAGGTGGTGATCCTGGGGCAGGATCCCTACCACGGTCCCGGCCAGGCGCACGGACTGTGCTTTTCGGTGCGTCCCGGCGTGCCGGTGCCGCCGTCGCTGGGGAATGTCTTTGCCGAGATCGAGGACGACCTCGGCATCGCGCGTCCCGACCACGGTTGCCTGACGCCGTGGGCCGAACGCGGCGTGCTGCTGCTGAACTCGGTATTGACGGTGCAGGCGCATCGGGCCGCCTCGCATCGCGGCAAGGGCTGGGAGGGATTCACCGACCGCGTGATCGACGAGCTGAACCGCGGCCGCGAGGGCCTGGTGTTCCTGCTCTGGGGCAGCTACGCGCAGGCCAAGGGCAAGCTGATCGACACCCGCCGTCATTGCGTGCTCAAGGCACCGCACCCGTCGCCCCTGTCCGCGCACCGGGGGTTCTTGGGATGCAGGCATTTTTCCAAGGCCAATCAGTATCTTGAGGCCAATGGTCAATCACCCGTCACGTGGTCGTTGCCGCCGCGTGCCGAGCTTGCGGCGTGACTTCCCGCCGCTTGTCTTTTCTATACTTGCCAGTATAATTTGGAGTATCAACCTTGTGACGAAACGGGCAGCCGATCGGGTGCCCGCGGGAACCTTCACGCGGACTTGGCACTCCAAGTTTTAGAGTGCCAATACAGACGAGCGGGGTATACACGAATGAGCGAAGCGTTGGTCGCCAGAAATCTGCCGATTCCGAGTGTGGTCGGCAGTCTCGATGCCTACATCGGTGCCGTGCACAGGATTCCCGTGCTGGGTGCCGAGGAAGAGCGTGATCTTGCACGCCGTTATCGCGATCATGAGGATCTCGACGCGGCGCGCAAACTGGTGATGTCGCATCTTCGGTTCGTGGTACACGTGGCGCGCGGCTATTCCGGTTACGGTCTGCAGTTGGCCGACCTGATCCAGGAAGGCAACATCGGCCTGATGAAGGCGGTCAAGCGTTTCGACCCGGAGCACGGCGTGCGCCTGGTCAGCTTCGCGGTGCACTGGATCCGCGCCGAGATGCACGAGTTCATCCTGCGCAACTGGCGCATCGTCAAGGTCGCCACCACCAAGGCCCAGCGCAAGCTGTTCTTCAACCTGCGCAAGTCCAAGAAGCGCCTTGGCTGGATGAACATGGACGAAGTGCGCACCGTCGCCAGGGATCTCGGCGTGCCCGAGGCCACCGTGCTGGAAATGGAATCGCGCCTGTCCGGCCGCGACATCGGCTTCGATGCCCCGGTCGACAACGACGAGGACGCCCCGCGCGCGCCGGTCGCCTACCTGGAAGACCACGCCGCCGACCCGTACCAGCATGCCGCCGACGCCGACCAGGAAGCCCACCGCCTCGACACCCTGCAGCAGGCGCTGGCCAAGCTGGACGACCGCACCCGCGACATCATCCAGCGCCGCTGGCTGGCCGAGACCAAGACCACGTTGCAGGACCTTGCCGACGACTACGGCGTGTCCGCCGAACGCATCCGCCAGCTTGAAGCCAACGCGATGAAGAAGATGCGTGGCGTGTTTGCGGCTTAGAAACCGGGACTCGGGACTCGGGACTCGGAAGAGCCGAGAGCCGAGAAACAGGAATCGCAAGAGCCGCCACATGGCGGCTCTTCGCTTGTGTGCCCGGGAGATAGCCGCACACCTCCACACGGAATCGTCATTCCGGACGTCGCGAGGCGACGATCCGGAATCCGCCTTTGGAATCCGCCTTTAGCCGGAACCCGACAAGGCTGGATTCCGGGCTCATCGCCGCCAGGGCCGGCGATGCCCCGGAATGACGATGTGGTTGTGCCGCTTTCCCGAGTCCCGGGTCCCGAGTCCCGAGTCCCGAGCCCCGAGCCCCGAGCCCCGAGTCCCGAGTCCCGAGTCCCGAGTCCCGAG
>CAZAXF010000115.1:0-5555 GCA_964489055.1 uncultured Rhodanobacter sp. | reverse complement strand
ACGAGGAAGATGACGCCCTCGGCATGCTCCAGGCTGCTTCACTGCCCCCGTCGAAGCCAAGTCGCCCCCGGGGATGTCCAATGATGCGGGCTGCGCCGCGGGAAATCAATCGTCGTCGCTGGCATCATGTCCGATTCGTTCATCTCGCGGGTTGCACATGGGCAGCATCGTCTGGCTGGCGTCGTATCCGAAATCGGGCAATACGTGGTTGCGCGCGTTCCTGGCCAACCTGATCGCCAACCGCAGCGGGCCGTTGCGGCCGGACGAGATCCGCGACTTCACCGATTCGGAGGCGCGCACGGACCGCTACAGCGAACTGGCCGGACGCCCCAGCACCGACCTCACCATCGGGGAAATCTCGGCGCTGCGTCCGGATGTCCATGCGCTGATCGCGCAGCGTGCGCAGGGCACGAGCCTGGTGATGACGCACAATTTCTGCGGAAGCTTCGAAGGGCATCCAACCTTCAATTGGCAGGTGTCGGCGGGGGCGGTCTACGTGGTGCGCAATCCGCTGGACGTCGCGGTCAGCATGACCCATCACTATGGATTGACGCAGGACGAGGCGATCGCGCGACTGGCCGACGACCGGGTGGCGTCCGTGAATGATGAAGTCGCCGTCAGCCACGTGATCGGTTCCTGGTCGACGCACGTCCAGGGGTGGGCCGACATGGCTGCACGTGCGCAGGGCAAGGTGATCGTGTTGCGTTACGAAGACCTGCTCGAAAAGCCGGCCAAGCATTTCGCCAAGGCCGCGAAGCTGATCGGGCTGGGTCAGGACAAGGCGCGGATTGAACGCGCGGTCCGGCACACCAGTTTCCAGACCCTGTCGACACTTGAAAAGAAACACGGTTTCGTGGAGGCCGTGGACGAGAAGACGCGGTTCTTCTTCAAGGGCCGCGCCAACCAGTGGCGCGAGGCACTGGACCGGGAGCAGGTGCAGCGCATCGTCGATGACCACCGCGAGCAGATGCAGCGGTT
This sequence comes from uncultured Rhodanobacter sp., assembly GCA_964489055.1. Lineage (GTDB taxonomy): Bacteria > Pseudomonadota > Gammaproteobacteria > Xanthomonadales > Rhodanobacteraceae > 66-474. Next base: position 4,577 of record CAZAXF010000115.1, on the reverse strand, counting down.
CAAGTACGTGCCGGCGGGGTATTGACGCGTTCTCCGTGGCTTGTTGCCGGCAGAGGCCCTTCCCGTCGAGACCTGCCACGCGAACCTGGCAAAGGATCCGTGGATACTTTGCGAACCGTTGGGTGCATATCCTTCAGTTCGACAATTCGACGGGTTGGCGCTCAATCTTGATCTTTTGTCAGAGTGCGACGGCCGTGCGCACCCGTACGTGGCCGGCCTGCGGTGGCGGTCATGGATGGCGTGCCTTGGATCCTTTCCGCGGCGTCGGCCGAGCCGTGTTCGGCAAACGCTTCGACGCGCTGAAACGGAATATGGTCGGCGGGGTCCGTGCCGTAATGCGCCTCGGCAATGCGGCCGTGCGCGTCGATGAGGAAATCCGCGGGCATGGTGGTGTCGGCATTGATCCCCGCCGCACCGACCATGCGCAGGCCCTTGAGAAAGATTGGCGTCCTGGCAACCACACCCTTGAGCTTGCCCCGCAAGGAGCGCTCGACGCCGTACGTCCGATGCGCGATGGAAGCGGGATCGGCGACGATCGGAAATGGGCGCGGGCGCCCCGAGACAAAACGCCAGACCGATTCCTGGCTCGCGTTGTACACCACGGTCGCATCAAGCCCGAGGCTGGTCAGTCGCCGGTAACGTCCGATCAGGTCATGGATGTAGACGTTGCAGAACGCGCACGCGGCGTCGCCGAAGAAGCAAAGCAGCGTGCGGCGTTTGCCGCGACCAAGCATGACCAGCTTGCCTTCCACGTCAACCATGCGTAGCCGCGGTGCCAGATCGCCCGCAGTCAGCCTCATGATGATGCACCTCTCGATCGCAGCGCCATGTCGGGTCACAAACCCCAGGGATCGCCCGGAAGGCTTCGATCCGGTCGGATCACCTTCCACCTGTTCATTGGATGCAGCCAGCCGCGTCCGCGTTCCGCGCGCGATGGGTTTGGCCACTGGCGAGTGACGTGAGCGCCGGTGGTACGGCGATCGCCAGTGGTTCGGATGCTGGCGCCACCACGCGGGAACGCAATGGCGCCTGCTGCCGTCCAATGGACAAGTGTACGCTGTGAACAATTCCATGGCTGTTGAATGTCGGGCGAACGTGGTGGCATGCGAGTGCAGCGGTCGGCCCGGAGAGCGGAGGCGCAAATGGAACACGCACGGGCGTGGTCTGCAGAACCCATCACGCCGCAGACCCCGGATGCGGAACTCGCAAGGCGCGCAGCCGGGGGCGATGGCGCGGCGTTCACCGCGATCATGCGCCGGCACAACCGGCTGCTGTTTCGCACGGCGCGCAGCATCCTCAAGTCCGATGCGGATGCCGAGGATGCGTTGCAGGAAGGGTACCTGCATGCGTGGCGCGCATTGGGCAAGTTCCGCGCCGAAGCCAGGCTTTCCACGTGGCTGGTGCGAATCGTCGCGAATGACGCCCTCACGTACCGGCGCCGCAGGCACGCGGCCACGGTGCCGCTGGAGGTTGCCATGACCGCGACCAACTCGGATATTCAGGCCGCCGTCACCGACAATCCCGCGCGGTTGCCGGATCGCGCTGCCATGCGCGAACAGGTCCGCAAACTGATCGAGGCGCGGATCGATCTGCTGCCCGATGCGTTTCGCAGGGTGTTCGTGTTGCGCGCGATCGAGGAACTGAGTGTCAGCGAGGTTGCCGACGCACTGGATATCCCGGCGGCCACGGTGCGCACGCGCTACTTTCGTGCCAGGGCCCTCATGCGCGAAAGTCTGGCCAGCGAGATCGATGTCGCGATGGCCGATGCCTTCGCCTTCGATGGTGACCGCTGCGATCGCATGGTGGCCTCCGTGCTGGCTTGCGCGCAGGCAGAAGGTCTGGTCACGGAATAGTCCACGCGAGGCATACCGCGACTGCCGGCGCAGGTGAGCGGCGCGCGATCATTGGCGCAGGTTCCGGGGCAGCGCCTGCATTGGCGTGCGTGGGGTTTGCCTGACCAACGTTTCGGCGAATTGCTGCAAGGGCGCGTGATTCGTGTTGTGATGGCCGCTGCCGATGCTTCGAGGATGATCAGCCATGAAACCCGTTGTCGCCTTCGACAAACCGGTCGCCGTCGAGCTCGAGGCCGGCAAGGAGTACCACTGGTGCCGGTGCGGACGGTCCCGGAATCAGCCGTACTGCGATGGTTCGCATCGCGGTACCGGGTTCACGCCGGTGGCGTTCACCGCCGACAAGGACGGTGAGGCGTGGTTGTGCCGCTGCAAGCAGACCCACAATGCGCCGTATTGCGACGGCCACCACGCCAGGGTACCGGCGGAAATGGTGGGCAAGGAATTTGCCCTCGAGGACGCGGGCGCGCCGGCAACCGCGTCGACTGCCGAAGCAGATGGCGACGCCGATGCGATGCCCGAAGCGGTACCGACGCCCGAGGAACCGACGGTAGCGTTCATCCATCGCCTGGCGCGCGAGGGCTTGTCCAGGCTCGGACCGTATGGCGAGATGGCGGCGATGGGCGTGCCGCGCAGCGAACTGCCGGACTGGAACGACATCCAGTTCATGACTGCGCAGCTCGCACGCCAGCCGCTGATGGAAGATGTCCCGGTCGGTACCGACCTCGTGATCGGGCCGGAGGCGAAAAGACCGTTGCGCCTGGCGATTCCGTTGCTGGTCAGCGACATGAGCTTCGGCGCGCTGTCCGAGGAAGCCAAGCTGTCGCTCGGGAAGGGTGCGGAGTTGGCCGGTACCGGGATCTGTTCGGGCGAAGGTGGCATGTTGCCGGAAGTGCAACAGGCGAACCAGCGATACCTGTACGAGTACGCGTCGGCGAAGTTCGGGTACTCCGAGACCCTGCTTCCCCTGGTGCAGGCGTTCCACTTCAAGTGCGGGCAAGCGGCCAAGACCGGCACCGGCGGACACTTGCCGGGCCGCAAGGTCGTCGGGCGGATTGCCGAAATCCGCAAGTTGCCTGAAGGTCGCAATGCCGATTCGCCGCCCACCTTCGCCGATCTGCACAGCATCGCGGATTTTGCGCGCTTCGCCGATCACGTGCGTGAGCTGACCGGCGGGGTTCCGATTGGTTTCAAGCTGAGCGCCCAGCACATCGAGCGGGACATCGAGTTTGCGGTCAGTGCGGGTGCCGACTACATCATCCTCGATGGTCGCGGTGGCGGCACGGGCGATGCGCCGTTGCTGTTTCGTGACCACATCTCGGTACCGACCATCCCGGCCCTTGCCCGGGCCCGCCGGCACCTGGACGTGCTGGGTGCGAGTGGTCGGGTGACACTGATCATCACTGGCGGCCTGCGCACGCATACCGACTTCGCAAAGGCTCTCGCGCTCGGTGCCGACGGGGTGGCGCTGGCCAATTCCGCAATGCAGGCGATCGGCTGCGTGGCCGCCCGCATCTGCAACACCAACCTGTGCCCGTCCGGTGTGGCAACGCAGGACCCGAAATTGCGCAGGCGGCTCAAGGTCGATGTCGCGGCCCAGCGCCTTGCCACGTTCCTCGCAGCCAGCATCCAGTTGATGCAGGTGATGGCGCGCGCCTGCGGACATGATCATCTCGGCCAGTTCAACCGCGACGATATTGCCAGTTGGCACAAACCCATGGCAGAACTTGCCGGCATTGAATGGTCCGGTTACATGGGCGAGCGCTGACGGCAGTCTGCGGTGCGCTGCATCACCCGGAGTGGTGGCGTCAACGAATTGCCGACCCGTGGTGGTGCGGATTTGCCGGAGCCTGGCGTTTCCATGGCGTCAGGCGGAAGTGTGCAGGGGAAGCCTTCCGACCCTTCTACTGCACCAGCGGCGAGGCCGCGGCGTCCAGGTCCACGCCCTCGATCTCGGCGTTGGCGGCCAGCACGCGCACGTATTGCGACAGCGCGCGCGCCTCGCTGCGCTTGCGCAGTTCGGCGGCGACTTCCTCCTGCACCATTTCATAGGGCAGTTGCTTGCCCTCGATGCGCTTGTCGACCGAGACGATGTGGAAGCCGTGGCGGGTGGTGACGAGCTTGGGCAGGATGCCGATGCTGGAATCATCGAAGACGGCCTTTTCGAACTCGGCCACGGTCTCGCCGCGCTGCAGTTGGCCGAGGTTGCCGCCCTGGGCGCCGGAGGGGCAGTTGGAATGCTCGCGTGCGCGCTCTTCGAACAGCGCGGGGTTGTCCTGGATCTCGTGCAGCATCGCCTCGGCCACGCCGCGCACGGCGGGTACCGGCACGCCGGGTGTGACCTGGAACAGGATGTGCCGCGCGCACACCAGCTCACCGCTGCGGAATTGCTTGGCATTGGCTTCGTACCAGCGCCGGCATTCCTCTTCGGTGGGCTCGGGTACCGGAACGTCCTCGGCCAGCGTGCGTTCGATCGCGCGTCCGGTGTCGGCATCGTCGGCGTCCTCGGCCAGGTGGCCGAGTTCGCGTGCGCGCTGGCGCAGCAGTTCGTGCACCGCGGCCAGTTGCGGCGTGGGCCAGGCTTCGGTGTCGACCGGGGCGCCGTTGACGGTGACGTTCATCTCAGTTCACCGAGCCGCCGCGCTTGCGGACCAGTTGGTACGGCCGCACGACGTAGGCGAGCGAGCCGACACCGCTCCAGATGTGCACCATGCGCGTGAACGGCGA
>CAZAXF010000114.1:0-5618 GCA_964489055.1 uncultured Rhodanobacter sp. | reverse complement strand
TCACCCCCTTCGGAACGAAGGGGGTCGGCGCGAAGCGCCGGGGGGATGCCGGGCGGAGCGCAAAAGCCATCCCCCCTCATTCCCCCTTCGCAAGCGAAGGGGGAGGCAGATCACCCCCCTCGGAACGAAGGGGGTCGGCGCGCAGCGTCGGGGGGATGTCGGGCGGAGCGCAAAAGCCATCCCCCTCGGTCCCCCTTCGCAAGCGAAGGGGGAGGCGGGAAACGCGAATCGTCAGTCCTGCAGCGTGAGCAGGCTGGCGTTGCCGCCGGCGGCGGTGGTGTTGATGGTGAGCGAGCGTTCCAGCGCGAAGCGCAGCAGGTAGTGCGGGCCGCCGGCCTTGGGGCCGGTGCCGGACAGGCCTTCGCCGCCGAAGGGTTGCGAGCCGACGATGGCGCCGATCTGGTTGCGGTTGACGTAGGTGTTGCCGACGCGCGCGCGGGCGGTGATGTACTCGACCGTCTCGTCGATGCGGCTGTGGATGCCGAGCGTGAGTCCGTAACCGGTGGCGTTGATCTGGTCGATCACCTTGTCGAGTTCGCCGGCCTTCCAGCGCACCACGTGCAGGATCGGACCGAACACCTCGCGCTCGAGCACGTTGAGCGAGGGAATTTCATACGCGCGTGGCGCGAAGAAGGTGCCGTGGGCGCAGTCCTCGCCCAGTTTCACCTCGCGGATCTTCTTCGCTTCCTTGTCCATGCGTGCGGCGTGCTTTTTCAGCATCGCCAGCGCGTCGTCGTCGATCACCGGGCCGACGTCGGTGGAAAGCAATCCCGGGTCGCCGACCTTCAGTTCGTCCATCGCGCCGCCCAGCATTTCGATGACGCGATCGGCGACCACGTCCTGCACGTACAGCACGCGGCTGGCCGAGCAGCGCTGGCCGGCCGAGTCGAAGGCCGAGCCGATCACGTCCTTGACCAGTTGTTCGGGCAGCGCCGAGGAATCGACGATCATCGCGTTCTGGCCGCCGGTCTCGGCGATCAGCGCGGCGATCGCGGTGTCGCGCGCGGCCAGCGCGCGGTTGATGGCGCGCGCGGTTTCGGTCGAGCCGGTGAAGGCGACCCCGGCCACGCGCGCATCGTTGGTCAGCAGCGGCCCGACCTCGGCGCCATCGCCGGGCACCAGTTGCAGCACGTCCTCGGGCACGCCTGCCTCGTGCAGCAATTTCACCATCGCGTGCGCGATCAGCGTGGTCTGCTCGGCCGGTTTGGCCAGCACCGCGTTGCCGGCCACCAGCGCCGCGCTGACCTGGCCGCTGAAGATCGCCAGCGGGAAGTTCCACGGGCTGATGCACACGAACACGCCGCGGCCGTGCAGTGAAAGCTCGTTGGTTTCGCCGGTGGGGCCGGGCAGCGCTTCTGGCTGGCCGAACAGGCGCCGCGCCATGGTCGCGTAGTAGCGCAGGAAGTCGGCCGCCTCGCGCACTTCGGAAATGGAAGCCGGGATGGTCTTGCCGGCCTCGCGCACGCAGATGGCGATGAATTCGCCGCGCCGCGATTCCAGAAGGTCGGCGGCGTGTTCCAGGATCGTCGCGCGGCTGGCCGCGGGCAGGCGATCCCACGCGGGCTGCGCGGCGACGCCGTTGGCGAGCGCCTGGTCCACGGTGGCGGCATCGGCACCCTGCCATTGCCCGACCTGGCGGCGGCGGTCGGCCGGATCGGTCACCTTGACGGTATCGCCCGCGGGTTTGACGCCGGGCACCAGCGGCGCGGCCCGCCACGGCCCCGGGTGCTGGTTGACGGCCTCGGCGAGGGATTTCAGTTCATCGTCGCTTGCAAGGTTGACGCCCATGGAATTCTTCCGGATTGACTTGTAGACGTTGATCGGCAACGGAATGCGCGGGTGCGGCTTGGAGTCATACGCGCGCACCACCTCGCACGGATCGCCCACCAGTTGCTCCATCGGCAGGAACTCGTCCACCACGTGGTTGATGAAGCTGGTGTTGGCGCCGTTTTCCAGCAACCGGCGCACCAGGTAGGGCAGAAGATCCCTGTGGCTGCCGACCGGCGCGTACACGCGGCAGGGCACATCAAGGTGTTCCTTGCCGATCACCTCGTCGTAGAGTTCGGCGCCCATGCCGTGCAGGCGCTGGTATTCGAACGGGCGGCCGCGCGCCATGTGGTGGATCGCGGCGATGGTGTGCGCGTTGTGGGTGGCGAACTCCGGGTAGATCAGGTCCGCGCCGGCTTCGAACATGCGCCGCGCGCAGGCGAGATACGACACGTCGGTGTTGGGCTTGCGGGTGTACACGGGGTAGCCGGCCAGGCCCTGTTCCTGCGCCAGCTTGATCTCGGCATCCCAGTACGCGCCCTTGACCAGCCGCACACACCAGCGGCGGCCGGCCGCGCGCGCGGTTTCGGCCAGCCAGTCGATCACGAACGGTGCGCGCTTCTGGTAGGCCTGCACCGCCAGGCCGAAACCGTTCCAGCCGGAAAGCGAGGCATCGGTGAACACCGCGTGCATCACGTCCAGCGACAGCTCCAGGCGTGCGGCTTCCTCGGCGTCGATGGTCAGCGCGATGCCGCGCGCCATCGCCTGCTGCGCCAGTTCCAGCACCCGCGGGGTCAGCTCGGCGTGTACGCGCGCGCGGTCGGCGACTTCATAGCGCGGATGCAGCGCCGAGAGCTTCACCGAAATGGAGGGTGCTTCCAGCACGTCGCCCGCCTTCGGGTGCTTGCCCAGGGCCTCGATGGCGTCGCGGTAGGCGCGCATGTAGCGCTCGGCATCCGGCATCGTCAGCGCGGCTTCGCCGAGCATGTCGAACGAATAGCGATAGGCGGCGTTGCCGCCGCGCGTGGCGCGCTCGAGCGCGGCGCCGATGGTGCGGCCCATGATGAACTGCTGGCCCATGATGCGCATGGCCTGGCGCACGGCCATCCGGATCACCGGCTCGCCGGCGCGGTTGACCAGCCGGCGCAGTGCGGCAAGGTAGTCGCGGCGGGTGGCCTCGGGCAGCGTGACCAGGTGACCGGTCAGCATCAGCCCCCAGGTGGAGGCATTGACCAGCACCGACCTGCTGGTGCCGATGTGCTTCTTCCAGTCGGCCTCGGAAAGCTTGTCGCGGATCAGCCGGTCGGCGGTGTCGCTGTCGGGAATGCGCAGCAACGCCTCGGCGATGCACATCAGCAGCATGCCCTCCGCGCTGGAAAGGTCGTACTGCTGCATGAAGGCGGCCACGGCGCTGCGCTGGTCCTGCTTGGCGCGCACCCGGGTGACCAGGTCGGCGGCCAGCGCTTCGACCTTGCCGCGTTCGCCGGCCGGCAGTTCGGCCAGTGCCAGCAGTTCGGTCACCGCTTCGGTTTCGTCGCGCAGCCACGCCGCGGTGACGCGCGCGCGGGTCGATGCAGGGGGCGCCGGCAGTTCGGGACTCAGGATTTCAGCCATGGAAACTCGCAGCCGGTTGATGCCACGCCCGGCAGCGGCCACCGGCGATGACCGCAGCGCGTATGCACCCGCGGATCGCCCGACGCCGTATCCGGCGCCGCGCCACTGCCCCTCGATGCATCGTATCGACGTGCATCCGTGTTGTGCTTCCTTGTCCCGCAGGCCAAGGACCGATCACGCATTCACGGGTCGTGCAAGCCGTCCGCGCAACGCGACTGCCCATTGTACGTCTCGTACCCGTCGCCGCAAATGATGCGCGACAGGAACCGGCACTTCGTGGCCGTTATTCTTGCCGGAGTGGACGGTTGGCCTTATGATTCGGAAATTGCGGTATCGTGAATGACCATGATCACGCGTACGCCGGCGGCTGCCGAATCAGGGCAGGTGACCTTGCTGCTGGCGCCCAACCGGGCGCTGAGCCGCGAGCAGTTCCGCCGGTTGCTGTGGGAACTTGGCATCGCGTCACTGCTGGTTGCGGCACTGGCCGCGTGGGGCGGCAACGTGCTCGCGCCGCTGTTCACCCTGATCGAGATCCCGGTGGTGGTGATCGCGTTCTGGGCGGTGTGGCGCAGTGGGGACCGGAGGGAACGGATCACGTTGGATACCAACAAGGTTTGTGTCGAACATCTGCCCGCCGGCGGACGCAGGGGCTGCACGTTTCCCGCCGCCTGGACCCGGGTGAGGGTGACCCGGCGCAACGACGGACATCGACACGTGGTGTTGAGCGCACAGGGGCGTGAACAGGAGGTCGGACTGTGCCTGGGCGACGATGAACGGATGCAACTGTCGCGCTGGTTGCGGACGATGCTTTCCAGCCACAGTGGCTGGCGCGAAAACTAGTTGAACATACGGGGTGCCATGACAATGAGTTCCAGCAACTGCAAGCGGCGGATCGTGGGGGCGGCTGCCGCCCTGGGCATCCTGATGATGTCCATGACCGCGGGTGCCAACCCGCGCCCGTGGCAGCTCAACCTCGACAAGGGCGTCACCCCGATCTCGCACCAGATCTGGGACCTGCACATGGCGGCGCTCTGGATCTGCGTGGTGCTCGGCATCGTCGTGTTCGGCGCGATGTTCATCGCGATCCTGCGTTTTCGCAGGTCCAAGGGCGCGGTGGCCGAAAGCTGGAGCCACAACACGGTCGTCGAAATGATCTGGACGATCGTGCCGGTGCTGATCCTGGTCGGCCTGGCCGCCCCGGCGACCATCATCACGCGCAACGCCTATGACACCGTCGGTTCGCAGATGACGGTCAAGGTCACCGGCTACCAGTGGCTGTGGCGATACGACTACATCAGCTACGACGGCAAGCAGATCACCAAGGTGCCCACGGTCTGGTCACGGCTGGCCTGGAGCAGCAACACCGCGCGCCAGCTCGATTCGGACGTGAGTCCCTGGAGCGTGGTCGACAAGGAGACCGGGTATCACGACTACCTGCTCAACGTGACCCATCCGCTGGTGGTGCCGGTCGGGGTCAAGATCCGTTTCCTGGTCACCGGCGGCGACGTGATCCACGGCTGGGGCGTGCCTGACCTGGGCATCAAGAAGGATGCCATCCCGGGCATCATGAACGACGTGTGGGCCACGATCGAGAAGCCCGGCACCTACCGCGGCCAGTGTTTCGTGTTGTGCGGCCAGGACCACAGCGCCATGCCGATCGTGATCAAGGCCGTGCCGCGCGACCAGTTCAACACCTGGCTGGCGACGCAGGAAAGCAAGGCCAGTGTGGACAAGGCGGCGCGCACCGCGCAGGCCGCACCGCCGAAACCGGGCCCGACCAGGGGTTGATCCGCGTCAGGCGCCGTCCGGCACGGCGTCCTTGCAACACAGGGTATTCCAGAGGAAACGCACCATGTCCAGCACCGCGCAAGCCATCGAGCACGAGGAACACTACCAGGGCTTCTTCAAGCGCTGGTTCATGTCCACCAACCACAAGGACATCGGCACGCTGTACCTGTCGTTCTCGTTCCTGATGTTGTTCATCGGGGGCGGCTTCGCGATGATGATCCGCGCCGAGCTGTTCGAACCGGGCCTGCAGTTGATGCAGCCCTACTTCTTCAACGAACTGACCTCGATGCACGGGCTGGTGATGATCTTCGGCGTGATCATGCCGGCCTTCGTGGGTCTTGCCAACTGGATGATCCCGATGCAGATCGGCGCGCCGGACATGGCGCTGCCCAGGCTCAACAACCTGTCGTTCTGGATCCTGCCGTTCGCCTTCATCCTGCTGCTGTCGA
>CAZAXF010000113.1:0-5910 GCA_964489055.1 uncultured Rhodanobacter sp. | reverse complement strand
GTGCAGATCACGCCGCAGGTTCCCGGCACCGTCATCAGCATCGGCGCCGAGGACAACGACTTCGTGCGCAAGGGACAGGCGCTGGTGAAGCTGGACCCGTCCGATGCCGACGTGGCGCTGGCCAAGGCCGAGGCCGCGCTGGCCCAGACCGTGCGCAAGGTGCGCGGCCTGTATTCGGGCGTGCACAGCTCGAAGGCCGACGTGGCCGCGCGCGAGGCGGTGGTCGAGCAGGCCCGCGCCGACTACCAGCGCCGCAAGGGACTGGCGGCATCGGGTGCGATCTCGGCCGAGGAACTGGCGCACGCGCGCGATGCGCTGACCACCGCTGAAAGTGCCCTGGCGGCGGCGAAGGCGCAGCTTGCCACCACCGACGCGCTGGTGTCGGACACCAGCATCGCATCGCATCCGGACGTCAAGGCGGCCGCGGCGGCGGTGCGCGCTGCGTGGCTGAACGACCAGCGCACGGTGCTGGTGGCGCCGGTCTCCGGCTACGTCGCCAAGCGCACCGTGCAGGTCGGCCAGCGCGTGCAGCCGGGCACGCCGCTGATGGCGGTGGTGCCGCTGCACCAGGTCTGGGTGGACGCCAACTTCAAGGAAACCCAGCTCAAGGACATGCGCATCGGCCAGTCGGTGACCCTGACATCGGACGTGTACGGCGGCTCGGTGACCTACCACGGCCACGTCGCGGGACTCGGGATCGGTACCGGCAGCGCGTTCTCGCTGCTGCCCGCGCAGAACGCCTCGGGCAACTGGATCAAGATCGTGCAGCGCCTGCCGGTGCGGATCGCACTGGAAGACAAGGAACTGGACAAGCACCCGCTGCGCATCGGGTTGTCGATGAACGTGGACGTGAACCTGCACAACCAGAAGGGTCCCATGTTGTCGAAGCATCCGCCCACCAAGCCGGCCTTCAGCACCGACGTCTATGCGCGCAACCAGGCCCGCGTCGATGCGCTGATCGCGCGCATCATCCGGGCCAACAGCGGGCCCGCGTCCTCTTCGACCACGCCGCATGTCGCCGCACACGCGGTTGCCGGGACGGCACATTGACGGGCGATGCCGTGAATGTCCGCCAGCGCGACCACCGCCGCAGCGCCCTCCGGCGGGATGCACGCCGACTTTGCGCCACCCAACCTGGCCCTGACCACGGTCGGCCTGTCGCTGGCGACGTTCATGCGGGTGCTCGACACCACCATCGCCAACGTTTCGTTGCCGACCATCGCGGGCAATCTCGGCACCAGCTACGACCAGGCGACCTGGGTCATCACCTCGTTCACGGTGTGCATGGCCATCACGCTGCCGTTGACCGGCTTCCTGGCGCGCCGCTTCAGCCAGGTCAAGCTGTTCGTGTGGTGCACGCTGCTGTTTTCGCTGGCCTCGCTGATGTGCGGCCTGTCCGAGTCGATGGGCATGCTGCTGTTCTTCCGCGCCGTCCAGGGCGCGGTGTCCGGGCCGCTGTACCCGGTAACGCAAAGCCTGATGATCGCGACCTATCCCAAGGCGCGGCGCGGGATGGCGCTGTCACTGATCGCGATGATCACGATCGTTGCGCCCATCATCGGCCCGGTGCTTGGCGGGTACCTGACCGACAACTATTCCTGGCACTGGATCTTCTTCATCAACGTGCCGATCGGGATCTTCGCCAGCGTCGTGGCCGGCGTGCAGCTGGCCGGCATGAAGGAGAAGATCGAGCGCCCGCGGATGGACTACGTGGGCCTCTTTTCGCTGATCGTGGGCGTGGGCGCGTTGCAGGTGGTGCTGGACAAGGGCAACGAGGCCGACTGGTTCCATTCCACGTCGATCGTGGTGCTGGCGATCATCGCGGCCATTGCGCTGGTGGTGTTCCTGATCTGGGAGCTGACCGCCGAGGAACCGATCGTGGACCTGCGGTTGTTCCGGCACCGCAACTTCGCCGCCGGCACGCTGGTGCTGGTGCTGTCCTACGCCTCGTTCTTCGGCATGGGCCTGCTGTTGCCGCTGTGGATGCAGCGCGTGCTCGGCTACACCGCGATCTGGGCGGGCCTGGCCGCCGCGCCGATCGGGATCCTGCCGATCGTGCTGACGTATTTCGTGGGCAAGTATGCGCCGCGCATGGACCTTCGGATCCTGGCCGGACTGGCATTCGTGATCTTCGGTGTATCCAGCCTGCTCAATGCCGGCTTCACCACCCAGGTGAGCTTCGGTTCCATCGCGATGGTGCGGCTGCTGCAGGGCCTGGGTACGGCGCTGTTCTTCATGCCGGTGCTGACCATCCTGCTTTCGGACCTGGAGGGCCCGGAGATTGCCTCCGGTTCGGGCACCTCCACCTTCCTGCGCCAGCTCGGTGGCAGCTTCGCGGCCTCGATCGTCACCTTCATGTGGGATCGCGGCGCCGCGCTGCACCATGCACAGCTCAGCCGCTACATCAATGCCTACAACCCGGTCGCCACGCATTCGGCCATCGCGCGCGTCACGCACGGCCATCCGCGCGAGGCGCTGCTGGCGATCAACCGCGTGATCACGCAGCAGAGCTTCCAGATGTCGTTCAACGACGTGATGCGAGTGCTGGCGGTGGTGCTGTTCGCGCTGATCCCGGTGCTGTTCCTGGCCAAGCCGCCGTTCGTCAAGCGCGGCGACGTCACCACGCCGGACGTCGAGTAGGCGCCGCGGCGCCCCCCTGACCGCGGCGGCACCCTGCATTCGCCCGCGGCACCGGCGGCGCCGGCGCCCTTCACGAACCGACCGATCCAGAAAACGACTTCATGGTTTCGACTACCGCCAGCACGCCCCAAGCCTTCGGCGAATTCCGTCCCGCCAGCCTGTCGCTGGCGACGATCGGCCTGTCGCTTGGCACCTTCATGCAGGTGCTGGACATGACCATCGCCAACGTGTCGCTGCCGACCATCGCGGGCAACCTGTCGGCCAGCCAGGACCAGTCGACCTGGGTGATCACTTCGTTCACCGTGGCCCAGGCGATCTCGCTGCCGATGACCGGGTTCCTGTCGCGCCGCATCGGCGAGGTGAAATTGTTCGTGGGAGCGGTGCTGCTGTTTTCGCTGTTCTCGCTCGCCTGCGGCTTTGCCACCAGCCTGTCGATGCTGGTGATGTTTCGCGCCATGCAGGGTGCCGTGGCCGGCCCCATGTACCCGATCACGCAGAGCCTGATGGTGTCGATCTACCCGCGCGACAAGCGCAGCATGGCGTTGGCGATCATCAGCATGATCACGGTGGTCGCGCCGATCGTGGGACCGGTCGCGGGCGGCTGGATCACCGATTCGTATTCGTGGCGGTGGATCTTCTTCATCAACATCCCGTTCGGCCTGTTCGCCGGGCTGATCGTGCTTGCGCAGATGGGCAAGCGCGTGGATCGCATCATCAAGGCGCGCATCGACTGGGTCGGCGTGGTCACCCTGGTGCTGGGCGTCGGCTCGCTGCAGATCCTGCTGGACAAGGGCAACGAGCTGGACTGGTTCCACTCCAGCACCATCGTGACGCTGGCGATCATCGCCTCAATCTCGCTGACGGTGTGGGTGATCTGGGAGCTGACCGACGACAACCCGCTGGTGGACCTGCGATTGTTCCGGCACCGCAATTTCGCGGCCGGGACGCTGGCGCTGGTGCTGGCGTTCGCGCTGTTCTTCTCGATCTCGCTGCTGCTGCCGCTGTGGCTGCAGAACGTGCTCGGCTACACCGCGTTGTGGTCGGGGCTGGCGGCGGCGCCCATCGGCGTGATCCCGATCCTGCTGACGTTCTGGGTGGGCAAGTACGCGCACAAGTTCGACCTGCGCTGGCTGACGGCGTTCTCGTTCGCCGTGATGGGATTCATCTGTTTCCGCTTCGCCAGCTTCAACACCGAAGTCGACTTCTGGGCAGTGGCCCTGACCGAATTGATGCTGGGGCTCGGCATCGCGCTGTTCTTCATGCCGATCCTGACCATCCTGCTTTCCGACCTGGAGGGCCCGGAAATCGCCGAAGGCTCGGGTTCGGCCACCTTCCTGCGCACCGTGGGCGCCAGCTTCGCGGTGTCGATCGTGACCTACCTGTGGACACGCGGCGGCGTGGTCAGCCACGCCAACCTCGTCGAACACATCAACCCCTACAACGACGCGGTACGGCACACGGTCAGCGCCATGGGCGGCGAACTGCAACGCTACGCGATGGAAATCAACGGCATCATCACCCAGCAGTCCATGCAGATTTCCTTCAACCACCTGTTCCAGGGTCTCGGCATCGGCTTCTTCCTGCTGATCGCCGTGGTGTGGCTGTCCAAGCCGCCGTTCACGCCGCGCGGCGGCGGGACCGGCGCGGGGCACTGAATCAATGGGGTCAGAGTCATTGATCCTGACCAGATTGTTCGGTTGCCTTGCGCCGATACCCGTGGCGGGTATTCACCTGGACGAATCGTCACGCCCGCGACGCCTGCGCTTCATGTCATGCACGAGGCCGTAGGACCGGCCCGTGGCCCGCTGGCGGATCGCGATCGCGGCGGCAACAACCGCCAGCGCCAGCAACGCCGACCAGAGCATGACGCGCCCGGTGTCGTGCCGCAGACAGGCCCGCAGGAGCAGGCAGGCAACGAACAGCGCCGGCGAGACCTTGCCCGCGTAATACAGCAGGCGCCCGCGCATCGTCGCGGTAACGGCCACCGCGTCGGGCTGGCGCACGTACCAGACCGTGGCCACCAGCTTCACCACGACCAAAACAATGGCGATGTACAAGAGGGCAAGCTGCATGCGGATACGAACTCCACGTCAAGCGGGCGTCCCGGCCTGCAAAGCGATCCGCACCGACACCCGGCCACCCGATTGGACACCCTCCGCGGATGCGCACCGTCAAGAGTTTGTTGATACTTGCGCCGGCTTCGTTGTTCAGGGAGAAAAGTCGCACGCACCACGGACCGTGGTCACCATCGCATCCGGTTCAGTGCCTGAGACATAACTTGTACGCGTGATGAATACGCTATGCAACTTTGGAAAGAGTGTAAAAGTTGTGACTACACCACCGTGCCCTTCGCCAGTTGCCGCGATAACTTCGTGAGGGCGGTAGGTTACGATCTTCGCATCAAAGGGCGCTGGAGCTCGGTCGCGTGGTTCCCCCGGCTTGGCCGTTCGATTTGCTTTCTGGAGGACAGGTGAGAGCTGCCACATCACGGTGACAGTGCGACTGTCAGAATGAATAAGGAAGTTGATATCGCCCGGCAAGCCGTTGGCGTATGGAGGAACATACTGAAATGTTGGCGCTTGGGCTTCCCCTGCATGATCGCTGCCCGCCATTAGGTGCTTGAAGCGAACCTGTTCTGGTACACCGTATTCGACAGTTGACCCCTTCAGATCGTGACATTGAACCATTTGTGGATTGCCTGCAAGAGCAACTGCGGGAATTCCGAGCATGGCGCATAGCACGCAAGGCAAAAGCCTCATGACATTATCTCCAACTTCCTCGTTACCCCGTGACGCGATCAGCGTATCGCTCCCTGGTTCGCCGAATGCGGCCCGTTGCATCTAGCGCTTGAGATCAGTCGCCGGTAGCCCGCGTGGCGGGTTGGCGGTCAGCTGAAGTGACCTGTCAGGCACAATGAATGTTGTGACTAGGCTTGTCACTGACAAGGGTAAAAACGTCGCAAGATCGAAATGACAGCATCGTATGTCTTCATTGATTGTAACCGCGGTGAATCAGTAATTTCTCTTTCCGAAACGGTCACGAGCTGAGTACGTGTGGTGTTCGCGGGAACGCAAATACTGTCTTTTTTACGAATGCTATCTACAACGGCCTGGATATAGCCATTGCAGAAGCTAATCCAGTCACTGTCAGCCCTTGTGCAAGCGTTCGAGAACTGTGCGCCAGTAAGTTGCGCTTTCGAATCCGTCGCAAACGCTGGGGGCGAATTCAATTCTGAAGTGCAACGCGTTTGAAGGATAGCTCGAACAGTTG
>CAZAXF010000112.1:0-5955 GCA_964489055.1 uncultured Rhodanobacter sp. | reverse complement strand
CCGGCGAGCGGCTCGTGAATTCCATCCGCGCTTGTCCGCGGGAATCCGCGTCAAAGAGCTTGTGTGCTCGCAGCACAGGCAAAAAGCACTGACCACGGATGAACACGGATGGGCACGGATCAAGAGCATTCGACGCGGATCAAAAGGCTTCCTGATCAGGGCGTTTCTTCAGCCACGTTGGCGTTGCGATGCACTCTCTACTTCAGTCATTCCGGGGCTCCCGGAGGGAGAACCCGGAATCCAGCTCTTTGCATCGACTGCTGAGAGCTGGATTCCGGGTTCCATCGCCGATGAAACCGGCGATGGCCCCGGAATGACGAACCTGGTGAGTGTCATGCCAGCATCAACTGGCTGAGGAACAGCCCTGATCAGGAAAGGCTTTATCCGTGTGCATCCGTGTAGATCCGTGGCAGAAAGACTCTTGCCCTTGCCGTAGCCGGGAAGAACGCTTGCCACCGGCGAGCGGCTCGTGAATTCCATCCGCGCTTGTCCGCGGGAATCCGCGTCAAAGAGCTTGTGCGCTCGCAGCACAGGCAAAAAGCACTGGCCACGGATGAACACGGATGGGCACGGATCATGAGCATTGGACGCGGATTAAAGGCTTTATCCGTGTGCATCCGTGTAGATCCGTGGCAGAAAGACTCTTGCCCTTGCCGTAGCCGGGAAGAACGCTTGCCACCGGCGAGCGGCTCGTGAATTCCATCCGCGCTTGTCCGCGGGAATCCGCGTCAAAAAGGTTCTGCGCTAAGCGCACAGGCAAAAAGCACCGGCCACGGATGAACACGGATGGGCACGGATCAGGAGCGTTCGACGCGGATCAACGCGGACGGGCGCGGATCAAAATACTTCCTGATCAGGGTGCTTTCTCAGCCGCGCTGGCGACGCAATGTCCTTTTTACCCCAGTCATTCCGGGGCCATCGCCGGTTTCATCGGCGATGGAACCCGGAATGACGGACCTGGTGAGTTTGATGCCAGTACCAACTGGCTGAGGAAGTGCCCTAACCCGCACGGCGGCCACCGTTGCGTGAGCGATCGGCTTATACCGCGCCCGGAAATCCAAGCTGCCGCCAGGCTTCGTACACGGCAATCGCCACGGCGTTGGACAGGTTCAGGCTGCGGTTGTCAGGCTGCATCGGCAGGCGCAGGCGGTGCACGTCGGGAACGCGCGCCAGCACATCAGGCGGCAGGCCATGGGTTTCGCGCCCGAACAGCAGCGCGTCGTGGTCGGCGAATACGACGTCGGTGTGGCGGCGCGTGGCGTGACTGGTGAAGGCGAACAATCGTGGCCCCTGCAACGTCGCGAGGCAGGCGGCAAGATCGTCGTGCACCATCACGTTCACGAACTCGTGATAGTCGAGCCCCGCGCGGCGCATCTTCGCGTTGTCCAGTTCGAACCCGAGCGGGCGGATCAGGTGCAGCGAGGCGCCGGCATTGGCGCACAGGCGAATCACGTTGCCGGTGTTGGGCGGAATCTCCGGCTGGAACAGGATCACGTGCAGCATGGGCGGGGAGCCTGGGCTACCAGGGCAGTTCCGCGCCATCGTAGGCAAGGAACCGGCCCGCATCGGCAACCGTCGCGCGTTCGACCAGGCCAAGCACCGCATGCGCGGAATCGGCGGGCGCAAGCGTGGCGCCGCTGCCACCCATCGAGGTTTTCACCCACCCCGGATGCACCACCAGCACCAGAATGCCGCGTGGCGACAGCTCCGCTGCCAGGCGCCTGACCGCCATGTTGAGCGCGGCCTTGCTCATCACGTAGCTGATGGTGCGAAAGCGCGTCGATTGCGCAATCGACGCCAACTGGGTGGAAATGCACAGCACCCGCGGCTTGTTGCCCAGCGCCAAAAGCGGCGCCAGCGCCTGGGTGATCAGGAGCGGCGCGCTGGCGTTGACCGCGAAGCTTTCGGCCAGCGATTCGGCCCTGACGTTGCCGAAGCGCTCGCCCGAGACCAGCACGCCGGCGTTGTTGATCAAAAGATCCAGCCGCTGCAGGTGTCCTGCCGCGACCCGCGGCAGCGCGGCGATTGCCTCGGTGTCGGTCACGTCCAGCGCGTGCACCGCCAGCCGATTGCCGTGTGCCGCCTTCAGCGCGTCCAGCACCCCGGCTTCGGCCGGGTCACGGCAGCAGGCCAGCACGCGCGCATCGCGTTCCAGCAGTTCGGTGACGAAGGCCAACCCGAGCCCGCGGTTGGCGCCGGTGACAAGGCAGCGTTGCATGATGGATTTTCCTTGGCACCGACAGTGTAAACCCTCGCCGCGACGCAGGTTTTCCGGATCGTTGCTTTCCCCCATGGAGCCGGCTATGGTCGCCCGACAATTCAACGGTCCGGGGAGGACTTTCATCATGCGCACGCACATCCTGGCGTGGTCCGCAGTACTCGGTTTCACCCTGTTCGCGGGGCTGGCGCAGGCCGCCGACGTGGGCGCCAAGATCGACATTCCCTACACCCGCTTCACGTTGCCCAACGGCCTGACCGTGGTGGTGAGTGAAGACCACAAGGCGCCGATCGTCGCGGTCAGCGTCTGGTACCACGTGGGCTCGGCATACGAACCGGAAGGCAAGACCGGCTTCGCGCACCTGTTCGAGCACCTGATGTTCCAGGGTTCGGAAAATCACCAAGACGAATACTTCCGTCCCTTCGAGCTGGTCGGCGCCACCGGCATGAACGGTACCACCTGGCTGGACCGCACCAATTATTTCGAGACCGTTCCGACCACCGCGCTGGACATGGCGCTGTGGATGGAATCGGACCGCATGGGGCACCTCCTGGGCGCGATCGACCAGAAGGTGCTGGACGAGCAGCGCGGCGTGGTCCAGAACGAGAAGCGCCAGGGCGAGAACCAGCCCTACGGGCGCGCGTTCGCCGACATCCAGGCCAACGCCTTCCCGGCCAACCACCCCTACCACCACACCACCATCGGCTCGATGGCCGACCTCGACGCGGCCTCGCTGGAAACGGTGAAGCAGTGGTTCCGCGACTACTACGGCGCGGCCAACACCACGCTGGTGCTGGTCGGCGACATCACGCCGGAAGTTGCGCGCGAAAAGGCCATGAAGTACTTCGGCGACATCCCGGCCGGGCCGCGGATTCCGCGTCCCCAGCCGTGGATCGCGCCGCGCGACGCGTCCACCCGCGGCAGCATGACCGACAACGTCGCGCAGGCGCGCATCTACCGCGAATGGAACACGCCCGGCCTTGATTCGCCGGGCAACGACCGCCTGATGCTGGACCTTGCCGCCGAGGTGCTGGGCGGCAGCAAGACCTCGCGCCTTTACCAGCGCCTGGTCTACAAGGACAAGCTCGCTGACAGCGTGTCGGTGCGCAGCATGACCGCCGAGCTGGCCAGCGCGATGCTGCTGGTGGTCAACGTGAAGAAGGGCGTCGACCCGGACAAGGTCGAAGCCGCGATCGCCGACGAGTGGTCGAAATTCCTGAAGGATGGCCCGACCGCCGACGAGCTGGCACGCGCCAAGACCACCTACCAGGCATCGACCGTGCGCGGCCTGGAGCAGGTCGGTGGCTTTTCCGGCAAGGCGGTGACGCTGGCCGAGGGGCAGGTCTATCGCGACGATCCTGGCGCCTGGAAGAAGGACTACGAGATCACCATGGCCGCCACGCCCGCCGCGGTGAAGGCCGCGGCCGACAAGTGGCTTTCGAAGGGCGACTACACGCTCACGGTGGTGCCCGGCAAGGTCGATGCGACCGATGTTGCCGAGATTCCCGGCCGCGCGGCAATTCCCGGCCGGCCGGCCGACAAGCTCTCGCCGGCCGGCGACTGGAAGGTCACCCAGAGTGACGTCGATCGCAGCAAGGGCGTGCCGGTGGTGGATACCTTCCCCGCGCTGACCTTCCCGAAGCTGCAGCACGGCAAGCTCGCCAACGGCATTGAAGTGATCCTGGCCGAACGCCACGCGATTCCGGTGGTGCAATTCCGCGCGCTGTTCGACGCGGGCTACGCCGCCGACCAGGGTCGCCGGCTGGGCACTTCCAGCTTCACCATGGGCATGCTGGACGAAGGCACGGCCGATCTTGATTCGGTCGAGATCGCCAAGCGCAAGCAGCGCCTGGGTGCACAAATCGCCACCGGCTGCGATCTCGACACCTGCAACGCGTGGATGAGCGCGCTCAACGTCAACCTCGCCGATTCGCTGGACCTGTATGCCGACATCCTGCGCAATCCGGCGTTCCGCGACGCCGATGTCACGCGCCTGCGCGGGCAGTGGCTGGCAGGCATCGCGCAGGAAAAGACCCAGCCGACCGCGGTCGCGCTGCGCCTGCTGCCGCCGATCCTGTACGGCAAGGGCAACGCCTACGCGATTCCATTCACCGGCTCGGGCACCGAGGCCTCGATCAAGGCCCTGACCACCGGCGACATGCAGGCATTCATGCGCGACTACATCCGCCCGGACAACATGAAGATCCTGGTCGCGGGCGACACCACGCTGGAGGCGATCATCCCGCAACTGGAAAAGGCCTTCGGCGACTGGAAGGCCCCGGCAACCCCGGTGCCGGCCAAGAACCTCGCGCACGTCGATTACCCGGCCGCGCCCAGCGTGTATCTGGTCAACCGTCCGGGCGCGCAGCAGACGGTGATCATCGCCGGCCTGGTGGCGCCCTCGACCAAGGCGAAGAACAACCTCGAGATCGAGACCATGAACGGCGCCTTCGGCGGCACCTTCACCTCGCGGTTGAACATGAACCTGCGCGAAGACAAGCACTGGGCCTACGGGGCAGGCAGCTTCCTGACCAGCGCGATCGGGCAGCGCCCGTTCATGATGTACGCGCCGGTGCAGACCGACAAGACCGCGCCGTCGGTGACCGAGATGCTGACCGAAGCGCGCGCCGTGGTCGGCGACAAGCCGGTCACAGACCAGGAAATCCGCAAGATCAAGGACAACGACATCCGGAAACTCCCGGGCCAGTACGAAACCGCGCAGGCGGTACTGAACGCGATCACCGGCATCGTCAAGTTCGACCGGCCCGATGACTACGTCCAGACGCTCAAGGGCCGCATCGAGGCGCAGACCCATGCCGGCGTTAACGCGGCCGCCAGGGAAGTGGTCCACCCGGACAAGCTGACCTGGGTGATCGTCGGCGACCTTGCAAAGATCGAGCAGCCGGTGCGCGCGCTCAAGCTCGGCGAAGTGCACGTGATCGACGCCGACGGCAATCCGGTGGACTGACCCATGCGAACGAACCCCTCTCCTTCGGGGGAGGGGTTCGTGTACCGACGTTGCCGGAAACTTCGGCGCAAGGCGCACGACGCAAAAGCGTTTTGACGCGGATTTGCGCGGACCAGCGCGGATGAAGTTCACGAGCCGTTCGTCGGTGGCAAGCGCTCTTCCCGGTACAGCAAGGGCAGGAGCCTTTCTGCCACGGATTCACACGGATGCACACGGATGAAGCCTCTCCTGATCAGGGCTGTTCCTCAGCCGGTTGATGCTGGCATGACACTCACCAAGTTCGTCATTCCGGGGCTCCCGGAGGGAGAACCCGGAATCCAGCTCTTTGCATCGACTGCTGAGAGCTGGATTCCGGGTTCCATCGCCGATGAAACCGGCGATGGCCCCGGAATGACTGAAGTAGAGAGTGCATCGCAACTCCAACGTGGCTGAGGAAGCGCCCTGATCAGGAAGCCTTTTGATCCGCGTCCAATGCTCTTGATCCGTGCCCATCCGTGTAAATCCGTGGCCGATGCTTTTCGCGTGTGCTGCGAGCGCACAGGCTCCTTGACGCGGATTTTCGCGGACAAGCGCGGATGGAGTTCACGAGCCGTCCGTCGGTGGCAAGCGCGCTTCCCGGGTACGGCAAGAACAAGAGTCTTTCTGCCACGGATCTACACGGATGCACACGGATAAAGCGTTTAATCCGCGTTTAATGTTCTTGATCCGTGCCCGTCCGTGTTCATCCGTGGCCGATGCTTTTCGCGTGTGCTGCGAGCGCACAGGCTCC
>CAZAXF010000111.1:0-5990 GCA_964489055.1 uncultured Rhodanobacter sp. | reverse complement strand
GGCGCAGCCGATGGCCCGAAGGGCGAGCCGCAGGATGCGGCGAGTTTCTCGGGACCGGGGACCGGGGACCGGGGACCGGGGACTCGGGACTCGGGACTCGGACTGCGGAGGCAGGATGCCGGAGCGAACGTCGGCGGAGCCGACGGCCCGAAGGGCGAGCCGCAGGATGCGGCGAGTTTCTCGGGACTCCGGACCGGGGACCGGGGATCGGGAACTGGGAACTGGGGACTGGGGACTGGGGACTCGGGGCCGGGGACCGGGGACCGGGGACCGGGGACGGGTGGACGGCGGGCGAGGGACGGCGGACCTGGGATCGCGAAGGATCATGGCGCCACCGCTCACGGCTCCCTCTCCCCCAAGCAGCTTCACCGCTTGGGGGAGAGGGCTGGGGTGAGGGGGTCGCGGCCACGACCAACGTCGACCATTCCCCATTCCCGATTTCCCATCCCCGGTTCCCCATTCCGATTCACCACCCCCGGATCCTGCCTCCCCACCCCTGCGTTCGTGCCAGCAGCGCGACAAGCACGAACAGCAGCAGCGCGGCACCACCCGTGTGCGCCACCGCGATCCACAGTGGCGTGCCCAGGGTCACGTTGCCGATCCCGAGCGCGACCTGGGCGACCAGCAGCAGCGCAAGGGCAACGGCGTGCCAGCGCATCCGGGCCCTGCCGACACGATGCGCCAGCCACGCGAGATACACGAACACCACCACCGCCCCGATGCGATGCACCATCTGGATCGCGGTACGCGCCGGAGCATCCAGAATTCCGCCCTGATAGTCCACGCCGATGTGGCGCAGCAGCACGAACCCGTGATGGAAGTCCATCGCCGGCCACCATTGCCCCAGGCACTGGGGAAACGCCGACGCGCCGACACCGCATGCCAGCGCCGCGTAGTTGGTCGATGTCCAGCCGCCCAGGAAGATCTGGCAGGAAAGCAGGACCAGTCCGACCACCACCGCGTTGCGCAAAGCCCGCAACCCGGGATCGGGCGCATTTTTCGTCGGGGTCTCGCCAGCGCCCTGATCCGCAAGTGATGAATGAACCGGGCCGTGATGCAGGCGCCAGGCGAGCCAGGCCAGCAGCGCGAAGGTGAGCATGCCGCCGAGCAGGTGGGCGGTGACCACCAGCGGCAGCAGCAGCCAGGTGACGGTCCACATGCCAAGCAGGGCCTGGAAGCAGACCACGGCCAGCGCCAGCACCGCGATCCGCCGCCAGCCGCCGGTGCGCCAGAACAAGGCGACACCGAGCAGCAGCGCTTCGCCGGCCCCGGCAATGATGCTCGAGGCGACGTAGCTTTTTGCCATGTACAGGGGAATGCCGATACCCACCAGCACCACCCCGGCGATCACCAGCGCGGTGCGGCGCTTGCGCGCGTACGTCGCCGCCAAGGCCTCGACCAGCACCAGCACGCCCAGCGTGCCGGCAAGGAAACGATGGACCTGTTCGCGCCAGGCGCGATGCATTTCCACGGGCCGGGTGGGAAACGCGGCGTCGGCCTTCTGGACCGCAGCCGGTTTCACCGGCCAGGTGATGTGCCCGTAGCAGGTCGGCCAGTCCGGACACGACAGGCCGGCGTTGGAAAGCCGCACGAAGGCGCCGAAGACGATCACGCAGAAAGCGAATGCACAGGCCGCCCACGCCAGGGTGCGCAGCCGCGACGATGCCGTACCCATCATCAATGCACCACCTTGGCCAGATCGTCGCGCAGTCCCTTGGCATCGAAACCAGCCGCGTACCAGGTGAGCGCCTTGCCGTCGGGTGTCACCAGCACCACGCTGACCGAATCGGGCCGCTTTGCGCGAAGGTCGTACAGGGCGTGCGAGGACGTTGTCGCAAGCGTCCAGACCTTGTCGAAGCCGGCTGCCTGCGGGCCCGTGGGCGGCTTGCCCAGGTACAGCAGCCGCAGCTTGCCGGCGTGCCGGCCCAGGGTGATCTTCGCGCGATGCGCCAGGTCCAGTTCGCGCAGGCAGTGTTTGGCGCAGTCGGGGCCGGGCAGCGCGGCCAGCGTCCACAGCGCATCGTCGTTCTGCCACGAGAACGGCTTGCCATCCGCGCGCTGGACCGGCACCGCGGCAAGGTCGCGCTCGGGCCGGATCGGCTGGCCGTAGCTGGCCCCCTTGGGCACCCAGCCCATCAGCCCCAGGACCAGTGCCGCGATCAGCGGCGCGGCGAAGATTGCCGCGATCAGCAACGCCTGCAGGCGTCGTCGGTTGCGCAGATCCATCGTTTGCTATTCCTCGGTTCGGCGGGACGCGTCATCGTGCCTGACACGATGCATCACGAAAAACATCACGATCGCCACCACTGCAAATGAAAACCACTGCAGCGCGTAGGCGCGGTGGCGCGCCGGCGGCATCACGTTGGCGGTCCACTGGCGCAGGTAGGCGCTGTGCGGATCGGGGTCGAGCAACAATACATGCGGATACAGCGGCTGGTGCAGGTCGGCGCCGATCTGCCCGGGATCGATCCAGGTCACCAGCTTGGGCCAGGTTTTCTGGCGCGGCAGCGGATTGCCGCCCAGCTTCAATCCCGGAAGGGGCGGCGGCGCGTAGATGCCCTCGAGCGTCACCGCGTGGTCGGGAATGGGCGGCAGGTCGGGAAGCGAGCGCGAGTCGGCACCCATCTTGGGCAGGAAACCGAGGTCGACCAGCAGGGTGCGGCTGCCGGGGTCATCGGGCCGGAACGGCACGAACACCATCACGCCGAGCCGGCCATGGCGCATCTGGTCGTCAAGCATGTAGGCCCGGTTGCCCTCGAACCGGCCACGAACCTTGACGTGCGGATAAGCGCCGGGGTGCCGGCCGGCGACCGCGTCCGCCAGGCTGACCAGGCGCGCCGAGGATGCGTCGTGGAAGTTGGCCAGCACGGCTTCCTTGTAGGCCGCGCGGTGCAGTTGCCATACCCCCAGCACGCAGAAGATCGCGACGCCCGCGATGGTCAGCAACACCGCGAACACGCCGGGGCGGCGCATGCGCAACATCACGCCCGACCGGCCGGTGCCGCACGACGCGACGTTATACTCGACGTTTCAGCCGCAGCAAGGTCCATGTCCTTCGCCAGCATATACAAGGCGGTTCTGATCATCGTGTTTCTGGTGGTGATCTTCCAGCTGGGTCAGGCACTGTACTTCATGATGCACGACCGCGTGGACCGCGGCCGCACCGTGTGGGCGCTGACGCGCCGGGTCGCGTTCTCGATCCTGCTGGTTGCGCTGATCGTGATCGGCATCGCCACCGGGGTATTGCATCCGCATGGCATTTACGTGCGGTGAATTCCGGGACTCGGGACTCGGGACTCGGGACTCGGGACTCGGGACTCGGGACTCGGAAAAGCGTGACAGCTACAGCTACGGACTCCCTCGTCCCCAAGCGGCTTCATCGCCTGGGGAGAGGGCGGGGTGAGGGGGCAATGGCGGGTCGAACGCAAGCACCTCGCCTTTTTGCACTGGACGCGCCACTCGCTGCCCGGGTCCCGCGTCCCGAGTCCCGAGTCCCGGCTCCTACAGGATGTACACGAACAGGAACAGGCACAGCCAGATCACGTCGACGAAGTGCCAGTACCAGGACACCGCCTCGAACGCGAAGTGGTTGTCGGGGGTGAAGTGGCCGCGCACGCAGCGCAGCCACATCACGATCAGCATGATGGTGCCCAGGGTGACGTGCAGGCCGTGGAAGCCGGTGAGGATGTAGAACGTCGCGCCGTAGATGCCGCTGTGCAGCGTCATGTTGAAGTGGACGTAGGATTCCCAGTACTCGTGGGCCTGCAGGCCCAGGAAGGTCGCACCCAGCAGGATCGTGAGGCCGAGGAACCCGATCAGGCGCTTGCGGTTGCCGGCACGCAGCGCATGGTGCGCGATGGTCACGGTCACGCTCGATGACAGCAGCAGCAGGGTGTTGATCAGGGGAATGCCCCAGGGACCGGTGGCGGTGAACTCGCCACCCAGCGCTTCCGGACCGTTGGTCGGCCAGGCCGCGGAAAAGCCCTGCCAGATGAAGCTGTTGGTCAGGATGCCCTTGTCGCCCATTCCGCCCAGCCACGGCACCACGAAGGTGCGGATGTAGAACAGGCCGCCGAAGAAGGCCGCGAAGAAGAACACCTCGGAGAAGATGAACCAGGTCATTCCCATCCGGAAGGAGGTGTCGACCTGCGGATTGAAGATGCCCTTCATCGACTCGCGGATGACGTTGCCGAACCATCCGAACATCACCGCGATGATGGTCAGGGCGCCAATGGTCAGGACGACGTGTCCCGGGGTGTCGAAGCCGTTCAGCCACAGCGCCGCGCCCACCATGAACACGAACATGCCGATCGCGATCACGAACGGCCAGCGGCTGCTGTGCGGGACGTAGTAAACGTTGGCGTCAGGTTGGCTCATGGGAAGGCTTCCGGTTGTTGGCGGTTGTGGCAGTCGATCCCCGGCTCAACGCCCCGGGGGAACCCAGTTGGGAATTCCCACGAAATGCCCGTGGACGAGACTGGCGATGAAGAACGCGACGACGATCGCGGCGATGATCCACGCGGTGCGGCGCGCCGCGGCCTTGCGGCGCACGAGCGCATCCTGCGCGGGATCGGTGTGCTGCGGCGCCGGCTTTTCGTTCAACTCGATTGGTTCGTCCGTTCGAAGCATGTCGCGATGGAAGGTTGGATCCGAAAATACTGGTCATGCAAATCGCGCCCCGGCCACCGCGCGGCCGGGGCGCTGCGCAATCAACGGCTCACGTCACCGTGCGCAAGCTGGCTGTCATCGACCACCGGCGGCACCGTGAAGCTGTGGTGCGGCGCGGGCGAAGGCAGCGTCCACTCGAGGCCATAGGCGTGTTCCCAGGCACGCGCCGCGGCCTTCTCCTTCGAGAAGAACACGGTGTGGATCACGACGCCCACGAAAATCAGCTGGGTGGCGCCGAACAGGAAACCACCGATCGAGGACACCATGTTCCAGTCGGCGAAGGCGACGTTGTAGTCGGGAATGCGTCGCGGCATGCCGGCCAGGCCCAGGAAGTGCTGCGGGAAGAACAACACGTTGATCCCGATCACGCTCAGCCAGAAGTGCGCCTTGGTCCAGAAATTGGAATACATGTGGCCCGACCACTTGGGCAGCCAGTAGTACACCGCCCCGATGATCGCGAACAGCGCGCCGGCGGCCAGCACGTAGTGGAAGTGCGCGACGATGAAGTAGGTCTGGTTGTACTGGAAGTCGGCCGGCACCAACGCCATCATCACGCCGGAGAAACCGCCGATCGTGAACTGCACGATGAAGGCCAGCGCCCACAGCATGGGTATCTCGAAACTGAGCGAGCCCTTCCACATGGTCGCCACCCAGTTGAAGATCTTCACCCCGGTCGGCACCGCGATCAGCATGGTCGAGTACATGAAGAACACCTCGCCGCCCAGCGGCAGGCCGACGGTGAACATGTGGTGCGACCACACGATGAACGACAGGAACGCGATGCAGGCGATGGCGTAGACCATGGCCTTGTAGCCGAACAGCGGCTTGCGCGCGAAGGTGGGCACGATTTCCGAGATGATCCCGAACGCGGGCAGGATCATGATGTAGACCTCGGGATGGCCGAAGAACCAGAACACGTGCTGGTACATCACCGGATCGCCGCCGGCCGCGGCGTTGAAGAAGTTGGTGCCGAAGAAGCGGTCGAACAGCATCATCGTGACCGCGCCGGCCAGCACCGGCATCACGGCGATCACGAGGAACGAGGTGATCAGCCACGACCAGCAGAACATCGGCATCTTCAGCAGGTCGAGCCCCGGCGCGCGCAGGTTGAGGATGGTGGCGATGATGTTGATCGAGCCCAGGATCGAGGAGATGCCCATCAGGTGGATGGCGAAGATCATGAACGCGATCGCGTCACCGCCCTGCAGCACCAGCGGCGGGTACATCGTCCAGCCCGCGGCCGGCGCGCCGCCGGGCATGAAGAAGGTCGACAGCAGCAGGATGAAGGCGAACGGCAGGATCCAGAACGACAGGTTGTTGAG
>CAZAXF010000110.1:0-6173 GCA_964489055.1 uncultured Rhodanobacter sp. | reverse complement strand
CGCGACGTCCGGGATGACGTTTTGGCAAAGCCGCGCGCTGCGCGCGCGGGCCAAAACGTCACTTGATTTTGCCTTCCTTGTAGATGACGTGCTTGCGCACGACCGGATCGTATTTCTTGATCTTCATCTTGTCCGGCGTGTTCTTCTTGTTCTTGTCGGTGGTGTAGAAGTGGCCGGTGCCGGCCGAGGAAATCAGGCGGATCTTGTCGCGTTTGCTGGCCATGGGAATTCTCCTTACACCTTCTGTCCCTGCTTGCGCAGGTCTGCGAGCACGGCGTCGATGCCCTTCTTGTCGATGGTGCGCAAGGCCTTGCCGGACACGCGCAGTTTCACCCAGCGGTTTTCGCTCGCAACCCAGAACCGGCGTTCGTGCAGGTTGGGCAGCCAGCGGCGGCGGGTCTTGTTGTTGGCGTGCGAGACGTTGTTGCCGGTGCTCACACCTTTACCGGTGACCTGGCATACGCGTGCCATGGCTTGTTCTCCTCGTGATGTTCCGCGTGGCCCGCGGAAGGTCGGCCCGGCGCAGGATGTGTGCGAGTGCCGGAAGTGCCGCGTTGACCCCGCGTCGCACCACGGGATGCCCGGACGCACCGGGCCGGCATGAAGACAGCCGCTTAATGTAGCAGGCGGCATCCGCGCGGGCAATCTCGGCGCGTGCATTGGCGCGGCGGGTATGTGACAATGGCCCCCTTTGATTCCTTGTCCAGCGGAGCTTCCAGAACATGGCAGAACAGACCCCGGCCCCCAGCAACGGCCAAGCCGCCCCCCAGATGCAGATGGCGCTGCAGAAGATCTATGCGCGCGACATCTCGTTCGAGGTTCCGAACGCACCCAAGGTGTTCCAGGAGGAAGGCCAGCCGCAGGTCCAGCTGAACCTCAGCCACAAGGCCACGCCGATCGAGGGCGACAACTACGAAGTCGTCCTGACCCTGACGGCCACCTGCACCTTGAACGAGCGCACGGCCTACCTGGCCGAAGTGCACCAGGCCGGCGTGTTCACGCTGACCGGTTTTGACGAGCAGAACCTGCAGGTGGTGCTGGCCACGTACTGCCCGAACGTGTTGTTCCCGTACGCGCGCCAGGTGGTTTCCGACCTGGTCCTGAACGGCGGCTTCCCGCCGCTGCTGCTGCAGCCGATCAACTTCGACGCGCTCTACGCCGAGCAGCAGCGCCAGCAGCAGGAATCGTCGCAGCAGCCGGCCGCCGACGGCGACGGCAGCATCAAGCCGGTCCTCAACGCCTAAGCGCATGTCGCGCGCGACGGTTGCCGTTCTCGGCGCCGGATCGTGGGGCACCGCGCTGGCCGCCCTGCTCAGCGGCAACGGCGTTGCGACCCGCCTTTGGGGCCGTGACGCGGGCGCGCTCGCGCAGATCGCGGCCAGCCATCGCAACCAGCGCTATCTTCCGGACCTGGAACTGCCGGAAGAACTGGCCTGCGAGCCGGATCTGGCGGCCGCCGTGCGCGACGTCGACGTGGTGCTGGTGGTGGTGCCCAGCCACGCGTTCGGCGCGATGCTGGAGGAAGTGGCGCCGCTGCTGGCCGCGGATACCGGTCTTTCATGGGCGACCAAGGGGTTCGAGCCCGGTACGGGGCGCTTCCTGCACGAGCTGGTGAACGAACGCCTGCCACACGCGCCCGCCGCGGTGGTGACCGGCCCGTCGTTTGCGCGCGAAGTGGCGGCCGGCATGCCCACCGCGGTCACCGTGCATTCAGCGGAAAACGGCTTTGCGCATCGCGTGGCCGCGCTGCTGCACAGCCACACGTTTCGCGCCTACACGGGCAACGACATGCTGGGGGCCGAACTCGGCGGTGCGATGAAGAACGTGCTGGCGGTGGCCACCGGAGTCGCCGACGGCATGGGACTGGGCTTGAATGCGCGCGCGGGCCTGATCACGCGTGGCATGAACGAGATGCTGCGCCTGGGTGCGGCACTGGGTGCCCGCCCGCAGACCCTGATGGGCCTGGCGGGCCTGGGTGACCTGGTGCTGACCTGTACCGGCAGCTTGTCACGCAACTACCGTTTCGGACTGGCGCTGGGCGAGGGCGTGCCGCTGGCGCAGGCGCTGGCCGACATCGGCCAGGTGGTCGAGGGGGCGGTCACCGCCGAAGAAGTCATGCGCCTGGCCGGGCGCCACGACCTCGACCTGCCGATTTCGCAGCACGTGCAGGCCGTGCTGCGCGGCGACATGACGCCCGTCGATGCGCTGCACTCATTGCTGGCGCGCGAACGCAAGCCGGAGTACCCGGAAAGCCTGTCGGGTTGACCAGCCGCGCTCACGTCGCGGCCGCGGGTCACCGATGCGTGGACGGGCGTGATGCCGGGGCCGCATGTTGCCCGGCGTGCGTGTATGCTTGAGCCTTTTCGGTGTGGAAAAGAGTACGGATGCAGCATCGCAGCCAACAGGATCAGGCGCGGCTCGAACGGCCCGCGGGCAAGGGTCCGGCGGCACCATTGCCGGCGGCCTGGGCACGCGCCTTTTCACCGGCCGAGGACGACAAGCCCGACAGCGCGGCGCCGACCCTGGGGTTTTTCCTGGAACTGCTGCAGGACGAACCTCACCTGGCGCGCCTGGAAGTTGCGCCCGTGCGGCTGCAGACCATGGCCCGCGGCCGGCTGGGCCGCGCGTTGCCGCTGGATGCAAAGCAACTGCAGCACGCCGAGCTGCCCGAGGCCGCGCTGCGCCTTGCCGCGACCATGCTGGGCCTGCCGCAGACACGTCGCAAGGGACGCAGTTACGCGCACCTGGCCGGCGCGTTCGGCGACGCGCTGTTGCGCGAGGTGCTCGAAAGCGCGCCCAGCCTGCTGGGAGGCGTCGCCGGATTGCGCCTGGCGCTCGGCAAGCCCCGTCCGCTGGAATGGGACTGGCGACTGGAACGCGACGGGCGCCAGCGATTGTGGCCGAAGCTGCCCGAACACCAGCGGCTGATCCGGGTCGGGGGCCTCTGGTACCTGGATCCGGAACGTGCCGAACTTGGCCCGCTGGACGGCGACTGGGCCGAGATGGCGTTGATCGAAGCGCCGCCGCTGGCCCCCGAGCACACCGAGGCGCTGGCTGCGCGCCTGGCCCAATCGCAGTGGGCCGCGCGCATTCCGCCGCCACGCGCCTTCGAGGCCGTGCAGCGGGCCGAGCTGACCCCTACGCCGGTGATGGAATTCCATGCCCTGACCCGCCATGCACGGATCGGCGCGGGCACCCCGCCGCTGGCCTATGCCCGGCTGGCCTTCGACTACGGCGGCGAGCGCCTGCCCGGGCGCGGCGGTGAGGCGACCGTGCGCCGCGTCCACAAGGGCAAGCTGGTCGAAATCGTGCGCCGGCGCGCCGAAGAGCTGGCCACCATGGAGCGGCTGGAGGGCTTCGGCCTCGCCCCCGCGGTCGACTGCGAAGGCCTGCCGTGGGACATGGCCGACAGCCTGCCCGAGGATGCCTGGGCGTTTCCGGGCAAGGGCTATGCCGGGGCGCTGGAAGTCAACACCCCGGCGCGCTGGCTCGGCCTGCGCGAGAAGCTGGAAGCCGAAGGCTTTTCGGTCGAATACGCGTCCAGCTTTCCCTTCGAGGTGCTCGAAGGCCCGCCGCGCTGGTACGGCGTGGCCAAGCTCGACGAGGGCGGCGAGGCGTTCGAATTCGAGATGGGCATCGAGGTCGAGGGCAAGCGCATCAACCTGCTGCCGACGGTCGAGCGCGCGCTGGCCGAACACACGCTGTCGCTGACCGCCCCGGACAACGAGACCGCCGACGCGGTCTGGTACGCGCCCGTCGACGAGCGCCGGCGTGTTGCCGTGCCGCTGACGGTACTGCGCGAGCTGCTGACGCCGCTGGCCGAGTACCTCGCCCACGCACGCAGCAAACTGCGCCTGCCGCGGGTCCAGGCGGGGCGCCTGGAAGAATTCGAGAACGCGCTGCCGAAGAACGGCAAGCTGGACGCACCCGGAGAGCTGACCGGCTTCACCCAGCGCCTGCGCGACGCCGCCGAGCAGGCATCCGACGCGGTCCCCGAGGCGCTCGAGGGCACGTTGCGCCCGTACCAGCGCGAGGGTCTGCGCTGGCTCAATGCCCTGGCCGATGCCGGCCTGGGCGGGGTGCTGGCCGACGACATGGGTCTTGGCAAGACCGTGCAGATGCTGGCCCACATCCTGGCCCTGAAGCAGGCCTCGGCGCTGACGCAGCCGGCGTTGATCGTGTCCCCCACCAGCCTGATCCCCAACTGGCAGGCGGAAACCGAACGATTCGCGCCATCGCTGAAGGTGCTGACCCTGCATGGTCCGGAGCGGGTCAAGAGTTTCGACCGGCTGGCCGGCCACGACGTGATCCTCACCAGCTACGCCCTGCTGCCGCGCGACCTTTCCGTGCTGCGCGAACAGCCCTTCGCGCTGGTGGTGCTCGACGAGGCCCAGCAGGTCAAGAATCCGCGCACCCAGGCACGCCGTGCGCTGCTTTCCATCGCGGCCGAACGGCGCGTGTGCATGACCGGCACGCCGCTGGAAAACCACCTGGGCGAACTGTGGTCGCAGATCGACCTGGCGGTGCCCGGGTTGCTGGGCGACGAAGGCTCGTTCCGCCGCCACTACCGCATCCCGATCGAGCGCCACGCCGACACCGAATGCCAGGCGCGGCTCAACCATCGCATCGCGCCGTTCATCCTGCGCCGCACCAAGGCACAGGTTGCCGCCGACCTGCCGAAGAAGACCGAGATCACGCGCCGGGTGGTGCTTTCCGGCAAGCAGCGCGAGCTCTACGACGCGTTGCGGATCTCGCTGGGCGAGGAAGTGCGCGAGGTGGTGCGAGAGCGCGGCATCGACCACAGCGGCATCATCGTGCTGGATGCGTTGTTGAAGCTGCGCCAGACCTGCTGCGACCCGCGCCTGGTGAAACTCGAATCGGCGCGCGGCGTGCGCGAATCGGCCAAGCTGGACCTGCTGATGGACATGCTGCCCGACCTTCTGAGCGAAGGCCGGCGGGTGCTGCTGTTTTCCCAGTTCACCGAAATGCTGGCACTGATCGCGCGCGAGCTGAATCGCCGCCACCTGCAATACGTCACCCTGACCGGCGACACCCGCGACCGCGCCGAACCGGTGCGCAAGTTCCAGGACGGCGAGGTTCCGCTGTTCCTGTTGTCGCTGAAGGCGGGCGGCGTGGGCCTGAACCTCACCGCCGCCGACACCGTGATCCACTACGACCCGTGGTGGAATCCCGCCGCCGAAACCCAGGCCGCCGATCGCGCGCACCGGATCGGGCAGGACAAGCCGGTGTTCGTCTATCGCCTGATCTGCGCGAACACGGTCGAAGAGCGCATCGAGGAGCTGAAGGCGCGCAAGGCCGAACTGGCCGAAGCGGTGCTGGCCGGCGGCGGTACGCGCGACCGGTTGAAGTTCGACGAGGACGACCTCAACGCATTGTTCGCGGCGGATTGACGCCACGCCCGCGCCGGTGGTGTCTTGACAGCGAGACGCCAGCCTTCATGCTTCCCCGAGTCCCGAGTCCCGAGTCCCGAACCACCCTACCCCTTGGGCGCCGGCCCCCGCATCGGCACCGGGTGCCCGTACAGCGACTCGGGGTCACGCGAGAGCTTGTTTTGCTCCAGTGCCTCGAGATACGAGCGCCAGTTTTTTTCCTGGTTGGTGCCCAGGTCGTGCAGCACTTCCCACGAGTAGATGCCGGTGGCGTGGCCGTCCGTGAAGCGAAGCGAAACCGCGTAATTGCCGACCGGCTCGATCTCCATGATCCCGACCTCGCGCTTGCCCGCCACCAGCACCTGCTGACCGGGCCCGTGCCCCTGCACCTCGGCCGACGGCGAATACACCCGAAGGTACTCGGCCGGAAGCGTGAAGTGCTCGCCGGAGTCGAACACGACTTCCAGCGTGCGCGATTTCTTGTGCAAGGTGATGTCGGTGGGTTTGGGAGCAGCCATGGCAACGATTCTATCGGCGACAGCGCGACGCGCGCTGACCCGCGTCAGCGACCCGCCTGCACGATGTGGCCGCCGAGCGATCCGCGTTTGCGAAGGTGGCCGAGGGGGATGGCTTCTGCGCTCCGCCCGGCATCCCCCCGGCGCTTCGCGCCGTTGCCGGGCTCGCGCATCCAGCGCTCGCCAGACAACCCGGCCCTCGGCGTCCTGCCCCGGGCGTTCGAACCGGCGCGAACTGCCACCGGCAGTTCGCAAGCGCCAGTTCTCA
>CAZAXF010000109.1:0-6183 GCA_964489055.1 uncultured Rhodanobacter sp. | reverse complement strand
CCCGGCCCTCGGCGTCCTGCCTCGGGCGTTCGAACTGTCGCGAACTGCCACCGGCAGTTCGCAAGCGTCAGTTCTCACCCCTTCGTTCCGAAGGGGGTGGTTTTGCTTCCCCCTTCGCTCGCGAAGGGGGAATGAGGGGGATGGCTTTCGATTTACCGGCGGGTGGCAAAAGGCGCGTGCACGCTGCCCAGCACGCGCGGTCCACGCGCGCCTGTGACCGAGGGCAGGTTGCCGGGAAGGTTTTCAAGCCGCGCGCGTGCCAGCCACGCAAAGCCGACGGCTTCGACGAAGTCGGGATCGAGGCCCAGCGCGGCGGTGGTATCCACTTTCATGTCGGGCAATGCCGCGCGCAACGCGTCCATCAGCGCCGTGTTGTGCACGCCGCCGCCGCAGGCGTAGACCTCACGCGCTTCGGGCGCATGCGCGCGCAGCGCGTCGGCGATGCTGCGCGCGGTCAATTGCAGCAGCGTGGCCTGCACGACTTCGGGGGCAAGACCCTGCGGCAGTCGCGCCTCCAGCCAGTCGAGGTGGAAATGTTCTCGTCCGGTGCTCTTGGGTGGCGGGGCAGCGAAGTACGGATCGTCCATGAGGTGCGTCAGCAGCGCCTCGTCGAGATGTCCGCTGCGCGCCCACGCGCCGCCTTCGTCGCGCGGCGTGCCGCGCGCGCGTTGCGACCACGCATCCATCAGGCAATTCGCGGGGCCGGTGTCGAAGCCGATGACCGGCTTGCCCGGAACCAGCAAGGTGACATTGGCGATCCCGCCCAGGTTCAGGACGGCGCGCGGGGTTGCTGCATCGGCCAGCACCGCGGCGTGCAGCGCGGGCAGCAGCGGCGCACCCAGCCCGCCCGCGGCGATGTCCGCGCGGCGAAAGTCGGCCACGGTGACGATGCCGGTGCGCCCGGCGATCACGTTCGGGTCACCAAGCTGCAGCGTGAACGGGTGCGGGCCGTCGGGCCGGTGGCACACGGTCTGGCCGTGCGAGCCGATCGCGGCCACCTGGCCGGGATCAACCCGCGCCTCGCGCAGCAGCGCCAGCGCGGCGTCGGCGAAGCGTTCGCCGAGTTCGGCATCGAGCCGCCCCAGCGCTTCCAGAGCGATCGCGGCATCGCTGCGGGCCAGTGCCAGCAAGCGCGTGCGGAGGTCATCGGACCAGGGAAAGGTGCGGGCGGCGAGCACTTCCAGGCGCGGCGCGAAGCGCACCAGCGCCGCATCGATGCCGTCGGCGCTGGTTCCGGAAATCAGGCCAAGCCAGAGGGGTGCATCGGCACCGGCCATCGCCGTGGTGTCAGTCGGTGCGGGCGACGCCGTCGTGCGGCTGCTCGACACGCGCCAGGCGCTGGGTGGCGTTGTCGATCATCCGGATCCGCGCCACCATCGGCGCGGTCTGCGCCTTGAACTCGGCCATCAGCTTGTCGCTCAGCGGCTTGGGCTTGGGCATGGTCACGGTCAGCGGGTTTTTCGGCACGCCGTTGACCCACACTTCATAGTGCAGGTGCGGGCCCGTGGCCCAGCCGGTCTGGCCGACGTAACCAATCACCTGGCCCTGGGTCACGTGCGAGCCCACGTGCAGGCCCTTGGCAAAGCGCGACATGTGGCCGTAGCCGGTGGTGTATTTCGGGGTATTGCGGATCTTGATGAGATTGCCGAAACCGCGCGCCTTGCCGCGGAACACGATCACGCCACTGCCGGCGGCGTGGATCGGCGTACCGGTGGGCGCGGCGTAATCAATGCCGGCGTGCAGCCGCCGCTTGTGGATGATCGGATCCACGCGCATGCCGAAGCGCGAGGAGATGCGCGTGAAGGAAACCGGCGTGCGCAGCAGCGTCTTGCGCAGCGGCCGACCGTCCTCGCTGTAGTAGGCAACGTCGCCGTTGGCCTGTTTGAAGCGATAGGCGGTGTAGCGGTGTCCCTTGTTGACGAACTCGGCGGCAATGATGTTGCCGGCGCCGGTGCGCTTGCCGTCGCGGTAGATGTCGTCGTACACGACCGTGAAGCGGTCGCCCTTGCGCAGGTCCTTGATGAAGTCGATGTCGTACTTGAACACATCGGCCAGCTTCAGCACCACGACGTCGGACAGGCCGGCCTTTTCACCGGCGGCGAACAGCGACCCGTTCACCACGCCGTGCGCGAAGTGCATCCGGCGTTCGATGGGCAGCGTCGTGACGGTGGCGTGGAAGCCGGCATCGGCGGCGGTCAGCGTCACCAGCGTGGCGGAGTCGGGCTGGTAGCGGAAGCCTTCGAGCTTGCCGTCGGCATTGATCCGGAAACCAAGCACATCGCCGGGATGCAGCGTCTTCAGCGCGCCGGTGTCCTTGCCGTCGGCCATCACCGCGACCAGGTCCGAAGCCGAAATGCCCTGGTCCTGGAAGATTTCGGACAGGGTCTGGCCCGACTGCACTTCCACCGTCTTCCATGGCGCCACCTCGGGAAGCGGTGCTTCCGGCGGTGCGGGCGGCAGTGCGAGCGACACGGTCAGGCGCGCCGCCGATTGCGATGCGTGGCTTCCCATCACGCTGGCCCAGGCCGGGATCCCGATTGCCGTCAGCAAGACCAGGAGCAGTGCGCCGCCCGCGAGCACCCAGCGCTCGCGCGCCCAGCGGAATGCGCTGGCGGCGGTTTCGGAATGGAAGGACCAGTGTGCGTAGCGCGCGTAAAAGCGCGGATGGCAACGGCGGATCGTGCGGCGAATCGCCTGGCGACGGAACGCATGCGCGGTAGTGCGACGGAGTGGGCGACCCATCGAGGTTCCGGGTGACGGTTGAGGGCAGGCAATGCCGCGTACCATACCGGTCGGGTAAAGTGCCCGTCAATGCCTTTGCGTACAAGGATTTGCGCGAAGTTTCCCGATTAACACATAATTAACCGCGCCGTCACCCCCGCACCTTGACGCAGTACCCGTTTGCGGGCCGCGCAAGTGTGTCCACCCGGAATCCCGAGATGCCAGCAACTCCCGAAGCCCTGTCGATCATCCACCGCGGCGCCGATGCCGTGCTCAAGGACGAGGAGCTGGTCGCGCGGCTGGCCGCGGACCGCCCGCTGCGCGTCAAGGCCGGATTCGACCCGACCGCGCCGGACCTGCATCTCGGGCACACGGTGCTGCTCAACAAGATGCGCCAGTTCCAGGATCTCGGCCACACCGCGATTTTCCTGATCGGCGATTTCACCGGCATGATCGGTGACCCGTCCGGCAAGAACGCCACCCGCAAGCCGCTGACGCGCGAGGAAGTGCGCGCCAACGCCGATACCTACGCGAGCCAGGTGTTCAAGGTGCTCGACCGTGAACGCACCGAGCTGCGCTTCAACTCGGAATGGTTCGACCAGCTCGCCGCCGCCGACATGATCCGGCTGGCCGCGCAGCACACCGTGGCGCGCATGCTCGAGCGCGATGATTTTTCCAAGCGCTTCAAGGCCGAACAGCCCATAGCGATCCACGAATTCCTGTATCCGCTGGTGCAGGGCTACGACTCGGTGGCGCTCGAGGCCGACGTCGAACTGGGCGGCACCGACCAGCGCTTCAACCTGCTGGTGGGTCGCACGATCCAGGAGCACTACGGCCAGCCGCCGCAGGTGGTGCTGACGATGCCGTTGCTCGAAGGCATCGACGGCGTGCAGAAGATGTCGAAGTCGCTGGGCAACTACGTCGGCATCGACGAGCCGGCGATCGACATGGTCACCAAGACCATGAAGATCGGCGACGAATTGATGTGGCGCTGGTTCGAACTGCTGAGCTTCGAGGTGTCGCTGGATGAACTGGCGACGCTGAAGCGCGACGTCGCAAGCGGCGCGCTCAACCCGCGCGATGCCAAGCTGCGCCTAGCGCGTGAGCTTGCCGCGCGCTTCCACGGCGCCGCCGAAGCCGAAAAGGCCATCGCCGGCTGGCACGCGGTGGTGCGCGGCCGGGGCGATACGTCATCGCTGCCCGTCAACGACATCATGGTCTCGCCCGATGGCCTGCGCCTGCCCGCGCTTCTGACCGCGGCCGGACTCACCCGCAGCAATTCGGAAGCCAACCGCAAGCTGCGCGAGCGCGCGGTACGCATCGACGCCGAGGTAATCGAGGATGCCCAGCGCGTGTTCGTGCCCGGCTTCGAGGGCGTGCTGCAGGTGGGCAAGCGCAACTTCGCGCGGGTGCGGCTGCGCGCAGGGTGATTTGCAGGAGAGACGGAAGGTCCGATCCGCCGCATCGAGCGCCGAGTCCGGTCGCGCCTTCCGGCGCTCCTGCAGGTTTTCGTTGCACCCGTCGCTGGCTGAGCGACAGGGATAATCCGGTGCGCGATTGAACGCCCCGGGTTCGAACAACAGCAGCCCTCGCCACCCGGAACGGGCAAGGCCTTGGCGTCTGGCCTGTACACTCGATCGCACGACGCGCCGATTACGGCGCGACCGGAGCCGGACGACCGCGCATGCCGATGAACCTGCCATTGGTGGACGTGCCCTCGCGGCGGCACACACACCTGCGCTGGGTCACGCCGCTGCTGGTGCTGGCCTGCGTCGCCTGCTACGTGTGGCTGATGCTGGTCGCGCCGGCGACCCGGTACGCGGTGCTGGGCGAGTGGGGCACGGTGCCCGCGCACCTGTTCCAGCGCGGCGAATTCCTGCAGCACTGGTTGTGGCTGCGCCTGCTGTCGGCGCTGTTCATCCACGCCGACTGGCTGCACCTGCTGGGCAACATGCTGTTCCTGATGATCTTCGGCCTGCCGGCCGAAAAGGCGCTGGGTTCGCGCCGGTTCCTGCTGCTGTTCCTCCTCGGCGGTGCGTTCGCCAACCTGGTGGGCGCCTGGACGCTGTCGGGACAACTGCGTCCCATCGTCGGTTGCAGCGGCGCGGTCTCGGCGACGCTCGGCGCCTACCTTGCGCTGTTCCCGCGCGCGCGCCTGGGCCTGGTATTGCCGCTGGGCCTG
This sequence comes from uncultured Rhodanobacter sp., assembly GCA_964489055.1. Lineage (GTDB taxonomy): Bacteria > Pseudomonadota > Gammaproteobacteria > Xanthomonadales > Rhodanobacteraceae > 66-474. The sequence continues at coordinate 1,280 of CAZAXF010000109.1, read as the reverse complement.
TATTTGCAGTTCATCCACGTGCCCGCCGCGCTGCTGATCGGGATGTGGGTACTGATGCAACTGCTGTTCACCTGGGCAGGACCCGGGTTCGGCACCGTGGTATGGTGGGCGCACCTGGCCGGGTTCGGATTCGGCGTGGCGTTTGCGCTGGTTTCGCGCAACGCGGTGGCGCGGCGCCTGCGCCAGCGCTCGTATTGACCGCGATTACTGCGGCTCACCCGGCATCGACCCCTCGCGCGCGTCAGGCAAGGCGCGTCATCGGGGCGCCGCAGTCGTGCAGTGGTGGGAAATGCGGGCCAGCGCATGGCGCGCGAAACGCTCCAGCAACGCGCGCGCGGCTTCGGCTTCGCGCACGTCGGCGAGTAGCGCTTCGGGATCGAGCCCTTCCTTTTCCAGGTCCGCCGCCCGCGCGCTGATATAGGCACGCATGTGATCGGGCGTGAACTCGGGGTGGAACTGGGCGGACACCGCCTGCGGCGCGTAGCGCAGCACCTGGTACGGATCGCGCTGCGAATGCGCCAGCACCACCGCGCCCTCGGGCGGCGCCAGCACGGCCTGGCGGTGCGTGGTCTGGGCCGGAAATATCGCCGGCAATCCTTCCATCCACGCGGGCGCGGAATCTCCGCCATCCACGGCCAGGGTGATTTCCTGCGTGCCGATTTCACGCCCCGCCGGCAGCCAGCCGACCTCGCCGCCGAGCGCGTGCGTCATCAGCTGGTGGCCGTAGCACACGCCGAACAGGGGCGTTTGCGCATCCAGTGCCTGGCGGATCCAGTCGGCGGTACGTTCACTCCAGCCGGCCCGATCGGTCACCATGGCGGCCGAGCCGGTGATCACCGCCCCGGCGACTTCGCGCGGCGCCGGCAATGCCTCGCCCGCGTCCACCCGCACGACCCGCATCTGCGCGGAATCAACACGCATGGCGGCGCGAAACCAGTCGGCGAATCCGCCGTGACGCGCACGAATGGGTTCCGGCGCATCGCCGGTCTGGATCAACAGCAGTGGGTGCATCGCGACAGGTCCTCCGGGTACGCCGTACAGCATACCGCCACGTGCCACGGGTGCCGAATCATTGTGGGTGGGAGCCTGCGTACAGGCGACCCGCAGAGCCCGCCCGCACTCGCGCCAAGAAGCCAGCGCGCGTATCCCCGGGGAACGACATCCCTGTCTTATTCCGCGCCCTCCGGGGCGCGGGTGTCTTTCTCTTGCCTGGCCAAGAGAAAGGCACCAAAGAGAAGGCCACCCCGCAAACACGCCCTCCGCCCATCCATGGGCTCCGG
>CAZAXF010000108.1:0-6214 GCA_964489055.1 uncultured Rhodanobacter sp. | reverse complement strand
GGGGATGGCTTCTGCGCTCCGCCCGGCATCCCCCCGGCGCTTCGCGCCGACCCCCTTCCTGCGGAAGGGGGTGATTTGCCTCCCCCTTCGCTTGCGAAGGGGGATTGAGGGGGATGGCTTTTGGCGTGTGGCGGTCAGCGCGAACCTGCTCCGCCCGGAGGAATGCGCTTGGCGGCGGTTTGACGCTCGGCGATCCGTTCGCGCAGTTGCGCGGCGAGGGCCTCGGTTTCGCGCAGCGGCGGCACGTCGGCGCGCGGCTGGCCCGGGTCGGTGACGTAGCCGCGCTCGCGAAGCGCCGCGTGGAAGCGCGCCAGTTTCCCCGGCAGCGACGCCGGCACCGGCGTGTGCACGGGGACGCCGGTTGCGCAGGCCTCGGACAGCATGTTGACCGAATCGGGGGTCGTCACGATGGCGTCGGCCCAGCCCAGCAGGCCGGGATACGGGTTGGCCCCCTGGCCGTCCCAGAAGGTGCCGGGATGATCCGCCAGAGTCCGGCGCAGCCCGGCGGCGAACTCCGCGGGCGTGCGCCGGGACGCGGTGGCCAGCACGCTGCCGTGTGCGGCAAGTTCGCGCACCGTGGCGACCAGGTTTTCCGCCAGTGCCGCGTCGAATTCGATCCCGCGCCGCGGGCCGCCCACCAGCAGGGTCACGCGCGGGCGTGGAAGTTCGCCCAGTCGTGCGAACGCCTTGCGGCCGGAGGCAAGCCAGGCATCGTCGACCGGGTTCAGTGAGCCCAGGGTGGTCAGCACGTTCGGTCCCTGCAGGCGGTCGTGGCGCGGTGCGATCACCGCGTCCCAGTGGCGCGGGTCGATGCGCGGGTCGAGGATCTGCACGCTGTAGCAACTGCCCTTGGACACGTTGCGCAGCAGACGCGTCAACAGTGCCGCGCTGCGTCCGCAACCGATCGCGAGGTCGGGCCACGGCGGTTCGAACGAGGCGCGGTCGCGCGGCGCCAGCGCCAGCCGGCCGCCCGGAATCCGACGCGGGGCGAACCAGGACCACGGGGCGCGCAGCGGCAGCGCCATCACGCGCGCGGGCACCTCCAGTGCGGTGGCCAGCGCCAGCGCCTGGCGTTCGTTGCCGGCGGCGCCGTCGCTGATGATCCAGGCGGAATGGGGAGACTGCGGCATGCGGTTGCGTGATGGCCAGACCATCGCGTGATTATGCGGGAGTCGGCCGGGCGGGTATGCTTTCGGCCACCGCCGCTGACACGATGCGTGATGCTGCCTACCTGGGAAATCGCCGCCCGCCTGCTGCTGGCCGCCGCGCTGGGTGGCGTGATCGGTTTCGATCGTGAACGGCATACCTGGGCTGCCGGCCTGCGCACGCACATGCTGGTGTGCCTGGGCGCGGCGCTGGCCATGATCGTGTCGGCATTCGCTTTCTCGCGCATCCTGCAGCAGTGGCCGCACGTGGTGCTCGATCCCTCGCGGATCGCCGCGCAGGTCATCAGCGGCATCGGGTTCCTGGGTGCCGGCACCATCCTGTTCCTGCACCGCGAAAACGTGATCCGTGGCCTCACCACCGCGGCCGGCCTGTGGACGGTGGCCGCGATCGGGCTGGCGGCTGGTGGCGGGATGTACCTGGCGGCCGTGATCACCACCGCGATCGCCTGGGTGATCCTTGCGGTGCTGAAGCCGCTGGAACGGCGCTTCGCGGTGCGCAAGAAGCCGCCGCGGCTGCAGATCGCGTTCTCCGGGCGTGCTTCGCTGGCCGCCATCGAACAGGTGCTGGCCGCGCGGCGCCTGCCGCCCAGCGTCATCGTCACCCGCCACGTTCCCGACGATGGCGACGAGGTGACGGTCACCTTCAGCGCCGGTCACGAGAACACCGCGCTGGGCGAGCTGGCCGACGCGCTGCGTGGCCTGCCGGGCGTCGAGTCGGTGTTGATGGATGCGCCGTCCCGCGGCGGGTAAGCGCGCCCAGCGGCGCGCTGCGCTAAAATGGTTGCACTCGCGTCCGTGGATCGCCTGCATGTCAGCACAACCGGTTCCCTCGTTTCCCGTTGGCGAGCCCGCCAACGCCAAGCGCCGCTACGAAGTGACGGAAGCCGACCTGCCACTGGCCTGCCCGCTGCCGGGAATGACGCTGTGGAATTCGCACCCGCGGATCTACCTGCCGGTCGTCGATGACGGCGGCACCAGCGTGTGTCCGTATTGCGGCGCCGAGTTCGTGTTCCGTCCCTCGCGGGAGTGATCCGCGCCGGTGCCGTGTAGATCCCGCGTCCGGCATGGAACGGCGCGTTTCTTGCAAGCCATTGGCGCATGTTCATGGCCGCCGAACAACCTTCCGCCGGAGCCACCCCCGCGGTGCCCGGTCCGCTGACCGTGGTCCAGTTGATCCCGGCGCTGCACAACGGCGGCGCCGAACGCTCCACCCTGGAAATCGCGCGCGCGCTGGTGGCCGCCGGTCACCGCTCGGTGGTTGTCTCGGCCGGCGGGCGGCTGGTGGCGCGACTGGAACACGAGGGCAGCCGGCACATCCGGCTGGCCATCGGGGCCAAGTCGCTCGGCAGCGCGGTCCGCATCGGCAAGCTGCGCCGCATCCTGAAGGAGATCGATCCCGACATCGTGCACGCGCGCTCGCGGGTGCCGGCATGGCTGGGCTGGCTGGCCTTGCGCGGCATGCATCCACGGCCGCATTTCGTCACTACGGTGCACGGGCTGAATGCGCCCGGCGCGTGGAGCCGCATCATGACCCGCGGCGATCGCGTGATCGCGGTGTCGCAGACCGTGCACGATTTCGTGCTCAGCCACTACCCGCACGTCGATGCGTCCCGCCTGCGGGTGGTCTCGCGCGGCATCGACCCGGACGAGTTCCCCTACGGCTATCGCCCGGACGACGCGTGGCGCGAACGGTTTTTCTCGGAGTTTCCGCAACTGGCCGGCTCGCCGCTCCTGACGCTGCCCGGTCGTGGCACGCGCCTCAAGGGCCACGCCGATGCCATCGCGCTGATCGCCGCGCTGCGCGAACGCGGGGTGGACGCGCGGTTGCTGCTGCTGGGCGTAATCGAAGCCGGGCGCGAGGCCTATGTGCACGAACTGCAGGCCCTGGCCCGCGAGCGCAGGGTGGCCGACATCGTCGCGTTCTCGCCGCCACGCCACGACGTTCGCGACGTGTTCGCCGCCTCCGATCTGGTGCTGCAGCTTTCCAACAAGCCGGAAACCTTCGGCCGCACCGTGATCGAGGCGCTGTCGCTGTGCCGGCCGGTGCTGGGCTACGCCCACGGCGGCGTCGGTGAATTGCTGGCCGAACTGTATCCGGCCGGCCGCGTGCCGGTGGGCGACGTCGACCGGCTGGCCGATCGCGCGGCCGAACTGCTGGGCCGCGCTCCGCCGATCCCGCCACTGCAGCGCTATCGCCTGGCGACCATGCAGGAGCAGGTTCTGGCGCTGTACCAGGAGCTGGCCGCGACGCCACGCGCACCGTGACGGGTTAGCATGCGCGTTTTCGATCCCGTTCGACCGCGATGAGCGATTCCTTCGGCGCGCGCCTGCGCGCCCTCCTGCTGTCGCCGCTGACGCCGATCTGGCTGGTGGTGTTCCTGCTGCCGTTCGGACGCTCCAGCGAGCTTGGCACGCTCCTTTGCATGCTGGGCGCGGTGATCCTCATCGTCCGCGACCGGCATGCGCTGGCCGGCCATCCCGGCGCGCGGCTGGCGCTCTGGCTGTGGGCCGCATACTTCGTCGCGGCCCTGGTTTCGGCGCCGGATGCGATCGATCCCGCGCGCAGCTGGGGCGATGTCGCTGCCTACCTTCGCTTTGCGCCGTTGGCGGTGTACGTGTGTTTCGCCGTGCGCCGCGAAGGCCGCCTGAACGCGCTGTATTTCGCCACCGGCATCGTGGCCGCGCTGTGGGCGCTGGATGCCTGGGTGCAGGCGCTCACCGGATTCAGCCTGGGCGGGCCGGCCGAGGCGCATCGTGTATCGGGCATCTTTGGCGCCGGCAACCTGAAGCTCGGCCCGGTGCTGGCCTCGCTCGCGCCGTTCGTGCTGTGGGCTGCGCGCCGGCACTTCGGGCGCACCGGGCTGATCGTGGCGATGCTGTTCCTGCTGGGCCCGATCCTGCTGGCCGGCTCGCGCGCGGCCTGGATCACCTACGGCGTCGCGCTGCTGGCGTTCTTCTGGATCGAAACCCGCTCGCCGCTGAAGTTTGCCGGCTGGATCCTCGCCGGCTGCGCGGTGACAGTGCTGGCGGCGGGGCTGGCGTGGAAAACCTCGCCGCGCTTCGAGGCGCGCATGGACCGCACCCTGACGGCGCTCCAGGACACCCGGCACGCGGTCAACTACGCCACCAGCGGGCGCATCGACATCTGGCGCGTGGCGACGAAGATGATCGCCGCGCACCCGGTCAACGGGGTGGGCGTGCGTGATTTCCGGCATGCCTATCCGCACTACGCGCGATCCGGCGATCCCTTCCTCGACGCACAGGCCTGCGGCCCGGACGAAGGCGCCTGCCATCCACACCAGATCGTGCTGGAAATCCTGACCAACACCGGTGCCATCGGGCTGGCACTGTGGCTGGCCGCCACGGGACTGGCACTGCGCGCCTGGCGCAAGGCGGGACCCGAAGCGCGCAAACGCGCGTTCCCGGCAACGCTGGCACTGGCGGTGACCGTGTTTCCACTGAACACCCACTTCGCGTTTTATTCGGCGTGGTGGGGGTTGTTCTTCTGGTGGTTGCTGGCACTGTGGTGCGCGGCGCTGTACGCCGATGTGCCCGACAGCGCGCCGGTTGCATTGCCGCGCATGCATGTGCGGGTGCGGTGATGGCGGTCGGGGTCCGGGACTCGGGAGCCGGGAAAAGCAAAAGAGTGCGGCGTCTTGGTCCGGTGCGTTCGATCGTGGTGACGTCGAATCAGCTTCACGCCGTGGTCGGCAACCAGCACTGGCGATCCGCTTCGGTCACAAGCGGTTTTGATCTTCCCGGGTCCCGAGTCCCGGGTCCCGAGTCCCGCGTTCAGGGTGCGCGGTCCCGGCCCTCGGAGCCGGTGACTTCGATTTGGAACGCCGGCCGTAGATTGGCAGCTCCCCTTCCGGCCGCGTCTTGAACCGCTTGTGTGCCCACAGGTACTGGCCGGGCGCTTCGCGCACCATGCGTTCGATCGCTGCATTGACGCGCGCGGTGTCGGCGGCGACATCGGCGGTCGGGAAATCCGCGAGCGGCGCTTCCAGCCGCAGCGCGTAGCCGCCGCTGCGGGTGCGGCGGTGGAAGAACGGGATCACGGCCGCACCGGACAGGCGTGCGAGGTGGTGGGTCGCGGTGATCGTGGCGGCCATGGTGCCGAAGAACGGCGCGAACACCGAATCCTTGCCGCGCATGTCCTGGTCGGGCGCATACCAGACCGTGCCGCCCTTGCGAAGGTACTTCACGGTCGCGCGCAGGGCGTACTTGTCGAACATCGTGTCGGCGTAGGCAAGGCGGGCACGCAGGATCATGTACTCGAACACCGGCCAGTCCAGCTTGCGGTACATCCCGGCGATGCGGATGTGCCGCGAGACCAGGCGCGCGCACAGTTCCAGGTGCGAAAAGTGCCCGCCCACCAGCAGCACTCCGCGGCCGGCCGCGCGCGCGGCTTCAAGGTGCTCCAGGCCCTGGATGTCGACCGCGAGGCGCGCGAGCTTGCGCTCGGAGGCAAACCAGCCCAGCACGAACTCACTCAGCATCCGGCCCATTTCGCGCTTGGCCTCGCGCTGCAACACCACGCGCCGGGCGGCACCGAGTTCGGGAAAGCACAACGCCAGGTTGCGCCGGATCACGCGCCTGCGGTTCCAGAGCAGCGGCGACACCGCGGTACCGAAAGCCGCCCCGAGCCCGACCAGCCAGCGCGCCGGCAGCAGCGCCAGCAGCCGCAGCACGCCGATGCCCAACCACGCAGGCCAGTGCCGGGGCGCGAGCAGCTTGCGCGGAAACGGGGGCGGAGCAGACATGGCGGGCGATGATAGCAAGCGCCGGTTTTTCCTCGTCGCCTGCGAGGAGAGAGCGAGGGGGTGGTTCTTGTCTCCCCCTTCGCCTGCGAAGGGGGATCGAGGGGGATGGCTTTTCGCTTCGCCCGGCATCCCCGCGGCGCTGCGCGCCGACGTCCTTCGTTCCGAAGGGGGTGATTTGCCTCCCCCTTCGCCTGCGAAGGGGGAATGAGGGGGATGGCTTTTCGCTCCGTCCGGCATCCCCCCGGCGCTGCGCGCCGTTGCCAGGCTCGCGCATCCAGCGCTCGC
>CAZAXF010000107.1:0-6226 GCA_964489055.1 uncultured Rhodanobacter sp. | reverse complement strand
CGAAGCCATGATCGGCGAGGCGCCGAAGTAGGAAGAGCACAACCCCGGCGGCGCCCCCGGCGGCGGCATGGGCGGCATGGGTGGCATGGGCGGCATGGGCTTTTAAGCCTTTGCTTCTCCCCTCTCCCGCCGGGAGAGGCGGCCGTAGGCCGAGCGCGTAGCGCTCTGCGCAGCGGCGGGTGAGGGTCCGGACCCGCGTTGCGCCGCGCATTGCAGGACCAAGCCCCGCGAGCGATCGCGGGGCTTCTGCTTTGGGCGTCCGTTGCACCGGGCCTGCATCTCGACGCCACCGACACGCAGGCTTCACCCCGCCTGCACCCGTCGGTTGCGATAGTGCGTCGACGGCGAGCGGTCCGCGCCGCGATTCCCCGCGTCGCGCGGAGACGCCGCCGCGAGGACGCATTCGATGGCAGGCACTCCATCCGACGCACGCTGGCAACGCGACAGGGACGACGAGATCCGGTTGACCGGTTCGTGGACGTTGCTGCTGGACGAGGGACGGCGCCAGCGCCTCGCGCGCGAGCTCGGCGAACTGGATGCACCGCGTCGCTACCGCTGGAACCTGGACCGCCTGGAAGCGCTCGACAGCGCCGGCGCACGGGTGCTGTGGGACGTCTGGGGCCAACGCCTGCCCGAGCGCTTCGAATGCCACGACGACCACCGGCACTGGTTCCGCTGGCTGGAACAGGCCCGGTTCGAGCCGCGCCCGGTGCGGCGCTGGCTGGACGTGGCGATCGAGCGTGCCGGCCGCGGCGTGCTGGGTTTCGCGGCGGCCGTCGGGGGTGTGCTGTTGCTGGTCGGCCAGTTGGTGCTGGACGTGGCGGCCTGCGTGCGCCACCCACGCCTGATCCCGTGGAAGGAAACGGCGGCGACGATCTACCACGTCGGCGCCACCGCAATGCTGCTGCTGGGCGTGGTGGGTTTCCTGATCGGCGTGGTGATGGCGATCCAGATCGGCATGGCGCTGCGCCAGTTCGGCGCGGCGATGATGATCGTCGGCATGATGGGACTCGCGGTGCTGCGCGAACTCGGGCCGGTGATCTGCGGCGTGATCCTGGCGGGGCGTTCGGGGTCGGCGATGACCGCGGGCATCGGCGCGATGCACCTGACCGGCGAGTACGACGCGCTGCGCGCATTTGGCTCGTCGCCCAGCCTGCGCCTCGCGCTGCCGCGCGTGGTGGGCGCGACGATCACCCTGCCGCTGCTGGTGGTGTGGACCGATTTCGCCGCGCTCATCGGCGGCGCGGTGACCGCGCAGATGGACCTGGGCGTCGGCTTCCGGCTGTTCCTCGAACAACTGCCGCAGCAGGTCCAGATCGTGAATTTCTGGATCGGCCTCGCCAAGGGCGCGTTGTTCGGGCTGACGATCGCGCTGGTGGGCTGCTGGTTCGGGATGAGCGCGCCGCCCGATACCGCGGGCCTGAGCCGCCACACCACCCTGTCGGTGGTGACCAGCCTGACGTTGATCCTGTTGTTCGACGCCAGTTCCGGCGCGCTGCTGACCCACGTGGGCCTGCTGTGAGGGCGTCCGTGCCATCCGCCGGCGGCGACCTGGCGATCCGGGTCGAGGGGCTGTGCAAGCGCCTCGGCGGCCAGGTGGTGCACGACGGCCTCGACCTCGAAGTCGGGCGCGGCGAACTGGTCAGCGTGATCGGCGCCTCCGGCTCGGGCAAGACCATCCTGCTCGACCAGGTCATCGGCCTGCTGCGACCCGACGCCGGCACCATCCAGGTACTGGGCGAAACCCTCAACGGCCTCGAACCCTGGGAAGCGCGGCTGCTGCGCCGTCGCTGGGGCGTGCTGTTCCAGCAGTCCGCGCTGTTCAGTGCGATGACCGTGTATGACAACCTGGCCTTCCCGGTGCGCGAACTGCGCAAGGAAGGCCTGCGGGTGGACGAGGACGCGCTGCGCGACGGCATCGCGCTGAAGCTGCACATGGTCGGCCTGGCGCCGCAAGACGCGTGGAAGTTCCCGTTCGAGCTTTCCGGCGGCATGGCCAAGCGCGCGGCACTGGCGCGGGCACTGATGCTGGAGGCGGAATTGCTGTTCCTGGACGAGCCGACTTCCGGGCTCGATCCCGCCGCGGCCGCCGAGTTCGACACCTTGCTGGGCGAACTGCACGAGGAACTCGGCTTCAGCGCGTTGATGGTCACCCACGACATCCACAGCGTCGCGACCCTGAGCGATCGCGTCGCGGTGCTGGAAGGCGGCAGGCTGGTCGCGGACGGCACGCTGGAGGAAGTGGCCGCGATCGAAGACCCGTTCATCGCCAGCTTCTTCCGGGCGCGGCCCGGCGAGGAACGCCTGCGTGCACTGCCCGTGTACGGGAGCGGCTAGGCATGGAAAACCGCGCCCACGCCATCGCCGCCGTCACCTTCCTGCTGGTGTTCTCGCTGGGCGCGGTGGTGGTCTATTACTGGCTGGCGCACCGCGCCGACGAGCCGCTGGCCTACGAAATCGTCACCAGCCAGTCGGTGGGCGGCCTGGCGGAGCAATCCGAAGTGCGGTTCAAGGGCGTCGTGGTCGGCCACGTCACGAGCATAGGTTTCGACCCGCGCGACCGCTCGCGCGTGGTCGTGCGACTGCAACTGCAACCCAAGACCTACGTCACCCACGCGACCTACGCGGTGGTCGCGATGCACGGCCTGACCGGCGGCAGCGTGCTGGAACTGAAACTGGGCAAGGGCAGTCGTGCCCCGCTCGCGACCAGCGATGCACACCCGGCGCGGATCCCCATGCGCGCGGGTACGCTCGCGTCGCTGATGGCCGAAGCACCGAAGGTAATGCAGGACCTGCAGAAGGTGCTTGGCAATGCCGACAAGCTGCTGGACGCAGACAATCGCGAGCACGTCGCGGCCACGCTGGCGCAGATCGATACGGTCACGCGCCGGCTGGCAGCGATCGAAGCGAAGCTGCCTGCGCTTCTCGCCAGCGTGCAGCGCAGCGTGACCGATGCCGGCCGGCTGGCGCGCGCTGCGCAGGAGCCGGTACGGAATGCCACCAGGCTGGAGGCCTCCATCGACGCGCTGGCGCGCTCGAGCCGGGAGTTGAGCGAGCGGCTGAACCGCCGGACCGCGCCCGACCTCGGCCGGCTCAGCCGGAGCCTGGAGCGCACCTCCGAACAATTGGACCAATTGCTGCGCGAGCTGAAGGCCAAGCCGCAGAGCGTGATCTTCGGGCCGCCCACGCCTCCACCCGGCCCCGGCGAGCCTGGCTTCGACAAGCAGGGCAAGGAATCCCATCGGCCATGAACCGGCTGCCGGCCATCCTGGTTTCCTGCGCGCTGGCATTGGGCGGCTGCGCCATGGCGTCGCGGCAAAATGTCATCCCGCACCACTACACCCTCGGCGGTTCGCAGGCGGCGGCTGCGCAGGCGCCACCGGTTCCGGGCGGCGCGACCCTGCGTATCGCGCGCGTCGAAATGCCCGCCTGGCAGCAGGGCAACGGGTTGTACTACCGGCTCGCGTATCGCAACGGGGATGCCATCGCCGCGTATGCCGATTCGGACTGGGCGGCGCCACCGGCGGACATGCTCGAGCGACGGTTGCACAACGCACTCGCGGGCGGCTGGGGCGCGGTCGTCGGCCCGGACAGCGGTGCCCAGGCGGATTTCACGCTGGACCTCCGGGTCGACGATTTCAGCCAGGTGTTCGCCACCCCGACGCAAAGCTTCGGCGTGCTGGGCGCCACCGCGACGCTGGTCGCCGCGAGCGGCGGCGTGGTCGCGCAGCGGCACTTCCATTTCCGGGTCGCCGCGCCGGGCGCCGATGCCGCAGGCGGGGTCGACGCGCTCGATGCCGCGAGCCGGTCACTGGCGCGGCAGCTCCGGGATTGGCTGGCGGCGCACAAACCCAATCGTTCATGAAGACCTGGCACGATCGTTGAGGGCGGCGGCTTGCGCGCCGCCCGCTCACTGGTTATGCTGCACCGCAGCAACGCCGGGTTCCGGACCCGCCTCGATTCCCATAGCGCGTTTCGCGCAGGAGCGCCCGCTCCCCGTTTGTCCGCCCGTCATTCCGCCGGGTTCTCCGCTGCAGGAAAGCCCACGCGCCATACCGATGGCACGCCGCGTGCACGCGGCCATGCACGGGCCATCCTCGTTGTCGTATCACCGATCCACCGCATTCCTGGTACACGTCGCATGAAACTCCTGGTCCTTGCTTCCGTCCTTGCCTTCGCGCTGCTGTCCGATGGAGTGGTTTCCGCCGCCGCGCTCCCGCTGCCGGCGGGTACCACTGCCGTGCCGCTCGCCGTCATCACCAACGACCGCGACACCAGCGTCAGCCGCATGAACCTGATGGTCGACGCCCAGTCCACCGTCAGCGGCATCTACATGGAAACCAGCGCGAACGCCGACAGCGACCCGGCCGATGCCAAGGCCAAGGTGTACCCGCTGGCCGGCATCGAGAGCGGGGACGGCGTGGTGCTCGGACAGGGACAGGGCGTCAAGGCGATCTTCCTGCGCGGCAACATCGCCTCCGCGGAAGGCCGCGGCACCCTCACCATCCGCTACCTGACCAACGGCGTCTTCCGCCACTGGGCCGAATGCCGCATCGACCTGCGCAAGCTGGGGCCGCACCACTGGCAACTGGTCAATGCCTACGACGGCCACCCGATCGAGCGCATCAAGGTGGAAACCTGGGCGCTGGGCATTTCGACGCTGACCAACGTCTGCCCCGCCTCCGCGGCCTGACGCGTCCCGCCGGATGGCGTGGCGCCTTGCGGGCGCCACGACCAATGGCCCATTTGCCGGGCGGGATGCGTGGCTACACTCGCGGGAGCCACTCCGCGGGGGAACGCCGATGCGCCTGATCCACCTTGCCGCCATGGCGCTGTTCGCGGCGCTGGCGTTTCCATTGCCGGCCGCGGCGGATGCGGCGCCCACGCCGAAACCCAGTTTCGCGCAGCCGGCGATCTCGCCCGACGGCAGCCGCATCGCGTTCGTGTCCGGCGGCGCGATCTGGGAGGTGCCGGCCGCGGGCGGCGCGGCGCACCTGCTGGTCGCCGACAAGGGCGCGGATTCGCGCCCGCTGTATTCGCCGGACGGCAGCCGCCTGGCGTTCGTGTCGGACGCCACCGGTGACGGCGACATCTACGTGCTCGACCTGGCCAGCGGTGGCCTGACGCGGCTCACCTTCGCCGATGGCCGGGACCGGTTGAGCGGCTGGTCGCACGACGGCAAGTGGGTCTACTTCGATTCCGGCCGCGACAACGCCGGCGGCTTCAACGGCGTCTACCGGGTACGCGCCAGCGGCGGCACGCCGATGCCGATCTCGCTGGAAACCTACCGCAACGAGGAACAGGGCGTGCCGTCCCCCGACGACGCGAGCATCGCGCTGGTCGGCGGCGGCCTGGGCGCCTGGCAGTGGTGGCGGCACGGCAGTGCGCACATCGACCACGGCGCGATCTGGCTGCTCGCCAACGATGGCTCGCATCGTTACACGCGACTGACGCCCGACGATGCCCGCGCCGACTGGCCGATGTGGGCGCCCGACGGGCAGTCCCTGTACTACATGAGCGACCGCGGCGGTAGCGAGAACATCTGGCACGTACAGCGCGACGGCACGGAAGCGGCGCTGACGAAGTTCAGCGACGGCCGGGTGTTGTGGCCGACGATTTCCGGTGACGGACGCGTGATCGCGTTCGAGCGCGGTTTCGGCATCTGGACGCTGGACACCGCCAGCGGCAAGGCGCAACCGGTCGCGGTGACGCTGTCGGGCGCGGTGGCCGGTCCGGAAGGCCGCCACGAAACCCGCCACGACGGTTTCAGCGACCTGGCGCTGGCCCCGGACGGCAGGAAGATGGCGTTCGTCGTGCATGGCGACATCTATGCCGTGGACGCGAAGGAGGGCGGCCCCGCCGAGCGGGTGACGCACAGCGCCGGGGTCGAATACGGCGTCGTCTGGGCGCCCGACAGCCGCCGCATCGTGTACGGCGCGATGCGCGGCGACAGCGAGCACCTGTACCTCTACGACTTCACCCGCGGCAAGGAAACGCAGCTCACCGAGGGCCAGGGCGAGGACACCTCGCCGGCGTTTTCGCCCGACGGCAAGTCGCTGGCGTTCCTGCGCGACGGCCGCCAGCTGGTGGTGATGGATCTAGCGTCGCACCGGCAGCGCACGCTGGCCACCGCGCACCTCGATTTCCACCGTCCGCTGGAATCCGACCGGCCGCTGGCGTGGGCGCCGGACGGCCGCTGGATCGCGTAGCTCGAATGGGGCCCGCG
>CAZAXF010000106.1:0-6227 GCA_964489055.1 uncultured Rhodanobacter sp. | reverse complement strand
CGAAGCGCAGAAGCCATCCCCCTCATTCCCCCTTCGCAAGCGAAGGGGGAGGCAACTCATCGCCTTCCGAAGTAGGGGAGTTGGCGCGCAGCGCCGGGGAGGTGCGCGTTACACGCGCCCGGTCACGGGAATCAGCGCGCCGGTGATGGCCGAGGCCCGGTCAGAAAGCAGGAACACGATCACGTCCGCGAGCTGCGCGGGTTTCACCCACTTGTCGAAATCGGCCTTGGGCATGTCCTTGCGATTGGGCGGGGTGTCGATGATCGAGGGCAGCACCGCGTTGACGGTGATGTCGCGCGATTTCAGTTCCTCGGCCAGCGACTCGGTGAAGCGCATCACGCCGGATTTGCTCGCCGCATAGGCGCTGACGCCGGCCCCGGCCTTCAACGCACCGGCGGCGCCGATGTTGACGATGCGCCCTCCGTCGGGCAGGTGTGCAAGCGCCGCCTTGGTCGATGCGACCGCGGTGCGCAGGTTGATGCGGTAGAGCAGATCGAAGCTTTCCGCATTGCCGTCCGCCAGCGTCTCGAACCGGAACGTCCCGGCGATGTTGACCAGCGCATCCAGCCCGCCCAGCGCCCCGGCCGCTTCATCGACGGCCTGCTTCGCCTGCGCGCTGTCGGCCAGGTCCACGCCCCCGAAACGTTGCGCTTCACCGAAATCGGCACCCGATGGCGGCGCCTCGGCGCGATCGATCGCCGCGACCTTCGCTCCGGCCGCCAGCGCGGCCTGTACCATCGTCGATCCCAGGGTTCCGAAGGCGCCGGTGATCGCGACGCGTTTGCCTTGAAGTGTCATGGTGAATCTCCTGAAATGATTCGCGCGGCAACCGGTTGCGGGCTGCGCGCATGCTCCGCCCCAAGCATATCGCCCGGGCCGGGCGCCCGCACCCCGCGCCACCAAGACGCGCACCACCACGCATCGAGCTGCGGGCGCGTCGTGCGCATGGTTTGCGTGCCATCCGGCGCGACGCGAAACGGCGTACCTTGAACAACCTGCTGCGCCGCGCCGCCCGCGACTCCCTGCTGCTGGCCCTGCTGGCACTGACGCTGGTCCTGGCCGTCATCGACCCGCGCGCACCGCGCGCGTATCTCGGCTGGCTGGACCTGCCCACCCTCGCCGGCCTGTGCGGCCTGCTGGTCGTCACCGAAGGCGTGCGCGTCAGCGGACACGTGCAACGCTTCGCAATGCACCTCGTCACGCGCTTGCGCAGCGTGCGCGCGCTGGCGTTCGCCCTGATCCTGCTGGCAGCCGTGCTCTCGACGCTGCTGACCAACGACGTCGCGTTGTTCCTGGTGGTGCCGCTGACGCTGGCGATCGACCGCTTCGCGCGCATCCCGCGCCAGCGGCTGGTGATCTTCGAGGCGCTGGCGGTGAACGCGGGCTCGACCTTCAGCCCGATCGGAAATCCGCAGAACCTCCTGCTGTGGCAGCACTCGGAGCTCGGGTTCTTCGGCTATGTCGCGGCGCTGGCGCCAACGGGCGCGGTGCTGCTGATCGTGCTGCTGGTGGCCTGCCGCCTCACATTCCGCGCGACGCCGCTGCAGCTGGACGATCGCGCGATGTCGGTGACCGCAACCGACACGCCGCTGCTTGCGGGTTCGATGGTGTTGCTGGCGGGCATGGTCGCGGCGATGCAATCGGGTTTTTCCGTGCCGGCCGCGCTGATCGTGCTGGCAATCGGGGTGCTGTTTTTCCGGCGCGTGCTGCGCGGCGTGGACTGGCCGTTGCTGGCAACCTTCGCCGCGATGTTCGTGGGCCTTGGCCACCTCGCGGCACTGCCCTGGGTGCAAGCCCACGTCGGCGCGCTGGCCTGGCACGATCCCGGCGTCGCGTTCGCGGGCGGCATCGTGCTCTCGCAGGGCATCAGCAACGTGCCGGCCGCGGTGCTTCTGCAGCACTACGTGGGCGACCTGCCATTGCTCGCCGCCGCGGTCAACGTCGGCGGATCCGGCCTCGCGATCGGATCACTCGCCAACCTGATCGCGCTCCGGCTCGACGGCAGTCGCGGCATCGGCTGGCGCTTCCATGCGTGGTCGATTCCGTACCTGCTGGTCACCGCCGTGCTGGCGGGATGGCTGCTGTTGCGCTGACAGCACGCGCGACCGCGGATCGAAGCGCCAACGACATGGGCCACGGATCACACGGATAAACGCGCATGGAGAGCGAACGGCAAAGCTTTCCGACGCGGATTTGCGCGGATGGACGCGGATAGCGCTGAAAAGAGTAAAGAGCTTCCTTTGACACGGATGCACGCGGATCAAAACAGACAGCTTCTGGATTCGCGCTCATCCGACTTGATCCGCGTCCGATGCTTTTTCTCATCCATGTCATCCGCGAGATCCGTAGTCGGCTTCTCTGGCCCGATCGGGACCTCCCGATCCGCGTCCATCCGCGTGGATCCGCGTCTGATGCTTTTTCTCATCCGTGTCATCCGTGAGATCCGTGGTCAAATGCGGTGTCCAGCCACGTCAAACGCCGTGCAACACGCGCCGGTCGATGTCGGCGATGGAGCGCACGCCGCACAGGACCATGGTGAGGTCGAGTTCGCGCCGGATCAGTTCCAGCGCCTTCGCGACGCCGGCCTCCCCGAGTGCGCCGAGGCCATAGACATACGCGCGCCCGACCATCACGCCGCGCGCGCCGAGCGCGATGGCCTTGAACACGTCCTGGCCCGAGCGCACGCCGCTGTCCAGCCACACCTCGGCCGCGTCGCCCACCGCCCGGGCGATTTCCGGCAGCACGCTGATCGACGATGGCGCGCCGTCGAGCTGGCGTCCGCCGTGGTTGGAGACGATGATGGCGTCGGCGCCGCAATCCAGCGCCCGGCGCGCGTCATCCACTCCGAGGATGCCCTTCAGCACCAGCTTGCCGCCCCAGCGATCGCGGATCCAGGCGACGTCATCCCAGTTGAGCTTGCGGTCGAACTGCTCGTCGGTCCAGGACGCCAGCGAGGTGACGTCGCTGACGCCCTTGGCGTGCCCCACGATGTTGCCGAATCCGCGCCGGCGGGTGCGCGCCATGCCGAGGCACCAGCGCGGCTTGCCGAGCGTGTTGGCGAGGTTGCGCAGCGTGGGCTTGGGTGGCGCCGACAGCCCGTTCTTGATGTCGCGGTGGCGCTGGCCCATCACCTGCAGGTCCAGGGTCAGCACCAGCGCGGTGCAGCCCGCCACGCGGGCGCGGTCGATCAGGCGGCCGATGAAATCGCGATCACGCATAACGTAGAGCTGGAACCAGAACGGCCGTCCGGTGGCCGCGGCCACGTCCTCGATCGAGCAGATGCTCATGGTCGAGAGCGTGAACGGCACCCCGAACGCGGCCGCCGCGCGCGCGGCCAGGATCTCGCCGTCAGCGTGCTGCATCCCGCACATCCCGACCGGAGCCAGCGCCACCGGCATCGCCACCTCCTCGCCCAGCATGGTGCTGCGCGGGCTGCCGTCGTCGATGCCGGCCATCACCCGCTGTTCGAGCTGGATGCGCGCAAAGTCCGCGAGGTTCCGGGCGAGCGTGGCCTCGGTCCAGGAGCCCGATTCGCAATAGTCCACGAACATCCGCGGCACGCGCCGGAGATAAAGCTGGCGCAGGTCTTCGATGCAGGTGATCGGTGGCATGTCCGGATTGTGCCGCGAATCGACTTGCGAGCGTAACCGCACACCGGATCCCTGGTCGACGCCGAGTCTTTGTGGGCGTGACCCTGGCGGGTTGCCACGAATCTGGTCATTCCGGGGCTGCCCGCGCGGTTGGCGGGCAGAACCCGGAATCCAGCTCTTCGCTCATCGAGATTCAAGCGCTGGATTCCGGGTTCCATCGCCGAGGCATCCGGCGACCGGGTTGGTGCGATATCCCAGCACACAGATTCGCCTTGGCTCCGTTCGCCCTGAGCGTAGGCCCGCAGGGCCGAAGTCGAAGGGTAACGTCCTTCGACTTCGCTACGCTACGCTCAGGACGAACGGTTGCTGAGGTACGACGCTTGTCAGGTCCGGCGATGGCCCCGGAATGACGACGTGGAATCATCGGGATTCGACACGGGCCAGGTTGTGGGACCCAGCCACGCGCGAGCTTAAACCTGACCGGCACGCGCACGTTGGGCTTCGCGTTTACCGTTCGGCGCGGTTTCGTGCGACCCAATACGGATCGGGTGTGTCCGGGTCCGGCCGCTGGGCCCAGCGCTTGTAGGTCCACTGGTATTGCGTGAAGGCCAGCGCCACGCACTCCTCGACGCCGCGGTTGAGCGCCGCGCAGGCGGTGTCCAGGTCGGCATCGTCGATGCCCGGCGGCGCGGGCCGGACGCGAATGCGGAACCCCGCTCCGCGCGGCAGGCGTTCGGCGAACGCGAACAGCACGGTGGCACCGGTGCGCCGTGCCAGCCGCGGCAGCAGCACCATGGTGTTGGCATCAAGGCCGAAGAACGGCGCGAAGCGGCCCTCGCCGCGCCGCGGCTGCTGGTCGGGCAGGATGCCGACCACGCCGCCCGCGGCCAGGCGCTTGTACAGCACCCGCATTCCCGCGCCGCCGGCGCGTACCTGTTCGGATTGGAGGTCACCGCGAGCGCGCACCAGCAGGGGTTCCCAGGACGGATGCCGCGGCGGCGCGTACAGGATCGCGATCGGCGCGCGCGCGCGCAGCCAGTAGTTCAGGAGTTCCCAGCTTCCAAGGTGCGGCGCGGCCACGATCACGCCGCGGCCGGAAGCGAGCGCCGCCTCGAAGTGTTCGCGGCCCTCGACTTCGCGCACCAGCTTCAGCGCACCGCGCGCGCCGCGGCCCCAGATCGCCGCCATCTCGGTGGCCGCGCGGCCGGTTTCGACCAGGCAACGACGTGCCAGCGCGGCACGCGCGGCAGCATCCAGTCGCGGGCACACGATGCGCAGGTTCACGTCCGCGTACACCCGCTCGCGCCCGCGCCGGTGCCGCCACAGGATCACGCCCAGCATCGCGCCCAGCGTATGCAGCACGCGCAGCGGCAATACGCCCAGCACGCGCAGGGCCCACCATGTCAATCGCACGTACCAGCGCATCAGCTGGCGACCCCGGTCGCGGCGTAGGCGTCATCGGAAAGCCCGCTGCCGGCGCGCGGCTTGTAGCGCTTGTAGGTCCACTGGTACTGGGTGAAGGCATCGCGCACGCAAGCCTCGACCGCGGCGTTCATCGCGCGGCAGGCCACGTCCGGGTCGGGATCGCGCAGTGCCGGCGGAACGTCGCGGACGTGGATGCGAAAGCGCGCCCGTGGCAGACGCTCGACGAACAGCATCAACACGCCCGCGCCGGTGCGCCGGGCCAGCCGCGGCAGCAAGGTCATGGTCAGCGCCGGCACGCCGAAGAACGGCGCCACCACCGCACCCACGCGCGGCACATGGTCGGGCATGATCGAAACCACGCCACCGTCGCGCAAATGCCGGAATACCCGCCGCACTCCGGAATCGTCGATCGGGAACTGGATGCTGGCGCCGCCCTGGCGCAGGCGTCGCAGCAGCGCTTCGGCCTCGGGATGGCGCGGCGGGGTATAGAACGTCGCGAACGGCGTGCGCGCGCCGACCCAGTAGTTGGCAACCTCCCAACTGCCAAGGTGCGGCGCGCACAGGATCAGCCCGCGCCCCGCCGCCAGGGCCGCGTCGAAGAGCGCCCCGCCGCGCACCTCGGCCACCCGCGCCAGGCTGCGGCGCGGACGGGTCCAGATGCCGAACGGCTCGATCGACGCCACGCCCGCCTCGCGCACGCAGGCACGCGCCAGACGGCGGCGCGCGGACACATCCAGCTCCGGGCGCGCCAGCGCAAGGTTGGCCTCGGCGATCCGGCGCTTGCGGCCGCGTGTGATCCAGAACAGCCGGCCCAGCCCCGCGCCAAGCCCGCGGAAGATTCCCAGGGGCAGGCGCGCCGCAAGCCGCGTCAATCCGTAAGCGAGTCGGGTGTACCAACGCATCGGCGAAGTGTAGCGAACGACCGGGGATCGGGAATCGGCAAGCGATTCGTGGCTTCGTCCGGAGCGGATCCCGCAATGTGGTCTTGCGGTGCCTGTACCACGAAAATGGATTCCCGATTGGCGTGGGGCCAGCCCCCTCACCCCAACCCTCTCCCCCAAGCGATGAGGCCACTTGGGGGAGAGGGAGCCACCACCCGCGGCGCCGGCGCTTTTCCGAGTTCCGTGTCCCGGGTCCCCTCACCCCGGTACCGAACCCCCACTCCCGCGTCCCCAGTCCCCACTCCCCACGTCCCGACCGCCCCACCTCCAA
>CAZAXF010000105.1:0-6588 GCA_964489055.1 uncultured Rhodanobacter sp. | reverse complement strand
TGCACGGATCGACGTGGGTGCATCCGGAGCAGGGTGGTCCGGATCGCGCGCTGTTGGGCATGGTGTTTTCCGGCAAGCGGGTGGCCTCTGCCCCCTCACCCCAACCCTCTCCCCCCACGATGAAGCTGTTGGGGGAGAGGGAGGTCATGCTTGCGCGCTAGGCGGCCAGCGCCCGCACGTGCGCCGCGGTGCACTCGGCGAGGGCGGTGAGGTCGTAGCCGCCTTCCAGTGTCGAGACGATGCGACCGTCGGCGTGGCGGTCGGCGAGTTCGGCGAGGTGGTGGGTGATCCAGGCGTAGTCGTCGGGAACCAGTTGCAGTTGTGCCAGCGGGTCGCGGGCGTCGGCGTCGAAGCCGGCGGAGATGAATACCAGTTGCGGACGGAACAGGTCGATCTCCGGGAAAAGCCGCCGCTCCCAAGTGGCGCGGAATTCGGCCGATGCCGTGCCCGGCGGCAGTGGCGCGTTGAAGATGTTGCCGGCGCCGTGCTCGTCGGCCCCGCCGGTGCCGGGATAGAGCGGTGCCTGGTGGCTGGATGCGTACAGCACGCGCGCATCGCGCTGGAAAATGTCCTGGGTGCCGTTGCCGTGGTGGACGTCGAAGTCGATGATGGCGACGCGCTTCAGGCCGTGGGCGTCCAGCGCATGCACCGCCCCGACCGCGGCGTTGTTGAACAGGCAGAATCCCATCGCGGTGTCGCGGGTCGCGTGGTGGCCGGGTGGGCGCACGGCGCAGAATGCGCGTTGCGCGTCGCCATCCAGCAACGCATCGACCGCGGCGCACGCGGCGCCGGCGGCGCGCAGCGCGGCTTCGGGCGAGGCCGGCGACATCGCCGTATCGGGATCAAGGCGCACGCTGCCATCGGCCGGCGTGCCGGCGAGAATTCGCTCCACATGCTCGGCGGTGTGTGCGCGTTCGAGTTGTTCGCGCGTTGCGCGTGGGGCTTCCACGCGTTCGTGTTCGATCGACTCCAGCGCCTGCAGCACCGCGCGCAGGCGCGAAGGCGACTCCGGGTGTCCGGATCCGGGGTCGTGATCGAGACAGGCGGGATGGGTGTAGACCCGCATCGGCTTCAGTCCTGCGGCTTGGGGCGCGGTCGTTTCTCGTGCTGCCACAGCACCTCGCCCTGGCTGCCGGCGCGCGCCAGCACGCGGCACAGCACGAAAAGCAGGTCGGACAGGCGGTTCAGGTAGTGCATGACCTCGGGGCGGACGTCCTCGTTCCGCGCCAGGGTCACCACGCGGCGCTCGGCGCGCCGGCACACGGTACGCGCGATATGGCAGTGCGCAGCCGCCTGGCCGCCGCCCGGCAGGATGAATTCCCTGAGGCGCGGCAGGTCGGCGTTGTAGTGGTCCAGGGTCTGCTCGAGGCCGGCGACGTCGGCGGCGTGGATCATCTCCATGCCGGGGATGCACAGTTCGCCGCCAAGGTCGAACAGCGCGTGCTGGATGCGCACCAGCCGTTCACGGATCTCGTCGGGCACGCCGTCGCAGGCCAGCACCACGCCGATGGTCGAGTTCAACTCATCGACGGTGCCATAGGCCTCGACGCGCGCCGAGTCCTTGCGCGTGCGCGAACCGTCGCCGAGGCCCGTGGTGCCATCATCCCCGGTTCGGGTATAGACCTTCGATACGCGGGTGCCCATCAATGCGCCGTGGTCAGCCTCAGCACGGTCCAGCGGCGGCGCAGCAACGCGAAACCGCCGAACAGCAACGCGCTCCACAGCAGGGTTCCGGGCAGGTTGCCGTGCTGGTAGAACGGCAGGCCGGCGATGTACGCGGCCAGAAGGCCGGACGCGGTGTGCGGGTACATCGCGGTGGTCGCCCAGGTGGCCAGGTTGGTCACCAGGAAAAAGCCGGTGGCGCTGGCGACGGCCGCGACCAGGGTGTTGAGGAAGCCGACCCGGCCGCGCAGGGCGAAGCCACCGACCACGATCAGCGCGATGCAGCCGTAGATGACCGGCGCCATCACCAGCCAGTCGGCGATCTGGGCCGATGGCAGCGACAGCGCGATCACGATGTCGGCGGCGGCCATCGCGAGCAACGGGACCGCGATCGCCAGCTTGCGGCTGGTGAAATACGCCCCGCCGAACAGCGCCATGGCCGCGACCGGGGTGAAGTTCCACGGCAACTGGCCGACGCCGAAGTGCGCAAGCAGTCGCCAGGCGACGGCGGCGGCGATCATCCCGCACACCACCAGGGTGCCGGGGGAAACCAGGGTCGATTGCGGATCACGGGCGGTTGCTGGCTGACGCATGTCAATCCTCCTTGCAGGAACCCTTCTAGCTTACTGCAACGCGCCGGCGTCGAGGGATGACCGGCATCAACCGGCTATCATCGGGGCATGTCCGACAGCACCGAAATCCTGATCGTCGGCGGTGGCCTCGTGGGCGCCAGCCTTGCGCTGGCGCTCGACGCCGCCGGTCGCGCGGCGACCCTGGTCGAGGCCGCCGCGCCGCGGCCCCGCGCCCGGGTCAACGACGACAACGACCGCAACCTGGCGCTGGCGCGGGCCTCGGTGAATGCCCTGCGCACGCTTGGGGTGTGGCCGCTGCTGGATGCCGCGGCGGGAAGCATCCGGCGGGTGGACGTCAGTCGCGCCGGCGAGTTCGGGCGGGTACGGATTTCGGCCGACGACGCCGGTGTCGACGCGCTCGGTCGCGTGGTGCCCGGGAGCGTGCTGGGCGCGGCGCTCACCGAGCGGCTGGATGCGTGTCGACACCTGCAGCGGCAGGTGCCGGCGAAATTGCTGTCACTTGCACCAATCGACACGGGCTGGCGTGCGCGCATTGCTACCGATGCGGGCGAACGCGAGATCGATGCGCGGCTGGTGGTCGGCGCGGACGGCGGCGGTTCGCTGGTGCGCGCGCAGGCGGGCATCGGCGCAAGCACCCACGATTACCAGCAGAGCCTTTTCGTGTGCAGTGTGTCGTGCAGCCGTGACCTGCCCGATTGCGCCTTCGAACGTTTCACCGACGACGGACCGGTGGCGGTGGTGCCGCTGCCGGGCGGCCGCCGCGGGCTGGTGCTGACCGCGACGTCCAGCCGGCACGATGAGGTCGCGGCGCTGGATGACTCGGCGTTCGTGGCGCTGGCGCAGCAACGTTTCGGATGGAAACTCGGCGCTCTCTCGCGCCCCGGCCGGCGCTTCGCGCACCGCGTCCAGCGGGTACTCGCCGACACCCTGACCGCCCCGCGGCTGGTGCTGGTGGGCAATGCCGCGCAGACCGTGCATCCGATCGGCGCGCAGGGATTCAACCTCGGCCTGCGCGACGCGCTGACCCTTGCGGACCTGATCGCCGCGGCCGACGACCCGGGTGCGCCGTCACTGCTGGCGGAGTATGCCGCACGCCGCGCGCCCGATCGTGACGGCGTGCTGGCCTTCAGCCACGGCCTGATCGCGCTGGCCTGCCTGGAACAGCCCGCGCTGGCGCCGCTGCGCTCGCTGGTGATGCTGGCGCTGGACCGCGTGCCACCGTTGCGGCAGTCCCTCACCCGTCGCGGCATGGGTTTTCGCGGCACGCCGCCCGCCGCGACCCTGGATGTCGGGCCGTGAGCGCGCGTCGCCCATCGATCGACGTCGCGATCGCCGGCGGTGGCATGGTCGGCGCTGCCTGCGCGCTGGCGCTGGCGCGACGTGGCTTCGCGGTGGCGCTGGTGGAGGCGCGCGAACCCGCTGCCTGGCACGCGGACGATCCGGAGGACCTGCGCGTGATCGCGCTGGCGCCCTCCTCGGCGCGGCTGCTGGATCGACTCGGCGTGTGGCGCGACATCGAGGCGTCGCGGGTGTCGCCGTACCGGCGCATGCGCGTGTGGGATGCCGCGTCGGGTGCCGAAATCGCCTTCGACGCGGGCCGCGACGGCCACGCACAGCTGGGCTGGATCGTCGAGAACAAGCTGGTCGCCTGGAGCCTGTGGCGCGCGCTGGAAACGGCCGGCGTGCAGCGATCGTGTCCCGCGCAGGTGGAAACGTTCACGCAGCGAGATGACCGCGTGGTGCTGGAACTGGGGGACGGCGGGACGCTTTCGGCCGGCTTGCTGGTGGTCGCCGACGGCGCCCGTTCGCATCTTCGCGCGCAGGCCGGCATTGACGTGCGTGGGCGCGATTACCGGCAGCGCGCGGTGGTCGCGCACATGGCGACCGAGCGGCCGCACGAAGCCACCGCTTGGCAGCGGTTTACCGACGAAGGCCCGATTGCGCTGTTGCCACTTCGCGATGGTCGCTCGTCGATCGTGTGGTCGCTGCCCGAAGCGCGCGCGCGAGAAGTGCTGGCGCTGGGGGACGCGGCGTTTTGCGATGCGGTCGGCTTGGCCGCGGATTTCCGGCTTGGCCGGATCACTGCGACCACGCCGCGCGCGGCGTTTCCGCTGCGGCTGCAGATTGCCGAACGCTTCGTAGCCGGGCGCTGCCTGCTGCTGGGCGATGCCGCGCACGCGGTCCACCCGCTGGCCGGGCAGGGCGCGAACCTGGGCCTGCGCGACGTGGCCGGGCTTGCGGCCGCGCTGGGTGATGCGCGTGACGCCGGGCGCGATTTTGCGGCGCCCCACGTGCTGCAGCGCTACGCGCGACGCCGGCGCTCGGCCGGTGCCATCGACGGACACGCCTTCGATGCGATCGAACGCGTATTCGCGTGGCGCTCGCCCGCGTGGACGGCACTGCGCGGCATCGGTGTGCGCACGCTGGATGCGCTGGGACCGTTGAAGCGCGTATTGGCAGCGCACGCTGCCGGGCGAGGGGATGGAAGGCGGCGGTTCCGTGGGTGCGGTCCCGATCGGGGCCCGGTGTGAGGGACCGGGACTCGGGGACCGCGGGACCAGGGGTCGGCTGCCGACCCGAGACCCCGGGGCACCACAACACCATCGTCATTCCGGGCTGCCGCGAATGCGAAATGCAGCAGAACCCGGAATCCATTTCCCGACCAGGGTCAAGCCACAACGGTACTTGCGTCGTCGCCATTCCGGACGCGGTGCAGCCGTGATCCGGAATCCGCCTTTGTGCCGTTGCAGCGAGCACTGGCGGTGGGTACGGCAGATTCCGGGATCCGCGCCGTGCGCGGCCCGGGATGACGTCATCCTGACTTGGATCCCGGATTGGGCGCACATCCCTGTGCTGCACGGGGCGACACATTTTGATGTGGATCCCGGATCATCGGCCATCCATGGCCTGTCAGGGGTGAAGTCATCCTGACTTCAATTGGCTTTGTGGATGGAGCGTTTGTCGACGGACAGGGCGGCTTCGTGCACCACTTCGGACAGCGTCGGGTGGGCGTGGACGATGCGTGCCAGGTCTTCGGACGCGCCCTTGAATTCCATCGCGACCACGCCTTCGGCAATCAGCTCGGATACCTGCGGCCCGCACATGTGCACGCCAAGGATGCGATCGGTTTCCGCGTGTGCGATCACCTTGACCAGGCCGGCGGATTCGTTGATGGCCAGTGCGCGGCCGTTGGCGGCGAAGGGAAAGCTGCCGGTCTTGTACGGGATGCCCTCGTCCTTGCACTGCTTCTCGGTCTTGCCGGTCCAGGCGATCTCGGGTTCGGTGTAGATCACCCACGGGATCACGTCGTAGTCGACGTGGCCGGCCTTGCCGGCGATCAGTTCGGCGACCATCACGCCTTCTTCCTCGCCCTTGTGCGCCAGCATCGCGCCGCGCACGCAGTCGCCGATCGCCCACACGCCGTCGACGCCGGTCCAGCAATGCTCGTCGACCTCGATGCGGCCGCGATCGTCGGTCTTGACGCCGGTGTCCTTGCCGAGCAGCCCGTCGGTGTAGGCACGGCGGCCGACCGCCACCAGCAGCTTGTCCACGGTGAGCTTGTGATCGCCGTCCTCGTCGGAATAGGTGACTTCCACGGTGTTCTTCTTGATCTTCGCGTCGCTGACCTTGGCACCGAGGTGGATGTTGAGGCCCTGCTTCTTGAACTCGCGCGCGGCGGCCTTGGCGATGTCGGCATCGGCGGCACCCAGGAAGTCCGGCAGCGCTTCGAGGATGGTGACATCGGAGCCCAGGCGCTTCCACACCGAACCCAGCTCCAGCCCGATCACGCCCGCGCCGATCACGCCCAGGCGCCTGGGCACCTTGTCCAGGTCCAGTGCGCCGGCGTTGTCGATGATGTGCTTGTTGTCGAACTTGGCGAACGGCAGTTCGATCGGCACCGAACCCGAGGCGAGGATCACGTTGGCCGCCTCGATGGTCTGCTTGCCGCCCTCGAAGGGTGTGACCTCGACCTTGTTGCCCTTGAGCAACTTTCCGGTGCCGAAGAAGGGCGTGATCTTGTTGGTCTTGAACAGCATCCCCACGCCGCCGGTGAGCTGCTTGACGATCTTGTCCTTGCGCCCAATCATCGTCTTGACGTCGATCTTCGGCTCCTTGGCCGAAATGCCGTGCGCGTCGAAGTGTTGCGTGAGCTTCCAGAATTGTCCGGAGGAATCGAGCAGCGCCTTGGAGGGAATGCAGCCGACGTTGAGGCAGGTGCCGCCCAGCGCCTGCTTGCCGTCCTTGCCCTTGAACGCGTCGATGCAGGCGACCTTCAGGCCCAGTTGCGCCGCGCGGATCGCGCAGACATAGCCGGCCGGGCCGGCTCCGATGA
>CAZAXF010000104.1:0-6643 GCA_964489055.1 uncultured Rhodanobacter sp. | reverse complement strand
CGCCACCCGATGCAAGCGGGTGCCGGCGGTGCGACTAGGGTGTACGTCCATGGTCATGGTTGATGAAGGACAGTGCCGCGTGGCGCATGCGCGCCGGTCGGCGCGCGCATTGTGTTGCACACACGCTTCCGAGTCAACCCCTGGCGGGTCGCATCAGGCTCATCGCGGCGCGCATGTTCACGCCGCAGGAACGCCTTGCGCCGACGCGGGTGGGCGGCTCATGGAGCGACAATCGGACGCCACGGCGGTGTGGATTTCCTGCAGGCGTTTCAGGGCGATGTCGCGCTCGCGGGCGAAGTCCACCAGTGGCTGGATGGCGGTAATGCGGCGGGCCAGTGCGGTGGCGTAGCCGCAAGGGTCGTCCACCAGGCCGGGCGGCGTGCTGGTGACGGTTTCGCGGATGACGTAGGCATCGAGCGCGTGCCGGTGCATGGCGGCGAACACCGTGCGCGCGTTGCCGTCGATGAAGCCGGCGAGCGCGTCTTCCGCGGTGTCGATCTGCGCGCCCTCGTAACACGATGCGGCAAGGTAGCCGACCGCGGCGTCGATCGCGGCGGCGCGGCCGTGCGCGATGTCCGCCAGCGTCTGCGCGGCGTGGCTACAACCGGTTGCGGGGGAAGAACCAGCGGACGGAGTTTGCGGCAGGCCCTCCGAATGGCCGCACCCCGAAACCAGGCCGATACAGACCAGGGACAAAACCAGCAGGCGTTTCATCTTCAACCGCCCTCCCGATGACCGTTACCTTGATGGCCCCGCTGCCGTCGGCGTCCACCACGGCCTTGATTTCGCGCATGGCTTCGCGGCTGTGCCAGACGCGGTCCTTCACCCGGCTGGTCCCGGCCAGGAAACAGCCGTGCGAATTCCAGGGATAGTTGCCGGGGTGGATTTCGATGTGCGAGTGCCCGGCGACACCGAACAGTTCGATGCGCCAGCCGAGCTTGCCGTCGTGCCGGGGTTTGGCGTGGTAGCTGCCCGGCGGCGTGGGCGACTTCCGTCCGTGCGCGCCGGCGTGGCTGTTCTCCAGCGCGTAGCCGTTGAAGCCCTTGGCGGTCTTGTCGCTGCGCACGGAGAGCATCGAGGATATCGACTCGTCCGTGTACCACATGCGCTTGATGCGGATCGTGATCACGCCGGCCTCCCCTTCCCCGCCCATTGCAGTCGCCAGAATGACAGCATAATCGCCGCGGCGCATGCGTCAATCCGTCGCGCCCCGCGTGGCCTGCGGGAAATGCACCTGACACGCGTTTCGGGAACGCTACAATGACGGGTCAACGCAAAGTTCCGGATTCATCATGTTGCACGTTCGCACGATCCTGCGCGGGGCCCTCGTCGCCTGCGCGTTGCTTGCCCTCACCGCCTGCCAGTCATCGCAGCAACCGCAGCCGCAATGGCAGCTCAGCAATGTGAGCGGCCACCTGCCCGACCTCAAGTTCAACCTGGTCAACGACCTTGGCAAGCCGGTGACCGCCGCCGATTACCACGGCAAGGTGGTGATGCTGTATTTCGGCTACACGCACTGTCCCGACGTATGCCCGCTGACGCTGGTGCACCTGCATACCGACATGAAGAAGCTCGGCAAGCTGGCCGACGGGGTGAGGATCCTGTTCGTCACGGTCGATCCGGCGCGCGACACGCCGCAGGTATTGCACCAGTACGTGACCGCGTTCGACCCGCGCATCGTCGGGCTGACCGGCACCCCCGGCCAGATCGAGGCGCTGGCCAAGCGCTATCGCGCGTATTTCCAGCGCGCCAAGCCGGACCAGTCCGGTGACTACCTGGTCAACCACAGCGCCGGCATCTACATCTTCGACCGCAAGGGACGCGCGCGCCTGATCGCGTCCAATGGCGATCCGCGATCACAGGTGGTGCACGACATGCGATTGCTGCTGGAGCAGGGCTCATGAAGCGATCACTGATGTCCGGCCTGGCCTGCCTGGCCATGCTCGCGTGCGTCGCCGTGGCGGCGCCGGCAGCTTCCACGCTGCGCGTGGAACATCCCTGGATCCGCTGGCTGCCGGCAAAGCTGCCGGCGGCGGCCTACGTGGTGATCGCCAACGACGGCGACACCCCCGCGCGCCTGACCGGCGCCAGCAGCCCGGACTACGGCAAGGTGATGCTGCACCGCTCGCAGTCGGTCGGCGGCGTGGACCGCATGACCGCGGTGTCGGGCCTGGACATTCCCGCGCACGGCAGCGCGGCGCTGGCACCGGGCGGCTATCACCTGATGCTGATGCAGCCGGTGCACGCGGTCGAGCCCGGCGACAAGGTCAAGCTGACCTTGCAATTTGCCGGCGGCGCGAAGCTCAAGGTCGAATTTCCGGTGCTGCCGGCGAATGCCTCCGGACCATCGGACGGCGTCCCGCCAGATACGAACCATTGAGGCACGCGGCGGGCGCGGCCCGCCCTACGCGTCGTGCGGCATGGCCTGCCGCGCGCGCATCTGCTCGCGCTGGCGCCGGTTGCGTGGCAACCGCCCCTTGGCATCCAGCCGCACCCAGTATCCGAACGCGATCAGCGCACCCAGCGCACTCATCATCGAGCTCGGGATCCACAGGATCAGCCCGCCCAGGTGCTGGTCCATCAGTGGCGAAATCGAGAACGCGCGCCCGCACAGGTCGTAGATCGGGTACAGGTCGGTCTTGGTCATGCTGATGTATGCGCCGATCAGGATCTGCGGCAGGATCACCGCCAGCGACAGGAACACGCGCATGCCCGGCGACAGGCGCGCCGGCGGCCGCGGGCGGTGGTCCAGTATCAGCCACCAGAACACCACCCCGTCCAGGGCCATGCTGTAGTTCATGACGTGATACAGGCGCCAGTCCAGCATCACGATGTAGTGCAGCGACGGCCACAGCCACAGGTAGATCAGGCCCACGAACAACAGCGCGGCCACGAACGGGTGCAGCAGGAAGTCCAGGGAATGGCGCACCGGCGGCCAGGCCAGCGCCGGGCGCAGCCAGCGCGTGCGAAAGCGCACCGGCAACCCGCGGCGCATGGTCACGCCCGGGTAGCCCAGCACCAGCAGGAACGGGCCGAGGTGATGCAGGCCCAGGTGCTGGATGCGGTGGATGAAGAACTCGTGCTCGGCGTAGAAGTCGAGCCGGGTGTGCAGCCCGACGTAGATCAGCAGCAGGCCCAGCCAGAACAGCAGCTGGCGATGCCACGGCGCGCTCATTGGCGAGCGCCGCACGCCGCGCCAGTACAGCCACACGACCAGTGCGAACACGATCACGACGATCGCCGAGGGTTCCCACGGGATCCACCAGCGCAAGAAATCGAGCAACAGGTCCAAGACGCGGTCCACGGCGAAAACGAACCGGCCGCGTGGCACGCGGCCGCCAACAATCGGCTATGACAACACAACCGGCGCGCGACCGCCAGTAGCCCGCCGCATTCAGGCCTGTTCGCGGGCCTTGAGCGGCGCGGCCAGCGAGGCCACGAACGCGGGCACTTCGTCGGCGGGCAACGGGCGCGCGTACAGGTAGCCCTGCACGCGGTTGCAGCCGAAGCGCTGCAACAGCGTCTGCTGCTCGAGCGTTTCCACGCCCTCGGCCACCACGTCCAGACCGAGGCTGCGCCCGAGCGTGACGATCGACTGCACGATGGCGCGGTCGCCGACCTCGGTCATCAGGTTGCGCACGAAGGTGCGGTCGATCTTGATCTGGCTGACGGTCAGGCGCTTGAGCGACTCCAGGTTGGAATAGCCGGTGCCGAAGTCGTCGACCGAAACGCGCAACCCGGCCGCAGCCAGGTCCGCCACCACCGGCGCGCCGCCCTCGATGTCCTGCAGCAGGTGGCGTTCGGTGATCTCGAGCATCAGGTCCTGGTTGGCGACGCCGTGTTCGCGCATGGCGGCGTCCAGGTGCTCGCGAAAACGCGCGGCCGCGCGCAACTGCAATCCGGAAACGTTGACCGACACGTAGAACGGCGCCATGCCCGAGCGCCGCCAGGCCTTGACCTGGCGGCAGGCCTCGTTGATGACCCACGCGCCGAGCGGTTCGATCAGCCGCGTCTCCTCGGCCACGGCGATGAAGGTGCCCGGCCCGACCACGCCGAAGCCCGGGCGGTCCCAGTACAACAGGGCCTCGAGCCCGACCACGTCGCACGTTGGCACATCGATGATCGGCTGGTAGCGCAGCACGAATTCCTCGCCGGTCATCGCGGCCCGCAACGCGGCCTGCAGCTCGTGCCGCCAGGTCACCGCCTCGCCCATCCACGGCTGGAACCGCTGCACGGTGCGGCCGCCCTCGGCCTTGGCCCGGAACAGCGCGGTGTCGGCCACGCGCATCAGGTTTTCGGCGTCGGTGGCGTCGTCGGGAAACACCCCGAAGCCGGCGCTGGCGGCGACCTCCAGGAACCGGCCCTCGGTCTCGACCGGCTGGCAGATGCGTTCGATCAGGCGACGCGCCATCGCCTCGGCGGCCGGAGCCTCGGTGTTGGGAAGCAACAGCAGGAACTCGTCGCCGCCGAAGCGGCACAGGACGTCGTCCTCGCGGATCCCCTCGCCCAGCCGCTGCGCGATCACGCACACCACCTCGTCGCCCACGCTGTGGCCGGCGGTATCGTTGATTTCCTTGAAGTTGTCCAGGTCGAAGAACACCACCGCGAGCGGCTGCCCCGCGTGGCGCGCGCGCGCCAGCGCCAGCTCGAACTGGGCGCGCAGGTGGGTGCGGTTGGGCAAGCCGGTCAACGCGTCGAAGTAGGCCAGGTGGCGGATGCGCGCCTGCGCGTATTTCAGCTCGGCGGTGTCGGTGCACACGTGGATGCGGAAGGTCACCGCGCCGGCTTCGTCGCGCACCGCAACCACCGAGGTGTTCAGTGTCTTGCCCTCGCCGTTGCGCTTGCGCCACACCAGCTCGCCGGCCCAGGCGCCGGTGTCGCGCAGCATGGCCTCGGCGCGCAGGCGCGCCTGGCCGTGGATCAGCACGTCGCGCAACGGCCGGCCCTGGAGTTCGTCGCGGAGCTGGCCGGTCATGGTCAGGAATGCGCCGTTGACCGACACGATCCGGTCGTGCGCATCGCTGATCACGATGCCGTCGCTGCCGGCCTCGAACACGCTGGCGGCAAGCTGCAGCTCGCGTTCCTTGCCGATCCGGTCGGTGATGTCGGTGTAGGACCCGGCCACGCGCCGCGGCGTGCCATCCTCGGCGTAGCGCACGACGCCGCGCGTGAGGATGGTCAGCACGCGTCCGTCGCGCGTGCGCATGCGCATGACGCGACGCAGTTCGCCGGTCTGCCGTGCCTGCATGTGCGCGTACAGACGCGCGCGGGACGGCTCGTAGTCCTCGGGCAGCACGATGCGACGGAGGTCTTCGGGCGTTTTCAGTTCACCCTCGCGATACCCCAGCATCTGGTACACGCGCGGCGAAAAGAAGATGCGGTTCTCGACGACGTCGAAATCGAAGATGCCGTCGTTGGCGCCTTCGGCCACCAGCATGTAGCGCTCGCGGCTCACCTGCAGCTTGCGGGTGATGCGCTTCTGGCGTCGCAGCGACCAGATTGCGAGCACGCCGCTGACAAACGCGGCGACGATGGCAACGACGAGCAGGATCGAATTCACGCGCCGTCATGTCCTCCGAACTGCACGGCCCCCTGGTCCGCGGTCGCCGGCGGGGCCGTGGCGCGCGAACTTCCGCAAGCTTACCCGATCTGCTGGAAGACGTAACCACCCGTGCGGATCACCGGCGTCACCAGCCAGTGGTCGGCCAGCAGGAACGCGAACACCGCAATCAGGTACACGATGGAATAGCCGAACGCGCTCATCGCGAAGCGTTCGTCGGGCGGGCGCATCAGGCGGATGGCGTAGTACAGGTAGGCAATGCCCAGTACCGCCGCACCGCCCAGGTACAGCAGTCCGCTCATGCCGGTCAGGTACGGCAACAGGCTCACCAGCACCAGCAGGATGGTGTAGAACAGCACGTGCCAGCGCGTGTACTCGACGCCGTACACCACCGGCAGCATCGGGATGCAGGCGCGCCGGTAGTCCTCGCGCCGGAAGATCGCCAGCGACCAGAAGTGCGGCGGCGTCCACGCGAACACGATCAGCACCAGCAGCAGGCCGTAGGCCCAGTCGGTCGGCACCCGCATGCCGGTGACGGCAGCCCAGCCGAGCAGCGGCGGAATCGCGCCGGCAAGACCGCCGATCACGATGTTCTGCGGCGTCGCGCGCTTGAGGAACGCGGTGTAGATCACCGCATAGCCGATCAACCCGATGAAGGTCAGCAGGGCCGTCAGCCAGTTCACCAGCAACGCCAGCACCAGCATCGAGGCCGCGCCAAGAACCAGCGAAAACACCAGCACCTGGCGCGTCGTCAGGGTGCCGGTGACCAGTGGCCGGCGCGCCGTGCGCGCCATGATCCGGTCGATCCGCTGGTCGATCAACTGGTTGAGCGCCGCCGCCGAGGACGACGCCATCCAGATCCCGAGCGTGCCGAACACCAGCGCCCGCCACGGCGGGATCCCCGGCGCGGCAAGGAACATGCCGATGACAGCGGTGAAC
Source organism: uncultured Rhodanobacter sp. (assembly GCA_964489055.1). Lineage (GTDB taxonomy): Bacteria > Pseudomonadota > Gammaproteobacteria > Xanthomonadales > Rhodanobacteraceae > 66-474. The sequence goes on along the minus strand of CAZAXF010000104.1, from coordinate 144 downwards.
ACCAGCAGCGCCACGATGCGCGGCTTGGTGGCGGCGAGGTATTGGCTGGCGAGGGTGGACATGTCGTTATGGTATCGGGACTTGGGACTTGGGATTCGGGACTCGGGACTCGGGACTCGGGACTCGGGACTCGGGACTCGGGAC
>CAZAXF010000103.1:0-6972 GCA_964489055.1 uncultured Rhodanobacter sp. | reverse complement strand
TGGAACTGGCTGTACATGATGTGCTCCCTCTTTGCAGGGGTGGGTTGAACTGGGAACTACTCTAACGTGTTGCATGCTGCAGTGCAACATAAATATCTACTTGTTCAGTATGTATTCATATATAGCTATACAACACAGTCACTTACGAGACTTCATGTGGCGACAAAAATGTTGTGATGCAGCATGTTCCGACCGGCCGCGGCCCCGATTCCATCCCGTCGGGGCGGTCGGAGCCGGCCGCCGCTCCGGACACGAAAAACCCGCCTCGCGGGCGGGTTTGTATCGTGCGATGTCGTGGCGGACCGGGAGTGCTGGTGGCTACAGGTGGGCTCGAACCACCGACCTCGGCATTATGAGTGCCGCGCTCTAACCGGCTGAGCTATGTAGCCAGAAGGGTGAATTGTACAGGCCTGATCCAAGCCTCATGAAGATCCTGCCTTGACGGGCCGGGATACCCAGCCAAGACCCACCATTGTACAGGCGCAGTGCCGGACGGTGGTCGCCGCGGCGCCGCGATGCGCGGTGGCGCAAAGAGCGGCGCAGTCTAGCGAATGGACGCGCGCTGTCAAGCGCCGGAATGGGTTTCAGGTGGGCAGGTGCACGCTGGGTTTGGCGGTGTCATCCGGGGCGGCCGCGGCCTTGCTCGCAGCCGCGTATTCGGCTTCGAGCTGGGTTGCAAATGCGTGGTAGACGGGGTCCTTGCAGAACAGGGCCGATGCAGCGCGTGCAATCAGGCACACGGCAAGGATGGGAATCACCATGGCCTGGTTGGCGGTCATTTCCATGCAGATGACGGCCGAGGTCAGTGGCGACTGGGTGACGCCGGCGAGGTAGCCGGCCATGCCCAGCAGCGCCACCGCGGCCACCGGCGCGCCCGGCAGCAGGTGCGCGATGTCGCGTCCGAAGCCGGCGCCGACGGCCAGCGCCGGCGAAAACAATCCGCCGGGAATGCCTGACCAGTACGACAGCACGTTGGCGAAAAACTTGAACGCACCGAACGCGCCGCCCGGCTGGTCGGCGGCGTGTTGCAGGATCGAGCGCGCCTGGTCGTAGCCGGTGCCGTACACGTTGTTGCCGCTGGCGATGCCGCATATGGCCAGCGCCAGGCCGCAGGCGAACGCGAACGCCACCGGCCAGCGCGCGCGCAGCGCCGCCAGGCGCGAGAAACCCCGCCCGCCCAACAGAATGATCCGCGAGAACAGCCCGCCCGCCATTCCGCACAGGCCGCCGCACAACAGCACCGCCAGCCAGCCCTGCCGGATCGTCAGCGAGGTGTGCACGGTGCCGAAATAGGTGTAGTTGCCGAGCAGCCCCAGCGTCACGATGCCGCCGATGATCACCGCGGTCATGATCGCGCCGCTCATGCGGTCCTCGTAGGCGCCGGCCATTTCCTCGATCGCGAACACCACGCCCGCCAGCGGCGCGTTGAACGCAGCCGCCAGTCCTGCCGCCGAACCGGCCAGCACGAAGCGGCCCGCGGCGGTGGGCTCGGAAAACCCGAAACGCCGCCCGATGGAGTACATCAGCGACGCGCCCACATGCACGGTGGGGCCTTCGCGTCCGACCGAGGCACCGCCGAGCAACGCGGCCAGGGTCATGGCCATCTTGGCCGCGGCCACGCGCAGCGACAGCATGCGGAACCGGAACGACTCGTCCTGTATGTGCAGCGAGGCAATCGCCTGCGGAATGCCCGATCCGCGCGTCGCGCGCAGCCTGCCCGAACTGAAGTACGCCAGCGCCGCCATCACGCAGGGGGTGATGATCAGAGGCCACCACGAGCCGTAGGCGAACACGCGGTGGAACGTGGCGTAGGCCAGGATGCAGCCCTTGATGAACAGCGTGGTCGCAAGGCCCACCACCACCGCGCCCAGCCACAGCAACAGGCGCCGTTTCCAGCGGGGCGGCGAAAACCAGCCCTTGCGCCGAACCTGGTCGAGATATTCGGAGGCTGGCTTCATGGAATGGCGGGGCCCGTGTGCCGGGAAAAAAGCCGCCAGTTTATCCGGAAATCACTCCGTGGCACGCAGTGGGCCGGAAAAATCGCGTGGATCGTACCCGGACGCACAGCCTTTCGGTGGCACGGCGTCGAGCGGGCGCGCGCGGCGACTCAGGGCTTCTTCGCGCGATCGCGCCCGCGCCGGTGCAAAATCGCCTGCCCCAGGTTCACCCACCAGCGCCACCAGCCGTAGGACAGGCGCACCTTCTGCTGTCCCACGGGGATGTCGCTGCGCACGGTGACCCACGAAGACTTGGTGAACGCGGTTTGCTGCTCGGGATAGACGCTGCGATGACCGACCACCAGGTACGCGGCAATCGCCGCGCCGGCCACGTACAAGGTGCTGCCACCGCCGAACAGTTCCACCCCCATCAGGATCGCCGCGATCGGTGTGTTGGATGCCGCCGCAACCACCGCCACCAGCCCCACCGCGGCACCCAGCGCCGGCTGGATTCCGAACAGGTGCGCCATCGCGCCGCCGGCCACCGCGCCCATCACGAACTGCTCGGTGACCAGGCCGCCGTAGAACCCCGAACCCAGCGTGATCGCCACCAGCAACGCCTTCCACAGGAAGCCGAGGTAGGGCATCGGCTGGCCTTCCAGCGCGCGGTCCATCAGCGGCAGGCTCAGGCCCAGGTAATCGGTCGGAATCACCAGCACCAGCAACGCCAGCACCACGCCGCCCAGGCACGGCACCAGCGGCGGCCAGATCCCGAAGTGGTCACGCAGCCATGCGAACGCCTGTTTCGCGCGTTGCAGCAGCTCGACGAAGATCCACGCCACCACCCCGCACAGGATTCCGATCACCACGGTCTTGAGGAACAGCACCTGGGTGAAATGGCCGGCAAAGGAAACGTGGTAGACCTCGTAGGGTACGCCCCAGAACCTGCTGACGACGTACGCGGTCACGCCGGCGACGATCGCGGGAAACAGGAAGTTGTGGCGGATGCGCCCGATCGCCAGCACCTCGACGCCGTAGATGGCGCCCGCGATCGGCGTGCCGAACACGCTGGCGAAGCCCGCGCTGACACCGCAAGCCACCAGCCGGCGGCGCAATTCCTCGTTCAGATGCAGCGCTTCGCCGACACCGGCGGCAATGCTCGCACCGACGTGCGAGCACGGGCCTTCCTTGCCCGCCGAGCCACCGGTACCCAGCGTGACCAGCGTCGCCAGCGGCTTGATCCACAGCGTGCGCAACGGCATCTTGCCCTGCTGGTCGTTGACCGCGAGGATCACCGAATCATTGAGCCCGCTGCGGTTCAACCGGTACCCGTAGTAAAGCAGCAGCCCGTTCGCCAGCCCACCCGCCGGCAACAACACCATCTGCACCCACCACGGCGACGCGTAGGTGTGCCCCGCAGTGGCAAACAACGCCCGCAGGAAAATGCTGCAACCGGTCCCCACCAGCGCACCGGTCAAGGTTGCCAGCACCACCCACTGCACCACCGTGGCCAGCATCACCAGCGGTTCGGAAAAGTAGGAGAAGCTGCGCATCGAGCGTGGCCGGTCGCGGGCAGGCGAGCCGCCCATTCTATACCTCGCCTGCGCGGTGGCCGACTGCAGCCGCGGGTGCCTCGACGGCGCGACGGGTGTGGCGTATCACCGCACGGTGTCGCGCGACAGCAGCCAGGTTTCCTGTTCGTGCGTTTCGACCGCGCCCTTGCGCGCCGCGCGGACGCGATGCAGCGCTTCGGCGATGGACAGCGGTGGCTCGGCGGCGTGCAGCAGCAGTGCGGCCACCGTCCCGGCGCGGCCGAGTCCGCCCTTGCAGTGGACAAGCACGCGGCCGTGGTTGGCGAGGGTGTCCAGCAATGTGTCGCGCACGGGCGGCCAGTCGTGTTCAAAGCGGGCGTCGGGGGCGCAGCCGTCGGTGATCGGCAGGTGGTGCCAGCGCATGCCGGCCTGGCGGACCGCATCGCCGAGGCCGGTCACTTCAAGTTCCGTGAATTCGTGGTTTTCGATCAGCGTGACCACGTCGCTCGCGCCCCACGCCTCGATGGCCTTCATGTCGGTGGCAAGGTCGCGCCGCCAGGTGCCGAGCCACGCGCCGGTCTGGTGCTTGCCGGGGCACAGGGTGATGCCGATCAGGCCGTTGCCGGCTTCGAGGGTGTCGATGTGCAGGGGATCAGTCTGGCTGGTGCGTAGCGTCATCGTGCAGTCCGTGATGTTGCAGCAGGCCCGCGAGCAGCGGGTCGAGGATGTCCCGGCCGCGAAGCATGTCGCGCCACTGCGCCGGAATGCCGGAACGGCCGTACATCAGGCCGGCGATCCCGCCGGCCACGCAGGCGGTGGTGTCGGTGTCATCTCCGAGTGAAATGGCACATCGCACGCAACTTGCGTAACCGGTGCTCGACTCGACCGCCCGGAGCGCCGACCAGAGCGTGTCCAGTACGTAGCCGCTTCCCGCAACCTTGTCGGCGTTGCCCGCGTCCAGTATCCGAGCGATTTCGTCAGCTCCGAGTCCGGCTTTAGCGCCATGCTCGCGCAGTGCCTGCGCGGCCCACATCCAGGGTTGTTCCCGTTCGGCCAACACGGCCCGTGCCCACAGGCAATAAAGCGCGCAGCAGACCTGCGCCCGCATGTGGCCGTGGGTCGGCAACGACTGGCGGGCCGCGAGCTGCATCAATTTTACGTCCTCGCCCTGGTGCCAAAACGCGAGCGGCAGGACCCGCATCAGGGAGCCGTTGCCGTTGCGGTTTGCTGCAGCGGGCCCGGCGGCTTCCGGGGGCGTTCCCGCGGCCAGGCGATCCAGCGCCGTGCGTGTCTGGATGCCGACATCGAACACGTCGCCGTCGACCGCGCAAAAGCCTTCATGCAGCCAACGCAACAGACTGTTGGCGAAGTGCGCGAGATCGAGGCCGTCGTCAGTCAGCAGGCAATGCAGCAGCACCAGTGCCTGTGCGCCATCGTCGCTCCACGTGCCGGGCGCCACGCCGGTATGGGCGCGTCGGAATCCCGCCGGCGGGATCATTTCGATCCGGTCAAATGGCGGTAGTTCGGAGGGCGGGTGGAATTCGTAGGGAACACCCAACGCGTCGCCCACCAGCAGGCCGAGGAGGCCGCCGGCCAGGCGTTCGGTGGCCGAAAGTTCGGGCGAAATGCTGGTCGCCACCGTCGGTCCCCTGACGATTGTGGTCGTGTCAGTCGGGTCGGGTTGTCGTTCGTTCCGACGTTCGGAAAATGGCGCGCCTGGCGGGATTCGAACCCACGACCCCTGGCTTCGGAGGCCAGTACTCTATCCAGCTGAGCTACAGGCGCGTTGGTGCCCCCGCGCGAACGTCGCATTCTACCAGCAGCGCTTCGCGCTGCGGCCTGGCGGGATGACTCCGGGCATCCTGCCCTCCGCCCTTCGGGCCGGCGCCGCTGCGCGTCGCCGTTCAAAATCGCTCCCGGCGATTTTGTGCTCGCATTATCCCTGATGCTCGCCCCTCGCGTCCGCTCGGGGCCGACCCTTCGGTCGTCCAAAATCGCTCCCGGCGATTTTGTGCTCGCATCATCCCTGATGCTCGCCCCTCGCGTCCGCTCGGGGCCGACCCTTCGGTCGTCCAAAATCGCTCCCGGCGATTTTGTGCTCGCATCATCCTTGACGCTCGCCCCTCGCATACGCTCGGGGCCGACCTTGCGGTCGTTCAAAATCGCTCCCGGCGATTTTGTCGAACCCACGACCCCTGGCTTCGGAGGCCAGTACTCTATCCAGCTGAGCTACAGGCGCGTGCCTTGAACGAGCCGACTTGCGGACTGCGCATGATACAGGTGCGGCGCGTGGATTACCTCACCACGGCGCGCTCGCGGGCCCGGGCGTCCCATTTCGGGGTGGCCTGGATGGCGGGTAGCACGTCTTCGGGTTCGGGCACGCGGGTCCACATGTTCGCGTGTTCGGGATTCATGAAACGCTGTTCGACGACCTGGTGCAGGAACGCGTCCAGCGGCTGCCAGTAGTCCAGGGTGTCGAGCAGCACGATCGGGTTGAAGTACAGGCCCAGGCGCTTGAGCGTGATCGCCTCGAACAGTTCCTCCAGCGTGCCGCAGCCGCCGGGCAGCGCGACCACCGCGTCGGAACCCGTCAACAGGCGATGCTTGCGCTCGCGCATGTCTTCGACCACCTGCATGTCGCCGATGCCGGGGTGTTGCCATTCCAGGTCGGCCATGAAGCGCGGAATCACGCCGATGACATCGCCGCCTTTCGACAGCGCGCCGTCGGCAAGCGCACCCATCGACCCGGCCAGACCGCCACCGTAGACGATGGTGTGGCCGCCATCGGCCAGGATTTCGCCGAGGCGGAACGCCGCCGCGCGGTATTGCGAGTCGGCCTTGTTGCTGGAAGCACAGTAGACACAGATGCGCATGGGTTACGGGAATCGGGAATGGGGAATCATGAATCGGGGCCTGGAAGCAAGGGCGTGCGGGAGACCCGCCGCGCGCCGTCATTCCGGGGCTGCGCGCCGCGCAGAACCCGGAATCCATCCTTATCTTGGCACGTTTGCGGCAACGTCAACATGGATTCCGGGTTCTGCCCGCGCGAGGCGCGTGCAGCCCCGGAATGACGATGGTGAGGGGTGCGTTGCTCTGGTCGCGTCCTGTGCATGGTCGCTTTGCGTTGACGAGCGCTTCGCGGTCCCGGTGAGAGCGGATTCCGGGTTCTGCCCGCGCGAGGCGCGTGCAGCCCCGGAATGACGAAGCGGGTCTTACGCTTTCCCGAGTCCCGAGTCCCGAGTCCCGAGAAACTCGCCGCATCCCCGGATCGAGTCCGGGGCAGACTCTGCGGCTCGCCCCTCGGGCCACCTGCGGCGTTCGCGTTTGCCTTCCTGCAAACCCAGTCGGCCCCGTTCCCGATGGAACCGCAGCAGCCCCGGAACGACGATGGGAGTTACGCTGTTGCGGTCCCCGGTCCCCGGTCCGAGTCCCGAGTCCCGAGTCCCGAGTCCCGAGAAACTCGCCGCATCCTGCGGCTCGCCCTTCGGGCCATCGGCTGCGCC
>CAZAXF010000102.1:0-7119 GCA_964489055.1 uncultured Rhodanobacter sp. | reverse complement strand
AACGCCCGAGGTAACCGGCGCAAAGACCGCGCAGCGGGATTTGCGTCCGGTTGACCGAGTTGTTAGCCGGCAACGCTGAATTTACATGAAACCCGCACATTGCCAATTGACCTGCTTAATGGTTGTGGAGCACGAACCGCGGCCGGGACTCGGCCAAGACGGTGTGTATAGAAATGTGAAAGTACCTTGCGCAACGTTGAGATTGTAGGTGACACCTGACGATGGGTCATTTGCCGGGAGCTGAGCAAGAAACTCTGGAACAAGCAGCGCCAAGTTGCCGGGGAGCACGCCGTGCTTTTGTTGATACGCGTGGATGGCAACGACAACCGGCGTGAACTTGGTTTGTAGCTTTTGGCCAACCGGATCGTTCCCTGCCGCGCGAGGGTAACACCCGCAGAGCAGTGAACAGATGACTACAAGGACGCCGAGTCGCAACATTTGACGGCTAACGCCAAGTCTACCCCCAACCTGGGGCCGGTATCGGGATGGTCCCGCGCTGAGGCGGGGCTGTCAATCGGAAAATTCCTACACGAGATCAAGAACCTGTCCGCTACCGGAGCGTTCGCAGGTGCCGTACCGTCGTGTTTTTATCCGGCGCTTTGGGGGCGGTATGCAATATCACGGACGAAACGGGGCGGTATCCGGGGCAAAATCGCGGCCACCGTTGCGATCGACAGGTGCGCCGCGGTTGCTGGACCGGGTGCGGGAGTGCTGCAGGGTCCGGCACTACAGCATCCGCACGGAGCGCGCGTACGTGGGTTGGATTCGCCGCTTCATCCGGGCCAACGGCAAACGGCATCCGCGCGAGATGGGTGGCGAAGAGGTGTCTGCGTTCCTCACCCACCTTGCCGCGCACGGCCATGTTGCGGCGAGCACCCAGAACCAGGCGCTCTCGGCGCTGCTGTTTCTGTACCGCGTGGTGCTGGGAGTCGAGTTGCCGTGGATTGACGACGTGGTGCGCGCCAGGCACCCCCAGCGGGTGCCGGTGGTGCTTTCCCGCGGCGAGGTTTAACGGTTGCTCGGGGCAATCGACGGGGTGCACTGGCTGATGGCGGCTTTGCTGTACGGCTCGGGCATGCGGTTGATGGAGTGCGTGCGCTTGCGGGTCAAGGACGTGGATTTTGCGCGCAAGGAAATCACGGTGCGCCAGGGCAAGGGTCGCAAGGATCGGCGGGTGCCGTTGCCCGATGCCCTGCGCGATGCGCTGAAGCGGCAGCTTGCGCGTGCACGCATCCTGCACGAGGCCGACCTCGCGGCGGGCCATGGCGAGGCGCGCCTGCCGAACGCGCTGGCACGCAAGTATCCAGATGCCGGGCGCGCGTGGGGGTGGCAATTCGTGTTTCCGTCGCGGAAGCTGTCGCGCGATCCGCGCAGCGGGGTCTTGCGGCGGCATCATCTCGACGAGTCCGGGTTGCAACGCGCAATCAAGCGCGCGGTGCGCATTGCGGGCATCCACAAGCCTGCAACCTGCCACACGCTGCGGCATTCGTTCGCCACGCACCTGCTGGAATCCGGACATGACATCCGCACGATCCAGGAGCTCCTGGGGCACAAGGACGTCGCCACCACGCAGATCTACACGCACGTGTTGAACCGTGGCGGACACGGGGTGTTGAGCCCGCTCGATCGCGGCTGACGTGGCGTGGAAGACGTCCATCACCGCACCACGGGAACACGCTCTTTTCCCCTGCCTGAATTCGATCGGTGGAGCGGCGGTCACCGACCGGCAAGTTACCGACGCATGCCCGCAGCCGTGAGGGACGCGGGATCGCGGTCTTTCGCCACGCTTGATCCCGCGGCATCGCGCCAGGGAAACGTTGATTTTGCTTGCCATCCGGGAATACTCGCGCCTTCGGCGTTCGCTACGGCATTCCCGCACCTGATTAGGGCTGTTTCTCAGCCAGTTGATGTTGGCATGATACTCACCAGGTTCGTCATTCCGGGGCTCCCGGAGGGAGAACCCGGAATCCAGCTCTTCGCATTGACTGCTGAGAGCTGGATTCCGGGTTCCATCGCCGATGAAACCGGCGATGGCCCCGGAATGACTGAAGTAGAGAGTGCATCGCAACGCCAACGTGGCTGAGGAAACGCCCCAATCAGGTTCCCGCATCGAGTCCGGGACGGGCTCTGCGCCGCGGTCCCGCTTTCGCGGGAATGAAGATGGCAAGGTTTGCTCAGACGTTTCCTAATGGTGCGTGCAAAGCACCCAGCCATCCAGCGCCCATGTGCCAGCAGCGAACGTGGTGGGGTAGGCGCCGCCCTGCTCCCACATCTCCACGACGCCGACGCCCGGGTACGGGTCGAGGAAAAACATCCGTTCCGCCGCGGCATCGAAATCGATCGCCACCGCCAGGTGCTTGCTGCTCCCGCTGGCATCGGTCACGTTCAAACCCACGATCGCGGGCGTGGTGGTGGAAACGAGACTCCCGATCCTGGCAAAGATCCCCGCAGGATACGGACCCAGGTTTTCCGCGTTCCACGTTGTCACCTGCAAGTTCTGATTGAGCACATGGGCGAGATTCTGCAACGACTGGATCCCTTGGGTGCCGTGTCCGGGCTGGGCCTTGGACAGCATCGCGACTTGATTCACCAAGGGTGGATGCGCGACAGCCCCCTGATAGTAAAAACATGCCATCGCCGCACACGCGAAGCCGCACTCCATGCTGTTTGGCGCCTGTTCGATGATTTTCCACTGCCGGCTCCTGCTGTCGATTGCATCTACCATGCAACGCCCCCCTTGCTTGCCTGGCCGCAGTACGGCGATCGCGTCACCGTAAGCCCCGGCGGCTCGCACGGCAAGTTGCGCGTGCCGCACTGCCGACGCGCGGCGTGTTCCGCCGGCACGCGAACACGCATGTACCTTCGCGTAGCGAAGCCATACCGCTAGACTGGCCGGCGCCCCGGACCGGAGCTGTGCATGCACGACCTGCTGAACGTCATTGCCCTGGGCATCATCGAGGGCATCACCGAATTCCTGCCGATTTCATCGACCGGGCACCTGTTGATCGCCGAGCACTGGCTGGGGCGGCGCTCGGACCTGTTCAACGTGGGTATCCAGGCGGGCGCGATCCTTGCGATCACGCTGGTGTACTGGCGGCGCATCTGGCAACTGCTGACGCGCTGGCGCGAGCCGGATACGCGCGATTACCTGCTGAAACTCATCGTCGCGTTCGGGATCACCGCGGTGCTCGGTTTCATCGCGGTGAGCATGGGTTTCAAGTTGCCGGAGCGGGTGACGCCGATCGCGTGGGCACTGATCATCGGCGGCATCTGGATGATCGGCGCCGAACAAATCGCGGCGCGCATGCCCGACCGCAGCCGGGTGACCTGGCCGGTGGCGATCCTGGTCGGCATTGCGCAGATGGTCGCGGGCATCTTTCCGGGCACGTCGCGTTCGGGCGCGACGATCTTCGCGGCGATGCTGTTTGGCACTTCCAACCGGCCGGCGGCGACGGAATTCGCGTTCCTGGTCGGCATTCCGACCATGTACGCGGCGACCGGCTACGAGTTGCTGAAGGTGTGGCGGAACGGAGGCGCGGCGCACGAGGACTGGACGGCGCTGGTGGTCGGATTCATCGTCTCGCTGATCGTCGCGTTCATCGCCGTGAAGTGGCTGCTGCACTACATCCGCAGCCACCGTTTCACGCCGTTCGCGATCTACCGCATTGCGCTTGGCACCGCGCTGCTGGTGTGGCTGCCGCTGGGGCACTGAGGCCTGCTCTTGAATCCACCTGATCAGGGCTGTTCCTCAGCCACGTTGGGGTTGCAATGCACCAATGCACTCTCTACCTCGTCATTCCGGGGCCATCGCCGGCTTCATCGGCGATGGAACCCGGAATCCAGCTTTCGACGGTCGATGCGAAGAGCTGGATTCCGGGTTCTCCCTCCGGGAGCCCCGGAATGACGAAGCTGGTGAGTGTCATGCCAACATCAACTGGCTGCTGAACAGCCCTGATCAGGTGAATCCATGCGCAGCGCGGACCCCGTCTGAAAACCGGGTTTTCGCGGTTTCAGTCCTTGGGCGGCTGCGACACCTTTGCGTCCCGGTTGAAGTCGCCGATGCCGCCGACCAGCAGCCCGACGGCCTCGCGTTCGGCTTCGGTGAGGTCGGGATGCCAGGAGTCGAGGATCATCACCGCGCGGACCTTGTCGCTCTTGTTCCACGCTTCGTGCTCGAAGGTGTCGTCGAAGGTGACGCAGCGGCCTTCGCGCCAGGCGTGGTCGACGCCGCCCACGCTGATCGCGCAATCCTCGGGGATGATCAGCGGCAGGTGGGTGACCAGGCGGGTGTTGGTGACGCCGTGGTGCTTGAGGATGTGCGATCCGGGGGTCAGGATCGAGAACAACACTTCGGGCGCGTGGCCGCGGATGTGCACCAGCGGCAGGGTATTCAACACTTCGGTGGTGCGCGGGCAGCGCCGGGCGTTCTGCTCGAAGATCTCGCCGTGGCGGTGGAAGAAGAATGAATTCCACTCCGCGTGGCCGCGGGTCCCGGCCAGCAGTTTCTGTTCCTTAAGGAACTCGTTGTCGTTGGTGCCCAGGAACGGTTCCACGCCAACCGGTTGTTCCAGCACGCCCAGCAGTTCCTCGCGGATCGTGTCGGTGTGCTTCTCGAGCTCGGCGTGCCAGGGGAACAGCTCGCGTTCGTAGAAGGGCGTCGCGCGCAGGCCCGGCACGTAGAAGAATTTGCAGAACTGGCGCGGGTCGGGGTAGTTGGCCGGCCGGTCCCCGAGGTAGATGGCAAGGCCCTGCTCCACGCGCGTCAGCGAATCGGCGCCGAAGCGCTCGCGCAGTGGCTGCAGCAGATCCATGAAGATCCGCCGGCGATGCTCCTGCACGAACGCGATTGCATGCCGGACCGCGCCGCGCAGGCCGGGCGGCGTGGTCACGTCGTTGCGCCACTTGCCGCGGCTTTGCGCCGCCACCAGGGCCCCGAAGAATGCGGCGGTGGCCTCGTCGATGCGGCCCAGCATCTCCAGCGCCGTGCCGCGGTGCAAGCGTGCGGCGAAGTGCATCGGCTCCAGCCCCAGGGCGCGGTCGAACGCATCCAGCGCATCGTCGCCGTGCTGCTGGGCCAATTGCACGATGCCCAGGTTCTTCCAGATTTCCGGCTGGGTCGGTTCCAGTTGCGCGGCGTGTTCCAGGTCACGCTGCGCGGAAGCGAACTCGCCGCGCGAGAGCGCGCACATCGCCACGAAATTCAACGCCTCGGGCGTGTCCGGAGCCGATTTCAGGATGTCGCGATATACCGCTTCGGCCTCGCCGATGCGCTGCTGGGCCGCGTGTGCGCGGGCCTGGTTGATGCGGGCCTCGTCGGCCGCTGCCGCCTGCGTATTCATGCCGCATAGTTTGCCGCAACCGCACGATCATCGCTTGACGCAGGGCAAATCCGCGGCTCAGCGTTGCACCATTTTCGCAAACCATTCCCAGCCCGGCGTCCACTCGGCAACCAGCTTCACCACGGTCAGCAGCGGCACCGCCAGCAGCGCGCCGGGAATGCCCCACATCCATGCCCACACCAGCAGCCACACCAGGATCGCCACCGGCGACAGGCGCATGCGCTGGCCCATGATCATCGGCGTGACCACGTTGCCTTCCAGCATCGCCAATGCCGCGAAACTGGCCGCCGGAAACAGCGCGTGGACCGGGCTGTGGAAGTTCAGCAATCCGATCGCCAGCAGCAGCAAGGTGTTGGTGATGGCGCCGATGTAGGGCATGAAGTTGAGCAGCGTCGCCACCCCGCCCCACAGCAGCGGATCAGGCATCTTCCACGCCCACAGGATCAGCGCGGTCAGCCCGCCCAGGCAGCAGTTGATCAGCGTGACCGTGAGCAGGTAGCGCGACACTTCCTGCTGGATGCCGCGCACCACGCGCGCGGCGATCCGCCGGTAGCGAAAGCGCGGCGAGGCGGTCACGATCCGCGCGCGCATCTGGTCGCCGTAGGTCAGGAAAAAGAACACCAGCAGCACCACCGTGAGCGTGTCGGCAAGCGCACGCGGCGCCGCGCGCAATACTGTGCCGAACGAGAACGGCGCAGGCTGCGGCGATGGTGCGGCGGCGGACGGCTCGCTGACGCCGATGGTGGCCAGCGACTTCGAAGCGGCGTGGCTGACCTCGGTCAGGCGCCAGGTCATCCGGTGCAACTTGTGGCCGACATCGCGCACCAGCGTGGGCGCCTGCCGCACCCAGTCGGCGGCGGGCGTGCTCAACGCGTTGACCGTGGCGAACACGCCCGCGCCCAGCGCCAGCATCAACAGCACGCTGCCGAGCAGGCGCGGCACGTGCCACCGCGCCAGGCGCGCCACGATCGGGTTCAATGCCAGCGCGATGAAGGTCGCCAGGAGCAATGGAATCAGCAGGGGGCTCGCGAACACCAGTGCCGCCGCCACCGCCAGCACTGCCAGCACCACCAGCGGCAGCCGCAGTGCGCGCAGGCGCCGGTCGCGACGGCGTTCGGACCGCGAGCGGCGCTTGTGCCGCCCGCTGGGACGCGGCGATTTCCCGCTCAACTCGCGATCGGCACCGGGCGGCGGGGCTGGCAGGACGGGCGGCATCTTCGGCTTCGCGTTCCCGTGTTCGGCACGCGGCAAGTCTACCGGTCATTTTCGCGAACGCGGCGATCGGTCACCGGCGTCCGTGGCGAGCCGGTCAACAAGCCTGCCCCGGACTTGATCCGGGGGCATGTCATCACACCGCCGCAGCGAGGGAAACTCTGATCTTGCCCGTCATCCCGGAATCTGATCAGGCCTGTTTCTCAGCCAGTTGACGCTGGCATGGTACTTACCAGGTTCGTCATTCCGGGGCTCCCGGAGGGAGAACCCGGAATCCAGGCCTTCGCATCGACGGCCGAGCGCTGGATTCCGGGTTCCATCGCCGATGAAGCCGGCGATGGCCCTGGAATGACCGGGGTAGAGAGTGCATTGCAACGCCAACGTGGCCGAGGAACAACCCTGATCAGGTCCCGGAGTCGCGGAGCGATATCCGGGATCCAGCGTCTTTGTATTTCAACACGTTGCGGAGTAGGCAGGTCTCTTTCTCCGCCAGTTGACGCTGGCATGGTACTTACCAGGTTCGTCATTCCGGGGCTCCCGGAGGGAGAACCCGGAATCCAGGCCTTCG
>CAZAXF010000101.1:0-7340 GCA_964489055.1 uncultured Rhodanobacter sp. | reverse complement strand
CGATCAGCAGCGGCTTGCCGGCCTTGGCCACGCCTTCCAGCACCGGCAGCAGGTCACGCACGTTGGAGATCTTCTTGTCGTGCAGCAGGATGTACGGGTCTTCCAGCTCGACCTGCTGGCTCTGCTGGTTGTTGATGAAATACGGCGACAGGTAGCCGCGGTCGAACTGCATGCCTTCGACGACGTCGAGCTCGTTTTCGAGACCGGAACCGTCCTCGACCGTGATCACGCCTTCCTTGCCGACCTTGTCCATCGCCTCGGCGATCAGTTTGCCGACCACCTCGTCGCCGTTGGCGGAGATGGTGCCGACCTGCGCGATCGACTTGGAATCGGCCGAAGGCTTGGAGATCTTCTTCAGCTCGTCGACGGCGGAGACGACCGCCTTGTCAATGCCGCGCTTGAGATCCATCGGGTTCATGCCGGCGGCGACCGCCTTCATGCCCTCGCGGACCATCGCCTGCGCCAGCACGGTGGCGGTGGTGGTGCCGTCACCGGCGTTGTCGGAAGTCTTGCTTGCCACTTCCTTGACCATCTGCGCGCCCATGTTCTCGAACTTGTCGGCCAACTCGACCTCCTTGGCCACGGACACGCCGTCCTTGGTGATCGTCGGGGCGCCGAAGCTCTTGTCGAGCACGACGTTGCGGCCCTTGGGGCCGAGGGTGGCCTTGACCGCGTTGGCCAAGGTGTTGACGCCGTGCAGCATGCGCGCGCGGGCGTCTTCGGAAAAACGGATTTCTTTGGCTGCCATGTTGGAACTCCGGGAATCGGGAATGGGGAATGGGGAATCGGAAGATCAAAAGCGGAGCAACGTGGAATGGTGAACCGGACCGGGGCGCTGTTTGCGACTCCCGATTCCCGATTCCCCATTCCCGGCCCTCAGCCTTCGATGATCGCCATCAGGTCTTCTTCGCGCATGACGAGCAGTTCGTCACCGTCGATCTTGACCTCGGTGCCCGAGTACTTGCCGAACAGCACTTTGTCACCGGCCTTGACCGCCATCGGGCGGACCTTGCCGTCCTCCTGGATCTTGCCGGTGCCCACGGCGACCACTTCGCCCTTGATGGGCTTCTCGGTCGCGGTGTCGGGGATGACGATGCCTCCGGCGGACTTGGTTTCCGCTTCCAGGCGCTTGATGATGACGCGGTCGTGCAACGGACGAAGCTTCATAACGACTCCAGCTGCGTTGAGGATGGGAAAAAGGGGTGTACGTTGTTAGCACTCAACAACGGCGAGTGCCAATTTTAGGGCCGGACTGTGGGGTTTCAAGGGGGGGATCGGGGACTGGGGACCGGGGACTGGGGACCGGGGACCGGGGACTGGGGACTGGGGACTGGGGACTGGGGATCGGGGACCGGGGACCGGGGACCGGGGACTGGGGACCGGGGACCGGGGACCGGGGACCGGGGACCGGGGACCGGGGACTGGGGACTGGGGACTGGGGACCGGGGACCGGGGACTGGGGACTGGGGACTGGGGACTGGGGACTGGGGACTGGGGGCTGGGCACCGGGGACCGGTGGGAGCGTGGGGCAGCAGGGCTGTGCGGAGGGCAAGGGAAAGTCGCTCGCTGGGCTCGCTGTACAGTCGCGCCTTCGGCGCCGCAAAACGCAAGGAAAGCCCCCGAGCCTTCCTTTTGCCTTTTACCCTTTGCGTTTTACAGGGCGCGCAGCGCCTGCTTTTCCCTTTACCGCTCCTCGCCGCGCCCGACTTCACCCTTCACTGGCCCTGCACGACCACGGCGGCTGCTACCCTCATCAAGCTCCCGCCCACCCATGGTGTCTTTTCCTGCCGTGTCCAACCTGCTCGCCATTTCCACCTGTCCGGACGCAGCAACCGCCGCGGACATCGCGCGCGTGCTGGTCGCCGAACGCCTGGCCGCCTGCGTAAACCGCGTACCGGGCATCACTTCCACCTACCGCTGGCAGGGCGAAGTCCATGACGATGCCGAGGTGCTGCTGCTGATCAAGACCACCCGCGGGCGCTTCGACGCGCTGCGTGCGCGGCTGGTGGAGCTGCACCCCTACGACGTTCCCGAGCTGATCGCGCTCGAGATTGCCGATGGCCTGCCGGCGTACCTGGCATGGCTGGCCGGGGAGACCGGGACGCGGTGACTGGCAGCCGGCCCGCGCGCCTGCGAAAATGGCCGTGAACCCGCGTGTGCGGCGCCGGTCCAAGCCTGCGCCATGACGATGAATGCCAAGCCCTTCCTTTCCCGCCTGATCCTGCTGGCGGCGCTGTTGTTCGCCGTGACGGGCGCACTGGCCCAGGCCGCCGGTCCGGGCGGCGGGTTGCTGCCGGTCACCCAGGCATTCGCGCTCAAGGCCACGGTGGACAAGCCCGGCAACATCGCGCTGCATTTCGACATCGCGCCGGACTACTACCTCTATCGCGGGCGCATCCACGCCAGGATCCTCACGCCCGGCGTGACCGCCGGCGCGCTGCAACTGCCGCCGGGCAAGCAGGAACACGATCCCTTCCTGGGTGACGTCGAGATCTTCCACGATGCCGTGGACGGCTCGCTGGCCTTTCACGCCGACGGCACGATGCCGGCCACGCTGAAAGTGGCGGTGAGCTATCAGGGCTGTCATGAAGTCCCGCCCAAGATCTGTTATCCGCCCAACACCGAAACGTTCACCCTGCCAACGTCGGGCGGCGGACCAACCGGGGCGATCGTCACCGGTCTGGGTACCGGCCAAGGCCCATCCCGGGGCAACGCGGTCACCGCATCCATGACGCAGGCGGGGGCGGGCCCTGCCGCCGCCGCGGCAACCGGGCCCGCACCCGGCAACCCGCGTTCCATCGGCCTCGCGTTCGCGCTGCTGCTGGCGCTCGCCGGCGGGCTGATCCTCAACCTGATGCCCTGCGTGCTGCCGGTGCTGGCGATCAAGGCCGT
This sequence comes from uncultured Rhodanobacter sp., assembly GCA_964489055.1. Lineage (GTDB taxonomy): Bacteria > Pseudomonadota > Gammaproteobacteria > Xanthomonadales > Rhodanobacteraceae > 66-474. Next base: position 4,448 of record CAZAXF010000101.1, on the reverse strand, counting down.
GGGCGTGCTGGAAGGCGGCGCGTCGCGCAGGGCCGCGCGTGCACAGGCACTGGCCTATGCCGCCGGGGTAATCGCGACATTCCTGGTGATCGGCGGCGTGATCCTGGGACTGCGCGGCGCCGGGCACGCCGTGGGCTGGGGCACCCAGTTGCAGCAGCCGGTGATCATCGCGCTTCTGGCGTGCGTGCTGTTCCTGGTCGGGCTGTCGATGTCGGGCGTGGTGCAGTTCGGCTCGCGGCTGGGCAACGTCGGCGCCGGCCTCACGCGCGGCGGCGGCATTGCCGGACATTTTTTCACCGGCGTACTGGCGGTGGTGGTGGCAAGTCCCTGCACGGTGCCGTTCATGGGCCTGGCGCTGGCCTACGCATTCCTTGCGCCGCCGATGCACGCGCTGCTGGTGATGGTGGCGCTGGGCATCGGCCTGGCACTGCCGCTGACCTTGATCGGCCTGGTCCCGGCGCTGGCGCGCCTGCTGCCCAGACCCGGACGCTGGATGGAAACGCTCAAGCAGGTGCTGGCGTTTCCGATGTACCTGTCGGCGGTGTGGCTGGTGTGGGTGCTGGCTCACCAGCGCGGTGCGGACGCGGTGGCGCTGGTATTGATCGCCATGACGCTGCTGGCGGCCGCCGCCTGGTGGCACGGCCGCGGTCGGCCGGGACGCCGGCTTGCGCACGGCTTCACCTTCGTGCTGGCCGCCGCGGCGATCGTTTCGATCGCGGGCGTCACGCGCATCGCACCACCCGCGCGCCAGGCCGCGCCGAGTGGCGATGCGGTGGCGTTCAGCCAGGCCAGGCTCGAATCGCTGCGCGCCGACGGCACCCCGGTGTTCGTGGACATCAGCGCCGACTGGTGCGTCACCTGCAAGGCCAATGAATACGCCGTGCTCGACCGCCCGGCGTTCCATACGCTGCTCAAGCGCACCGGCACGGTGTACATGAAGGGCGACTGGACCGACGTCGATCCCGAAATCGGGGCCTACCTGCACCGGTTCCATTCGCCGGGCGTGCCGCTGTACGTGGTCTACCCGCGCGGTCGCGGACCGGGCCACGCGCTGCCGACGGTGCTGACCGCTTCGCTGGTGCACACCGCGCTCGAGCCCGCCACGCGATGATGGATCGGCGCACGATCCTGATCCTGGTGCTGGCCTGTCTTGCCGCTGCCGGCGGCTGGTGGCTGCAGGATCGCTGGCTCAACGCGCCGCCGCCGCAACCACCGGCACCGCCGGGAGTCAAAGTGCTGGCGGTGGGCGATGCGGTGGGCAGCTACACGCTGCCGAACCTGGACGGCAAATCCACCGCCCTGTCCAGCTGGCACGGCAAGGTGCTTCTGGTGAACTTCTGGGCCACCTGGTGCGCGCCGTGTCGCGCCGAGATGCCGATGCTGGCCCGGATGCAGAAGGCCCACGCAGGCGATGGCCTGCAGATCGTGGGCATCGCCATGAACCAGCCAGAATCTGCGCGGAAGTTCCTGCACGATGTGCCGGTCGGCTACCCGATCCTGATCGGCCTCAATGCCGACCCGGCGCCGCCGGTCGTGTTCGGCGACACCGCGGGCCTTCTGCCCTACAGCGTGCTGGTCGGTCGCGATGGCCGCATCCTTGAAACCCGCCTCGGCGCGCTGGATCCGGCGACCATCCAGGACTGGCTGAAGACGGCCGACAAGGACAAGTCCTGACCGGCCGTGCCGTCGGCCGCACCTGCCCGGCCAGCACAGGGTGTGCCAAACATGTGACGATCGTCGCGCAACGTCAGCGATTCAACACGCAACGCTGGACAAAACGTGAACGACGGTTCAGACTCCGCGGCTGCTCTCGTCCGGCAATCGACACATTCCGCGTGGCCCAGATCCTCGTCCTGCACGGCCCCAACCTCAACCTGCTCGGCGAGCGCGAGCCGGATGTGTACGGCCACGAAACGCTGCACAAGATCGACGCCGCGCTCGGCGCCCAGGCCAAAGCCGCCGGCCACGCGCTGGCAACCTTCCAGTCCAACGCCGAACATGCCCTGGTCGAACGCATCCAGGCCGCGCGCCACGACGGCACCGCCTTCATCGTGATCAACCCGGCCGCCTTCACCCACACCTCGGTGGCGTTGCGCGATGCGCTGGCCGCGACGCAGATTCCGTTCATCGAGGTACACCTGTCCAATCCCCACGCACGCGAGCCGTTTCGTCGCCAGTCGTATTTTTCCGACCTGGCGACCGGCGTGATCGCGGGTTTCGGTGCCGACAGCTACCGTTACGCGCTGGATGCGGCCATCATGCGGGTGTCCGGCGATTGACCCCTTTCCGTTGCACGGCGAAACCATCATGGATCTCAGAAAAGTCAAGAAACTGATCGAACTGCTGGAAGCGTCCCATCTTTCGGAAATCGAGATCAAGGAAGGCGAGGAAGTGGTACGCCTGTCGCGCATCCCCGCAGCGCCGGTCGCGGTACCGCAGGCGCCTGCGCAACCGGCGGCCCCGGCCGCACCCGCCGCCGCGGCGCCGCAGGCACCGGCATCGACGGCTTCCGCGCCCGCCGCCGAGGCAACCCCCGAAGAACCGGGCCTGCCGGCGGGCACCGTGGTGCGCTCGCCCATGGTCGGCACCTTCTACGCTGCATCCTCGCCCGGCGCCGAACCCTTCGTCAGCGTCGGCCAGCAGGTCAAGGTCGGCGACCCGCTGGGCGTGATCGAAGCCATGAAGATGTTCAACCAGATCGACGCCGAAGTCGCCGGCACCGTGGTCGCCATCGTCGCCGAGAACGGCCAGGCGGTGGAGTTCGACCAGCCGTTGTTGGTGATTGGCTGATGAAGCCGGGACTCGGGACTCGGGACTCGGGACTCGGGGGGCCAACGGCCTCCCTCGCCCACGCGTTCATGGGGGAACCGCCAGCCCGCCACTATCTTGCGCCTCAAGCACACGTACTTCGACCGGGCAGCCTCGACCTGCCTTTCGAGGGATATCTCATTCACAAGCGGACCAGGGGACGTCAAAGTCCGCACCGAGTCCCGAGTCCCGAGTCCCGAGTCCCGTATCCATGCTAGACAAAGTCCTCATCGCCAACCGCGGCGAAATCGCGCTGCGCGTGCTGCGCGCCTGCCAGACCATGGGCATCAAGACCGTGGCGGTGCACTCGAGTGCCGATCGCAACCTCAAGCACGTGGGCATGGCCGACGAGGCGGTGTGCATCGGGCCGGCACCCTCGGCGCAGAGTTACCTGAACATCCCGGCGATCATCGCCGCGGCGGAAGTCACCGACGCCTCGGCGATCCATCCCGGCTACGGATTCCTGTCGGAAAACGCCGACTTCGCCGAGCAGGTGGAGCAATCCGGCTTCGTGTTCGTGGGTCCGACCGCGCCGGTGATCCGGATGATGGGCGACAAGGTCGAGGCCATCAAGGCCATGAAGGCCGCCGGCGTGCCGTGCGTGCCGGGCTCGGAATCGCCGCTGGACGAGGACGTCGAGCGCAGCATGCAGATCGCGCGCGAGATCGGCTACCCGGTGCTGATCAAGGCCGCCGGCGGCGGTGGCGGACGTGGCATGCGCGACGTGCACACCGAGGCGCACCTCGGCAACGCCATTGCCACCACGCGCGCCGAGGCGCGCGCGGCGTTCGGCAACGACCAGGTGTACATGGAGAAATTCCTGGAGAACCCGCGCCACGTGGAGATCCAGGTGCTGGCCGACGGCCAGGGCAACGCCATCCACCTGTGCGAGCGCGACTGCTCGATGCAGCGCCGCCACCAGAAGGTGGTCGAGGAAGCCCCCGCGCCCGGCATCACGCCGGAAATGCGCGCCGAGATCGGCAAGATCTGCACCGACGCCTGCATCCGCATCGGCTACCGCGGCGCCGGCACGTTCGAGTTCCTGTTCCAGGACGGGCACTTCTATTTCATCGAGATGAACACCCGAATCCAGGTGGAGCATCCGGTGACCGAGCTGATCACCGGCGTGGACCTGGTGCGCGAACAACTCCTGATCGCCGCCGGCCGGCCGCTGTCGATCCGGCAGGAAGATGTCGTGCCGCGCGGCCACGCGATCGAGTGCCGCATCAATGCCGAGGATCCGGAGACGTTCATGCCTTCTCCGGGTACCGTGAAACGCTTCGAGGCACCCGGCGGCCCGGGCGTTCGCATCGACACCCACCTGTACGACGGCTACCGGATTCCGCCGAACTACGATTCGATGATCGGCAAGCTGATCGTGCACGGCCTGGACCGCAAGACCGCGATCGCGCGCATGCGCACCGCGCTCAGCGAGACAGTGATCGAGGGCATCAAGACCAACCTGCCGCTGCAGCAGCGCATCATGGCCGACTCGGGTTTCAAGCACGGCAGCCGCAACATCCACTACCTCGAGAAGCGCCTGCGCGAGCAGAAGGAACGCGGGATGGGGCTGGGGAGCTGAGATTCGGGACTCGGGACTCGGACTGCGGAGGCAGAGCCTGTCCCGGACTTGATCCGGG
>CAZAXF010000100.1:0-7375 GCA_964489055.1 uncultured Rhodanobacter sp. | reverse complement strand
CGGGACTCGGGACTCGGGACTCGGGACTCGGGACTCGGGACTCGGGACTCGGGAGAGCGTAGCGCGTAGTCCGGAAGTACCCGCGTAGCGTGCGCTCCGCGCACGAATGAATCCCAATCGCCGGACGGTGTCCGCCCTGCGCCAGCCCGACCGGACGCGTAGCGTGCGCTCCGCGCACGAATCAATCCCGAATCGGCGGGCGGTGCCCGCCCTACGCCACACCGACCAAACGCCGTAGCGTGCGCTCCGCGCACGAATGAATCCCGAATCGGCGGGCGGTGTCCGCCCTGCGCCATCCCGACCGAACGCGTAGCGTGCGCTCCGCGCACGAATGAATCCCCAATCGGCGGACGGTGTCCGCCCTGCGCCATCCCGACCAAACGCGTAGCGTGTGCTCCGCGCGCGAATGAATCCCAATCGCCGGACGGTGCCCGCCTTGCGCCACGCCGACCAAACGCCGTAGCGTGCGCTCCGCGCACGAATCAATTCATCATGGTCGCCACCGTGCGCAGGGCGCACGCTACAGGCACCCGGTTCGCGGGATGGTGTCATCCCGCGGGTGCGGTGTATGGCAAGGACCGCGTAGGGCGGGCACCGCCCGCCACACTGTGTCGCGTCAGAAGGTGAACGCGCCCTGCAGCGTCACGCTGTTCGCGTGCTGGTGCTGGCCCTGCTCCATGCTGTAGCCCAGCCGCAACCCGAAGCGCTGCGTCGGCCACAACGACAGCCCCGCGCGCAGCGTGCCGACGTCGCGCGAAAGGCCGATGCCGCGCACCGGCAACCAGTCGTTGAAACCGGTGAAGCTGGCGTTGAACACGTCGCCGTACTGGTGCAGCGCGTGCTGCCAGTCGGCGCTGCCGTCGAACTGCATCCACATGCCATTGCCGAGGCGCCAGCCGCTGACCGCGCGCACGCCCACGCCTGCCTGCAACCGGCCCACGTTGCGTGCACCGGCCTTGAGGCCGAAGCCCAGGCCGCCGCGCTCGTCGAACCCGCCCTGGTCGAGGCGCTGGTAGCGCACGTCGGCGAACGGCGTGATGCGCATGCCCTCGAACCGGAACTGGTGGCCGCCTTCCAGCGCACCCGCGAGGTAGCGCCCGGTCAGGCCGCTGCCCACCGGCAGCGCCACCGAGCCCAGGCGCAGCAGCCGCTGCATGTCTTCGCGGTACCAGCCGGTCGCCAGTTGCGCGCTGGCGTACCACGGACCACGGGTGGCACCCCCGTACAGCGCAAGGCTGTTCATGCGGGTGCGATCGTGATCCCACGCGCTTTCAAGTTGTCCGAACCCCCGGCTCTGACCCGCCGCGTAGCCGATCACGCCGTGCCGGCCGACGCGGAAATCGGCCCCGACGATGCCGCCACTGCTGCGGAAGGTCGCGCCGTCATAGCCTGTGCGCGCGAGGTCGCCGTTCCAGCCGAGGCTTCCATACCAGATGCCCGGCCCTGCGCGACCGCTGACCAAATCGTCGAAGTGCCCGGACAGGGCATTGCCGGTGACATCGATGCCGCTGAACAGCATCGCGGCGCTGGCCGCGTGCAGTTGCCCGGAAAGGCTCTGCAGCGTGGCCCGTGCCGCGGCCGGCGTGGGCGAGCGCTGGATCGCCCCCGCGCCCCGCAGCACGCCCGGCGCCATGGTGCCGCCGGTGGCAAGCGATTTGTCGATGGAATCGAATCCCAACTGCACGCGCTGCGCCGCGCCAACCGCGGCCGGCGAGACGATCCCCATGGTCGCGGCGGTTGTCGTGATGCTGAGGCTGGTGGTGTCAAGCCACACGCTGGTGGGTGTGTACTCGATGACCGTGCTCATGAACACGCCCGGCGACGTGGTCAGTGAATCGAAGGTGCCGTTGACGTTGTTCGCCGTCAGTACGTCCTGGTGATCGTTGCTGACGTAACCGGAGTCCTCGCCCAGGATGTTCAGTGTTCCGGCGAGTTGCGCACCACCGGCCACATCCAGCTTGGAACCGAGGCTGATCGAAAGCGTCGCCGAGGTGGCCTGGGTGTAATTGCGCCCGACCTTGGTATCGCCGCCCTTGACGACGACGGTGCCGGAATTGCTCAGCGAGCCGTCGACCCCGGGCACCGCATCCAGCGTGCCGGCGGTCCCCACCGCGACGTCGCCCGGCAACGCATGCACGGCCTGCAGCGAACCACCCGAGATCCGGGTACCGCCGGTATAGGTGTCGTTGCCGGCGAGGATCAGCGTCCCGGTGCCGGACTTGGTCAATCCGCCCGCGCCGCTGATGTCGTTGCTCCAGGTCGAGGTCATGTTGTCGAACGACACCGACACATCGCCCCAGTCGAACTTCGCCGGCCCCTGCACCGCCTTGCCGACATCGACCATGCCGTAGCCGAATACCGGGTCCGGGCCCGGATCGCCCAGGTCGTCGGCGGTGCCGAGCAGCGTCTGGCGCACCATGTCGTTGTCGAAGTACGGGAACGCCTGCCACACCAGCGCCGCGGCACCGGAAACGATCGGCGCCGCCAGCGAAGTGCCGCGCACGATGTAATAGTCCGGATCGGCGGTGCTGGCGGTGGTGTCCTTGCCCAGCACGATCACGTCGCCAGGCGCCGCCAGGCACCAGTCCATCGCGATGCCGCACCTGTTCGAAAAGCTGTCGATCTGCGTGGGGTTGTTGCTGTCCACGGCCACCACCGTCAGCCAGCCCCGCTCGAGGTCGGGCGCCACGCTCGGCAACGCGGCGATGGTGCTGGGATCGTCCTGGGAATCGTTGCCGGCGGCGAACACCACCAGCCCGTCGTGCTGGATCACGAACCTGCGATACGCCTGGTCGAAGGCCTGGTTCACCGTGGCATCGCCGGTATCCCAGGTGATGCCGCCCCAGGAGTTGTTCATCACCTGGACGCCGTACTGGATGAGGTCGGAATTGACCTGCTGGAAGAACTGCGCGTCCGAGGCGGTCACCACGCTGGGTGGCGTGTTGCCGTCGTCATCGGGCGCATCGTCGGCAATGATGCGCGCGGACACCAGGTCCGCGCCCGGCGCGATGCCCCCGGGGAACTTGTCGAACGGCGCGCCCGCGGCAATTTCGGACACCCAGGTGCCGTGCCCCACGACATCGTCCACGTTGGTGTTGTTCTGCGAGGGATCGACGTAGATCAGCTCGGCCTTGACGCGCCCGGCGACCGTCGGGTTGGAGCGCATGATGCCCGAATCGACCACCCCGATGGTGACCCCGCTGCCGTCGTAGCCGGCATCGTGCGCGGCGTAGGTGTTGGTGAGCGCCAGTTGCGCATCGATCGGCGGCTGGTCGCTGGGCTGGGTCGGCGGCGGCGGGGGTGGTGGCGGACTGGTCGGCGTGACGCGCACGCCACCGTTTCCGCCACCACCGCAGGCTGCCAGGGTTCCAGCCAGGATCCCGAGCGCCAGCCATTCGCCCGCACGGGCCGTCCGTTGTGTCGTCTTGCCATGTTGCATGTTTCACCCACCAACCCGCACCAGGGACTCCATTGTGCACCAAGCCCGGCAACTTGGGCATGCCGGGTTTGCGGCGGCGCAGCACCGCGCGCATAATCACGGTCTGTCCGTTGCCCGGAGTCAAGCATGTCCGACATCGTCATCGCCGCCGCCAAGCGCACGCCCATCGGCGCATTCCTCGGCCAGTTCACCGGCTTTCCGTCGCCCCGGCTCGGCGCCGCGGCAATTCGCGCGGCACTGCAGCAATCGGGACTGGCACCCACCGACCCGGGCGAGGTCCTGATGGGCTGCGTCCTGCCCGCCAACCTCGGCCAGGCGCCCGCCCGCCAGGCCGCGCTGGGCGCGGGGCTTCCGCCCGCCGTCGGATGCACCACCCTCAACAAGGTGTGCGGATCGGGCATGAAGGCGATCATGCTCGGCCACGACCTCATCAAGGCCGGCTCGGCGTCGGTCGTGGTCGCCGGCGGCATGGAATCGATGACCAACGCGCCCCACATGGCGGCGGCGCGCACCGGCATCCGCATCGGCGACGGCAAGCTGGTCGACCACATGATGTGGGATGGCCTGATGAATCCCTATGACGGCAAGGCCATGGGCGTATTCGCCGAGGCCACGGCCGACAAGTACCACTTCACCCGCGAGCAGCAGGACGCGTTCGCCACCGAATCGGTGCGCCGCGCGCAAGAGGCCGTGAAAGCCGGCACGTTCGCCGACGAGATCACCACCGTCACGGTGCCTTCCCGCAAGGGCGAGGTCGAGGTTTCGGTGGACGAAACCCCCGGCAAGGTGGACCCCACGAAGATCCCGAAGCTCAAGCCCGCTTTCCGCAAGGAGACCGGCACGGTCACCGCCGCCAGCTCGTCCAGCATCTCCGATGGCGCTGCCGCCGTGGTGCTGTTGTCGGCCGACGACGCGCAGGCCCGCGGGGTGAAGCCGCTGGCCCGGATCGTGGCGCATGCAACCAACTCGCAGGAGCCCGAGTGGTTCACGACCGCACCGGTCGGTGCGATCCAGAAGGTCCTGGAGAAGACCGGCTGGGGCGTGGGCGACGTGGACCTGTTCGAGATCAACGAGGCGTTCGCGGTGGTGACGATGGCGGCCATGCACGATCTCTCGATCCCGCACGAAAAGGTCAACGTCCACGGCGGCGCCTGCGCGCTGGGCCACCCGATCGGCTGCACCGGCGCCCGGATCGTGGTGACGCTGCTGTACGCGATGATCCATGCCGGTGCCAAGCGCGGCGTGGCGTCGTTGTGCATCGGCGGCGGTGAGGCCACCGCCATCGCGATCGAGCGCGCCTGACCGGCGAACCGCCCCCGGATCCGGTGATTCGGGGGTATCGTCGTTCACAAGGCCTTTAGACACAGGTGTCTAGTATGGAACGCCCGATTGGAGTGTGATGGTCGTCCCGGCCCGTCACTTCCGCGGCCAGACCAGGAGGAAAGCAATGAAACTCACCCACACGATTCTTTCGGTCGCGATCGCATCCGCGGTCGCGCTGACATTGTCCGCATGCAACAACAGCGGGCAGAACCAGTCCGAAGCGACCATGCCGCCACCCGCCGCGACCACCCCGGCCGCGCCCTCGACCGCGATGCCTGCACCGATGCCGACAGCAACCACCGCGATGCCCGCGGCCAGCAGCTCGATCGGCCAGATGGTGGCCCAGAATCAGCAGGCCGGCAACAACTGGTTCGGCGGCCCGATCTACCACGGTGAACCCGCGCTGGATGTCACCGCCGCGCTGGTCAAGGCTGGCGGTGGCGCCAAGGACTTCGACTTTTCCAAGGCCCTGGTCGCCATGCTCGGTGAAAAGACGGTCAATGCCGAGGTGGCCAAACTCACCAAACAATACGGCAAGGAAAAGGTCGACAACTTCATCAGCGGCATGACCTTCGCGGTCAAGGCTGCCCTCAAGCGTGCCAACGAGCAGGGCATCAAATTGCCCGAGCCGGCCGACCTGCACGGAGCCGATCTGGCCAAGGCGCTGGTCAAGGCCGGCACCACCCCGGACGGCACCTTCTGGTCCGGATACCTGTTCGACCATGCGCTCTCGCACGCCCTGCACAACCAGGTGATGGCCGACATCGACGCGGGCCCGGGTCAGGCCGCGGATGCCGACACCCACATGATCCTGAACCAGGCGATGTACGACGTGGCCCAGGCGCTCGACATGAAGGATGTGAAACTGGCATCGTTCCACTGAGCGAAGCACCACGCAGTATCCACGGGCCGACGGCTGTTGCCGCCGGCCCGTTTTTCGGCTGCGACCCCGATCGGCGACATCGCCGCCGTCCAGGTTCCCCGTGCGCGACAACCTCGCCTGAACGCGCCCGGCGCCACGATTTCCTGCCCGCTGGCCTTATGCGCCAAGACACTGTTTAATTGCGCGGCCACTTCGGTGGCAATCCACGGCCAAATCCAGGAGATCTCCCAATGAAGTTCACTCGTACCCTACTCGTGGCGGCGATCGCCTCCGCGATGGCGCTGTCGCTTTCGGCCTGCAACAACACCGGCAGCGAAGGCCAGTCTGCGGCCGACCAGGCGCAGAACGCAGCCTCGGCTGTCACCGCCGGCGCCGCCGGTGCCACGCAGGAAGCCGGCAGCCCGGCGATGGCCAGCACCGCCGCCAACGCGATGACCAGCGAGCCCGCCCCGATGTCGACCGCGGCCGAGCCCGCCAACAATGGCACCGCGGCCCCGGCTTCCACCAGCGGCGACAACGCAATGGACGCCATGAAGGACGCCGCGAACAAGGCCGGCCAGGCCGTCGATGCCGGCAAGGAAGCGGTCAACAAGGTCAAGGATGCCGCCAAGGGTCACTGATCCTTGCGCAACAGGTTTTTGATGTGCCCGAAACCGGCCGCCTCGCGCGGCCGGTTTTTTTGTGCGCGGTATTGCCGACTAGAATGGGATGTTCGCACGCATGTGTGCCACGGATTCGACCATGCCCGTCATCGCCTCCCGCATCAACGCCCGCAGCGACGAGTTTCGCGCCAACGCCGAAGCGTTGCGCAAAGTCACCGAGGACCTGAAAACCACGCTGGCGAAGAATGCCGAAGGCGGCAGCGCACGGGCGCGCGAGAAGCACGTTGCGCGCGGCAAGCTGCTGCCGCGCGAACGCATCCGCGCGCTGCTCGATGCCGGCTCGCCGTTCTTGGAACTCTCGCCGCTGGCCGCGTACGGCATGTACGACGACGCCGCACCGGGCGCTGGCATCATCACCGGCATCGGGCGCGTCCGTGGTCGCGAAGTGGTGATCGTGGCCAACGACGCCACCGTCAAGGGCGGCACGTATTTCCCGATGACGGTGAAGAAGCACCTGCGCGCGCAGGAAGTCGCGCTGGAAAATCGCCTGCCCTGCATCTACCTGGTCGATTCCGGCGGCGCCTTCCTGCCGCTGCAGGACGAGGTGTTCCCCGACAAGGAGCACTTCGGCCGCATTTTCTACAACCAGGCGCGCATGTCGGGCCTGGGCATTCCGCAGATCGCGGTGGTGATGGGATCGTGCACCGCCGGCGGCGCCTACGTGCCGGCGATGAGTGACGAAGCCATCATCGTCAAGGAACAGGGCACCATCTTCCTCGGCGGCCCACCGCTGGTGAAGGCCGCCACCGGCGAGGTCGTGGACGCCGAAGCGCTGGGTGGCGCCGACGTTCACACATCCATGTCCGGCGTGGCCGACCACTTCGCCGAAAACGATTCGCACGCACTCAGCATCGCGCGCGACATTGTCGCCACGCTGAACTCACGCAAGTCCATGCCGCTGGCGCTGCGCGAACCGGTCGAGCCGAAATACCCGACCGAGCAACTCTACGGCGTCATCCCCGAAGACACCCGCCGCCCGTTCGACATTCACGAAGTGATCGCGCGCATCGTCGACGGCTCCGAGTTCCACGAGTTCAAGGCGCGCTACGGCAAGACCCTGGTCACCGG
>CAZAXF010000099.1:0-7410 GCA_964489055.1 uncultured Rhodanobacter sp. | reverse complement strand
TCTTGCTGAGTTCGGTGTCGTGGAAGGCGTAACGGCTGCGCGCGAACGGGAACCAGGAAGCCACGCCGGGAATTCCCAGCGAACCGACGGTGTCCCACACGCCGATGAAGCGGATGCTGACCTCGCGCGAGTACGCGGTACGAAACGCGACCATTTTCGGATCGTTCGGGTGCAGGTCGTTGCGGTACAGCTTGTAGGCCGCATCGACCGAGGCATCGGTTACCGCGCCGGACGCATCCGGCCTCAGCAGCCCGCACTTGCGGATCAGGCCGCCGAGGCTGCGCGCCGTGTAGGCGCCGCGGCTGAACCCGAACAGCCAGATCTCGTCGCCATGGCGCCAGTTGGTCGACAGCCACGCGTAACCCTCCTTGACGTTGCCGGACAGCCCCAGGCCGAAGGCGCCGCCCAGCCAGTGTTCGATGCCGCGCGCCACACCGACGCCGACCACGTACTTGCAGACCTGCTCGATGCCGTTGGCATCGTGGTCGGCCACCAGCTTCCAGAGTCGTTCGACGTTGGTGCGGGTCGCCGCCTTGCTCCAGGTGCCATCAAACAGTGCAACGAGTCGGCGTGGCATTTGGTTTCCCCGTGCGCGTCGGCTTGCGATGGATGGTGCTGCGGCCGGGCGATCCGGACGCGCCCGCCCGCGCCGGCTGCGCAACCGGGACTACGCGCTGCGGCGCTGTTCCTTGGCCTCGTCCGAGCGCAGGAATTCCAGTTGGCGCAGGTATTCGGGCTCCACGCCCGTGACGTAACGGCCGGAAAAGCACGAATCGTCAAAATGCTTCAGGTTTTCATTGCCCTCGGCCACGGCCTCGATCAGGTCGGGAAGATCCTGGTAGACCAGCCAGTCGGCCCCGATGGTCGCGCGGATTTCCTCGACCGTGCGGCCATGTGCCACCAGCTCCGTGGGTGCCGGCATGTCGATGCCGTACACGTTGGGATAGCGCACCGGCGGCGCAGCGGATGCAAAGTACACCTTGTTCGCACCGGCCTCGCGCGCCATCTGCACGATCTGGCGCGAGGTGGTACCGCGCACGATGGAATCGTCCACCAGCAGCACGTTCTTGTTGCGAAATTCCAGCGGGATCGGGTTCAGCTTGCGTCGCACCGAACGCACGCGCTGGCCCTGGCCGGGCATGATGAAGGTGCGGCCGATGTAGCGGTTCTTGACGAAGCCTTCGCGGAACGGCACGCCCAGCGCGGCGGCCAGGGTCGAGCCGGCGGTGCGCGAGGTATCGGGAATCGGGATCACCGAATCGATGTCGTGGTCGGGTCGCTCGCGCAGGATCTTGTCGGCCAGCTTTTCGCCCATGCGCAGGCGCGCCTTGTACACCGACACGTCCTCGATCATCGAGTCGGGCCGCGCCAGGTAAACGTACTCGAAGATGCACGGCGAATGCACCGCGCCCTCGGCGCAGCGGCGCGCAGCAAGCCTGCCGTCGAAGCTCACGAACACCGCTTCGCCCGGCTCCACGTCGCGCACCAGCCGGAATCCCAGGATGTCGAATGCGACCGACTCGGACGCGAAGGCGTATTCCTTGCCCTGGGGCGTGTCGCGCTCGCCCAGCGCCAGCGGGCGGATGCCGTGCGGATCGCGGAATGCCAGCACCCCGTAGCCCAGGATCAGCGCGACGCACGCATAACCACCCTTGGCGCGGGCATGTACCGCCGCGACCGCCTTGAACAGTTCATCCGGATCCAGCAGGTGACGATCCTGGATCTGCAGTTCGTGCGCGAGGATGTTGAGCAGGATTTCCGAATCCGAATCGGTGTTGATGTGGCGCCGGTCGTTCTCGAACATCTCGCGCCGCAACGCTTCGGTGTTGATGAGGTTGCCGTTGTGCGCGAAGGCGATGCCGTAGGGCGAATTCACGTAGAACGGCTGGGCTTCCTCGGTGTCCTCGGCGCCGGCGGTGGGATAGCGGCAGTGGCCGATGCCGGCGGGACCCTTCAGTTCCTGCATGTCTCGCGCGGAGAACACGTCGCGCACCAGCCCCGGCGCACGCCGCATGTGCAGCTTGGTGCCGTCGTAGGTGACGATGCCGGCGGCATCCTGGCCACGGTGCTGCAGCACCGTCAGCGCGTCGTACAACGCGGTGGCGACTTCGCTCTTGCCGACGATACCGATGATTCCGCACATGGAAAGGTCGTGCCTCGATGGAGCCCGGACATTGGGCCTGGAACCGGCGGGTTCACGGCGCACGCACGCGGGTTCCACACCGACCGTTGGCCGGCAGGTCCCGCGATGCCAGCGAACCCGATCCCTGGATCGTACTGCGTCCCGCGGGCGCTATTGTCCCACAACCCCGCCCTTCGGCGCGTGTCCGGGCGCACGCGCCGATGTTGTCGCGTGCGCCGGCACGGACGACCCGGCCGCGCCGGGCGGGAGCGCCGGGTCCAACGTTGAAATGGGGATTTGCGAAACTGGAACCAAGGCCCGCCCGCCAAGCTCCAGATGATGGGTTACATCGGGCGGAAGCGCCTGCGCGACCCACGTCGCACCGGCCTCGAAGCCCGGCAGCAACATCGAATGGCGCCACCATGAAGCCTGGCGCGGCAGTGGCGTGAAACCCAGCATCAGCACTGCGAAGGTCACCAGCAGCAATCCGCGCACCAGACCGAACAGGCTGCCCAGTGCGCGGTCACCTCCGCGCAGGCCGCCGCGATCCATCAATTTGCGCATCGCCCAGCCCAGCAGTGCGCCGACCACCAGCACGCCCAGAAAACAGGTGACGTAGCCGGCGATGATGGACGCGGTGGGCTCGCGCAGGAACGGCTGGTAGACCGCGGCCACCCGGTCGCCGAACGCCCAGGCAACCCAGAACGCGGCGATCCAGCACAGCAACGACAGGATCTCGCCGACGAATCCGCGCCACAGCCCGAACAGCACCGACAGTGTCAATACCGCAAGGATCACGATGTCGGCGACGTTGAGCGGCATGGCGGATGGCGGTCGCCCTTCCTCCGTGGTCAGTCCTGGGTGACGATGTTGCCCTTCATCTTCAGCTGGCCGGCAATCCGCGTGCGCGCCGTTTCGGCCGAGGCCCGGGTCGCGAACGGTCCCGCCCGCACCCGCCACAACGTGCCGCCGGATGTCTTCACGCTGTCGACGTAACCGTCGAATCCCTGGCTGCGCAGGCGGTCGCGCAGCTTGCGGGCGGAGGCCTGGTCGCTGAATGCCGCCAGTTGCACCGCCCACGCGCCCGGCTGGCCTGCGGGCAACGCCGAAGATGCCACATCGCCCGGCTGGTCGATGGTCGCGGCCTCGACCGTCATGGGGACCGAGGTGAACGCCTTGAGCTTGAGGCGCGCGGCTTCGGCCCGGGCCTTGCTGGAAAACGGGCCGACCCGTACGCGCAGGACCGGTTTGCCCCGGAAGCTTTCCGGTGTCGCAACCGCGGTGAATCCGTGCCGCTTGGCGTCCGCGACCAGCTTCCTGGCGCCGGCGTGATCGGCATAGATGCCAAGGTTCACCGCATAGACCGTACCGGCCGCGGCACCGGCGCCGCCGGGCAACGGCTGCGGCTCGGTGGTCGATGGCGCGGACGCGGACGCACTTGCCGCTCCCTGCGCCGATTCAGGGCCGGCGGACGCGGGTGGCGTGGTGGTTTCCGCAACCGAAGCGGCCGCTGCGGCCGCGGTCGACTGCACCGCGGCAGCGCCCTTGTCCAGGTCGAGCGTGGCGACGCGATCGGGGTCGGACAATGCCGCCGCGGTGGATCCGGCGCTGGCGCTGTCCGGCCCGACCTTCAGGGTCTGCGTCTTGAAGGCCGCCTCCGGCTCCGGCGGAATCGACACGCTGCCGCCTCCGGGTTCCGGAGAGGTTCCACCGGGCAGCAGCATGGGAACGAAAATCACCGCCAGCGCGATCAGCACCGCCGCACCCAGGAGACGTTTTTTCAGGCCGGAATCCATCGATGGGCAGCATGCAGGAAATTGGCACAGGCGTCGAGCGGTACGCGCGCGCCGACCCGCCGGAACGCCGTCCGCGTGCGTGGGCGATTATACGCGGCACGCACGCAGCACCGGCGCCACCACGTGGAAACTGCCGAAAGCAAGGATGCGGTCCCCGCGTGCCGCACAGCCGCGCGCGGCGTCCAGCGCCGCGGGGATGTCGGCGTACTCGTCGCATCGCACCTTGGGCAGCACCGCGCGCACGCGCGCGGCCAGTCGCGCGGTGGTTTCCCCGCGCGGCGACTCATCGGTCAGGCCGGCCAGGTGCCAGCGATCGATGCGTGCACCCAGTGCCAGCACCACGCCCTCGATGTCCTTGTCGGCCAATGCACCGAACACCGCGTGCGTGCGGCCGGTGACCGGATGCCGGTCCAGCCACAGCGCGAGCTGGCGGGCCGCCTGCGGATTGTGGCCAACGTCCACCACCAGGTCCGGCTGCGACCCGAGGTGCTGCAGCCGCCCTGCAAGCATCGAGTCGGCGCCCTTCGCGTCGGCCTGGATGGCGCGTACATCCCAGCGCACCCTTTCGCCGAGCGCGTGCAGCGCCGCGATGGCGGTCGCCGCGTTGCGGTACTGGAACGCGCCCTCCAGCGCCAGCGTGCCATGCACCACCACGGCATCCGGATCCGGATCCGCGGGAGCGACGTAACGCGACTGGTCCGGCGCACGATGCCACCACCGCAACGAGCCGGCCTGTGGCTCCCAGCCGAAGTCCTGGCCCAGCACCTCGACAGTGGCATCGATCGCGCGCGCGTGCCCGAGAAGCGCCTGCGGCGGATTGGTCTCGCCCACGATCGCGGGCCGGCCCGCGCGGAAAATGCCCGCCTTCTCGCGCCCGATGGCCTCGCGGTCGGGACCCAGGTATTCGGTATGGTCCAGGTCGACCGTCACCACCACCGCCGCGTCCGCATCGACGAGATTGACCGCATCCAGACGTCCGCCAAGCCCGACCTCCAGCAGGGCGATCTCCGGCTGCGCACGTGCCAGGATGTCGAACGCCGCCAGCGTGCCGAATTCGAAGTAGGTGAGCGTGGTGCCGCCGCGGGCGGCCTCCACGCGCTCGAACGCGGCCACCAGCGTGGCATCGTCGACCTCGGCGCCATCCAGCCGCAGCCGTTCGTTGTAACGCAGGATGTGTGGCGAGGTGTAGGCGCCGGTGCGCGTCCCGCCCGCGCGCAACATGGCATCGAGCAACGCAACCACCGAGCCCTTGCCGTTGGTGCCGCCCACGGTGACGACCAGCGGCGCGGGCCGCGGCGCACCCATGCGTTGCCACACGTCCCGCACGCGCTCGAGGCCCATGTCGATGCCACGCGCGTGGATCTGCTGTTGGTATGCCAGCCAGTCGTCGAGGGTTTTCATGAGGCGGATTCCCTGGCGCCAGGCATCGCCACGAACCTGCCCTGATTCCAAGTCGACACGCACAGACTACAAGCTGCGGGCATGACGTCCCTGTCTTTTTCCGCGCCCCTCCCCCAAGAGCGGTTTCGCTCGCCTGCGGCGAGCGAGCTACTTTCCTTTCGGGGAAAGTAGCCAAAGCCATGCGCCGGGCATGCCGGTTTCGCCGACTTCCTGTCGGCGAAACTCCCCGCGGTGCGCGGTCGAGCGCGCGCCGGCGCGAACTCGCACATCCCTGTGCTCAAACATGCGCGCCTTTCCCGCGCGATCGACCACGCACCGCGGCGGCATGCAACGACGCCTTTGCGGTTCCTGGTCCGGCCATCCATGGCCTCGTTCGGAGCGGGGGGGAGCACACCGCTGCGCACCAGCCCACGCGCAGACTGCATCGGCAGGATTGCCGATGCGAACGCCGCAGGCGGCCCGAAGGGCGAGCCACAAGGATGTGGCGAGTCAAGCGCGCCTGTTTGGGGCCCCTCAAACACGGCGGGCGGTCGACGGATCAGCCCGAAGGGTGGCGCACAGGATGTGCGCCAGTTCGCCGTAGGGCCAGGAGGGCCCGTCGGCGAACCCCGGCGACCGCACGCGCACCCGGAGCCCATGGATGGGCGAAGGGCGTGTTTGCGGGGTGGCCTTCTCTTTGGTGACTTTCTCTTGGCCATGCAAGAGAAAGTCACCCGCGCCCCCGGGAGGGGCGCGGAAAAAGCCACGGATGGCGGTGCACGACAAACGCAGGGCAACACGCGCGGAATGGGGACCACCCCGGTTGCCTGCGCGATGCGCTCGCCAAAGGTCAACGAAGCCACCTTGCGTGAGTGACGCGGAAAACGCCATGGCTGGCAGCGTCAGCGCACCACCGTCAGCGAACGAAGTCTTTCGAACGCGGCGCACCCCGCCAGCCGACCGGCGCAAGGCGTCACGCCACCTTGTCGTGGTGCATCAGGATCGCCAGCAGCGCGGCGACCCGGTCCCGGAGTTCGCGGCGATCGCAGATCATGTCCACGGCACCGTGTTCGAGCAGGAACTCGGAGCGCTGGAAGCCGTCGGGCAGGGTTTCGCGCACGGTCTGCTCGATCACGCGCGGGCCGGCGAACCCGATCAGCGCCTTCGGCTCGGCGATGTGGATATCGCCCAGCATCGCCAGGCTGGCCGAGACGCCGCCGGTGGTCGGATGGGCCAGCACCACGATGTAGGGCAAGCCCGCCCTGCGCAGGCGCGCCAGCGCGGCGGAGGTCTTGGCCATCTGCATCAGCGATTGCAGGCCCTCCTGCATGCGCGCGCCACCGGTCGCGGTGAAGCACACCAGCGCCGCGCGGTCGCGCAGCGCGGCTTCCGCCCCGCGCGTGAACTTCTCGCCCACCACCGAGCCCATCGAGCCGCCCATGTAGGAAAACTCGAACGCGCAGGCCACCACCGGCATCGCCTTGAGCGTGCCCTGCACCACCACCAGCGCGTCCTTCTCGCCGGTAGCACGCTGGGCCGCGACGATGCGGTCCCGGTACTTTTTCGAGTCCCTGAACTTGAGCGCATCCGCCGGCGCGAGCCCGGCCGCGATCTCGCTGCCGCCTTCGTCGAGGAAGGCGCCGAGGCGCGCGCGCGCCGCGATCGGGTGGTGGTGCCCGCACTTGGGGCATACCATCAGGTTGCGCTCCAGCTCCGGCCGATACAGGCCGATCCCGCACCCCGAGCATTTTTCCCACACGCCCTCGGGCACCTTGCCGCGGCTGGGGGTGCTTTCGGTGCGGATCTTCGGCGATGTCAACTTCTGCAGCCAGGACACGTGGGGCCCCCGTGGTTCGCCAGTTGCATAGGATACACCGCGACGCCGCCGGTCCGCTCCCGCCGGCAGGTTCAGCGGGCGGGGCGATCGACCTGGATGTGACCCCACAGCAGCTGCCACGCAAGCAACAGGGAAATCGCGGAGCCGAGCGCCAGCAACACCTTGCCGAGCAGTTGCTGGTCACCCAGCAGGTAGTTGCTGCACAGGCGCTCCGGCGAGGACAGGTACAGCCAGCCGAGCCTGAAGGCGGTCGCGATCAGCTCCGCCAGGAATAC
>CAZAXF010000098.1:0-7491 GCA_964489055.1 uncultured Rhodanobacter sp. | reverse complement strand
CCCCGGACATTCGCAAGCGCTCACGGAACCACCAGCTGAACTACCGCTCCGCACTGTTCCGTTTTTTCCTTGAGCCGTCCGCGGTGCGCGCGTGCGCGTCGTGTTCGTTCCATCGAGCCGTGTATTGTACTTGCAACGGCACCTGCCGTGGCAAGCCAACCGCCATGGCGTCCCCACGGGGATTCGAACCCCGGTCGCCACCGTGAAAGGGTGGTGTCCTAGGCCTCTAGACGATGGGGACAGCGTGGGGGTTGGTGGAGCCAGCCGGGATCGAACCGGCGACCTCTACAATGCCATTGTAGCGCTCTCCCAGCTGAGCTATGGCCCCACGCTGGAAGCGCGCAAGGATAGGCGGGAACGGGCACGGGGTCAAGCGTTCCGCGCCCGATTGGACGAACACGTTGCGCCCGGGAGGTCCTTTTGCACGAAATCCAGTTCATCCGCGACCTGGCGTGCGTGATGCTGGCGGCCGGCGTGGTGGTGGTGGTGTTTCCGCGCCTGCGCCTGCCGGTGCTGCTGGGCTACATCATCGCCGGCGTGCTGATCGGGCCGCACATGCCGTGGCGGTTCCTGACCGACCAGGGCACGATGCAGTCGATCGCCAATCTCGGCGTGGTGTTGCTGATGTTCACGCTGGGCCTGGAATTCAACCTGCGCAAGCTGCGCTCGCTGGGTGTGGGGGTGGTGCTGGCCGGGCTGGTGGAAGTGGGCTTGATGTTGTGGGTCGGCTTCGAGGCCGGGCGGCTGGTCGGGTTGACGGTGCGCGAAGCGCTGTTCCTGGGCGGCGTGATCTGTTTTTCCTCGACCATGATCGCGCTGCGCACCGTGGCCGACCGCGGCTGGCGGGGGCAGGGTTTCGTCACCGGCATGGTGGGAATGCTGGTGTCCGAGGAAGTGCTGACCGTGGTGTTGATCACGGTGCTGAGCGCGATCGCCGCGGGCAGCGCCGATACCGCCGGGGTCGCGGTGGTGGTGTTGTGGCGGATGCTGCTGTTCGTGGCGGTGGCGCTGGTCCTGGGCCTGCTGTTGCTGCCGCGACTGCTGGACTGGCTGGCTGCGCGCGGGCGCGACGAACCGCTGGTGGTGACCGCGCTGGGCATCTGCTTCGGGGCCTGCCTGCTTGCGGTGTGGGAAGGCTTCAGCGTGGCGCTGGGTGCGTTCCTGGCCGGTGTGGTGGTTTCCGAGGCGCGCTGTTCGGACCGCATCGTGCACCTTGTGCGTCCGGTACGCGACATGTTCGCCGCGATCTTCTTCGTTGCCATCGGGTTGCTGCTCGACCCCACGCAGTTGTTGCCCTACCTGTGGCCGGCACTGGGCCTCGCGTTGCTGGTGATCGTCGGCAAGACGCTGGCATGCGGCGTGGGCGCGTTCGTGTGCGCCGGGCGCAACGGACATGATGCCCTGCGTACCGGCCTGACGATGGCCCAGATCGGCGAATTCTCGTTCGTGATCGCCGCGCTGGGCATCACGGCCGGCGTGGCCGGGAACTTCCTGTACCCGGTAACCGTCACCGCCGCGGTGGTGTGCATGATCGTGTCCCCGTTGCTGCTGCACGCCGAGCCGTGGCTGGTCGCCGGGTTGCGCAAGGTCACGCCGCGCCCGGTGCGCGCGCTGGCGGGCGGGTACCACGAATGGCTGGTCGGCACCTCGTCGGCCGCCAGCAACGTGGTGCTGGCGAAAATGCTGCGCCGGTTGCTGTGGCACATCGGCGTGAACCTGCTGCTGGTTTGCGCGGTGTTCGGCATCGGCGCGTTCGTCAGCGCGATGCTGCCGCGCTGGTGGCCGCACATGCCGCTGTCGCCGGTGGCGCGCCGGTCGTTGATCTGGGCGCTGGCGCTGTTTGTGTCCTTGCCGATGCTGATTGCCGTATACCGCAAGGCCGATGCGCTGGGCATGTTGCTGGCCGAACTGGGCATCAGCGAGCAAGTGCACGGGGTACGCACGGCGCTCCTGCGCCGGGTGCTGGGCAAGCTGGTTCCGCTGGGAACGCTGGCCGGGATGGCCCTGCTGGTGGCGGCCCTTGGCAGCAGCATCCTGCCGCCGCGCGCGGTGCTGCTGGCGCTGCTGGCCATCGGCGCGTTCACGGTGTGGTTCCTGTGGGGATCGCTGGTGCGGGTGCACGCGCGCATGCAGGCGGCACTGCGCGACCTGGTGGAGCGCGAGCCGCAGCCGCCGCCCTGAGGCCAGGCTGCCAAGGCATCGACGGCGTCACGCCCGCCCGGCGCGCGACAGGCGGCGCGCGATGGCCGCTACCAGCATCCAGATGCAGCTCAATCCGCCCCACATCACGATTTCGAACGGCCACAGATTGTGCGAGGTGGGGTCGAACACGGTGCCAAGGACGATGCGCAGCACCACCAACGCCATCACCGCGGCGGGAATGGCTGCCGCAATGCGCCAGCCACCGCGCCAGCGCCACACGCCCCATGCCGGCGCCACCAGTGCCACCATGCCCAGGGCGAGCATGCCCAGCATGAAGCCACCGAACAGGATGTCACCGCCGGACGCATGGCTGCCGGTGACCTCGACGCGCCCGCCCACGTGCGCGACCCCGGCAATCGTGAGGCCGAACAGGCCCGCACATGCGAAATGATCCGTTCGCGGCATCCCGGATCTCCCCGGCCCGTTGCTCCGCCGCGAGCATGGCAGCGCGGCGCGACGCGGCATCACCCGACGCCGCGCCTCGACCCCTTCGTTGCGAAGGCAGTGATTTGCTTCCCCCTTCGCGTGCGAAGGGGGATTGAGGGGATGGCTTTTTACTGCACCGCGGCGTCCATTGCCTGGCACGCCGCGACGCTGCGTGGCTTGCAGGCGTAGGGCAACTGGTCGGCGGGTTTGCCGGCCAGCGTGTTGTCGATCCATTTGCCGACGACTTCCTTCAGGATCGCCATCGGCAGGCTGCCCTGGCCGAGCACGACGTTGTCGAAGTCCCTGAGGGTGTACTTGTCGCCGAGCCGGTCTTTGGCGTGTTCGCGCAGCGACAGGATTTCCTGCTCGCCGATCATGTAGCTGAGCGCCTGGCCCGGCCACACGATGTAGCGGTCGACTTCGGTCGCGATGTTCTGGTCGGCGAGCGCGGTGTGGTCCTGCATGTACTCGACGGCCTGGTCGCGGGTCCAGCCGTATTCGTGGATGCCGGTATCGACGACCAGCCGCACCGCGCGCCACATCTGGTAATTGAGGTAGCCGAATTTCGAGTACGGGTCGTTGTCGTACAACCCCATCGGCTTGTCGCACAGGGTTTCCGAGTACAGTGCCCAGCCTTCGCCGAAGGCGTTGTAGTAGGCGAAGCGGCGAAACTTCGGCAGGTTGTCCAGCTCGTTGGCGACCGGAATCTGCAACTGGTGGCCGGGGCGGCCCTCGTGGCACATCAGCACCTGGATCGAGTATTTTGGGCGCGTTTCGGGTTTGTAGAGGTTGACGCCGACGTAACCGGCGACGCTGCCGTCGCGCGCCGGCGGCTCGGAATAGGCCGGGTAGGTGTTGGGCGCCAGCGCCGCCGGGATCGGGCGCACGCCGTAGGGCACGCGCGGCAGCAGCCAGGTACCGAGGATGTCGACCATGTGCGGATCGACGCGCTTGGTCGCGGCGCGATACGCCTCGAGCAGGTCATCCGGATCGGTGTAGTGGAACTTCGGGTCGGTGCGCAGGTGCTGGATGAATTCCTTGTAGCTGCCCTTGAAACCGATCTGCCTGAACACGTCCTCCATCTGCGCATGGATCCGCTTCACCAGCTTCAGGCCCATCTCGTGGACCTGCGCGGGCGTCATGTCGGTGGTGGTGTAGTGGCGGACCAGGTACGCGTAGTAGGCCTTGCCGCCGGGCAAGCTGGATACGCCGACCCGGGTGCGTGCGTGCGGCAGGTAGTCGTCCTCGAAGAACGCCAGGAATTTCTCGTATGCCGGGTTGACGACTTTGGTGATGGCGGTCGTGGCCTGGTCGCGCAGTTTCGCCTGTTCGGCGTCGGGGATCGATTCCGGCAATTTCCTGAACGGCGCGTAGAACGGACTCTGTGTCGGATCCTTCGCGATGTTCGCCTTGATTTCGTCGGGTACGCGCTGCATCACCACGCGCGGCTGCGTGATGCCTTGCGCCATCGCCTCCTTCAGCCGCGTCGTGAACGCCGCAAGGTACGAGCCCGTCGCGTTCAACTTGCGGATCAGCCCTTCGTAACCCTTCGCGTCGTCGAACCGCTCGTCCCGGAACTGGTCGCCGGCCAACTGCGGTCCCCAGAGCTGCGTGATCAGTCCCTGTGCCTGCTGCGGGAACGACGCGCCCGCGATGGCGTCGTCGAGCTGGTATTCGAACAGCCGCCAGCTCAACTGGTCGGTGGGGTCGAGCTTCGACCTGTCGATCTTCTGCAACGCGGCCAGGTTGGCCTTGTCACGCGCAAGCTGCTCCTTCTCGCGTGCAAGGCTCGGGTCGCCCCACAACAGCTTGTAGTCCGTGGTGCCGGGCGGCGGCTTTGCGTGCTGCTGGTTCCAGGCCTTGTCGAACAGCGCGTGCAGTCGCGTAGCCGGTGTGTCGGCCACCTGTGTGGATGCGGGCGCCGCCGCGACTGTGCTGCCTGCAAGAAGTGACAGGGCCAGGGCGGGCAAGAGAACATGACGCATGCCGGGAGATCCGTGAGGGAACAGCCCCGGACTATAACGCCCACGGCGCATGGGCGATGGAAGGGGCGCGATGCCTGTCCCTTCTCCCTCCGGAAGAAGAGCCTGCCCTCGAAACGATTCTGATCGGGGATGGCCGAAAGGGCCAGATGAGGTTCCGGTTTCTCCAGGCGATGCAGGCGCGTAGGGCGGGCACTGCCCGCCGCGGGATGCGACGGCGGACGGTGTCCGCCCTGCGCGGGATGCGGTGGCGGACGGTGTCCGCCCTACGCGTCACTGCCTGCCGCTCGCGCAGCCTGTAGGGCGGGCACTGCCCGCCGCTCGCTCCGGAGGGAGAGAGGGCGGGCAGGCAATCTCAGCCCTCGGCGGCATCCAGGCCGCGGCGTTCCAGCAGTGGCTGGATGCGCGGCTCGTGGCCGGCGAAGTCGGTGAACAGTTCCATGGCGTCCTTGCTGCCGCCGCGCGAGAGCAGGGTCTCGCGGAAGCGGTCGCCATTTTCGCGGGTCAGGCCGCCATTCTGCTTGAACCATTCCACTGTGTTCGCGTCCAGCACTTCGGACCAGATGTAGGCGTAGTAGCCGGCCGAGTAGCCGCCCATGATGTGGCTGAAGTAGGGCGTGCGGTAGCGTGGCGGAACCGGCGCGAAGTCGGTGCCGTTCGCTTTCAGCGCGGCGGCCTCGAAGGCCATGACGCCGTCGGCCGCCGGCACCTCGTCGGCGCCGATCTGGTGCCAGCTCTGGTCGAGCATCGCGGCGCCAAGGTACTCGGTGGTGGCGAAGCCCTGGTTGAACTTGGACGTGGCCAGGACCTTGTCCAGCAGCTCCTGCGGCATCGGCTCACCGGTTTCGTAATGCTTGGCGTAGTTGGCCAGCACTTCCGGCCAGTCGGCCCACATCTCGTTCACCTGCGAGGGGAATTCCACGAAGTCGCGCGGCACGCTGGTGCCCGCGAAGTAGGGGTATTCCACGTTCGAGAACATGCCGTGCAGGGCGTGGCCGAACTCGTGGAACATCGTGGTGACTTCGTCCCAGGTCATCAGCGTCGGGCCGCTCGCCGGCTTGGTGATGTTGAGGTGGTTGGCGACGACGGGCTTGTTGCCGGTCAGGCCGGACTGGCTGACATAGGCGTTCATCCAGGCGCCGCCGCGCTTGGACGGCCGCGCGTATGGATCCAGCAGGAAGATTGCGAGCTGGCTGCCGTCGGCGTCGAACACGTCATAGACCAGCACGTCCTCGTTGTAGACCGGCAGGTCCGTGCGCTGCTTGAAGGTGATGCCATACAGCTTGTTGGCCGCGAAGAACACGCCGTTCTCGAGCGTGTTGCGCATCTCGAAGTAAGGCTTCAACTGGTTCTCGTCGAAGGCGTACTTGTCGGCGCGGACCTTCTCGGTGTAGTAGGCCCAGTCCCATGCGGCCAGCTTGAAGGTCGGCTCGCCCTTTGCCGCCTGGGTCCTGTCGATCATCGCCTGCAGGTCGGCCGCCTCGCGTTTGGCGTTGGCAACCGCAGGCGGTGCCAGCTTGCCCAGCATGTCGTTGACCGCCTCGGGGGTCTTGGCCGTCTGCTCGGCCAGGCCGTAGGCGGCCCAGTTCGGGTAGCCCATCAGCGCGGCCTTCTCGGCGCGCAGCTCCATCACGCGGGAGATCAGCGCGGTGTTGTCGTAGTCGTTGCCGCGGCTGCCGCGCGCCACCGAAGCCTCGAAGATGCGCTGGCGCAGTTGCCGGTCATCCAGTTGCGCGAGCACCGGCTGGATCGTGGTGTTGACCAGCGCGATCACGTACTTGCCGTCCAGGTCACGGGATTTGGCGGCCTTGGCGGCGGCGTCGATCTGCGCGTCGCTGAGGCCGGCCAACTGCTCGCGGCTTTCCACCACGACGGCGGAATCGTTCACCTCGGCCAGCACGTTCTGGCTGAAGTCGGCGCCGAGCTTGGCGAGCTCGCCGTTGATTTCCTTGACGCGCGCCTTGTCGGTGTCGGACAGCTTGGCCCCGGCACGCACGAAGTCGGTGTGATAGCGATCGATCAGGCGCACGCCCTGGGCGTCGAGACCCAGCGTGTCACGCTGGTCGTAGAGCGTCTGCACGCGCGCGAACAGCTTCGGATCCAGCATGATGGCGTCGCGGTGCGCGGCGAGCTTCGGCGCGTATTCAGCCTGGATGGCCTTCTTGGCATCGTTGTTCTCGACGCCCGAAAGGCTGAAGAACACCGTGGCCGCGCGGTCGAGCGTCTTGCCGGACTTCTCCAGCGCGATGATCGTGTTCTCGAAGGTCGGCGCCGCGTCGTTGTTGGCGATCGCCTGGACTTCCTCGATCTGCTCGGCCATGCCGCGGTCGAAGGCCGGCGCGAAGTGCGAGTCCTCGATCTTGTCGAACTCGGGGAAGTGCAGCGGAAGGGGGCTCTCGGTGAACAGGGGGTTGCCCGCCGCCGTGGCGACGGCCTGCGGCTTGGGCGTGTTGGCGCCGGCGCTGTCATCGGTACCGGCACACCCGGCAAGGAAACCGGTGAGGGCAAGAACCAGGGTCAGGGACAGTGAGGTTTTCATCGTCGATGGCTCGTGGCAAAAGAATCACCAGCGTACCCGATGCCCTGCGGGGTCGATATTGACGCAGGACAATAACGGGGTGGATTTTCGCGTGGCGCCCCTCGCCCCGGAAGGAGGGGGGAGCGGCGGTTTTCGTTCTCCCTCCGGGAGAAGGGCCTGCCCCCGAAGTGCTTCTGATCGGGGGTGCCCCGAAGGGGTGGGTGAGGGTTCGGGCTTGCGCGGTGGTACGCATCGCGCGGAATTCGGACCCTCACCCCCAGCCCCTCTCCCGGGGGGAGAGGGGAGTACGACTGTTTGATGGATGGCGGCGGGAATGACTCGCGCCATCCCTGGCGCTCGCCC
>CAZAXF010000097.1:0-7779 GCA_964489055.1 uncultured Rhodanobacter sp. | reverse complement strand
CGCCCGGAGGTCGCGTTCCGGCTGGTCCACAACGGCAAGCCGGTGCGGATGCTCAAACCCGCCGCCGACGAGACCGCGCACCTTCAACGCGCGGGCGAACTGCTTGGTGACACCTTTGCGGGCAACTGCCTGCACGTCGAGCACGCAGCGGCCGGGTTGTCGCTGCACGGCTGGATCGGGCTGCCGACCGCATCGCGCGCGCGTGCCGACCAGCAGTATTTCCACGTCAACGGACGGCTGGTGCGCGACAGGAGCGTCGCGCACGCGGTGCGCCAGGCGTACGAGGACGTGCTCTATCACGGCCGGCACCCCGCGTTCGTGCTGTTCCTCGCGATCGATCCGGCCGCGGTCGACGTCAACGTGCATCCGGCCAAGCGCGAGGTGCGCTTCCGCGATGCGCGCCTGGTGCACGATTTCCTGTTCCATGCCCTGCACGAGGCGGTGGCGACCACGCGCGCCGGCGAAGCGCATGCGCCCGCCCCGGCGGAGACGCACGAAGAGGCTGGCGCGGGCGCGTGGCGGGCGCATGCGTCACACCAGCACGGCCCGCCGGCTGCGGCGCGGCAATTCGGGCTCGGGGTGCGCGAGGCGCCATCGGATCCCTACGCGATGTTGCTGGGCGGGCGCGCTGCAACGGCAACCGCGCCGGCGCCGCCGCGCCCGGCCGATGCCGGGGAAGCCCCGCCGCTGGGCTACGCGCTGGCGCAGCTTGCGGGCATCTACATCCTGGCGGAAAACGCGGGCGGCCTGGTGCTGGTGGACATGCACGCCGCGCACGAGCGCGTCACCTACGAAAAACTGAAGGCGGCGCGCGAGGCCGACGCGGTGCGTTCCCAGGCGCTGCTGGTGCCCGAGGCGATCGCGGTCAGCGAACGCGAAGCCGCGGCCGCCGAAGAACATGCGCAGACCCTTGCGAAGTACGGCCTGGAACTCGATCGCAGCGGCCCGCGCCAGGTCACCGCGCGGCGCATTCCCGCGCTGCTTGAAGGCAGCGACGTGGCGCAACTGGTGCGCGACGTGCTGGCCGAACTCGCCGAGCACGGCGACTCGCGGCGGCTCGACGAGCTTCAGAACGAACTCCTCTCCACCATGGCCTGCCACGGCTCGGTGCGCGCGCACCGGCACCTGACGATTCCCGAAATGAACGCGCTGCTGCGCCAGATGGAAACAACCGAACGTTCCGGCCAGTGCAACCACGGCCGGCCGACCTGGACACAGCTTTCGATCGCCGAGCTGGACAAGCTGTTCCTGCGGGGGCGTTGAACGATGGCGGTGCAGGCAAGCGACTCCTACACGCGCGAAATCGAGGACTGGCACGCCGCGCGCATCCAGCGCCTGACCGCGCCGGATGGCTGGTTGAGCCTGGTCGGACTGGCGTGGTTGAAGCCGGGCGTGAATACGCTGGGTGCCGATGCCGGCAACGACATCGTCCTGGCCGGGGCACCGCCGCGTCTGGGGACGGTCACGTGGGCCGACGACGGTACGTTGTCGATTGCCCTCGATCCCGCCGCAAAAGCGGGCATCGACGGCAAGCCCGGCCGCGGCGCGGTGCTCAGGGACGACAGCCACGCCACGCCGACCATTGTGCGTTTTGGCACCACCAGTTTCGTTGCCATCGACCGCGGCGGGCGCAAGGGCCTGCGCGTGCGCGACAGCGAAGCGGAAACGCGCACGCGGTTCCGGGGCATCGAGCGGTTCGCGGTCGATCCGGCCTGGCGCATCGTCGCCGACTGGGAACCACTCGAACCGCCCTTGCCGCTGGCGAGCGCCACGGTGATCGGCACCATCGAGACGCACCCGGCGCCGGGCCGCGCGGTGTTCGAGCGCGACGGAAAGCGTTGCGAGCTGTACCCGGTGCTCGAGTCGCCATCGGACACGCAATTGTTCCTGGTCTTCGCCGATGCAACCTCGGGGCACGAAACCTACGGTGCCGCGCGCTTCCTGCATGCGGACCTGCCCCGGGACGGCAAGCTCGTGCTGGATTTCAACAAGGCCTGCAACCCGCCGTGCGCATTCACCGCATACGCCACCTGTCCGACCGCGCCGCCGGAGAACCGGCTGGCGGTACCGGTGACAGCCGGAGAGCGCAAATATGCAGGCGGACACTAGTGCGGCATCCCGGAAGAATCCTTGCATCGTCATTCCGGGGCCTGCGCCGGCTTGCCGGCGCAGGAACCCGGAATCTGCTGTTGTTTCGCTGCAATCGAGAATCGACAGTGGACTGTGGATCCCACGCACTTCGCGGGCTCGTCCGGAAAGGCGAAGGTATTTTCAGGGCAACACACCAGGGTTTCGGGGAACCTTTCCGCGCCATCGGCCTCCAAATGGGCGGTGGTGCGTGGCGATGACGGATTGGCCCAACATGCAGTGGACACGAGACCGACAAATCGGCATGCGCGCATTCGCGATCATGATCGTGTTCGCGCTGTCGGCCCTGTGGCCGCTGGACCACGCCGCCGCGCAGTCGTCCGGAAAGCAGGCCAAGCCGGCCGGCGACCGCGCCCAGCTTTCCTATGCGCTCGGCTATGAAGCCGGGCTCGACCTGCGCCGGCGCCAGCCGGACGTGGACATCGCCACCGTGGTGCGCGGCGTGCGCGACGGTTACGCGCGCACCAAGCCGGCCTATTCGCCGCAGGAAATGCAACAGGTGCTGCAGCAGATGCAGCAGGAAATGGTGGCCAAGGCGCGCGCTGCCTACCAGAAGCTGGCGGAGGAAAACCTGCACAAGGCACAGGCGTTCTTCGCGCACAACAAGACGCGGCAGGGCGTGGTGAGCCTGCCCTCGGGGGTGCAGTACAAGGTGCTCGATGGCGGCGACGGCAACAAGAGCCCGACCATCGACAGCGAAGTCACCCTGGAATACCGCGGCGAGTTCCTCGACGGAACCGTGTTCGACAACACCGAGGATCGCGGAAAGCCGGTGGTGTTTCCCGTGAACCAGATGATCCCCGGCTGGCGCCAGATCATCACCCGCATGCACGTGGGCGACCACTGGCAGGTTTTCATTCCGCCCGACCAGGCCTACGGCATCCGCGGTGAACCGCCCCGGATCGGGCCGAACGAGGCGCTGGTGTTCGACATCCGCCTGCTGGGAATCAAACCCTGAGCGACCGCCTGTCGCACACCGGTTCTGGTTGCGACCGCGCCCCGGCACCGACCGCCGGGCCGCCTGCTACGCTTGTGCCATGACCACGCAGCATTCCCCCACATCGACCGCGCAGGCGGTGACGCCCTGCATCGGCGTGTGCACGCTCGATGATGCGGGCCTGTGCCGTGGTTGCCGGCGCACGGCGCCGGAGATCGCCGCCTGGGGCACGCTGAGCGACGCCGAGCGTCGCCGCTGGATGCGCGAGGTGCAGCCGCTCCGGCCGCCGCCGCGGTCATGACCGCGGCGCTCGATTCGATTGCCCGCGCGCTGCACCCGCTGAATGCGCCGCCCACGCCGCCGGGCTGGAACCACGACGAGGTGGTGGGACTCATCGGCGACGCGCCGCGTCGTTGCGCGGCGGTGTTGCTGGCGATGCGCGACGGGCCCGATCCGCTCGTGGTGTTCACGCTCAGGCGCGACGACCTGGCCCAGCACCCGGGCCAGGTCAGCTTCCCCGGAGGCGGCGTGGAGTCCGGCGACGCCGGCGTGGTGGCCACCGCCCTGCGCGAGAGCCACGAGGAAATCGCGCTCGATCCGGCCGCGGTCGAGCCGCTCGGTTTTCTCGACTGCCTGGATACCATCAGCGGATACTGCGTCACGCCGGTGGTCGCGCGCTTCGCCCACGATGCGGTGCTGGCGCCGCAACCGGGCGAGGTGGCGCAACTGTTCGAGGTGCCGTTGTCGCACCTGCTCGATACGCGCAACCTGCGCCACGTCGACTACCGCTCGCCATGGGGGGCCGCGAAGGTGTATGAATATGCCGGTATCGAGCCGCGCATCTGGGGTGCGACGGCGTTGATGCTGGTGAATCTCTTGCGTCGCATGGGCAGAGTCGAATGAACACACACGATGTTTTGATCGAGGCGCCGGATCTGGCCGCGAAGCCGGCCGGCTCGGTACTGATCCTGGACTGCCGGTTCGCACTGTCCGGCCCGGAGGAAGGCCGCAAGGCATACCGCGAGGCGCACATTCCGGGCGCACGCTACGTGAGCCTGGACGAGGATCTTTCCGATCTTTCGAAAACCGGCCTCGGCCGGCATCCGCTGCCGGAGGTGCCGGCGTTCGCGCGCAGCCTGGCGCGCCGGGGCTGGCGCCCGGGCCTGCCGGTGGTCGTCTACGACGATGCCGGCGGCGCGATGGCCGCCGCGCGCGCATGGTGGATGCTGCGCACCGCCGGCATTGCCGTGCAGGTGCTCGACGGCGGCTGGCGTGCCTGGCGCGACGCGGGCCTGCCGGTGGAGGCGGGCGAGCCCGCAGACACCCGGGCCGAGGCGACGCCGCTCACCATCGACACCCACGCGGTGGTGTATTACCCCGAGCTCGAACAATTGCGCAAACAGCCTTCCACGCTGTTGCTGGATGCGCGCGGCGCGCCGCGGTTCCGTGGCGAGACCGAACCGCTGGATCGTGTCGGTGGGCACATTCCCGGCGCACGCAACCGCCCGTTTGCCGCAAACCTGCAGGACGACGGGCGCTTCCACCCGCGCGCGGCCCTGCGCGAGGCATTCGTCGAGCTGCTCGATGGGCGCGACCCGCGCAACGTCATCCATATGTGCGGGTCCGGCGTCACCGCCTGCCACAACCTGCTGGCGATGGAAGCGGCGGGCCTGCGCGGTTCGCGTTTGTTCGCGCCGTCCTGGAGCGGCTGGGTGAGCGATCCCGGGCGTCCGGTCGCCACGGGCGACGCCTGAGCGCAGGCGCACGCCGACGGGCGGCTACCAGCGCACGCCCACCAGCAGCATCGTCTCGCCGAGGTTCTTGCCGCCGCCCAGCAGGTGGCCATTGGAAACGTGGCGCAGCGTCGCGATGAAATGGCCGTTCTGCCAGCCGACGCTGGTCATGAACTCGAAGCGGCTGGACAGGGCGTCGGTACGGGTGCTGGTGGCCGCGAGTTGCTCGCTGACGAACCAGTGATGGTTTGCGGTCACGATGCGCACGCCGCCGCCCGCCAGCATCACCTCGTGGTCGAGATCGTCCGTGCGGGTGTGGCGTGAATTGAGCCAGCCGAGCGTGCCGATCGGCTCGATGTGGATGCGATTGTCGGCGGGGCGGGTGCCGAATGCGCTGGCGAACACGGCCGCGGTGGTGTGGCCCGAAGACGTGACGCTGGGTCCGGCGGCGATCGTGAAGCCCGCCGCCCGTGCGCCGAAGGGAATGATCAGCAGGGCCATCAGCCACCAACCGTGTACACGTTTCATGTCGCCGCCTTGTCCATTCGGGCCCGTATTGTCGATGGTCATTTACTTTGCGTTGCTTGCTGGATAATTCAAGTTGCAAGTGTGGAAAGGGTAATCCGCAGGGATACACGGGCATACCGCAAACATCCGGTAAATAGTTGCCGACCATATGATTGCCTTGACAAATACTGTAACGGCTATAGCATGCGCGGCATGCAATCGGCAGCGTTTCCCACCGAGACACCGTTCGGGCTGTGTCGGCTGATCGGTCACATCCGCGGCGAGCTCGTGGACGGCATCGAGCAGGCCCTGGCCGGTGCCGGCGTGGACCTCAATTTCACCCAGTTCCTGGCCTTGAA
This sequence comes from uncultured Rhodanobacter sp., assembly GCA_964489055.1. Lineage (GTDB taxonomy): Bacteria > Pseudomonadota > Gammaproteobacteria > Xanthomonadales > Rhodanobacteraceae > 66-474. The sequence continues at coordinate 2,095 of CAZAXF010000097.1, read as the reverse complement.
GAAACTGGGCGAGGCGGGTCCGATGGCACCGGGCGAGCTGGCGCGGATCCTGCGCTACAACCCCGGCGCGCTGACCCGCGTGCTCGACAAGCTGGAGCGCCTGGACTACCTGCGCCGGGTTCCCGATCCGAATGACCGGCGCGCCTTGCGGCTGGAGCTGACCGGGCCCGGGCAGGCGATCCTCGAGCGCGTCATCGCGTGCGGGGATGCCGCCGCCGAGCGTGCCTTCGCGCAGGTCACGCCCGAGGAACGCCGCCAACTGCACCACCTGCTGCAGCGCGTCCTGGATGACCTGCGCCAAGCGCGCGAGCGCGCCGCGCACTCCTGATTCCGTCCAACGGTCCTGCCCATGACTCCCGTGCCCACGTCTTGTCGTCGCCGCTTCGCCGCCCTGCTGGGCGTGCTGTTGCTGACCGGTTGCGCCAGCACCGGCGGCCTGCATCCCACGGCCACGCCGATGCAGCCGGATGCGCTCACGGCGAAGCAGAGCCTTGCCGGCATCACCCGCACGGACTCGGCATGGCCGGAGCCGCAATGGTGGAAGGCCGCCGGCGACCCGCAGCTCGACAAGCTCGTGGCCGAGGCGCTGGCCGACAATCCGGACATGACGCTGGTCGATGCGCGCGTGCGCGCGGCACTGGCCGCCGCCGGTGCCGCCGACGCCAGGCGCAAGCCGACCCTCAATGCGGGCGCCAGTGTCTCCGGTGCGCGCGTTCCGCCGATCCTGCCGCCGATCGCCGACGGACACTTCGGCGTGATCCGCTACGGCTACCTCAGCTTCAAGTGGGACCTCGATCCGTGGGGCGGCAAGCGCGCGGCGTGGCAGGCGGCGGTCGGCAAGGCGCGCGCGGCCGCGGTCGAGGCGCGCGCCGCGCGGTTGCAGCTTTCCACCAAGGTGGTGCAGGCGTACTTCGGCCTGGCCGGCGCCCACGTCCAGCAGAAACTCGCACGCGAGGAACTGCAGCGCGCCGAGGACTTCCTGAACCTGACCCGCAAGCGCGTCGCGCGCGGCATCGACAGCCGTTTCACGCTGGCGCGGATCGAAGGCGAGACCGCGACCGCGCGGGTGCGCCTGGAGGCGGCCGACAACCAGGTGCGCACCGACGGACTGGTGCTGGCGGCGCTGCTGGGCAAGGGGCCCGATCGCGCATTGGCGATCAAGCCGCCGCAGTTGCCCCGGATTCCGGCGCTGGCATTGCCCGACGATCTGCCGGTGAACCTGCTTGGCCGGCGCCCCGACGTGGTCGCGGCGCGCTGGCAGGTCGAGGCGGCCGGGCACGACATCAAGGCGGCGAAGGCGAAGTTCCTGCCCAACCTGGACATCAGCTCGCTGGCTGGCCTGATCGCGCCCTCGTCGCTGAACCTGTTTTCGCTGACCAACCGCTTCTACACCATCGCGCCCGCCGTCAGCCTGCCGATCTTCGAAGGCGGCGCATTGCGCGCCAACCTCGCCGGCAAGGATGCCGCGCGCGACATGGCCGTGGCGCAGTACAACCAGACCCTGGTCAACGCCGTCAAGCAGGTCGCGACCGAAGCCGACGACCTGCGCTCGCTCGATTCCCGGATGCACGATGCCGCGCGCGCAACCCACAGCGCCGAGCAGGCCTACTCGCTGGCGATGCGACGCTACCGCGCCGGCGTCGGCAATTTCCTCGAAGCGCTCAGCGTGCGCCAGGAGCTGATCGCGGCCGAACAGAAGCAGGCCACGCTCGAGACCGGGCGAAGCCTGGCCTGGGCGCGCCTGAATGAAGCACTGGGCGGTGGCTTCCGGGCCGCCGATGACGCGCCGTCGCTGGCGGCGTCCAGCCATTCCCCATCCCGATCGAAGGCACGGCAATGACCTCACCCATCAATCCCAATCCCCCACCCGGCGAAGATCCGGCCGCCCAGCTCAAGGCCAAACGGCTGCGCCGGCGCCGCTGGATGCTGCGCGGCGTGGCCGGGGTGATCGTGGTCGCCGCGATCGGGTGGGCGCTGTACCACTTCCTGATCGGGCGCTGGTACGAAAGCACCGACGATGCCTACGTCAGCGGCAACATCGTGCAGATCACGCCGCAGGTTCCCGGCACCGTCATCAGCATCGGCGCCGAGGACA
>CAZAXF010000096.1:0-7818 GCA_964489055.1 uncultured Rhodanobacter sp. | reverse complement strand
AGATCTTGCCCTTGCGCACAAAGGGGCCGAAGCGGCCGATGCCCGCGCTCACGGTCTCGCCGTCCGCGGCCGCGCCGAGTTCGCGCGGCAACTGGAACAGCAGCAGCGCTTCCTCCAGCGTGATCGTGTGCAGGCTCTGGCCGGGCTGGAGCGAGGCGAAGCGCGGTTTGTCTTCGTCCTCGCGCGTGCCGATCTGTGCGTAGGGTCCATAGCGGCCGAGGCGCACGGAGACCGGTTTGCCGCTTTTCGGATCGGTGCCGAGCGGCCGGGCCGCGGAGGCTTCCTGGCGATCCACGGTTTCGATCTTTTCGTCTACCCGCTGTTTGAACGGTTCCCAGAAGCGCTCCAGCAACGGCACCCAGGCTTCCTTGCCGTTGCTGACCGCGTCGAGTTCGTCCTCCAGCCGGGCCGTGAATTCGTAGTCCACGTAGCGGCCGAAGTGTTCGGTGAGAAACTTCCCGACCGTACGCCCGACGTCGGTCGGCTTGAAGCGGCGATTGTCGAGCACGACGTATTCGCGGTTCTGCAGCACCTGGATGATGCTGGCGTAGGTCGAGGGCCGGCCGATGCCGTATTCCTCCAGCGCCTTGACCAGCGAGGCTTCCGAATAGCGCGGCGGCGGCTCGGTGAAGTGCTGGTCGGTGGCGATGTCGGCCAGCGGCACCGATTCGTCCACTTCCAGCGGCGGCAGCTTGCGTGCCTCGTCATCGTCGGATTTCTGGTCGCGACCTTCCTCGTATACGGCAAGGAAGCCCGGATCGACCACGGTGGTGCCGGTGGCGCGAAAGGTGGCGTCCCGGCCGCAGGGGAATTCCACCGCGACCGTGTTGAGCAGCGCCGGCTTCATCTGGCAGGCGACCGCGCGCTTCCAGATCAGCTCGTACAACTTCAACTGGTCGGGCGTCAGGTAGGCGGCCACCGATTTGGGGGTCCGCAGCGCCGAAGTCGGGCGGATCGCCTCGTGGGCCTCCTGTGCGTTCCGGGATTTGGTCTTGTAGACCATCGCCTTCGGCGGCAGGAAATCCTTGCCGAATTCGCGCTCGATGGCCTGGCGCAATTCACCAACCGCCTCGTCCGAAAGGTGCGTGGAATCGGTGCGCATGTAGGTGATCAGGCCCACGTTGCCGCCCTCGCCCAGCTTCACGCCCTCGTACAGCCCCTGCGCCGTGCGCATGATGCGCGAGGTGGCCATGCCCAGCTTGCGCGAGGCTTCCTGCTGCAAGGTGGACGTGGTGAACGGCGCCGCGGGCCGGCGCTGGCGCTGCTTGCGCTGGATGTCGGCAACGCTGAGCTTGCCGTTCGCGGCCGCCAGCAGCGCCTCGCGCGCGGCATGCGCGTCGTTGGCATTGGTCAGGTCGAACTGCTGGAACTTCTTGCCGTTGAGCCGGACCAGGCGCGCGCTGAACGCGCCGTCCTTGTGCGCCAGCTTGGCCTCGACGGTCCAGTATTCGCGCGGCTTGAAGGCCTCGATCTCGTCCTCGCGCTCGACGATCATGCGCAGCGCGGGCGACTGCACGCGCCCGGCCGACAGCCCGCGCTGGACCTTGCGCCACAGCACCGGCGACAGGTTGAAGCCGACCAGGTAGTCCAGCGCGCGGCGTGCCTGCTGGGCATCGATCAGGTCGTGGGACAATCCGCGCGGATGTTCCACGGCTGCCTTGATCGCACGTGGCGTGATCTCGCTGAACACCACGCGGTGGGTGGGCTTGTCATCGAGCAGCCCGCGCTGCTTCAGGATCTCGCTGATGTGCCAGCTGATGGCCTCGCCCTCGCGGTCAAGGTCGGTGGCCAGGTAAATGGCATCGGCCGCCCTGGCCGCCTTGGCGATCTCGTCCACGTGCCGGGTGTTCTTCTCGATCAGCGCGTAATCCATCGCGAAGTCGCGCTCGGGATCGACCGCGCCCTCCTTGGGCTTGAGGTCGCGCACGTGCCCGTAGGACGCCAGCACCTTGAAGTCGCTGCCGAGGTATTTGTTGATCGTCCGGGCCTTGGCCGGCGATTCGACGATGAGGAGGTTCTTGGCCATGTCCGTGATTTGCCGCGTGTTCGTCCCGTGGGCACACTTCTTATAGTGAACGCAGCACAAGGGGGGGTCTGTCAAGCACCGGACGTGAAAATCCTTTGCCAGCGTCCGTTTCCGGCAGCGGCCACGCAGCCCTCCAGCTCCAGCAGCAGCAGCATCGAGGAAACCGCCGCCGCGTCCAGTCCGGTCCGCGCCACCAGCTCGTCCAGCGCCACCGGAGCGTCGCCCAGCGCGGCTTCCAGCGCCGCGTAGTCCGGGTCGCGGGCCGCGGCAGTATCGGCCGATGCCGCTGGATCGGCCGTGCCCGCGGCCTCCAGTCGCACGCGCAGGTCGGCGCCCAGCGCCTGCGCGGCCGGGGCCAGCGCCTCGATCACCTCGGCGGCGGTTTCCACCAGCCGCGCGCCATCCCGGATCAGGCGGTGGCAGCCCTTGGCCAATGGATTGTGGATGGATCCGGGCAGCGCGAACACCTCGCGCCCGGCATCCACCGCCAGCCGCGCGGTGATCAGCGAGCCCGAACGCAAGCCCGCCTCGACCACCAGCGTACCCAGGGCCAGCCCGGCGATCAGCCGGTTGCGACGCGGGAAGTGGCCCGGTCGGGCTTCGGTGCCCGGCGGGAACTCGCTGACGATGGCCCCGTGTTCGGCGATGCTGGCCGCCAGGTCGCGGTGTTTGCGCGGATAGACGAGGTCCGGACCGGTGCCGATCACGGCGATCGTGGTACCGGCCTCCAGCGCGCCGGCATGTGCGGCGCCGTCGATGCCGTCGGCCATGCCGCTGGTGACGGTCAGCCCGGAGCGGGCCAGGGTACGGGCGAAATCGCGCGCCGTGGCCAGGCCCTGGGCGGTGGCGCTGCGCGCGCCCACGATCGCCACCTGCGGGCCCAGCAGCAGCGCCGGATCTCCAGCCACGAACAACGCCGCGGGCGGCGCGGCCAGGTTTTCAAGCTGCGGCGGGAAGTCTTCTTCAGCAAACGTGAGCAACCGATGACCGGGTTCGGCCAGCCAGGCCATGTCGACATCCAGCCGCGCCCGGTCCGGGTGCCCGATCCAGTCCACCGCCGCCCGGTCGAGCGAGGCGGCCCTGCGCCAGCGGCCGATGTCCGCGCACACCGCGCCCGCCGAGCCGGCCTGGCGCAGCAGCGCGCGCAGCGCCACGCCGCCCACGCCGGGTGCGCGCAGCAGGGTCAGCCAGGCGAGCAGTTCATCCTTGTCGCGCATGTCGTGCTTTCCGGGGCGCAATGCAAAACGGCGCGGCCTGCGCCGCGCCGTATTGTAGGTGTACCGCCCGCACGATTATCTGGGCGCCTCCAGGACGTCGCCCACCCGGACCGGGCGGATGCCGTCCATCACCAGCGCATAGCTCACGTGCGCGAAGGTGCGGAACACCATCACGTGGCCCACGAACTCGTCGGGCAGCTTGACCTTGGGCGAGAACGTGCGGCGAGCGCTGTTGCCGATCACGTCGTCGGCCACGGTCTTGCCGCGCTGGTAGAGCGCATAGGTGGTGCCGTTGTCCACGCCATCGCTGCTGCCGACGTTCAATGCCACCACGTCGGTCGGACCCTGCACCGAAATGCCGTCGTAACCGTTGGACAAGGCCAGCACGTAGGCGTTGACCGGCGCGCTGTGCGGCGCGTGCGGGTAGAAGGTGAAATCGTAGGGCGTGTCATCGACCGGCATCAGGCGGTCGCCGGCGCGGATTTCCATGGCGGCGTTGGTGAGCAGCAGCGTGGCCGGGTCGCCATTCTTCAACAACTGGGCGGTGCCGATCACGCGCACCTCGGTGCCGATTTCCTTGCCGCGGCCGAAGTGCCCGTCGTTGCGGAAGTCCTCCTGCCACGGGCCGGGCACCAGATCGACGTTGTTGCTGACCAGGTGCGCGACGTCATCCATGCCCTTGCGCCCGCCTTCGTTGAACTGGCGGTACACATGGCTGGGACGCACCACGGCGAAGCGCTCGCCGACGCTGGCCGCGGGCAGGTTGCGCACGTACAGGTTCATGCCTTCGGTGGCGCGCGGCTCGCCTTCCTCGACCGCGACCACGTACGGCGTCTGCTTCAGCTGCGCGGCCGTGGTCACGCGGTAATCCTTGAGGAACGCCTGGATCGCCGAGAGCGGAATGGTCGGGATCGGGTTGGCCTCGACCTTGGCGCGCTTGGCCACATGCAGGCCGCTCACGTCCAGGTTCAGCACGTCGCCCGGGTAGATGCGGTGCGGGTTGTAGACCTGCTGGTTCACGTCCCAGATCTCCGGCCACAGCCACGGCTTCTTGAGGAAGCGTGCGGAGATGCTCCACAGCGTGTCGCCTTTTTTCACCACGTAGGTGTGTGGGGCGTTGTCACGCAACTGGCTGCTCGCCGCGTACGCAGCGAAGGTGATCAGCAAGCCCGCAGAGAGCGCAAGCAGTTTCTTAAACATGACCGGCAATCCCCCGATCCCCCAGCGATTTTTGCCGAGTGTACCCGAATTGTGGGTCGCGGCAAGCAAAATGTTCACAATCGGGACGATCCGTCCCCGGGACGGCAGGACTTGGAAGCGACCCCGGCGGCCCGCATCCTGTGGGGTAGGCTATCCTGATGGTCCGCCCCGCGGCACCCCAAACCCATGTCCAAGCTCGAAATCCTCGAATTCCCCGACCCGCGCCTGCGCCTGACCGCCAAGCCCGTGGAAACCTTCGACGCAGCCCTGAAGCAGCTGGCCGAAGACATGCTCGAAACCATGTACGCCGCGCCCGGGATCGGCCTGGCCGCGACCCAGGTCAACGAGTTGAAGCGGCTGCTGGTGATCGACATCTCGGAAAACCGCGACGCGCCGCTGGTGCTGGTCAATCCCGAGCTGCTGGACGCGCGCGGCACCGAGGTGTGCCAGGAAGGCTGCCTGTCGTTTCCGGGCGTGTATGCCGACGTCGAGCGCAAGGAATGGGTGCACGTGAAGGCGCAGGACGTCACCGGCAAATCCTTCGAAATGGAAACCGACGGCCTGCTGGCGGTTTGCATCCAGCACGAGATGGACCACCTGGTGGGCAAGGTGTTCGTCGACTACCTCTCGCCACTGAAACGCTCGCTGCTGCTGCGCAAGATGGAAAAACAGCGCCGCCGCGCGGGCTGACGCACCCATGCCGGCGAACAAGCGCCTGCGGCTGGTGTTCGCCGGTACGCCCGATTTCGCCGTTCCCGGTTTGCGTGCCTGCCTGGCGGCCGGTGCCGAGGTCGTCGCCGTGTACACCCAGCCCGACCGTCCGGCCGGACGCGGGCGCAAGCCGGCGCCCAGCCCCGTCAAGCAGGCGGCACTGGCAGCGGGGATCCCCGTCGAACAGCCCGAAACCCTGAAATCAGCCGCCGCGCAGCAACGCCTGCGCGAACTTGCCCCCGACCTCGTGGTGGTGATCGCCTACGGCCTGATCCTGCCGCGCGCGGTGCTGGCGATTCCGCGGCTGGGCTGCTGGAACGTACACGCCTCGCTGCTGCCGCGCTGGCGCGGCGCGGCCCCGATCCAGCGCGCGATCCTGGCCGGCGACACCGAAACGGGCGTGTGCCTGATGCGCATGCAGGCCGGCCTGGATACCGGCCCGGTGCTGTTGTCAGAAGCCACGCCGATCGCGCCGGACGATACCGGCGGCACGCTGCACGAGAGGCTCGCCGCCATGGGCGCGCACCTGCTCGGCGAAGGTCTGCGCCGGCTCATCGCCGGCGAGGTGCTGCCCGAAACCCCGCAAGCCGAAGCCGGTGCCACCTACGCGCACAAGATCGACAAGGCCGAGGCAAGACTTGATTTCGCGCGCCCCGCCATCGAACTGGAACGCAAGATCCGGGCGTTCGATCCGTGGCCGGTGGCGGAGGCGGAGCTGCGGGGCGAGCGGGTGCGGGTCTGGCGTAGTGAGTGTCGGGACTCGGGACTCGGGACTCGGGACTCGGAAGAGCCGGGCACGATCATCGCCGCCGGCAAGCACGGGATCGACGTGGCGTGCGGCGAAGGCGTGTTGCGGATCCTGAAGCTGCAGCGCCCCGGCGGGCGGGTGATCAGCGCGGCCGATTACCTCAATGCGCGGCCGGAATTGAAAGTCACGCGGCGCGAGTCGTGACCCATGCGTCAATGCGACAAATACCACGTCGTCATTCCGGGGCCGGCCGCAGGCCGGAACCCGGAATCCATTTTCCGGTGTACCCGGAAAATCACGGCACCCGCCGCACCCGCATGAACCACCGAACCCGGAAAATCCACGACACCCGCACGCTGACGGCCGAAGTGCTCGCCGATGTCGCGCTCGGCGGTGCCTCGCTGCGCGAACGCCTGCAACCGGCCCAGGCGCAACTGGCCGATCCGCGCGATCGAGCCTTCCTGACCGCGCTGGTCAACGAAGGCGCGCGCTGGTGGCTGCGTTTCGACAGGGCGCTGGACGGCCTTCTGGACAAACCCCTGCGCCGGCGCGAGCCGGTGTTGCACGCGCTGCTGGTCACCGGCCTGGTGCAAGTGGAAATCCTCGAGCTGCCATCGCACGCGGCGGTCGCCACCACGGTGGAAGCGACCCGCACGCTGGGCCGCGGCGGCTTCAGCAAGCTGGTCAACGCGGTGCTGCGACGCTGGCTGCGCGAGCGCGATGCGCGCAACGCCGCGCTCGATGGCAGTCCGACGACCGCCACCGCGCATCCCGGCTGGCTGGTCGCCGCGCTGCGCCGCGACTGGCCGGACGAATTCGACGCAGTACTAGCCGCCAACAACCTTTCCGCGCCGCCGATGCTGCGCGTGAACGCCCGCCGCGCGACGCGCGACGCGGTGATCGACGAACTCGCCGACGCCGCGATCGAAGCCGCACCGCACCCTTGGCTCGCCGATGCGGTCACACTCGCCGGGCACGCCGACATCGCGCGCCTGCCGGGCTTCGCCGCGGGCAGATTCTCGGTGCAGGATGGCGCGGCGCAATGCGCGGCCGACCTGCTCGCCCTGCGCGATGGCCAGCGCCTGCTCGACGCCTGCGCCGCGCCGGGCGGCAAGACCTGCCAGATCCTGGAACGCGCGGACGTGAACGTGCTGGCGCTGGAGCGTGATGCCGCGCGCACGGCATCGATCGTGCAGAACCTGCAACGCCTCGGCCTGACGTGCGACGTGGTGACCGGCGATGCCGGCGAGCCTTCCGCCTGGTGGGACGGCCAGCCATTCGACCGCATCCTGCTGGACGCCCCGTGCTCGGCCACCGGCGTGATCCGCCGCCACCCCGACATCAAGCTGCACCGTCGCGCCGGCGACATCGCCCGGCTCGCCGGCGAACAGCAGCGCCTGCTGACTGCGCTGTGGCCGCTGCTGGCACGCGGCGGACGGCTGGTGTACGCCACGTGCTCGGTGCTGCGCCAGGAAAGTGCGGACGTGACGGAGGCGTTCCTCGCCAGCCAGCCCGACGCGCACGCGCTGCCGATCAACCTTTCCGCCGGCAACGCCTGCGGCGCCGGCTGGCAGATCCTGCCGGGCGATGGCGGCCTCGACGGCATGTATTACGCGGTACTCGCAAGGCGCGAGTAACCCCACCCCCTTCGGAACGAAGGGGTCGGCGCGAAGCGCCGGGGGGATGCCGTTCGGAGCGAAGAGCCATCCCCCTCATTCCCCCTTCGCAAGCGAAGGGGGAGGCAAATCACCCCCTTCGGAACGAAGGGGGTCGGCGCGAAGCGCCGGGGGGATGCCGTTCGAAGCGAAGAGCCATCCCCCTCATTCCCCCTTCGCAAGCGAAGGGGGAGGAAAATCACCCCCTTCGGAACGAAGGGAGTCGGCGCGAAGCGTCGGGGGGATGCCGTTCGGAGCGAA
>CAZAXF010000095.1:0-7885 GCA_964489055.1 uncultured Rhodanobacter sp. | reverse complement strand
GAAGTAGAGAGTGCATCGCAACGCCAACGTGGCTGAGGAAACGCCCTAATCAGGAGGAACGTTCCTGTACCCGGTCAAGCGCCACGCGCAGGTTGTCCGGCCCGCAGCTTCGCCATGCGAACGCTCAGTAGATGCCCTGCTCGATCATGGCCTCGGCGACCTTGCGGAAGCCCGCGACGTTGGCGCCCAGGGCCAGGTTTTCCGGCTGGCCGAATTCGCTGGCGGTCCGGGCGCAACGGGCGTGGATGTCCGACATGACCTTGCGCAGCCGGGTGTCGACCTGCTCCATGGTCCACGACTGCATGCTGCTGTTCTGTGCCATCTCCAGCTGGCTCACGGCGACACCGCCGGCGTTGGCGGCCTTGCCCGGACCGTAGGCAATGCCGCTGTCCAGGAAGACCTTGACGGCGCCGGAGGTCGAGCCCATGTTCGAGCCCTCGACGACACAGGTGACACCGTTGGCGACCAGCGCCCGCGCGTCGGCGGCGGTCACCTCGTTCTGGGTGGCCGAGGGGAACGCCGCGTCTGCCTTGATGCGCCATACCGCGTGGCCATCCGCCGGGTCGTCCGCGCGCGCAATGTAGGTCGCGTCGGGGTGGTGATCCAGGTATTCGCGCAACGAGGCGCGCCGGCCTTCCTTGAGTTGCTTCAGGGTGTCCAGGTGAATGCCGCGGCGATGGTGGATGGTACCGCGCGAATCCGAGCAGGCGACCGGCAGCGCACCGAGCTGGTACAGCTTTTCGATGGTGTAGACCGCCACGTTGCCGGCGCCGGAAACCAGACAGGTCCTGCCGGCCAGCTCCTCGCCGCGCGCCGCCAACATGTGCTGGGCGAAGTACACGGCGCCGTAACCGGTGGCTTCCTTGCGACCCAGCGAGCCGCCCCACAGCAGGCCCTTGCCCGTCAGCACGCCCTCGTAGCGACGGGTCAGGCGCTTGTACTGGCCGTACAGGTAGCCGATTTCGCGCGCACCGACCCCGATGTCACCGGCCGCGACATCCACCTGCGGGCCGATATGGCGGTACAGCTCGTTCATGAACGACTGGCAGAACCGCATCACCTCGCCGTCCGACTTGCCATGCGGGTCGAAGTTGGAACCGCCCTTGGCGGCACCGAGTGGCAGCCCGGTCAGGGCGTTCTTGAAGATCTGCTCGAAACCGAGGAACTTGATGATGCCGGCGTTCACCGAATGATGGAAACGCAGGCCTCCCTTGTACGGCCCGAGCGCCGAATTGAACTGGATGCGGTAGCCCTTGTTGACCCGTACCTTGCCGGTGTCGTCGGTCCAGCAAACGCGAAACAGGATCTGGCGTTCGGGTTCCACGATCCGCTCGATGATGCCGTGTTCGCGATAGCGCGGTTCGGCATCGAGCAGCGGCTGCAGGCATTCAAGGATTTCGCCGGTCGCCTGGTAGAACTCGTCCTGCGAGGGGCTGCTCTTGCGCAACGCGGCGAGGGTTTCGTGGATGAACAACGACATGGGGGTTTGCCTGCTGTTGGGTCAAAGCATTCGGCACGAGCGCCGGTCGAATCGATGTCTTGCGTGGCAACGGCAGGTGATGCCGATCGCCATCGTGCATCCGTCACGCGCGCGACGGCGCCTGCAGGCGATCGAGCACGGCGCGCAAATCCGCCGGCAGCGGCGCCGAAAAACTCCAGGCGCGTTCGCCCAGCTCGAATTCGAAGCGCGCCGCGTGCAGGAACATCCGCTTCAGCCCGAGCGCGCGCAGGCGCTTGTTGGCCTGCCGTTCACCATACTTCGGATCGCCGGCCACCGGATGCCCCGCATGCGCTGCGTGCACGCGGATCTGGTGGGTGCGCCCGGTGTCCAGCGTCGCCTCGACCAGGCTCGCGTCGGGGTATCGTTCGACCTGCCTGAAGAACGTCAGCGCGGGTTTGCCGTCACCGCCCACGCGCACCATGCGTTCGCCACCGCGCAGGACCGACTTGCGCAGCGGCACGTTGACGTCGAATTTCGCGCGCGCCAGCGTGCCGGTCAGCAGGCAAAGATACTGCTTCCTGGTCCCGCCGGCGCGGATCTGTTCCTGCAGGCCGACCAGCGCTGAACGCGAACGGGTCAACACCAGCACGCCGGAGGTGTCGCGGTCGAGCCGGTGGGCAAGTTCCAGGCGATCATGCGGACGCGCCTCGCGCAACAGCTCGATCGCGCCGAACGCCACGCCACTGCCGCCGTGGCTGGCAATGCCGGCGGGCTTGTCGATCACGAGAAAATGCTTGTCCTCGAAGATCACCGCACGCTGGATTTCCTCGAGCATGGCCGCCGGCGGACCTGGCTTCGGCGCTCGCCCGGCGGTGCGCACCGGCGGAATCCGCAGCGAATCCCCGGCGACCAGCCGGGTATCGGGCTTCGCGCGGCGCCCGTTCACCCGCACCTGGCCGGTGCGGAGCAGCCGATAGATGTGGCCCCTGGGCACGCCCTTCAGCAGCGCGGCGAGGCAATTGTCGAGCCGTTGCCCGTCGCGCTCGGGCCCCACCTCCACGGTTCGCACCGGGTTGAAGTCCTTGGCCGAAGTTGCCGTTCCCATTGGAAAAATACCCTCGCACTGCTAGCATGGACCCGCGTCAAGCAGGCTCTGGCCCCCGATGGGCAACCCTGCGCCCGTCCACCGCGCGGACAAGGTCTTCGCCTGCCGCTTCAAATCCTGCGGCAGCCGCGGTCTTGCCATCGTAACGTTCGGGTCGATGTTTGCCCACCGTCGCCAGGACGGCCGGCGACGCGGGACGCAACAACCCCAATCATCACCAGCCGGGACCGCACAATCGGGCCCGGCGACTGCCGCCAGGCGCGGCACGCGATCCGGCCGGCCGCCCCGTGAAGGCGCCGCTGGAGACGCGCGCAGTGCAGGCGACCTCAAGGAACCTACAATGAAACGCATGTTGATCAACGCGACTCAGCGCGAGGAGTTGCGTGTGGCCATCGTCGATGGCCAGTCCCTTTACGATCTCGACCTCGAGATCCCGTCCCGCGAACAGAAGAAGTCCAACATCTACAAGGCCCGCATCACCCGGGTCGAACCCTCCCTGGAAGCCTGCTTCGTCGACTACGGCGCCGACCGCCACGGTTTCCTGCCGCTGAAGGAAGTCGCGAAGGAATACTTCACGCCCGGCGTCGACCGCAACAAGGCCGGCATCCGCGAGCTGCTGAAGGAAGGCCAGCAACTGATCGTGCAGGTCGAGAAGGAGGAACGTGGCAACAAGGGCGCCGCGCTCACCACGTACATCTCGCTGGCCGGCCGCTACATGGTGCTGATGCCCAACAGCCCCAACGCCGGCGGCGTGTCGCGCCGCATCGAGGGCGAGGACCGGCAGGCGCTGAAGGATGCCCTCAAGCACGTCACGGTGCCCGACGACATGGGCCTGATCGTGCGTACCGCGGGCGTGGGCCGCGACGCCGAGGAACTGCAGTGGGACCTCGACTACCTGCTGCAACTGTGGAAGGCCATTTCCGAAGCCGCGGCGGCCAAGCCCGCCCCGTTCCTGATCTACCAGGAATCCAAGCTCTTCATCCGCGCCCTGCGCGACTACCTGCGCGCGGACATCGGCGAAATCCTCATCGACGAGCCCGAGCTGTACGAGGACGCGAAGGAATTCATGCAGCAGGTGATGCCGCACAGCCTGCGCAAGCTCAAGCTCTACGACGACACCACGCCGCTGTTCACGCGCTTCCAGATCGAAAGCCAGATCGAGAGCGCCTACGAGCGTACCGTGCGACTCCCGTCCGGTGGCTCGGTGGTGATCGACCCGACCGAAGCACTCACCTCCATCGACATCAACTCGGCGCGCGCCACCAAGGGCAGCGACATCGAGGACACCGCCTTCCACACCAACTGCGAGGCAGCGGTGGAAATCGCACGCCAGCTTCGCATCCGCGACGTGGGCGGACTGGTGGTGGTCGACTTCATCGACATGGAAAGCTCGCGTCACCAGCGCGAGGTCGAGGACAAATTGCGCGAGGCACTGAAGTTCGACCGCGCGCGCGTGCAGATCGCGCGCATCTCGCGCTTCGGCCTGCTCGAACTTTCGCGCCAGCGCCTGCGCCCGAGCCTGGAGGAATCCACCCAGATCGTGTGCCCGCGCTGCGACGGCCACGGCCGCATCCGCGGCATCGAATCGCTCTCGCTCTCGGCGCTGCGCCTGATCGAGGAACACGCGATGAAGGAAAACACCGGGCAGGTGCTGGTGCAGGCGCCGGCCCGCGTGGCCAACTTCCTGCTCAACGAGAAGCGCTCCAGCGTGATCGAGATCGAACTGCGCCACAAGGTCCACGTGGTGGTGGTCTCCGACGCGAACCTCGAGACGCCGCACCTTGAAATCACGCGCATCCGCGACAGCGAGATGGGCGAGCACGCCAAGCCGAGCTACGAGCGCCTGACCGAAATCGTCGCGCCCGCGGCCCCGCGCATGGGCGTGGTCGCGCACGGCGAGGAACCCGCCGTCGGTCGCATCCAGCGCACCACCCCGATGCCGCAGCACGAACAACCCGAGCCGACGACGCCCGCCCCTGCCGCCGTTGCCACGGTGGCCGCGGCGCCTGCTGCCTCCGGCGGCATCCTCGGCCGCCTGTTCGGATGGTTCCGCGGTACGCCGGAACAGCAAACCATCGTCGTCGACAAGGCGCCGGCCGCACGGGCATCCGCGCGCCCCAGCACACCGCGCGACCAGCACGCCGACGATCACCATGACGCCGGGACGGCCTCGCGCAACGGCTCGCAGCGCGGCAGCCAGGATCGCGACGCCGAGCCGCGCCGCTCACGCCAGCGCAAGTCGCAGTCGACCCGTTCCGGGCAGCGCGCGTCCGGCAAGTCGCACTCCGGCAGCACCCGTCGTTCGCGGCGTGGCAGCAAGGCGGACACCGCCAGCGCGGAAGCGGCCGGCGGATCCGGCGCGGCGGCCAAGGCAAGCGATGCCGGCGCGAAACCGGCACACACCGAAACGCGGCATTCCGACGCTGGAAAATCCGCGCCGGCCGTCGCGGACGCCGACGCCACCACGACCGCCGCACCCGACCAGCAGGAAGGAACCGGTGCCGCTTCGGCAACGCAAACCGGCAGCGGCTCCGCCCGCAAGACCAGCGGAAGCGGCAAGCGCCGCCGCGGACGCCGTGGCGGTCGACGCCGCAAGCACGGCGCCGCCGCGCAAGGCGGCGGTACTGCGCCCGCTGCATCGCGCGATGTCGACGACGAGGACGCCGATCGCGGCAAGCACAAGGCAGGCGAGGCGCACGTGGCATCCGCCGACGCCGGAACCAGCCCGTCACAGGCGCCCCGGCCGAAGGCGTCGGAGGCAGCTCCGTCAGAGGCGAAGGCTGCGCCCCGGCAGCCGCAGAAGCCGGAAACGGACAAGGCACCGGCGCCGACAGTGCCCGCGCCTGTCTCCGCGCCCGCGAAGCACGAGCATGCTTCCGGGAACGATTCCACTGCAAGTCCGGTCCCACCGGCCAGCCCGGCTACGGCCGCACCGCCACCTGCCGCGCCGGCGCCCGCGAACCACGCGCACGCTTCCGATGCTGATTCCAAGCCAGGCCCGGTACCGCCGCCAACCAGGCCAGACACCGGGACACCGCCCCCGCCGCCGGCCACTGCGCCCGCGCCACCATCGCCTGGAAAAACGGCCGGCGGCGCACCCGGGAGAGCGCCCGGTGTTCCGCCGTCGACGACGGAATCCGGGCACGGACCGACGCCGGTGCCCCGGCCTGCGCCACCCGCGCCCGCACAAAAGCCACAAGCCGCCGATCCTGCCCCCGCGGATGCGCATGCGCCCAAGGCCCCGGCACCCAAACCGGAACCGGTCACCCCGTCGCGGTTCGCGGCACCGCCGCCTCCGCCCGGCGAGTCGCATGCGCCGTCGCACGATCCGGCAATCCCGACGCAGCGGCCACTGTCCGGCGCGATCCGCCCGATCCTGGCACCGACCGTGCTGCCCAGGCCGCCCGCACCGGCACCGAAGACACCGCCACCCGACCAGGCCGACAAGCAATCATCGCAATGAGCCCGGCTGCAACGGCGCGGGTCCGGTTCCGGGCTCGCGCCGCGCGCCGCGCGTCGCGCGGCGTCAGGCGCCCGCGTGCCGGCGTCCGCATGTCGCGAAACAGGTTTCTGACTATACTTGGCCGGCATTCAGGGGGATGAATCGCCGCCGGTTGCCCACGATCCCCGAAACCATTCCCGCCAGGAGTCCCGAGAGGTCGTGTCCAGCAACCAAAAGACTCCCCCTTCGTCGGCAATGAGCGATGGCGGAATTTCCAGGCTGCCGATACCCCTGGTCTGGATCGCGCCGCCGCTGGCGCGCCTTTCCACCAGCCGTTTCAACCTCCGGGCCGCGCTGACCAGTGATTGCCTGGTAAGCGTGCTGCTGGTCGCCGGTGGGCTCTGGCATGGGCGCATGCGCCCGCTGCCCGCGGCCCTGACCGTGCTGAGCGGCCTGCTGGCGTTCACGTTCCTCGAATACGCCGCGCACCGCTGGCTGTTCCACGGCAACACCGGTCCGTTCAAGGCCGGCCATGACCACCACCACGACAATCCGCTGGGCTACGACGCCTTGCCGTTCTTCATGCCGCCCTTGTTCATGTGTTCGCTGGCCGCCGCGTTCGCGCTGGTGCTCCCTGCCGGTTACGCGCTGCTCCTGGCTGGCATGATCGCGGCCGGCTACGCCGCCTACGGCCTCAGCCACGCCGTGATCCACGTGCGCCGTTTCAAGAGCCCGCTGATGCGCCGCTGGGCCGGCTTCCACAACATCCACCACTTTCACCCCGAAACCAACTTCGGCGTGACCACCGGCCTGTGGGACGTGATCCTGCACACCCGCTACCACCGCCAGCCGCGGCCGCACGCACGGCGATCCTGAGCGGTCGGGCCAACGCAACCAGGGCGACTGCAAGAGCGGGATCAAGAGCTTTCCGACACGGATTTGCGCGGATAAAAGCGGATAGAGCTTTTGATCCGTGGCCATCCGTGCCAATCCGTGGCAAAAAGCTCTTGACGCTGATTTGCGCGGGTGAACGCAGATAGAGCTCCGGATCCACGGCAAAAACTCTTCCACGGATTTGCACGGAGAAACACCGATGGAAGCTTCTGATCCGCGCCATCCGCGTCCAATGCTCCTGATCCGTGGCAAAAAGCTCTTGACGCGGACATGCGCGGATGAACGCGGATAGAGCTCCGGATCCACAGCAAAAACTCTTCCACGGATTTGCACGGATGAACACGGATGGAAGCTTCTGATCCGCGCCATCCGCATTCAATGCTCTTGATCCGTGGCATCCGTGCCAATCCGTGGCAAAAGGCTCTTGACGCGGACATGCGCGGATGAACTTGGCCAGGAACTTCTGATCCGCACCATCCGCGTCCACCCGCGTCCAATGCTCTTGATCCGTGGCATCCGTGCCGATCCGTGGCAAAAAGCTCTCCTGATTAGGGCTGTTCCTCAGCCAGTTGATGTTGGTATGACACTTCCCAAGTTCGTCATTCCGGGGCTCCCGGAGGGAGAACCCGGAATCCAGCTCCCGGAAGTCGATACGAAGAGCTGGATTCCGGGTTCCATCGCCGATGAAACCGGCGATGGCCCCGGAATGACCAGGGTAAAGGGCGCGTTGCATCGCCAGCGTGGCTGCGCAACAGCCCTGATCAGGAAAGCTCTTGACGCGGAATTTGCGAGGATGAACGCGGATGGGAGCTTTTGATTCGCGTCATCCGCGTCCATCCGCGTCCAATGCTCTTGATCCGTGGCATCCGTGCCGATCCGTGGCAAAAAGCTCTTGACGCGGACATGCGCGGATGAGCTCGGCCAAGAACTTCTGATCCGCACCATCCACGTCCATCCGCGTCCAATGCTCTTGATCCGTGGCATCCGTGCCGATCCGTGGCAA
>CAZAXF010000094.1:0-8104 GCA_964489055.1 uncultured Rhodanobacter sp. | reverse complement strand
GAGCAACTGTTCGAGCTATCCTTCAAACGCGTTGCACTTCAGAATTGAATTCGCCATCCATCCTAGGATTTAGATACAGTGACCCACAGGCAGCGCACCGGCGAATAAGCCAATGATCCGGCATTAACCCCAAGTCGTCGGGTCGCTCATAAGTTGATGCATAGCTACAATCTGTGCCACACGCAGGACACGCACCGAGTACTTCGAGACCTCCGCGTGACCACTTCAACTCATGTACGGCACCGGAATTTTGTGACATGGCGTCGCCCAACCTCAGCTTGCTGTCATTACCTGCAACCACTTTCTTGCCGCCTTGTTGTTCGTGAAATCTCGCGCCCGATCAAGCAACAAGCTAGGGGCAGCTCGCCACGTACCAGTGATCGTCCTACGGATACTTTTCGAGAGACCGGTAACGTCCTCTACAGGCACAAGTTGTCCAAGTTTTCCACCCTGCAATATTTCCCGCGGTCCATGAGGGCAATCGGCAGCTATGATCTGGCACTGACATGCGAGCGCTTCAACCAACACGTTGCCGAATCCTTCATAGCGCGATGGCAAGACGAACAGGTCGGCGCTACGCAGCGCGCTATACGCGTCGAATGTATGGCCGCGCAAATGAATTGCCTTCGCCATCCCGCGCGCTGTAATCAGTGCTTGCAAACGTTGCCGCTGCTCACCATCGCCCCAGATATCGAGTTGCCAAGGTGGTGGCACGTCCTCCATTGCTTCGATCAGAACGTCAAACCCCTTCTGACGGGTGAGACGCCCGATAGCGACGAGGGTAAAAGGCTGGTCCGGACTATGACGTGGTTCCGACACCTCACAGAGCTGATGTTCGGGTACGGCCGGATTGTAAATCGTGACCACACGATCGGGGGGCACCTGAAACCAATCCACGACTTCCTTACGTACACCCTCCGACACGGCGACGATAGCGTCCGCATGGTGGTACACGAGAGACGCAAGTCGTATATCCAACCAGTAGCGCGGGCCGCCCCAAACACCGTTAGGCCTCGTTACGGAGGCATGAGTGTTGTGGACACCATGGATCCAGCGCGCACGGCTTGGTGCGATTCGCATCGCCATCCACGTCATGGCCGCTATGTCTGCGAATGCGGTGACGATGTGGGTAGGCTGCCACTTCCTGATTAGTTCGGCGAGGCGCGGAACGAATTGGTGTAACCCGTTCGGTGCGACTTCATGGACGGCCGTTAACGAACGTGCTTTGTCGAGCAGTTCGCCGCGCGCATGACGCAATACAAGCTCACATTCATTGCCGGATTCAAGAAACTCATCGATCAGACTCAGCGTAACGCGTTCTACCCCGCCCGAAATCATACGCGGCAGCACAAAAAGAATTCTCACGGCCAAGATGTCTCTACAAGGCCCGCCTTTAGCCGCTGCGAGTTGCTGCGGCTTAGGAGATCAACGATTCGCGCGGCTGCTGAACCATCACCGTACGGCGAGACTGCACGGGCCATGGTGGCGTAGACCTCGCGGTCATTCAAGAGGAGACTGGTCGCTTCGACAATAGCCGCCTCCCCGGTTCCGACCAGCCGGGCCACCCCCGCCGCAACAGCCTCGGGGCGTTCCGTAGTCGCTCGCAACACAAGCACGGGTTTTCCAAGGGCCGGCGCTTCTTCCTGGATCCCACCACTGTCAGTCAGAATCACCGTGGCTCGGCGCATCAGATTCACGAATGCGAAATAGTCCAGCGGCGCGCACAACTCGATACGATCGTGTCCACCCAGTATCTTCCGTGCCGACTCTCTGACCCTGGGATTGGGGTGCACCGGGTATACCACTCGCACATCGGGAAACCGTTCAACGATGCGGCGTACCGCGGTAAAGATGGATCGCAACGGCTTGCCGAAGTTCTCGCGTCGATGTGCCGTCAGCAATATCAGTCTACCCGCTTCTGGTCGTGACGATCCCATTTTCGCAACTGTCTGCAGCAGGGTATCGATACAGGTATTGCCCGTGATGTGAATACGATCTGATGGTATGCCCTCCTCGCGCAATGCAATCGCAGCGCGTTCGGTTGGCGCGAAGTTCCAGCGTGCGATGCGGGACACCATCTGCCGATACCCTTCCTCGGGAAAAGGTTGCTCCAGGTCATGCGTACGCAAACCTGCTTCGACATGTCCAAACGGGCTACCACGATGGAATGCACACAATGCTGCGCACAGCACTGTGGTGGTGTCACCTTGGGACAGAACCGCGTCCGGCATTTCGCCGGCGAGCACAGCATCTAGCGCAGGTATCATCCGGGCCATCAATCCAGAAGGCTGCTGGCCGTCCATCATCAGGTCCAGATCGTGGTCCACATGGACGTTTAGCCGTTCAAGCGTCTGGTCGAGCAAGCCACGATGCTGTGCGGTGGCAATGACTACGCAGCGCATCGACTCAGCCTCCCGAAGTGCGCGTACGACTGGCGCCATTTTGATCGCTTCGGGTCGGGTGCCGATCACGCAGGCGATCGTTCGCTGGGCAGTCATCACGTGCCGTGTCCCCCGGACGTGACGTGTGCCCGTGACGAAGACAGTTTGCATATCACTCCCGTCGCAATCTCGTTCCAAGCCATACTCGGCGGCATGTCCACCAACACCGGCTGGGAAAGTTGCACCCGGATTACTCGCGCAAGGTCAGCCGGATCACCAGGATCTGCAAGAAATTGTTCGATCCGTTCTGCTTGAGTGGGGAAATTGTCAACAAAGTTGGGGGTGCGCGTGGCAACGAGGGGTCGCTGGCAGGCAATCGCTTCAGCAATCTTATTCGAAGCACCCGCATCCATGAATGGGGAACGCCGGTACGGAACCGCAAGCACATCGCAGCTTGCTAGTGCGAAAGGCATACGATTATATGACACGTTTCCTATATAGCGCACGCCATCTTGATGTACATTAAGGCTTGCGATTCGCTTGCCACCGAGCAGCAGTTCCACTTTTACACCCTCTGCACGTAGCTGAAGGATCGCGTTGATCAAATCCGCAATACCGCGATCCGGCTCCATACTGCCAAAGTAGCCCACAAACGAAGTGTCGTGCGGCAGGCCAAACAAATCACGACTCTCAGCCTTGTCGCGCGCAGTGAAGCGACGCATGTCCACGCCATTGGGCGCGAGCACATCTCGTACGGTGTCAGCGCCAAGGTCACGCTGCAATGCGCGGCTCGCAAACAGTCGCGTATCGGCTTTGCGCAACAGGAACCGAAACGGGTCGAAACCGGGCAAGCGATGATAGCCACCGAACTCATCGTACTTATCGTACACGTCGAACACGAAGCGCGCGCGCAATCGGCGCGCGATTCGGTATGCCATCAACGCCACGTAGCAATCGCCACTGGCAACCACGACGTCAGGTACCCTTTCCTTCTTCCATGCCTCAACGAGCCAGCGGCGGAATAAAGCCAATCCCCGAATCGGAGTAGAGATGATTTTCAGTGAACCGTCATGTAGCCCCGCGACTTCACGCGTGTGGTAGTCCACTAACCATAGTCGCGTGGGGATTCCGGCCTCTGCCCAATGCCAAGGCAGTTGGTAAATGCGACCGTACTTCTCCCGTAGCGCATCGCGATTGGTGTAGAAGCGTTTGCCGATGAACAGGATATTCACAATACACCTTTCAGCGCAATGCGACAGGTCACCAGCGGGCTGGTCCAGTTGAGCGGCGTCAACGCAATGCCAAGTGTAGCCCGCAGATAACACACGCCAAGCAAGTGCGGACGCTCGATTTCGAACGGAGCGCGCCATGCTCTGGTGCATAGGTTGCGGTGACCGAAGCCGGTGGTTTCAAGCGTGTGTTCGAACTGCCGCACCTGCGGCGGTTCGCAATCGTAAAACGTGCCTTTGCGCATCATGCGCAGGTATGGCGTGCGCCAGGAGTGCGGCCACCAGCTCAGGAACTTCAACTTGTAGTGTGGTTCGGTGAGCATCCACCGATTGGGCACGGCGAGATAGCCGATGCCACCCGGCTTCATTACGCGGCGGACCTCGAGCAGGTGCCTGTGCTGCGCATCAGCATCGCCGACGTGCTCGATGACGTGGTTGGTGATCACCACATCGAAGCTGGCGTCGTCGAAGGGCAGCTCGGTCCCGTGAACCTGCCGCCAGTTGCAGCGGTCGTGAATCAGGCGATTGTCGACCATGTGGACACCGGTAACATCGCATTGTAGGGATGGATGGGTGTCGAACCGGTGCGCGATGCCGTCCGAGCCGGTGCCGATTTCGAGTAGCCGCATGGGCTGCGGCCGGTGTACAAGATCGAGCAACCGGGCAACCTTTTCGGCCTTCCAGTTGCGCGACGGAAGGTCGCGTACGGCGTGCGGCTGGCGCTGGAACGTTGTCATTCGCATTGGCGAGGCAAGCTTACCGCGGGACCCGACGACTTTTTCGGTACACGGATTGGAGCCGCGTTGGCGCACTGTCATGCCCGACAATGCGTTGCATTCGCGATGTCAAGCTGTTGCGCAATCTGGACCCCAAACTGCGGCCAGGCAAACTGCCTGGCAAACGCGATGCAGGAATCGCGCGGACACTCGCGTTGGGCGATCAGGGTGGTGGCGGCCCCCGCCAGCGCTTCGTAGTCATCGGTCGGAACCAGACGGCCGGACCGCCCTTCGGCCACGGCGTCGACCACGCCGCCGGTGCCGAACGCCACCGTGGGCAGACCGTGCGCGGCGGCTTCGACGGCGACCATGCCGAAGCCTTCGGGATCGCCGGGAATTTGCCGCACGGGAAATACGTGCGCGTCGCAGGCGCGATAGACGTTGCCGAGTTCCGTGTAGTCGGTGATCACACCCAGGAATCTGATGTGTTTCCCGACGCCGGCCGCATCCGCGGCGGCCTGGATGCTTTCGGGGGTCTGGGCCTGGGCGTGCAGGGCCTGGTTGGGGGCGTCGCCGACGATCAGCAGCATCACGCCGGGATGGGCAGCGACGATTTGGGGCAGGGATCGGGTGACGAATTCGCGCAGGCCCTTGCGTTCAGACAGGCGGCCGACGGAGAGGAGGAGCGGGCCGTCGCCGAGGTTGTGGCGTTGGCGGAAGGATCCATCCCCCCGACGCTGCGCGTCGACCCCCTTCGTTTCGAAGGGGGTGGTCTCGACTTCCCCCTTCGCCTGCGAAGGGGGATCGAGGGGGATGGCTCTTTTCCGAACGGCATCCCCCCGACGCTGCGCGTCGACCCCCTTCGTGCCGAAGGGGGTATCGGCGGGCAGGTCGACGCCGGGGTGGACGATGCCGATGCGGGTTGAATCAACGCCGATGCCGCGGCAGAGGTCGGCGGTGGGGCGGCTGTTGGCGATGACGCGGTCGGCGTGGCGAATGGCGGGCAGCCACAGGGCACGGTAGATGATGCTGCGGACGGCGACGTCGAGGCCGTGCACGTACACGGCGGTGCGGGCGCGGCAGGTGCGCGCCGCGGCGCGGGCGATGGGGGCGGTGAGGCCGCTTCCGGCGAGTATCACGTCGGGATTCCATGCACGGGCTTCCCGGCGGGCCAGCGTGCGCGCGCGCAGCAGGAATTTCCACAGGGGTTTCAAGGGCGCTTCGCGGATCGCGACACCGGCGGGCGCCTGCGCGGCCGACCCCTGCGGGCCGATCACGCGCACCTCGGCGACCTTGGCCAGTTCCCGGGCCATGTGCCAGTTGAGCCGCTCCATTCCGCCGACCAGCGGCGGCAGATTGCGGGTGACGATGAGGATGCGCGAGAGGGTCACGGTAGTGGCAGTCCGGTCAACGGGCGGCTTGCGCCAGCCAGTTTTCCACATGCAGCCTGGGGACGCGGCGGCATTGGCGTTCGTTGGCGGTCACCACCACCGCACCCAGCGCCCGGGCGTGGGCGGCGATGAAAAGATCGTTGGGGCCGATCGGCTTGCCAGCGCGTTCCAGATGCTTGCGAATGTCGGCATGGTGTTGATCCACCGGCGGAGCCAGGGGCCATAGTTGAATGAGGGCAAGAATCGCTTCCAGTTGCCGGCGCAATCGGCGGGAGCCGCTTTTGGCCGCACCGAATCGCAATTCAGCCGCCACCACGATGTTGATGCATGCGCTGGATTCACCGACACGCTCGATGCCGGCCGCCACGGCGCCATGTGGATTGCGAACCAGGTCGGACACGATGTTGGTGTCGAGCAGATATCGCCCCTCCCCCTCCATTGCCGAGCTCACAACCGTACGTCGTCGGGTGGTGGCAGGCCGGCATCGACGTCGGGGAACGCGTCGTCGATCGGCTCGAGCGAACGCAGCAATTCAGACAACGGCTTGCGCGGGACGCTTTCGAGGATGAGGCGGTCGCCTTCCCGACGCAGAAGGGCTTCGTCGCCTTCCAGTTCCATGTCACGCGGGATGCGCACGGCCTGATTGCGCCCGTTGCGGAACAGTTTGACGTGGCGGGAGGCGTTCACGAGGCATTCCTCCCAAGTCTTGGCATATGCCTTAACATCTGCTGCCCATCCGGATCGGTCAACAGGAATCCACTCAGCCGTCCCGCCGATACGTCAGCGACGTGATCTGCTCGGAAATCAGGCCGATCAGGAACACGACCACCGCGCCGATCCACAGCGTGACGCTGATCATGCTGAGGCGGTTGAATTCAAGGAAGGTCCAGGCCCAGTAGGCCCAGCCGAGCACGAACAGGGCGGCGCCGGTGGGCACGAACAGCTTCAGCGGCGCGTACAAGGTGGCGATCTTGAAGATGATCAGGAGGAAGCGCAGGCCGTCGCGGATGGGCTTGATGTGGCTTTTGCCGACGCGTTCGGCGGCGCGGATGGGCACGTAGGCGACCGGGAAGGCGCTGCGGAAGAACGCCATGGTGGAGGTGGTGGGGTAGGAAAAGCCGTTGGGCAGCAGGTGGATGAATTCGCGGAACTTGTCGGCGCGCGCGGCGCGGAAACCTGATGTCAGGTCGGCGACGCGATGGCCGGTCATGCGCGAGGCCAGCCAGTTGTAGAAGGAGTTGGCGACGCCCCGCCCCACCCCGGCCTGGTCGCCCCAGCCGCGCGCGCCGACCACCATGTCGTAGCCTTCATCGAGCTTGGCCACCAGGCGCTCGATGTCGGCCGGGTCGTGCTGGCCGTCCGCGTCCATGCACACCAGCACATCGCCCTTCGCCGCGCGCGCGCCGCGCTTGATGGCGGCGCCGTTGCCCATCGAATAGGGGCTGGCCACGCGCCGCACGCCATGCTCGCTGCACAGGTCGGCGGTGTGGTCGGTCGAGCCGTCGTCGGAGACGATGATTTCCGCATCCGGCTGGGCCGCGCGCAGCTTCGGCAGCAACTCGGCGAGCGCCGCGGCTTCGTTCTTGGCCGGCAGGATGATGCTGAGCACGCTTTGGTCCCCGGACGGTCGGGGCATCTTAGCGCATGCGGGGCGGTGGCTTGGGCCACGGGGCGACGGACGAGGTTGGTCAGCGGGGCCGGAGTGGGTTCAGGGCGGCGGGGCGGGCATTGTGCGCCGCGGGATGTGCATCGGATGGCAGTTTCATCTTTGGTGGTTGCGGCGAAAAGACATTCGTGATTCCCGGCCGCGACCTCAGGTAGGGCGGGCACTGCCCGCGGCTTTCCATGGCGTGGATATCACAATACAGGGCGGACGGTGTGTGCCCTGCGCTTCCTCATCTCCTGATTGGGGCTGTTCCTCAGCCAGTTGATGTTGGCATGACACTTCCCAAGTTCGTCATTCCGGGGCTCCCGGAGGGAGAACCCGGAATCCAGCTCCCGGAAGTCGATACGAAGAGCTGGATTCCGGGTTCCATCGCCGATGAAACCGGCGATGGCCCCGGAATGACCAGGGTAAAGGGCGCTTTGCATCGCCAGCGTGGCTGAGCAACAGCCCTAATCAGGACTCATCTTGCCTGGCGCTCGCGGTTGCGGGAGATGACGTTCGTGGTGGCGTGGGGCCGCTTCTCTGATGCGTCGCACGCCGATACACACGGCTCGGGATGAAGGCGTATCGCGGGATGCGGCCTCGGCCCCCTCACCCAACCCTCTCCCCCGCAGCAGGCTGCGGGGGAGAGGACTTTGGGCCAGCCCTCGACCGGTGTCATCCTGCCGCTCCGCCCGGCATCCCCCCGGCGCTTCGCGCCGTTGCCAGGCTCGCGCATCCA
>CAZAXF010000093.1:0-8425 GCA_964489055.1 uncultured Rhodanobacter sp. | reverse complement strand
CGCATCTGGGCCGCTTCGTTGGGTCAGGCGTTGCACTTCGTAGTTGAATTCACCGGGCTTGCGAACATCACGCCTGCAAAGGCGGTAACGACGATCCACGTACAAACAGATTTCCAGAAGGTTGCGTTTAGCATCTTTCCCTCCTTGATTGCCTAACGCCTGAGTTCAGCGGCATTTGAGGCGACGCCCGTTTTTGCGGAAGCAAAAATGGGTGGCGAGTCAAATGTCCGCTGCAACGATTTGTTATGTGCGGACGCTTCAATAATTGTATTCATTGGCTTCCGGATTCATTACCCCCTCGATTCCGCGGCCCTTGAGACCCTCTTCTAGAGCCTTCTGGATCAAGGTAAAGCTCGGAATTTCCAGCGGGCGAGCACGCCCAATCCGTTGGTCCTTGAAGCGGGCAACGAGCTCGTTTCTCGGAACATTGAAGGGAAACTGATGCGACTGATCATGCTTCCATTTCTTGAGGAGTTTCGACCTCAATTGAACTGATCTGAAGATGGTCGAAACCAACCACCCGTCAAGAAAGCGAAGTTGTTCTTCGTCATTAACCAACGGGTAAAAGCTCATGATGCCTTTGAAATGTATACGCTTCGAACGACCACTGATGTAGTTCCGCAGTTGTTGACTAGTCAGGCCACCGTAAAGATAACGACGAATCTGTAGCATCGCAGTTAGGAGTGCTGGGTCTTTGCCGTTGGCAGGAATAACAAGTCCGCGGAGCTTCTTCCCTCTCAACGGCTGCAATAGGTTCCGATAAAGAAGATACGAAATCTGCTGCTGAATCTTCTGCACAGAAGCCTTCTTGATGCTGAGCGAATCAACCGAAATCGAATAGCCTAAGAAGTCGATGGAGCTCTTTGTGTTGGCAAGTTCAGCAGGCAAACCCGGACGCGTAAGAAGACTTATTCCATCAGATTTCTTTGGGTTGATCTTTATGCCGGTCGCTGCCGAAAAATCATTGATGATGGTGAAGGCGTCGCAGATGCGCTGGTAGCTCTGGCTCCATATCACTGTATCATCTGCGTACCTCGCAAACTTGAGGCCGGCCCTCTCAAACTCCTGATCAAGCCTCCAGCAAACCAAGTTCGCTAAGAACAGGGAGATTGAGGTGCCTTGCGGAATCCCGACCTCTCGGGACTGCAAGAATGCGTCAATAACAACCCGCTCTTCGTCACTGACGTAGAAGCCGTTGCAGTCGAACTGCTTCCGAAGATACTCATGGGAAATCGAACCGAAAAAATCGGAAAAATCGAACTCAGCGATAAATGCTCTGGCATCGCGTGACACATCGAGCCAAATGTCCTGAATCGCGAAGTGTACGTTTCGGTCGTTGCGGTAGGCGTAGGAAAACGAACTGAAGCGGTGCTTGTTCTTCTCAAGCAAACGCTCGTAAAAAATTCTCGAAACAGCGGCATCTGGAATCTGGTACACGGCAACCTTGCGCACGCCGCCACCATGCTTAGGAATCTCTTTGAAGTGTGGGTCCCGCGGTGTATAGGACCCGTTCGAGAGTTTTTCCGTTACCGATCGGGCAATACTCTTACGTCGAGACTTGACGTAGAACGGATTGAACTTGAGGTCCTGCTGCCAGTAATCAGGGACTTCGACGACCTTCGGCGGCGCATTCTTTATGCGCTTCAAGTTCCGACAGTGCTCAACGTGAAGAGCATTGTGATAAGCGTGATATCTCTGAATCAGCTTATCGGCCTCCTCGGTGATCACCCGCTCAAGGTGCTCTTCGAATCTCATTGGCATAAAGACAAAAGGCCCGATCTAGGACCGGGC
Organism: uncultured Rhodanobacter sp.; assembly: GCA_964489055.1. Taxonomy (GTDB): domain Bacteria; phylum Pseudomonadota; class Gammaproteobacteria; order Xanthomonadales; family Rhodanobacteraceae; genus 66-474. Next base: position 6,634 of record CAZAXF010000093.1, on the reverse strand, counting down.
CTCCCACGGGCGCAACCGCGTAAAAGTAAGTTTCCAATTGGACGGAGCTTGCAGAGCCCATCCCCCGGGGCCTGTTCAGAGAACAGCCTAATGGGCGCCCGTTCACCTCCTAGAGGCGTCAGGATCATTGTACCAGACGCTTCGGGCTTAGTGCACATAACGCTTGAGCTAACCGGCGCAACCCGCGTAGCGGGTTGACGTCCGGTTGAGCGAATAGTTAGACAAACGTACGACAAATCAGCCGTGGTGCCACCACGTTGAGAAGCGAGCGATGATGTACCAAACAAGGCCAACCACCACGAGTAGCGCGCCAATGCCCGCGCCGCCACCGCTAGGCTGATCACCCGAGACGCCGGCAACAACAAATATAACCCCTACGATGATGAGCAATACCGACAGCAACTGCTGTAGCTTGTAACGCTTGGAAGTTTGCTCGATCGTTTGAACTTTGCCTCCGTGTGCCTGTGTGTTGCCTCCCCCAGCAATCGGATATCCGCACTTCGGGCAAGTGTCGGCGCTTCTGGACACTTCCGAGTTGCAATCTGGACATTGAATGAGTGCCATAACTACCCCCTCTCGTTTGTCTAACGCAAAGTGTACCCCCAACTTGGGGGCGGTATTGGGATGCTCCCGCGTGCCCTGATGGTTGTCAAGGCGGGAATTTTTGTGCGGGATCAGGTAGTTGGTTACGTTCTGGTTCGAGCTGCGCACGTTGTCGGCCGCGTGTATGCGGCACTTTTGGGGCGGTATGCGATGCCGCTTGCAAAACGGGGCGGTACGGGATGCTGGAACGCGATCGGCGCTGGATTCGGCTTCCGGGTCATGGCGCTGGATTGCGCGCGGCTGTGTTGCGAACGCGACGTGGCGGGTTGCGCGTGAATCGGTACGGCCGGGCGTTGCAGCTCACGGTTATGGGTGTTGGGGCCGGGGCCGGAGGATGAATTCGCAGCGTGTCTTGCTCGGGGCGACGCGGTGGCGGTGGCCGGGCCGCGCGTCAGGCGGGTTTCTTGCTGCGCAGTTGCGCTACCAGTGCCTGCAGGGTCGTCTGTGCCTCGGTGGCGAACCAGCCGTCGAGGAATTCCTCGACGGGGAGCGTTGCGGGATCGTCGAACAGGTGGGCGAGGTCGGCGCGAGCCATGGCGCGCGTCGCCAGCATCGCCTGGCGTGGCGGTTGCAGGGTGGCTTCGAGCCACGCCCGGGTGCGTGGCACGACGTGCTCGGTGTCGGCGAGTTCGTCGACCAGGCCGGCGGCGAGGGCTGCGTCCGCGTCCAGCATGGCGCCGGCGACCAGCAGGCGTTCGGCGCGGTAGGTGCCCACCAGCCGGCGCATGGCGGCCTGGATGCAGTCGGGCACGGTCAGGCCGACCTGGACTTCGTTGAGTCCGATGCGGTACTCGCCGCGCGCCATCACGCGGTAGTCGCAGAAGATCGCCAGCACCGCGCCACCGGCGGGACTGTGGCCGGTGACGGCCGCGGCAACCGGGATCGGCGAGCGCGCCAGCGCGCCGCAGACACCGAAGAAGTCGTTCCAGAATGCGCGCATCGCATCGCGGTCGAGCTGCAACAGTTCGGGGATGTCCAGCCCGGCCGAAAACAGGCCGGGGGAGCCGGACAGCATCAGTCCCTCGGCACCGCCTGCGGAGGCGCTTTCGATCGCCTGGCGCAACGCCGCCACCAGCGCGGGATTCAGCGCGTTGACCGGCGGGCGCGCCAGGCGCAGTTCCAGGATGGCATTGTCGTGTTCGATTCGATCAAGCATGTCGCTGTGTTCCGGTGAAAGGGCGCAAGGTCGCTCCGCGAATGCATGCGAGTGACACGAAGGCAATTACAACATGGATTGCGCGCGTTCGTGGGCGGGCGTGCAGTCGAACCCTGCCACGGGCCGGGACGCCGTGGCGTACGCTTTGCGCACGAGGGCACCCGACGCCAGCTCACGCGTGCGCGGAGCGCACGCTACGGGCGGGTGCGGATGCAAGGATCAACGTGGATCCCGGGTTCTGCCACGAATTGCATTCGCGGCAGCCCCGGGATGACGATGGGGTTGGTGGGCGGCGCCGGGTCTCGCGAAATGCCGTGGCGGGCGCTTTGCGCACGGATGCGCTTGTCGCCAGTTCACGCGTGCGCGGAGCGCACGCTACGGGCGGGTACGGATGCAAGGATCAACGTGGATCCCGGGTTCTGCCACGAATTGCATTCGCGACAGCCCCGGGATGACGATGGGGTTGGTGGGCGGCGCCGGGTTTCGCGAACTGCCGTGGCGTGTGCTTTGCGCACGGATGCGTTTGTCGCCAGTTCACGCGTGCGCGGAGCGCACGCTACGGGCGGGTGCGGATGCAAGGATCAACGTGGATCCCGGGTTCTGCCACGAATTGCATTCGCGGCAGCCCCGGGATGACGATGGGGTTGGTGGGTGGCGCCGGGTTTCGCGAAATGCCGTGGCGTGTGCTTTGCGCACGGATGCGTTTGTCGCCAGCTCACTCGTGCGCGGAGCGCACGCTACGGGCGGGTGCGGATGCAAGGATCTACATGGATCCCGGGTTCTGCCACGAATTGCATTCGCGGCAGCCCCGGGATGACGATGGGGTTGGTGGGTGGCGCCGGGTTTCGCGAAATGCCGTGGCGTGTGCTTTGCGCACGGATGTGCTTGTCGTCAGCTCACGCGTGCGCGGAGCGCACGCTACGGGTGGTTGCGGCCGCGGATGCAAGGATCAAGATGGATCCCGGGTTCTGCCACGAATTGCATTCGCGGCAGCCCCAGGATGACGATGATGTTGATGCACTTTTCCGGTCCCTCGTCCCGAGTCCCGAACCCTCACAAATCCTTCGCCGTCCACCTGTACTCCACGGTGTACGTGAGCGTCGCCTTGCCGTTCGCCGGCACCGGTACCTGGAATTCAAGCACCTGCGGCGTCTGTTTCGATGGCTTGATGCTGGATTCGGTGACTTTCCATTCGCGCCAGCGGTTGGGATGTTCGCGCACGGTCACCGTGCGCGCGGTATCGCCGCCGTTGCTGAGATCGATGCGGTAGGACTCGGTCATGCGGTGGGCTTTGGCGTCGACGTGGAACGCGGTGCGCTCGCGGCTGGCGCGCAGGTCGAAACTCTGGCCAAGCTGGACCGAGACGGGTTTCCCCTTCGGGGTGTCGGGTACGCCGCCTTCGCCCAGCAGTGCCGGTGCGCCTTCATGATCGGTGGTCCAGGCACGCAGGATGCCGGCGGGCAGGGCCTCGGGTGCGGTGAAGCGCAGGGTGCTTGCGATGGCGCGATCCTTGTAGCTGCGCGCGCCGTAGTCGTTGGTGTTCGGACGCGGCGGGTAGCCGACGCCGCCGTCCTCGACCACGTATTCGCGCTGGCAGGCAAGCGATTGCTGCGGGTACAGCGGGGTCAGCGTCACCGTGCCCGCGGGCAGACTGACCGCGCCGGGCAGGGTGAAGCTGCGGTAGTCGCCGAGCGTGTGTTGCGCTGGCATGGGGGCCGCGGCGGCCATGGGCGCCGGTGCCCGGGCCATGCTGTACATGCGCGGGCGGTTGCCGAGGTTGGGTTGGCCGGCGACCAGTTTCAGCGTGGCGGCGTCATAATCGCGGCCGCTGCGATTGGCGATGCTGGCTTCGGGTTTGAACTGCATCCGGCAGTTGGCGATGCCGCCGGCCAGCGTGGCGGTGTAGGCGGCCCGCCAGCCGATGCCCGAGGTGGTGTAGGTGAGCCGCGCGTCCCGGGTTCCGGCAGTTCTGGCCCGGACGTCCAGCAGCAGGCTGCTGCCGCCGGAAACCGCATCGGCGGGCAGCGTCACCGAGGCGTAGCGGTGCACCAGGTGGACCTTGCCGTCCGGGGTGCGGATCAACACGCCGTCCGCCGAAGCGCCCAGCAGCGTACCGCGGTAGCCGCTGCCGCCGATATCGATCGACCTGCCCGAGTCCAGCACGTCGACCTGTTGCCCGATGGCCGCGTCCAGCGCACCGCCGGTACTGGCGTTGGCCAGCCGCACGCGTTGTCCAAGCACGGACACGCCGCTGGAATCGCCGAAGCCGACGGCGATCGATTCGGGATCGAGCGTTGCCGGCAATCCGCCGATGGTGGCCTGCTGGCTGCCCGCCGCGAGCTTCAGCGCACGCTGCTCGTGGACCAGCGCGTGGCCGGCGTCCAAGGTTCCCTGGGCGCTGCCGGAAAACAGCGCGGCGTTGTCGGTGTGGTAGATCGTCAGCGACGGGTTGGACGCGGCCAGTGCGACGGGTGCGGCCAGCGCGGCGGTGACGGCGACGACGAGCGAGCGGGGCGACATGGCGAATCTCCGTGTGGCGGCAGCACGGTCGATGATAAACGGGGTGCCTGAACGCTGCCGGCGCGGCAGGGGCGTCAGGTTGACTTGCCGGCGCCTTGCAGGAGTGTCGCGACTTCTTCGAAATTGCGTGCGCGCAGCAGCCGCGGCGCCAGCGTGCGCAGCATCTGGCGGTCGCAGTTCGAGAGCGCGTCGCGCTGGGCCAGGATGCGGTCGGGAAGCATGCTGAAATCCTCCAGCCCGAGCGCGACCAGCACTGGCGCGAACGCGGGGTCGCCCGCGATTTCCCCGCACAGCGACACCGGCTTGCGCGCGATGCGCGCACAGCCGATCACGTACGCGATCACGCGCAGCACCGCCGGGTGGGCCGGCTGGTAGAGGGTGCCAAGCTGGTCGTTGTTGCGGTCGGCGGCCAGCACGTACTGGGTCAGGTCGTTGCTGCCGATGGCAAGAAAGTCGGCAACCTCCAGCAGCGCGCGCGCGTTGATTGCCGCGGCCGGCACCTCGACCATGGCGCCGATGTCGAACTGGTCCGGGATTTCGTGTCCCTCGGTGCGCAGGTCGCGCGCGCACTCGCCGACCACGCGGCGGACCTCGTCGAGTTCCGCCGGTTCGGTGATCATCGGCGCCAGGATGCGCACGGGGCCGTAGCAGCTTGCGCGCAGGATCGCGCGAACCTGGGTCACGAACACGTCGGGCTGGCGCAGCGAGAGGCGCACGCCGCGCATGCCCAGTGCCGGGTTGGGTTCCGATGCGGCCACCAGCCCGGCGGCGTCGGCCTTGTCGGCGCCAAGGTCGAGCGTGCGGATGGTGACCGGCAGGCCGCCGGCGCTCAGCACCGCGTTGCGGTAGGCGGTGAACTGTTCGTCTTCGCCGGGCAGGCCGTCGCTGGCGAGGAACAGGAATTCGGTGCGGTACAGGCCGATGCCCGTGACGCCGAGGCTGCGTGCGCGCTCGATGTCCTTGGTGCGCTCGGCGTTGGCGTACAGGTACAGGCGGTGGCCGTCGCGGGTCCGGGTTTCCGCGCCCGCCAGTTGCGCCAGGCGCCGGCCCTCGCGCAGCGCCTCGCGCTGCCAGGTGCGAAACTGCGCCAGGTCCTGCGCCGCCGGATGCACCACCACTTCGCCGCGCACCCCGTCGACCAGCGCAAGGTCGCCGTCGCGCAGGTCTTCCATCACGCCCTCGGCGTTCACCAGCATGGGCAGGTGCAGGCTGCGCGCCAGGATCGCGCTGTGCGAATACGGGCTGCCGGCGCCGGCGACCACCGCGAGGATGCCGTGGCCGGACAGGTGCGCAAGCTCGCCCGGCGCGACGCTGTCGGTGACCAGGATTTCGCCGACGCGCGTGGCGAGCTTCTTTTCCTCGCTGCTGGCCTGGCGCGCCAGCGCGCTCTGCACGCGCGCGATGACGTGGTCCACGTCTTCGCCGCGGCTGCGAAGGTAGGGATCGTCCATTGCGTCGAACACCGCGACCAGCCGGTCGCGCTGCGCCTTCAGCGCCGCCGCGGCGCGGTAGTGGCCCTTGCGGATCATCGCGCGCAGGCCCTCGATCAGTTCGGGGTCGTCGAGCAGTTGCGCGTGTGCGTCGATGAACTCGCCCACCTCGCGCGCCAACGCGCCATGCAGTTTCTGGCGCAACTCGGCCATGTCCTTGCGCGCGACCTCGAAGGCACGTTCCAGCCGCGCGACCTCGGCGTCGACCTCGGAATCGGGCAGCGGGCTGGTGTCGATGCTGAAGCGCGCGGGCTGTTCCAGGCGCACGCGTCCCAGCGCCATGCCCGGCGCCGCGACGCTGCCCTGGAAGGCCCGCCTCATGCGCCCTCGTCGAACTTGCGTTCGAACAGGTCGACGACGGCAGCAAGTGCCTGCGCCTCGTCGGGACCTTCCGCGCGCAACGTCAGCGGCGTGCCCATGCTGGCCGCCAGCATCATCACGCCCATGATGCTCTTGGCGTTCACCTCCTGTCCCTCGCTGATCAACCAGATCGAGGACTTGAAGTCCTGCACCAGTTGCACGAGCTTGGCCGACGCGCGTGCGTGCAGGCCAAGCTTGTTGCTGACCACGATTTCCTTCTCGACCATCGAAAGGTTCCGGGACGACGACATCTGGCTACGTTACCAAAATGCGGGAACCGGGGCGGGGACGGGGATCGGGGTGAGGGGTGAGGGGTGAGGGTTGAGGAGTGAGGAAGCAAGGACCGACCGGTCGAGGTGGTGTGGTCACTCGTGCGCGGAGCGCACGCTACGTTTTCGCGGCGCTTTGCCTCCCCCTTCGCTTGCGAAGGGGGAATGAGGGGGATGGCTCTTCGCTTCGCCCGGCATCCCCCCGGCGCTTCGCGCCGACCCCCTTCGTTCCGAAG
>CAZAXF010000092.1:0-8545 GCA_964489055.1 uncultured Rhodanobacter sp. | reverse complement strand
CTTGGTGAGTATCATGCCAACATCAACTGGCTGAGAAACAGCCCTAATCAGGTGCTTTTTTGCGAGCCGTGCAGGGCGAATGACAACCCGCCGTCGTGGTTGCCACGGAGATCTGTTCGGCGGACGGTGTCCGCCCTACACGGTATTTGGTGTCTGGCGCGGCAAGGCCGCGATTGCCGAGATCCGGGCGAGGCGCATGGCTTCGCCGATGGCGGTTCCCGCAAGGCCCTGTTCGATGAAGGGTTGCGCGGTGACGGCGCGGGCGGCATCGCGGGCGGCGCGCAGGAAATCCGCCTGCGGGTAGGCGTCGTCGGCGTGGCCGAGCCGGCCGCGCTTGTCGGCGGTGCAGGCGATCAGGAACGGATCGAGTCGCTCGGGACGGCGGAACACGTCGAAGGCTTCCAGCAGGGCCAGCACCTTGGCCGGTTTCATCTGAAGCGCGCGGTGCGCTTCCAGGTGGTGGCGGCAGGTCAGCGTGGCCAGCGCGGCGTGTTCGGCCGGTACCCGCAGGCGTTCGGACAGTGCCGCCACCGGGGCCAGGCCGCGGTGTTCGTGCGCGATGTGGCGGGGCAGCTCCGCGGTCGGGGTCAGCGCCTTGCCAAGGTCGTGGGTGAAGGCGCAGTAGGCGGCAAGGTCATCGCCCGGCGCCAGTTGCGCGCACTGGTCCATCACCAGCTCCAGGTGCCGGCCACAGTCGATTTCCGGATGGTGCTGCTCGCTTTGGGGCACGCCATAGAGGGCATCCACCTCGGGAAACACCACCGCCAGCGCACCGCATTCGCGCAAGGCACGCACGAATGCCGATGGTTGCGGCTCGGCCAGCGCCTTGCGGGTCTCGGCCCAGACCCGCTCGGGCACCAGGTGCGCGGCTTCGCCGGCGTCGACCATCCGGCGCATCAGCGCCATGGTTTCATCGGCGATGCAAAATCCCAGCGGCGCGTAGCGCGCGAGAAAGCGCGCCACGCGCAGGATTCGCACCGGGTCCTCGGCAAATGCCGGTGAAACGTGCCGCAGCAGCCGCGTTCGGATGTCGGCTTCGCCGCCGAACGGGTCGATCAGCGTACCGGCTTCGTCGCGTGCCATCGCGTTGATGGTCAGGTCGCGGCGCGCGAGGTCCTGCTCCAGCGTCACGTCGGGTGCGGCGTGGAAGCTGAAGCCGTGGTAGCCCGGCCCGGTCTTGCGTTCGGTGCGCGCCAGCGCGTACTCCTCGCCGGTGTCCGGGTGCAGGAACACGGGGAAGTCCTTGCCGACCGGTTTGAAGCCGCGGGCCAGCATGGCCTCCGGCGTGGCGCCGACCACCACGAAATCGCGGTCGCCGGGTGCGCGGCCCAGCAGTTCGTCGCGCACCGCGCCGCCGACCAGGTACGCGCGGTGGCCGGCCGGCATGCCTCAGCGGCCCTGGGTGGCGCGCGCCATTTCGAGCTGTCGTGCGCGCGCGTAGTGGCCCAGCACCTCGGGCAGCATCGCGTGGAAGCGGCGCGGGGTGATGCCGAGCCTGGCCAGGCCTTCCTGGTCGCCGACCGAATCGAGCGCCAGCGAGGCGAAGTTGTCGCGCGAGAACGGCTTGCCCGGAATCATTTCACCGGCCATCGCCTGCAACCTGCCGAGCGCATCCGGCAGCGGCAGCACGATGCGCTTGAGGCCGGCCGCGTCGCGGATCGCGCGCACGATTTCAATGAGTTCCAGCACGTCCGGACCGTACAGTTCGTACACCTTGCCGATGCTGGCGCGATCGGCGAGGCAGTGCGTGAAGGCGGCGACGACATCGCCCACCCACACCGGCGCGATCTTCGCGTGCGGCCGCGCCAGCGGCAGCACCGGGGCCACCTTCAGCAGCTTGAGGAACCGGAACACCAGGCCGTCGCCCTGTCCGAACACGATGCTGGGCCGGTAGATGGTCCAGTCCAGGCCGGAGTTTCGCACCTGTGCCTCGGCTTCGCCGCGGGTCTTCAGATACTTCGAGATGCGCTCGCCGGCGTTCAGCGAACTCATCTGGTGCAACCGGCGGACCCCCGTGTGGCGGCATGCGGCGATCACGCTCGCCGTGAGGTCGACGTGGGCGCGGGTGAAGGTGGCGCCGCCGGTTTCGTTGAGGATGCCGACCAGGTTGATCACCGCATCGTGTCCCGACACGTATTTTTCCAGCGCCGCGCGGTCGTACACGTCGGCGCTGATGGTGAGCACGTTCGGCAGCACGTTGATGGCACGGCGCTGTTCGCGGTTGCGGCTGAGCACGGTGACCCGGCAACCGGTGTTGGCCAGTGCCGCCAGCAGGTGGCTGCCGATGAAGCCGGTGCCGCCGAGGACGAGGTAACGTCGGGTACTCATGGTCGATTACTCCCTGCAGGGGCCGCCGGGGCGGTGGCCGCGGAAGCCGGCACCGCGGGCGCCGGCTTGCGGCAGACCACCTGCTTGCGCGGCGCGTGGACAGGCGGATCATACGGCGTTCCGATCGCCGGCATGCGCGAGGACACCGGTTCGGGCTTGCCGTCCAGACGCCAATCGTAGAGGGTCGTGAACGACAGCACCCGGGTCACGTAGGCGCGCGTTTCACTGAACGGAATGGTGAAGATGAATACCTCCGGGGCCAGCGTACCGCGCGCGGCCACCCAGCGGCGCGCATTGCCGGGACCGGCGTTGTACGCCGCCGAAGCCAGCCAGGGGCTGCCATCGAAGCTGCCCGCCAGGTCCGCCAGGTAGCGCGTGCCCAGCGGGATGTTGATCGCCGGATCGCTGAGGCTGGCGGCGCCGTGATAGGGCAGGCCGCTGCGGCGCGCGACGTGCCTTGCGGTGGTCGGCAGCAGTTGCATCAGTCCGCGGGCGTTGGCGCCCGAGCGGGCGTCGGTCTGCCACGCGGTTTCGGCGCGGATGATCGCGAACGCCCACGCCGGATCGATGCCCGCGTTGCGGGCGGCCTTCACGACGCGCTGCTTGTCTGCCAGCGGAAAGCGCAGCGCGTAGTAGTGCAGGTCACCCGACTTGCCGAACGCGAACACCGCGCGGTCGTACCAGCCTCGGCGCGAGGCCAGCGCCGCGGCCTGGCGTTTCTGGACGGGGGTCAGGCCGGCGAAGGCGCGCGTCCACTCGCGGCGCGCCTGCGGCAGCATGTGCAGGGCGAAGAACTCGAAGGCGCGGGCGAAGCCCGGCATTTGCTCGATCTGCCGGTCCAGCGCGGCGTCGGGCGGCACGGTTGCCGGACAGATCGAATAGGGCAGGTTGGCGCGGTCGGCGGCGAGGTAGCCGTAGAAGGTCGCCAGGGTGGCCAGTTGCGAGTAGCCGGCGAGCGCGCGCTCCGATTCGCCCAGCTTCTGTTCGATCCGTGCTTTCCAGTAGCGCCATTCGTCGTGCTGCATCTGGGCGGGCGTCAGCGCGTCGATGGCCGCCTGCGCGGCCTTCCAGTCGCCCGCGGCGACCGCCGCGCGCACGCGCCACTCGCGGGTGGCATCGGTCTGGGCCGCGGCCGGCAGCGTGGCCAGGCGTGCCACCGCGTCCGGGCCGCCGTCGACCGCGTTGTACAGGGCCAGCGCCGCGAGCACGCGGTTGCGTTGCGCGGTGTCGAAGGCGAATCGATGGGACAGGTCTTGCCAGTCGGCGATGGCCTGCTGGCTGTCGCGTGGCGCCAGCCGGAGCAGGGCGCGCATCACGGCCTCGCGGTTGTGCGGCGTGTCGGCGAACCCGTCCGCCTGCTTCAGCAGCCGCGTCGGCGAACGCAGGGCCTCGGCGATGCGCCTGGCGGCGTGGGCATCATCGCCGCCGAGCCATTTGGCAGCCTGTTCGATGACCGCTGCATTGCGGGCATCGGCCGCGCGTTCAATTCGCGCCCACACCCGCTTGCGCGTGAGCAGGCCCTGCGCGTGGGCCGCGTCCAGTACCGGCGTGCAGGCCGACGGCAGGCGGACCTTTTGCCACAGCGGCGCCAGGTCCTGCGCGAAGGACAACCGCTGGCCCCCGGCCAGCCGCGCCTGCAGGTCGTAGCAGGCAAGCGTGGTGCCGAGGCCGGGCCGGTAGAAGTGCCGGAACGTTTTCCAGTCCCGCTGCTTTGCCGCTGCGTGCAACTTGGCATTGCGCAACCGGTCGGCAGGGATCAGGCCGGCGTAGCGTGCGATGTAGGCATCGACGCGCGCGGCCGGCACCCTGGCGATGTCGTGCTGCAGCGCCGCGGCTTCCAGGTACGGATACAGCGGGTAGGACTTGAGGTCCCTGGCCAGTGGACGCCAGTCCTTGCCGCTTCGCGCGGCCGCGTAGGCGGCGCGGAATTCCGCGCGCTGCTGCGTGAGCGAGGGCGACGTGGCCGGCGTTTGTGCAAGGCCCGGGAGGGCCGCGCCGGCCAGCAACACGGCGATCCATGCCGTGCGGCGCGCACGCATGCCGCCGCGGATCGAAATCAGCGCTTTCATGCGTGCAATTCTAATGTCCCGCCATGTGAACGTCGCAGCAAACGGCGCTGCCGGGCGGGATTTGACCCGTGCGGGCTCAGGCTGCGGCGCGCCAGGCGGTGGCCGGCACGTGGATCTCGGCCGCCAGCGGCAGGTGGTCGGAAAACGCCGGCGGCAGGGTCCACATGCGCTCCACGTCGATCTGCGCGCTGACCAGGATGTGGTCGATGGCGCGGTTGGGGTGCCAGCTCGGGAAGGTCGGTTTGGGTGTGCCGGGCCGGACCAGCTCCGTGCGCTCGAACAGCGTGCGCAATTCGGGACTGTCGGGTGGGCAGTTGAAGTCGCCCATCAACACCACGTTGGCGCGGTCGCGCAGCAGGTCGGCGATGAAATCGATCTGGCGTACGCGCGACTGGATGCCCAGCGACAGGTGTGCCACCGCCACGGTCAGCGCGTCCTCGCCGTCGCCGTACTGTGCCAGCAGCACGCCGCGGCCGCCCAGCCGGCCCGGCAGCGGATAGTCGAGCACTTCGTCCGGCGCCACCCGGCTGATCAGGCCGTTGGCGGTGTGCGAGACGTTGGAAAGCCTGCGGTTGGGCTGGTGGCTCCAGTACGGCAGGCCCGAAACCTCGGCCAGGTAACGGGTCTGGTTGAGGAATCCGGAACGGATGCTGCCGGCATCGGCTTCCTGCAGGCCGACCACGTCGAAGTCGGCGATCGAATTGGCCAGCTTGTCGAGGTTGCCGAGCTTGTACTTGCCGGGCAGCACGGCGCCCCAGCTGCGGGTGACGTACTCGTGGTAGCGCTTCACCCGGGCGCCGGCAAGGATGTTGCAGCTGAGCACGCGCAGGGTATTGCCCGGGCGCGTGATGGCAGGTTGCGCATTCATCACGGTAGCAAGCCTAACACCAAGTGGACAACGGCGGTGTACACGGCGTCGCCGCGGCGGCCGCCGGTAGTGTTTATTGGGGCGGGCGTCTCACTTTGCCAGTCCGGGCGGCCGGGTGCGTCAGTGCGCGCGGACCTGGTCGACCATCCACAGCCCGAGCTTCTGCAGGGTCTCGTAGTCGCCGAAATCGGCGCTTCGCATCAGCGCGATGAAGGGCGCGTCCTTGCGGTCGCTGGCGAGCCGGCCGACCACCAGGGTCGGCGTGCTGTCGATGCCCCAGCCGATCTCGGTGTGCTGGTCCGCGCGCATCTGGCGCATGGTGGCATCGCTGGTGGCCGCGGCCAGGAACTTCTCCGGATCCACGCCGTGCCGCGCGTAGAAACTTGCGTAGTCCTGCAGCGAATTGAGCGGATAGTGCTCGCGCCGGGCCTTGAAAACCGCGTCGTGCGTCTTGGCCAGCACGCCCAGCTCACGCGCCGCGTAGTAGGCCTGCGCGGCCGCCATCCACTCGGCATTGAACACCACCGGCATCGAACGTACCTCGACGCCTCTTGGCAGCGCGGCCTTCAACTGGTCCATGTACGGGGCAAATTCCGCGCAGTGCGGGCAGGCGTAGGAAAACGCCTCGACGATCACCACCGGACCGGTCGGCGCGGGCTGGTCGGCGGGCGGCTGCAGCCGCACGTATTGCTGCCCTTCGGTGAAGTGCATGGACGCCACCGATGCCGCCGTCGGGCCGGCGCCCGCCGCGCCGCCGCCGGCGTTTCCGGCCGCGGCCGGGCTTTCGTTCTGCGCCGAGCAGGCGCCGGCCAGCAGCAGGCCGAACGCCAGCAGCACGAGACGGAGCAGGCCGGATGCACGGCGCATGTCAGTTGGCCTTCCTGGCGGCCGCTTCCTTCTCGACCAGGTACAGCGTCAGGTCCATCATGTTCTGGAAGCCCTTGGCGCTGGCCGAGTCCACGCGCCACTTGCCGTCCACGATGATGGTGGGCGTCGAGGTGACGCCCCAGGCGATGATCTGCTTGTCGGCGCGCTTCATGTCCATGTTCACCGCGAACGAGTTGGCGGTGGCGACGAAGTCGCTGGGCTGCGCGCCGTACTGGGCGTAGAACTTCGCGACGTCCTCGATGGTGGGAAGCTGCGCGGCCGGCTTGGGTCGCTGGGTCTTCTGGTCGTAGGTGCGCAGCGGGCCGTTGGGATCCCAGATCGCGTGGAACATCGCGTCATGCGACTTCCGGTCGATGCCGAGCACCTTGGCCGTGAAGTAGGCGCGCTGGAAGACCGGCCAGTCCTCGTTCGGGTGCCAGGATGCGGGCACGTATTCGAACAGCACATTCTTCGGCAGCCTGGCGCGCAGCTTGTCCACGTACGGCTCGAAGGCATTGCATGCCGGGCAACCGAAGGAAAACACCTCGGTCACCACGATCTTGTCCGGGTGGTGGGTCGGCTGCGGATTGGGGATCGCGAAATACTGCTTGCCTTCGACCCATTGCTGCGGCGGGGTCTGCGCGCAGGCCAGGCCTGCCACGGCAAGCAGCGACAAGAAAAGGGCGATGCGTCGAATCATGATCGGGTTCCTGACGTTGGCAACGGCTGCAGCGGGCAAGTGTGCAACACCTTGCCTGAATCGACAGCGTGCGGACGCGCCGGGTTCCGCCGGGTGCCCGGCTGCTCAGTCGATGCCGCCGGTGTGGGTGATCTTCTTCGGCGGCGGCGCGGCGTGCAGGCCCTGGACGTAGCTGGACACGGCGGCGATGTCCTGCTCGGTCAGCCGCTCGGCGATGGCCGGCATGATTTTCGAGTGGGTGTCGGTGCCCCAGCTGGCACCGTCGTGCCACGCCTTCAGCTGCGACTGCACGTACTCGGCATGCTGTCCGGCGATGTCGGGTACCCGCCAGCCGGGGTTGCCGGCGCCGTCCGGGCCGTGGCAGGCCATGCAGGCCGGGATCTTGCGGCTGGCGTCGCCCTCGTGGTACAGCTTGGCGCCGGCCTTGGCGAGCTCGGGGTCGGCCACGCCGGGGCTGCGCTTCTGGGCGGCGAAATAGGCCGCGATGTCCTCCATGTCCTGCACCGACAGCGGTGCAGCCATGCCCTGCATGATGGCGTTCTGGCGCAGCCCCGTCTTGAAGCGCATCAACTGCGTGACGATGTACTGCGCGTTCTGGCCGGCCAGCTTCGGGTACTCGGCGACGGTGGAATTGCCGTCCATGCCGTGGCAGGCGCCGCAGGCCGCGGCCTTGGTCTTGCCGGCCTTGGCGTCGCCGGGCTTGGTCTCGGTGGTACGCAGCTTGTGGAACGCGGCTTCGGCAGCCTTGGTGGCATCGGCCGGCGTGGCCGCCGGTGCGGCGGCGCTTGCCGCGGGCGCGGCGGCATCCGCGGCCGGCGGCGCGGCCAGGACCACCGCGGGCGTCGCGACGGCAAGCAGGACAAGGCAGGCAAGCGATCCCCGAAAACCCATAGAATCCTCTCTTTCCCGAAGGAATGGGCGCAGGTGCCCCGGCACCGGCGCGAATCGCGGAATTATCGCCGCACGGGGATGAAGGGTCAAACATGCACTCACGTGACAATCCCTTGCGCGGCGCGCGATTCGTGCTGGCCGCGCACCACCTGCGGCAGTTGCCGGCCGACGCCGGCGCCGAAGTCGCGTTCGCCGGACGCTCCAACGCGGGCAAGTCCAGCGCGCTGAATGCGCTGGTGGGGCAGGGCGCGCTGGCGCGCACCAGCAAGACGCCGGGCCGCACCCAGCAACTGGTGGTGTTCGCCCTGCCCGACGGACGCCGGCTGGTCGACCTGCCCGGCTATGGCTACGCCAGGGTGCCGGCAGCCCTGCGCGAACACTGGCGGCGCGAAATCGACCGGTATCTCAAGACCCGCCAGTCACTGCGCGGCCTGGTGCTGATTGCCGACATTCGCCACGCGCTTGCCGATTTCGACCGCCAGATGCTCGCCTATTGCGGCGCGATCGGGCTGCCGTGCGTGCTGCTGCTCAGCAAGGCCGACAAGCTCTCGCGCGGATCGGGACTGGCGCGCCTGCGCGAAGTGGACAGGGAAATCGAAAGCGAAGGTTGGCGCGCGCGGACGATCGCATTCTCCGCACCTGCCGCGACCGGCGTCGCCGACGCGCGCGAGGCCGTGGCGGCGGTGCTGGGTTTGCCTCCCCCTTCGCTTGCGAAAGGGGAATGAGGGGGATGGCTTTTCGCTCCGCACGGCACCCCCCCGGCGCTACGCGCCGTTGCCAGGCTCGCGCATCCAGCGCTCGCCAGGCAACCCGGCCCTCGGC
>CAZAXF010000091.1:0-8603 GCA_964489055.1 uncultured Rhodanobacter sp. | reverse complement strand
GCCGGCCCTCGACCTACGCCAGCATCATCCAGACGCTCCTGGCGCGCGACTACGTGATCCTCGACTCGCGCCGCGTCAAGCCCACCGACGTCGGCCGCGCGGTGGCCAAGTTCCTCACCGCGCATTTCACGCAATACGTCGACTACGAGTTCACCGCCCGGATGGAGGACGAGCTGGACGCGGTAAGCCGCGGTGAGGCGGAGTGGCGCCCGCTGATGGCGCAATTCTGGAAACCGTTCAAGGCGCTGGTGGACGACAAGATGGAAACGGTCGACCGCAGCGAGGCCACCGGCGCACGCCTTCTGGGCGAGGATCCGAAGACCGGCAAGCCGGTGTCGGTGCGCCTGGGCCGCTACGGCCCGTACGCGGCGCTGGGCGACAAGGACAGCGACGAGAAGCTGAAGTTCGCGTCGCTCCTGCCCGGCCAGAGCATGCACACGATCACGCTGGAAGAGGCGCTGGAACTGTTCAAGCTGCCGCGCGAGCTGGGCACCGACGCCGACGGCGAAACGATCAGCGCCGGCATCGGCCGCTTCGGGCCGTTCGTGAAGAAGGGCCGGCTGTACGCCTCCATCAAGGGCGACGAAAGCGCCTACACCATCACCCTGGAACGCGCGCGCGAGCTGATTCACGAGAAGGAGCAGCTGATCGCCAACCGCGTGATCCACGATTTCGGCGACGGCATCCAGGTGCTGAACGGGCGCTACGGACCGTACGTCAGCAATGGCGAGAAGAACGCGAAGATCCCCAAGGACCGCGAACCCAGGTCGCTGACGCACGAGGAGTGCAAGGCGCTGATCGAGGCTGCACCGGTGCGCCGGCGGCGCGGCGCGGCGAAGAAGGGTGCCGCAAAAAAGGCGCCGGCCAGGAAGACCGCCAGCAAGGCTGCCGCGAAGAAGACCGCGAAAAAGAAGGCCGGTGCGAAAAAGGCGGCGACAAAGAAGGCGGGCGCGAAAAAGACCGCGGCCCGCAAGGCGCCCGCCGGGAAGACCGCGCCCGGCAAGCCGTCCCCGTCGCCACAGACGCAAACGCCGCCGTTCGACGCTTGAAGCATGCGCGTATTCGGGCCGGGTGAAATCGATGCCGCCGCGGCGCTGCTGCGCGACGGCGGCGTGCTCGCCCATCCCACCGAAGGCGTGTACGGCCTTGGTTGCGATCCCGACAATCACGCCGCGTTCGAACGCATCTTCGCGCTCAAGCGCCGGCCGGCCGAGCAGGGCGTGCTGCTGATCGCCGCCGACTTCGCCCAGGTCCAACCGTGGATCGGCAAGACCCCGGGCGCCGCGCTGGAGCGCGCCAACGCGGCCTGGCCCGGCGCGCACACCTTCATCTTCCCGCGCTCGGCGCGGGTCCCGGAATGGATCGCCGGCGGGCATGCGGGCATCGCGCTGCGGGTGACCGCGCACGCGCCGGCGGCCGCGTTGTGTCGTGCGTTCGGCGGACCGATCGTCTCGACCAGTGCCAATCGCCACGGCGAGTCGCCGGCGATGAGCGCCGCGGAAATCGAAAGCGTGTTCGGCGATGGCCTGGACGGCGTGCTGGATGCGCCGCTGGGCGGGCTGGATCACCCCACGCCGATCACCGATGCCGTGACCGGCGCTATCATTCGCGCCTGAGGAATTTGGGGATTCCCGTGTCCAGCATCCTGCCAACGCCACAACCCCGGGCGGCCGCCCCCCGGCGACCGCTTCTGGCCGCGTCTTCCGCGCAACGCATCGTTGCCTGGCGCGACGGGCGTGGCGTGCCCGTGGACGCGTTCCTGGCCGACGTGGCCGCGCTGGCACGGCGCCTGCCCGTGGCGCCGGCGGCAATCAACCTCTGCGAGGACCGCTACGCGTTCCTGGTCGCCTTCGCGGCGTTGCTGGTGCGCGACCAGATCAACCTGCTGCCGCCCTCGCGGGTGCCGCACGCGATCGACGCGGTGCTGGCCGCGCATCCGGGAAGCTACAGCGTGGGCGATCTGCGCCTGGATCCCGCGCCGCCGGGCCATGTGTGGTTCACGCCGGGCGCGGGCGCCGGGGCCGATGGCGCCACGCCGCGGGTGGCGGTCGATGCGATGGCCGCGATCGGCTACACCTCCGGGTCCACCGGGGCGCCGCGCGCCAACGCCAAGCGCTGGGACAAGCTGGCCATTTCCAGCGCGCACAACGATGCGGTGCTTCGCAGGCACACCGGCGGCGACTACCACGTCGTGGCCACGGTGCCGCCACAGCACATGTATGGCCTGGAATTTTCGGTGCTGCTGCCGCTCCTGGCCGGCGTGAGCGTGCACGCGGGTCGGCCGCTGTTTGCCGTGGACATCGCCGCAGCGCTGGCGCAGTTGCCGGTGCCGCGGGTTCTGGTCACCACGCCCGTGCACCTGCGCGCGCTGGTCGAGGCCGCGCAGCCGCTGCCGGAACTGGCGGCGATCGTTTCAGCGACCGCGCCCCTGGCGCCGGAGCTGGCGCGCGCGGCCGAGGATCGTTTCGCCGCGCCGGTGCAGGAAGTGTTCGGTTCCACCGAGACCTGCGTGATCGCGCACCGGCGCAGCGCGCGCGATGCAGCGTGGACGCCGTATCCCGGCGTGTCGCTGCACCCGCAGCCGGACGGCACCCGCGTCGAGGCGCCGCAACTGCTGCAGCCGGCCGTGCTGGCCGACGTGATCGAGCTGGACGGCGACGGCCGCTTCCGGTTGCGCGGCCGCAACACCGACCTGCTGGAAATCGCCGGCAAGCGCGCCTCACTCGGCGACCTCACGCACAAACTGCTCTCGGTGCCCGGCGTGCGCGACGGCGTGGTGTTCCAGCTTGATGAAACCGACGCGATGGGCGTGCGCCGCATCGCCGCGCTGGCCGTGGCGCCCGGACTTGATGCCGGTGACATCCTCGACGCCCTGCGCCGCTGCATCGACCCCGTGTTCCTGCCGCGCCCGCTGCGCCTGGTCGATGCCCTGCCGCGCAGCGAAACCGGCAAGCTGCCGCGGGCGGGGTTGGTGGCGATGTTGAACCGGGACTCGGGACTCGGGACTCGGGACTCGGGAAAGAGCGACTGAGTCGTCGCGAAGGCAAGCCTTCGCGGCTCGTGCATCTGGATATGACGATCCCGCTCGTCGATCCGGCGTGGATCGATGTCGTGATTGTATTCATAATGTGACCTTTACCCGTGCGTACCCGTGAATTCACATGAAACCGAGTCCCGAGTTCCGAGCCTCGAGTCCCGAGTCCCGAGTCCCGAGTCCCGCCAAATGAAGCTCCTCGTCATCGGCTCCGGCGGCCGCGAACATGCGATGGCGTGGAAGCTTGCCCAGTCGCCGCGGGTCAGCGAGGTGCTGGTTGCGCCGGGCAACGCCGGGACCGCGCGCGAGCCGAAGATGCGCAATGTCGCGGTGGCCGCTTCCGACATCGACGGGCTGCTGCAGCTGGCGCGCGACGAGACCATCCAGTTCGCGGTGGTGGGCCCCGAGGCGCCGCTGGTCGCCGGGGTGGTGAACGCATACCGGGCGGCCGGATTCGCGATCTTCGGCCCGACCGCGGCGGCCGCGCGGCTGGAGGGTTCCAAATCGTTCACCAAGGATTTCCTGGCGCGCCACGGCGTGCCCACCGCGCGCCACGCGGTGTTTTCCGAACTCGCCCCGGCACTCGACCACGTACGGGCCGAAGGCGCCCCGATCGTCATCAAGGCCGATGGCCTCGCGGCCGGCAAGGGCGTGGTGGTGGCGATGACGCTGGCCGAGGCAGAGCAGGCGCTCACCGACATGCTGGATGCGCATGCGTTCGGTGACGCCTCCGCACGGGTGGTGATCGAGGAGTACCTCGAAGGCGAGGAGGCCAGTTGCATCGTGATGGCCGACGGCGCGCATTACCTGCCGATGGCATCGAGCCAGGACCACAAGCGCGTGGGCGATGGCGACACCGGCCCCAACACCGGCGGCATGGGTGCGTATTCGCCGGCACCGGTGGTGACGTCGGCGGTGGAGCGCCGCATCCACGAGGAAATCATCCAGCCGGTACTGCGCGGCATGGCCGCCGAGGACACGCCGTTCACGGGATTCCTCTACGCCGGTCTGATGATCGACGTCGGTGGTGCGCCGAAGGTGATCGAATTCAACGTGCGTTTCGGCGATCCCGAGTGCCAGCCGGTGCTGATGCGGCTCGCATCGGATTTCGCCGGACTGATCGAGGCCGCGCTGGCCGGCAGGCTTGACCAGGTCGAGGCGCAGTGGGACCCGCGCCCGGCGCTGGGCGTGGTGATGGCCGCGCAGGGTTACCCGGCCGCCCCGAAAAAGGGCGACGTGATTTCCGGCCTGGAGGGCGATTTCGGCCCCGACGTGAAGGTATTCCACGCCGGCACCAAACTGGACGCCGATGGCCGCATCGTCACCGCCGGGGGCCGCGTGCTGTGCGCGTGCGCCCTGGGCGATGACCTCTCGCAGGCGCGCCAGCGCGCCTACGCCGCAACCGACCGCATCCATTTCGACGGCGCGTTCTTCCGCCGCGACATCGGCCACCGCGCGCTGGCTCGTGCGTAATTGCACGGTGTGCACCACGCGGCACTCGACGGGTAGCGTGCGCTTCGCGCACGAAATGCGGTGCCGATCCGCGCGTGGGGAAATCGTGCGCGGAGCGCACGCTACAAAGCAGGCAGTTTCCGGTAGCGTGCGCTTTGCGCACGAAATGCGGTGCTGATGCGTGCGTGGGGAAATCGTGCGCGGAGCGCGCGCTACAGGGCGGGTGGTTTCTGGTAGCGTGCGCCTTGCGCACGAAATGTGGTGCCGATGCACGCGTGGGGAAATCGTGCGCGGAGCGCACGCTACAACGCAGGCGATCTCTGGTAGCGTGCGCTCTGCGCACGTGTCGACCGGTCGTTTGCGCGCAGGGTGGACTTCATGGGGGACCGTGGCGGCATGGCCAGATGAACCAGTTCCGGCTGTTGGGCAAGCGCCGCTTTGCGCCGTTCTTCGCGGTGCAATCGCTGGCTGCGTTCAACGACAACGCGTTCCGCAATGCCACCATCGTGCTGGTCGCCTTCCAGCTCGGCCTGACCACCGACCAGATCGGGTTTTACTCCAACCTCGCGCCGGCGTTGTTCATCCTGCCGTTCTTCCTGTTCTCGGCCAGCGCCGGACAGCTCGCCGAGAAATACGAGAAACACACGCTGATCCGCTGGGTGAAGGTGTTCGAGATCGTGGCGATGTGCGTGGCGGCGTGGGGGTTTTTCGCCAGGAGCCCGGTGCTGCTGTTCGTGGTGCTGTTCCTGATGGGCCTGCACTCGACGGTGTTCGGGCCGATCAAGTACGCGATCCTGCCGCAGGTGCTGAAATCGGGCGAGCTGGTGGGCGGCAACGGCCTGGTCGAAACCGGCACCTCGATCGCGATCCTCGTCGGCATGATCGCCGGCGGCGCGGCGATGGACCAGGGCGGCGCGTGGGCCGCCGCGGTGCTGGTGATCGGCATTGCGGTGCTGGGGCTTGCCGCAAGCTTCGCGATTCCGCGCGTGCGGGCCGCCGCGCCGGACCTGAAGTTCAACTGGAACTTCATAACCGAAAGCTGGCGCGTGCTGAAGCTGACCGCGAAGCAGCGTGCGGTGTTCAATTCCATTCTGGGCATTTCCTGGTTCTGGTTCTTCGGCGGCGTGGTCACCGCGCAGTTGCCCAACTACACGCGGTTGTACCTCGGCGGCGGCGCCAGCGTGGAGATCCTGGTGCTGGCGCTGTTCTCGATCGGCGTCGGCATCGGCTCGCTGTTGTGCGAACGCCTGTCCGGGCACAAGGTCGAGATCGGTCTGGTGCCGCTGGGCGCCCTGGGGATGACGGTGTTCGGGGTGTTGCTGTTCGTCGCGCGTCACGCGGCACCGGGGTACGCGGAGCTCGATTGGATGGCCTTCCTGCGGCAGCCGGGCAGCGGCTGGATTGCGCTGGACCTGACCCTGCTGGGCGTGTTCGCGGGCCTTTTCATCGTGCCGCTGTTCGCGCTGGTGCAGTCACGCACGGCGCAGGGCGAACTGTCGCGCGTGATTGCCGGCAACAACATCCTGAACGCGGTGTTCCTGGTGGTCGCGGCGGTGTTTTCCTTCGGGCTGCTGAAGACGGGGCTGACCATTCCGCAACTGTTCCTGGTGACCGCGCTGCTGAACGCGGCGGTGACGTTGTGGATCTTCCTGCTGGTGCCCGAATTCCTGGTGCGCTTCACGGGCTGGCTGCTGATCAGTGCGTTGTACCGCGTGCGCGTCACCGGGCTTGCGCGCGTGCCCGAGGAAGGCCCGGCCGTGCTGGTGTGCAACCACGTCAGCTTCGTGGACGCGCTGATCCTGATGGGCAGCATCCGGCGCCCGCTGCGCTTCGTGATGTATTACAGGATCTTCCAGGTACCGCTGTTGCGGACCTTGTTCCGCGCCGCCAAGGCGATTCCGATTGCCGGGGCGAAGGAGAATCCCGCGCTCATGGAGCGCGCGTTCGATGCCATCGATCAGGCGCTCGCCGAGGGCGAGCTGGTGTGCATCTTTCCCGAGGGCGGGATCACGCTGGATGGCGAGATCGCGCGTTTCCGGCCGGGCGTCGAGAAGATCCTGGCGCGCCGTCCGGTGCCGGTGATCCCGATGGCGCTGCGCGGCCTGTGGCGCAGCATGTGGAGCCGGCGCGATTCGCGGCTGGGGCGTGCGCGCCTGCCGCGGCGCTTCCGGGCCCGCATCGACCTGGTGATCGGGGAGCCGGTAGACGGCGCGCAAGCCGACGCCGCGCAACTGGAAACCGAGGTTCGCGCGTTGCGCGGCGACGCGGCCTGAGTACCGCGGCCGGCGTCGCGTGTTGCATGGAACAAGGCACGGGCCACGGCATCCGTGCCGCAGCCCGTGGCAAAGCGGTGGCGCCGATCAGCGACGGCTGATCGTGAAGGCGCCCACGTCCACGCCAAGGTCGATGCCCTCGCCGTGGCCGGCCAGTGCCAGCGACACGGTGCCCTTGCTGAGGACCTGCGCATTGGCGGACTTGACCACGCCCGCGTGCGCGCTGCCCTGCACGTAGCGGCCGAGCACGTCGGTAATCCTGTGCACGTCGGTGAACTTGCCCTTGCCGTCGTCAACGTGCCACTTGCCGGCGGTCAGGCCGCCGCCCTTGACCGTGATCTTCACGGGCAGCGACTGGCCGTTCTCGCACGTGACCACGCCGGTGCCGTCGGCATGCTTGTAGATCAGCGACCAGCCGGTCAGTGAAAAGCTCAGCTTGCAGTCGAGATCGGGCGATCCCTTTTCGGCCACGCTGGATTGACCGCCCGAAACGGGTGGCGCCGCACAGGCTCCGACGGCCAGCAGCGTCAGCAGGGAAGCAGCGGCGAGCGGAAGCATTTTCATGTCGGTCTCCTTTGGTCGGTGGGAGGCGTCCAGTCTTTCGCGGCGAAACTTAATCTCCGGAAACAGCCCGGCGGTGCCATTCAGCAAGTCGAACGGGAGCCAAACGTGATTCGCGTGGCGGGGAACCCGCATGTCATGGCGGCCGACACCCGGCCGGGTACACCCGGTTGCCAACGATGCGATACTGGACCGGTTGCCCTTGCGCCTGATGTCCGCCATGCCCGTGTTGCGCATCGCCACCCGCAAAAGCCCGCTCGCACTGTGGCAGGCCGAACACGTTGCCGGCCGCCTGCGCGAAGCACACCCGGATCTCGCGGTGGAACTGCTGCCGCTTTCCACGCGCGGCGACGAGGTGCTGGACCGCTCGCTGGCGACGCTGGGCGGCAAGGGGCTGTTCCTGAAGGAACTGGAAGTCGCGCTGGCGGAAGGCCGCGCCGATCTTGCCGTGCATTCGCTGAAAGACGTGCCCGCGCGGCTCGATCCGCGGTTCGAACTTGCGGCGATCCTGAAACGTGCCGATTGCGCCGATGCGTTCGTCGGCAGCGCCGCCGAAACACTGGACGCATTGCCGCACGGCGCGCGCGTGGGCACGTCCTCGCTGCGGCGCAGCGCACAGTTGCGGGCGGCGCGACCGGACCTCGAGATCGCCGACCTGCGCGGCAACCTCGGTACGCGCCTGGCCAAGCTCGATCGTGGTGACTACGCGGCCATCGTGCTTGCGGTGGCCGGACTCGAACGCATGGGCCTGGCCGACCGCATCCGCTCGCGCCTCGCGCCGCCCGCATGGCTGCCGGCACCGGGCCAGGCAGCGATCGCGGTGGAGGCGCGCACCGGGGACGCGCACGTGGGCGAATTCGTGCGCGTGCTGGACGATGCCGCGACGCGGCGCGAGGTTGCCGCCGAACGCGCGCTCAACGCCGAACTCGGCGGCGACTGCACCATGCCGCTGGGCGCCTGGTGCGATCTGGACGACGCTGGCGACCTGCACCTGCACGGCCTGGTGGGCCACGCCGGCGACGGTCGCATCGTGCGCGTCGATGCCCGCGGCGACGATCCGGCCGCGGTCGGTCGTGACGTTGCCGCGCGGCTGCGGAAGCAAGGCGCGGACGCCCTTTTGCGCGACCGGAAATGATGGCCAACGCGCGCCGCTGCGCGGCGCGGCATCCCCCCGGCGCTGCGCGCCGACCCCCTTCCTTCGGAAGGGGGTGAGGACGCTACGCTGTTACCCGAGTCCCGAGTCCCGAGTCCCGAGTCCCGAGTCCCGAGCCCCGAGCCCCGAG
>CAZAXF010000090.1:0-9174 GCA_964489055.1 uncultured Rhodanobacter sp. | reverse complement strand
CGAAGGGGGTCGGCGCGCAGCGCCGGGGGGATGCCGGGCGAAGCGAAAAGCCATCTCCCTCAATCCCCCTTCGCAAGCGAAGGGGGAGGCAGATCACCCCCTTCGGAACGAAGGGGTGAGAACTGGCGCTTGCGAACTGCCGGTGGCAGTTCGCGCCGGTTCGAACGCCCGAGGCAGGACGCCGAGGGCCGGGTTGCCTGGCGAGCGCTGGATGCGCGAGCCTGGCAACGGCGCAAAGCGCCGGGGGGATGCCGGGCGAAGACGAAACCACCCGTTCCCAGCGAACGCACGCCCGCAAGCAAGGGAGAGTCCCAGGCGCGCCTCCCGTACAATTCCCGCATGCACCTGTACATGCAAACCCCGCCCGGCAGCGGCGCCGCGCCGCGCTATTGCCGCATCGCGCTGGAACAGGACCTGCTCGGTGGCTGGACGCTGTATCGCGAAACCGGCACCGAAGGCGGGCGCGCGACCTTGAAGCGCGAGGTGTACCTGGATCGCGATGCCGCGCTGGCGGCCTTCGAGAAGGCCCGCGATTCGCAGATCAAGCGCGGCTTCAAGGTGATGATCACCCAGGGCACCGAGTATCCACATGGCTGATTCCCACCGCGGCAACCGCTTCCTGCGCGCCCTCGCCCGCCAGCCCGTCGACAAGACCCCCGTGTGGATCATGCGCCAGGCCGGCCGCTACCTGCCCGAATACCGCGCCACCCGCAAACGCGCCGGCAGCTTCCTGAAACTGGCCAAGACACCGGAGCTCGCCTGCGAGGTCACGCTGCAGCCGGTCGAACGCTTCGAACTCGACGCCGCGATCCTGTTTTCCGACATCCTTACCGTGCCCGACGCGATGGGCCTCGGCTTGCACTTCGTCGAGGGCGAAGGCCCCAAGTTCCACCACCCCCTGCGCAGCGCCGCCGACATCGCGAAACTCGGCGTGCCCGACCCGGAACAGTCCCTGCGCTACGTCACCGACGCACTGCGCCTGATCCGGCGCGAACTGTCCGGCCGCGTCCCGCTGATCGGCTTCGCCGGCAGCCCGTGGACGCTGGCCTGCTACATGATCGAAGGCCAGGGCTCGCGCGACTTCGCGCGCGTCAAGGCGTTCGCACTCGATGAACCCGAAGCGATGCGCCAACTGCTGGACATCAACGCGCGCGCGGTCGCGGCGTATCTTGCCGCGCAGGCCGCCGCCGGCGCCCAGGCGCTGATGGTGTTCGACAGCTGGGGCGGCATGCTGGCCCCGGCGATGTTCCTGGAATACTCGCAACGCTACCTGGCGCAGATCGCTGAACTGCTGCGCGCCGACACGCACGCACGCGACATTCCGCTGATCCTTTTTTCCAAGGGCGCCAACGCCAGCCTCGAAGCCCTGGCCGACACCGGCTGCGCAGCGCTGGGCGTCGACTGGACCATCACCCTGGCCGAAGCCCGCCGCCGCGTGGGCGAGCGCGTCGCACTGCAAGGCAACCTCGACCCGGCCACGCTCCTGGCCTCACTCGAAGTGATCCACCGCGAAGTCCAACGCGTACTCGACGACTTCGGCCCCCACCCCGGCCACATCTTCAACCTCGGCCACGGCATCACCCCGCAGGTTGATCCCGAACACCTCGCCGTGCTGGTCGATGCCGTCCACGCTTCCGCGATGAAGTGACAGCGTCGCGCAGGTGCAATCCCGACGTTTGCACGATCGGACGGCAGCCCGGATCAGACCACCGGGCAATTTCGGGCATCGGTTCGTTGCAGCCACCTGCGAGCGATCACTTCTGGAAGGAACGATCGGCTTCGCGCTTCAACTCTGACGCTCCGCGTCCATCTCAATCTTCGGGACCACATTCTCCAGGAACCAAGGACGAAGCGCTTTGAACTTCTTGATCGTTACTTTTTCACTTCCGTGCGTAATTACGTATGGGGCAAAGAATGCTCCAGTGTCCAACGACGCTCCCACTGCGGAAGCCAGCTGCTGGTACTGATCGAAGTTCAGTGCACTTGCTCGAAGGCGCGTACATAGCTCAAGCAGCTTCTCGCGGTTGGCTTCAGCGTACGAAGCGCGTTGCTTCTCAATCATGTCAGCTTTCGCTCGGGCTGCAAGCTGTCGTCGCTCTGCCAGAGTTGCTCCTATATCTCTGCCACAATGTTTGCACACCACAGCTTCCGACTTCACAGGCTCGGCGCAGTACGGGCAGGCCACCGTGTCATCGCCCTCGACCGAACCTTTCCTGGACACCGATCCGAAGCCAACAAAAATGGCGCCTACCAGGATCGTGAGGCCGGCGAACATGAGATGGTTACGCCGCCGGTCCATGAGTCCGATGTTGTTGACCGTTATCGAAGGCGTTTCAATCGCGTAGTCGCCTGAGCCAAAGCTCTGGGACGGCGAAGTTACTGTGGTCGGCATATTGAAGGCGATGACTGCCCATATGACTCCAACTACAATCAGTATGATGCCTGAAATTTTCATGTGTCCCCCTTCGACGCATAACGCTTTAGGTAACCGGACAGTTATACGCTTGTGCTGGAGTCGGAGCTGGCATTGCACCCCGTGTTGAGCGCAATCTGGTTGAGGTAATCAAGCGCCTTACCTGCCGCGGCAAATAGCGCAGCCTCGACCACTCCCGCGACAAGCCATGCGATTGAAAGCGTGCAGAGAGAACGGTGACTGGTTCACTTGCCGTTCCAACCGCCGAAATTAGTAAACCTGACACCGTTCTTCGACACCGTTCTTCACCATAGATGGACTATTTCTTTAACTCCTTCACCAAGGACAAAACTGGTTTCACCGATCGCGCTTCCGAATCTATGGGTTTTAGGTCAACGAAAACCCAAGCAGTTTTTATCCAGAACGGCAAGGTTCGATCCCATCTAGAATCTTGGGCTTCTGAGCCCGGTAGATACGTTTCCGAAACTTCTATCACCGTCGCTCGCGCGCCATTTGGTGCAAAATCCGGATGAAGAAGTTGAATTACGTCTCCACGCTTTGGAAGCGGACGGTCTTCAGGCCACCAGCCAGAAACTTGCCGGTCCGACGAAACATCACAAATAGCAACTTCAAAAGCTAGATTATTCACAGTGGCTAACACCAATTCTGCCGCAGGACGGGCTGACGCATCCAGTATCGCGCGCTGCGCATCGATGCGCAATCGGCGAAATCCCGCACGCCAACCGCCACTTGGCCACGTCGCAGGACATACGAATGCGTGAATTTACGGTGCGTTGTCAGTCAACGTGGACGATAACTATTTCGCGGGGCGAAGTACTGGTACAAGGGACCGCCGAACACAGGGATCGTGCCGGCTGAGTGCGGCAGCGAAATTCGGCTGACGCATAGGGGACTGCTTCAGCGATGGTAGTCATTGCGCGGCGGACGTCGACAGGCGGCTATGGGGCAATTCGATGCGCAGGTCGGCCGGCTGTCTTTGGCCGAGCCCGGACGCATGCATGGTCAGCGGCCGAGGCGCGACCGCATCGGCGCCGTTGCTGCTGGCGGCGCGCGACTTCCGTCATGGCCACGCGATAGATTCGGGCGATTGACCTGAACTTGTCGTCTTGCATCCGGGCCAGCCAGAACCATGATCCGCCGTGCCCTCACCCGCGTCACCACAACTAGCATGCCGCACCTTGGGAATCACGTCGGTGCAACCTGCCCGTTTGCATGAACGCACGCCAGCCCGGATCAAACCGCCGCGCCCGCGCCATGGGCCGAAGACGTCCTTAACTATCGGCCGGGTTGGGGATGACTGGCGGTAACCCAGCCGCAGACACAATCCCTCCATCCAGTGCTTGGTACGAGCTTCGGCCTGCCGTGGTCACGCAGCGCGTTCGTTGCCTGCCATCGCGCGCCGCGCGGCTTCGGCCAGGAATCCGCTGCGTGTGGCACCGTGCGTGCGCGCGTAGTCGTCGATGCGCCGCACCAGGTTTTCCGGCAGCGACACGTTCAGCCGCACCGCGCGCGGATTCACCCGTGCCACGTCGATGTCCACCAGCAACCATTGGCCGCCCGTGTAGGCCTTGCCGCGGGGCAACGCGTCGGGTGCTGTGGGGGCCGGTACATCCATCGATTCTCCTTCGAAGTACACTTCCACGGCCTCCTGTACCGCGGCCGGCAACTCGTCCAACGTATCGGCGGCGGCGAAGCAGCCCGGGAAGTCCGGCAGCGTTGCGCCCCAGGCACTGTGTTTGTCCTTGTGGACGTAGGCGGGATAGATCATCGGTTCCTCCACGGCCAGCCGGCCTGTCGAAAAATGTTGCGCGCGGTGCCTTGCGGCAGATCGC
The DNA here is from genome assembly GCA_964489055.1 of uncultured Rhodanobacter sp. GTDB lineage: Bacteria > Pseudomonadota > Gammaproteobacteria > Xanthomonadales > Rhodanobacteraceae > 66-474. Next base: position 4,908 of record CAZAXF010000090.1, on the reverse strand, counting down.
GTTTTGGGTGCGGTACGACCACGTGTCCCGGCTTGTCCGGGTGCTTGAACTTGTGATGCGAGCCAGCCACGTGGATCTCCAGCCAGCCTTCCTTTTTCAGCCTGCGGATGATGGCCTGGCTGTCCATGGGGCAATTATACACAATAATACACACGACGTGTCGGTGGAATCCGTAGCGGGCGGTTCACGGCGAAACGAATCGCCCACCGAAATCCGGATGCGCAAAGTTCGCACCCACCTCCGGAGCGGTGTCGGGGCTGCCTGACATCACGAATACGTACCCGCAAATCCGATTCCCGACACATGCACCGACAACGGGTCGAGGGGCAACCGCAACGGCGCCGATACCGAATGTGGCGCACGCCTTCGGAACGCCTCACCATGCGACGTGGTGCGAAATGCGGGCTAAACTTGTGGCCTTGCATCGCCGTCACCCAGAGCCATGACCCGTCGTTTCCTCACCGGCATCACCACCACCGGCACGCCGCACCTTGGCAATTACGTGGGTGCGATCCGGCCGGCGATCGCGGCGAGCCGGGGCAAGGGCGCCGAGGCGTTCTATTTCATGGCCGACTATCACGCGCTGATCAAGTGCGACGAGCCGACGCGCATCGCGCGCTCGCGCCTGGAAATCGCGGCGACGTGGTTGGCTTGTGGCCTGGATCCGGCGCGGGTCACGTTCTATCGGCAGTCGGACATTCCGGAGATTCCGGAGCTGACCTGGATGCTGACCTGCGTGACCGCCAAGGGCCTCTTGAACCGCGCGCACGCGTACAAGGCCGCGGTGGACCAGAACACGGCGAAGGGCGAGGACCCGGATGCCGCGATCACGGCAGGGCTTTACATGTACCCGGTGCTGATGTCCGCCGACATCCTGATGTTCAACGCCACCGATGTCCCGGTCGGGCGCGACCAGGTGCAGCACATCGAGATGGCGCGCGACGTGGCGCAGCGCTTCAACCACCTGTACGGCAAGGCGTGGCGCGCGGCCGGCGGCGACAACGCGCCGTTCGTGCTGCCGGAAGCCGCGGTCGAGGAATCGGTCGCCACCCTGCCCGGCCTCGACGGGCGCAAGATGTCGAAAAGCTACGACAACACCATCCCGCTGTTCGCCGGGGGCGCGAAGGCCACGCGCGAGGCGGTCATGAAGATCGTCACCGACTCGCGCGAGCCGGGCGAACCCAAGGATCCGGACGCGAACAGTCTGTTCGCGATTTTCCGCGCGTTTGCGGGCGACAAGGAAAGCGCGGCGTTTCGCACGGAGCTGGAAAACGGGCTGGGCTGGGGCGACGCCAAGCAGCAACTTTGCGCGCGCATCGAGCGGGAACTCGCGCCGCTGCGCGAACGCTACGAGACCCTGATGGCCCATCCGGACCGGATCGAGGATGCGTTGCGCGAAGGCGCGCGAAAGGCCCGCGCGATCGCCGCGCCGCGGCTGGAAATCCTGCGCCGGGCCATCGGGCTGGGCGCGGCGACGGCGGCGTCGGGCCGCGTCGGGAAGGCGCGCGCGAAGAAGACCGGCAAGCGCGCGCGCATCGTCAGTTTCCGCGACGACGAGGGCTTCCGCTTTCGGCTGATCGGCGCCGACGGCGAGGAACTGCTGCTCTCGCGCGTGTTCCCGGACCCACGCGGCGCGGGCCAGGCCTCGCGTGCCCTGGTGACGGCCGATGCCGATGCCGCGTTGGCCAGTGTGGATGACACCCACTTCACCTTCCAGCACGAAGGCAAACCCCTCGCGGTCAGCGCGATGTTTCCCGATGCATCCGCACGCGACGCCGCGCTCGCGCGCGCGCGCTCGGCCCTGACTTCCCTGCGCGAGGCGACGGGCTGACGATGGTGCAATTTCTTGCCCTGCTGCTGCTCGCGCCGTGCCTGGCGGTGCTGGGCTGGCTGTACTGGCTGTATGCGCGACGCGGGGCGAACAACGGCATTGCGGCGCGCTTCGACGCGGGCGTGCTGGTGGCCGCCGTGGTGATCGCGATCATTTGCTGCGCCATCGCCTGGCGACTGACGATCGGCCACGCCGGCCCGATCTGGAAGCAGGTCGCGACGCCGCTGGCGACCTATGCCGGGTTCAACATCGTGCTGCTGGTTGGGCTGCTGCGGCACTGGTTCACGGCCGGGCACCCAGAAACCCGCCCCGCCCCCGAATCCTCACGCACACCGTAGGGCGGGAGGAGTCGCGAAGCGACGGATCCCGCCGAAGGCCGCGCAGCCGGCGTATCCCGCCCCGCGGCGAAACCGTCGGGCGCATCCGGGTCACTGGATCCGGCGATAGCCGGGCGGTGGTTCGAACAATGCGTGGTCGGCGGCGGTCAGGGTACGCAGGTGGCCGCGCATCATGACGGAATTGATGCCCGCCGATGGCAGCATCGCATCGTCGTCGTCATCTTCTGTATCGCGCATCTGCGAGGTCATGGCCGAGTACAGGGCCAGGCGATCCACCGGGTAGCGTCCATCGACCGCGGGCGAATCGGCCGGGCATTCGGCCGAGCCGCTGGCGAGCGCCAGGACGTTGGGGGCAACGGGAGTGGCCCACAGCTCGAAGGTGCGGGTGGCCACCACGTCCATGTCCTCGAGTCGGGTTTGCGTGACAAGCTGGTAGGCGTGCACCGCGACGCCGTCGAAGCTGCCCGCCCCCCGGTCGGAAAACGAAACGATCCTGCTGTCGCAGCCGTCCGGTGATGTCGTGGGCGCGTCCCCGGCGACGATCCGGTAGAACCGGTGCGCGTCGTCGATCACCAGGTAGCGGTGCCGGTCCGGCTGGTAGACGACGGCGGTATGCTCGCGCGGATTGTCGATCCGCACCATGCCGTCCCAGATCGAGATCCGCTGCAGGGCGGGAAGCCGCCCCAACGCGGCCATGGCCGCTTGCGTGCCGCCGGTGCGCGCCTGCGCCACGCGTTTGCGGTTTGCCGCCGCCTGCCGCTGTGCGGCAATGCGCTCCTCGACCCTGGCCTCGGCCCCGGACACCACCCGGTCGACCAGCATCCCCACGACCGGATTGGCATTTGCCAGGCCCCTGACAGCCGCGGTCAACAATGTGGTCGCCTCACCGCGCGCCAAGTTGATGAAACGCTGCTTGATCTGGTCGGCTTCCAGCGCCGCGATCTGCTTTTCGGCAAGTTCGCGCGCGTCGGGCATCGGCGGGAGCGGTTGATCCAGTTGCGCCTTGACCTTCGCGTATTCCTGCTCGAATGCGCCGGGCGCCGGGGGCGGCGTACCGGGCGCAAAAAACTCCCGGACCTGGTCGTACTGCACGCGCAACGGCGGCGTGGTCGACGTGGATGAGGGAATGGTCCGCGATCCCGGCGACGCCGGCGACGAAGCGCCCGGCGCCTGCGCCATGGCTGCGACCGCGAACGTGCAGGCGGCAACCCACACCGGCAATGCGATACGCATCATGACCCCCCTCCCTGCGGACAGCCGCGGCAAAGCATAGCGCCTGCCGCGCCACGGCGCAGGTGAATCGGCCAGGGCGTGATGCGCTTGCGCCGGCGGGATCCGCTTCGCTGCTCCCGCCCTACTTCATGGCGCGTAGGGCGGGAGGAGTCGCACAGCGACGGATCCCCCGCCGGGGAACCGCGCGGCAGCGTATCCCCTTATTGCGGCAGGGCAAGGTCGTCGAGGATGGCCTTGAGGAACCGCGCGGCTTCGCCGCCGGTGCAGGCGCGGTGATCGAAGGTGAGGCTGATCGGCAGACGCCGGTGCACCTCGATGCCGCCCATCACCGCGACCACGTCCTGGCTGAGCTTGCCCACGCCGACGATCGCCACGCACGGCGGCACCACCACGACGGTGCCGTAGCGGCCCGCGAACATGCCGAAATTGGACAGGCTGATGGTGTAGCCGGTCAGCTCCGAGGCGGGAATGGAGCGGTCCTGGACCTGCGCGCGGATGCGGTTGATGCCTTCGCGCACGCCATGCGCATCCAGCATGTCGGCGTTGCGCAACGCCGGCACGAACAGGCCGTCCGGGGTATCCACGGCGATGCCGAGATCGACCTGCGGATGCCGGGTGACGCTGAGGTTTTCATCGTCGAACCAGGCGTTCAGTGCCGGCTCGGCCTTGCACGCCGTGACGATCGCGCGCACGGTGCGCGCGGTGATGTCCTGCTTGCCCAGCCACTGGTGCAGGTCGGCATCGTCGACGATGGTGGTCTGCACGACGCGGTCGCGCGCATCGGCCATCACCCGCGCCATGTTGCGGCGCACGCCCTTCAACTGCTCCGGCTGGCCGGTGGCCTGCACCGTCGGCGGCGTGGTGCGCATGGGCTTGCCCGACTGCGACACGGCGGTGCGTTGCGGTGCCGCGGCGGGTGCATGCGCAGCCGCAGGTGCCGCAGCGGGTGCCACGCCAGGCCGCGCGGTACCGGCCGCGGCGGCGTCCTTGACGTCCTTCATGGTCACCACGCCGTCGGCGCCGGTCGGCTTGACGCGCGCGAGGTCGACCTTCAGCTTGCGCGCCATCGCGCGCACCGCGGGCACGGCCTTGACGCCGCCGACGCTGCCGACCGCCTCGCTGCGAACCTCGTTGCTGCTGGACACGGCGCCGACCACGGTGCCTTCGTCCTCGCGCTCGCCGCCCTTCGCCTCCGGCGCCGGTTCGGGGGCGGCAGGCTCCGGTTCGGGCGCGGCCTCGTGGTGATGACCGCCGGCGGCGTTGTCGGCGCGCTGCTTGCCCTTGGGATCGATCTCGAACTCGGCCAGCGCCGCGCCGGTGTTGATGACATCGCCGGCCTCGCCGTGCTTCTTCAGCAGCTTGCCGGTGAACGGCGAAGGCACCTCCACCACCGCCTTGGCGGTCTCCATCGACACCAGCGGCGCATCCAGCTTGACGCTGTCGCCTTCCTTGATCAGCCATTCGACGATGGTGGCGTCGGGCAGGCCTTCGCCGAGGTCGGGGAGG
>CAZAXF010000089.1:0-9300 GCA_964489055.1 uncultured Rhodanobacter sp. | reverse complement strand
ACGCTGTATTCCGGGTCCATGCCGTTGGAGAAGAAGAACGACAGGTTGGGCGCGAAGTCGTCGATCTTCATGCCGCGCGCGAGGTAGTACTCGACGATGGTGAAGCCGTTGGAGAGCGTGAAGGCGAGCTGGCTGATCGGGTTGGCGCCGGCTTCGGCGATGTGATAGCCGGAGATGGACACCGAGTAGAAGTTGCGCACCTTGTGGTCGACGAAGTACTGCTGGATGTCGCCCATCATGCGCAGCGCGAATTCGGTGGAGAAGATGCAGGTGTTCTGCGCCTGGTCTTCCTTCAGGATGTCGGCCTGCACGGTGCCGCGCACGGTCGAGAGCGTGTGGGCCTTGATCTTCTCGTAGGTTTCCCTGTCCACCAACTGGTCGCCGGTGACGCCGAGCAGCGCGAGCCCCAAGCCGTCGTTGCCCTCGGGCAGGTCGCCGTGGTACTTCGGCTGCGGGCGGCCGTGCATGAGTTCGGCGATCCTCTTTTCCGCCGCGGCCCAGCGCGCGTCGTCTTCCTTCAGGTATTTCTCGACCTGCTGGTCGATCGCGGTGTTCATGAACATCGCGAGGATCATCGGAGCGGGGCCGTTGATGGTCATCGACACCGAAGTTTTCGGATTGCACAGGTCGAAGCCCGAATACAGCTTCTTCATGTCGACCAGGGTGGCGATGGACACGCCGGAGTTGCCGATCTTGCCGTAGATGTCCGGGCGCGGCGCCGGGTCTTCGCCGTACAGCGTGACCGAATCGAACGCGGTGGACAGCCGCGCGGCGGGCTGGCCGAGACTCAAGTAATGGAAGCGGCGGTTGGTACGCTCGGGCGTGCCCTCGCCCGCGAACATGCGGGTCGGGTCTTCGCCGGTGCGGCGGTACGGATACACGCCGCCGGTGTAGGGATAGGCGCCGGGCAGGTTTTCCAGCATCAGGTACTTGAGCTGCTCGCCCCAGTCGTTGGTGGTCGGCGGCGCGATCTTGGGTACCTTCTGGTGCGAGAGGGTTTCGCGGTAGTTCTGGACCTTGATGGCCTTGCCGCGGACGGTGTATTCGTTGACCTCCGCCTGCACCGATTCGCGGCGCGCGGGCCATTCGCGCAGGAGCTGGATGGCTTCGGCGCTCAACTCCTTCACCGCTTCGTTGTAGCGTTGGCGGAGAAGTACCGGGACTCGGGACTCGGGACTCGGGACTCGCAGAGCATCGGCTTCGTACAGGTCGAGGGGTTTGGGGAGGTCTGGGTCTTCGAGTTCCTTCAACGACTCGTAGTAGTGCTGGGCCTTGGATGCTGCCTCGGCCATGCGCCTGGCATCGGCGTTGATGCTCCTGCCCTGTTCGGCGATCTCGGCGAGGTAGCGCACGCGTTTGCCGGGGATCAGGACGGTGGCGCGGGGTTCCTTGAGGGTGGTGTCGACCTGGGGATTGAAATCACAGCGACGGGGACCGGGGACCGGGGACCGGGGACCGGACTCCGATGCAGCGGTACCGTGCTTTTCCGGTCCCTGGTCCCCGGTCCCTGGTCCCAGCTTTTCGCGCAGCAACCGGCACAGGTTCACGAACATCCAGGTGACGCCGGGGTCGTTGAACTGGCTGGCGATGGTGGGATACACCGGCACCTCGTCGTCGGGCATCTTGAACGCGGTGTGGTTGCGCTTCCACTGCTTGCGCACGTCGCGCAGGGCGTCGTCGGCGCCGCGGCGGTCGAACTTGTTGAGCACCACGAGCTGCGCGAAATCCAGCATGTCGATCTTCTCGAGCTGGATCGGTGCGCCGAATTCGGGCGTCATCACGTACATCGGGAAATCGACCAGGTCGACGATCTCGGAATCGGCCTGGCCGATGCCGGCGGTCTCGACGATCACGAGGTCGAAGGGCATGGATTTCAGGAACGCGATGCAGTCGTGCAGCATCGCGCTGGTGGCGACGTGCGCGCGGCGGGTCGCCATCGAGCGCATGAACACGCGATGCGAGCGCAGGGAATTCATGCGGATGCGGTCGCCCAGCAGCGCGCCGCCGCCCTTGCGCCGGGTGGGATCGACCGCCAGCACCGCGATGTGCATTTCCGGAAACGCATGCAGGAAACGCAGCATCAGTTCGTCGACCACGCTGGACTTGCCGGCGCCGCCGGTGCCGGTGATTCCGATGACGGGGACCGGGGACCGGGGACCGGGGACCGGGGAGCGCGCCGCCCCTTCCCACCGCTTACGGAGCATCTTCACCTCCGATTCCGAAAATATTCCGTCCTCGATGGCACTCAAGACGCGTCCGATGCTGATTTCGTCGTCGATGTCCGGCTGCGCGAGCTGTGGTTGTTCCCCGGTCCCCGGTCCCCGGTCCCGCGCGCGCTCCGCGCGCGCAACCACGTCCTCGATCATGTGCACCAACCCCATGTGCATCCCGTCGTTGGGGTGGTAGAGGCGTTCGACGCCGTAGTCCTCGAGTTCCTTGATTTCCTCGGGGGTGATGGTGCCGCCGCCGCCGCCGAACACGCGGATGTGTTCGGCGCCGCGCTCCTTCAGCATGTCGACCATGTACTTGAAGTATTCGAGGTGGCCGCCCTGGTAGCTCGACACCGCGACCGCGTCGGCGTCTTCCTGCAATGCGGCGCGCACCACGTCTTCCACCGAGCGGTTGTGGCCGAGGTGAATGACCTCGGCGCCCTGCGACTGGATGATGCGGCGCATGATGTTGATGGCCGCGTCGTGGCCGTCGAACAGGCTGCCGGCGGTGACGAAGCGCAGCGGCGTGGCGTCGGTGCGGGGTTCGCTGGCGGGAAGCTGGGAAGCGGGAGAACTCATACGGTGGCTGGACCTTGCATGCCCTTGAATCACTTGATTGTAGCGCGCGGGCGCCGCTTCCCGAACCGGCACTGAACCGGTGCCCCGATGCCGGCTGAATGAACGGCATGTGAAAGCTGCCGATACGCGATCTTCGTGCTTATCCTGCAAGCGACGTCGCTTCAGCCCGAAGCACGCAGATGGAGGGCATCGCATGCAAACCGGCAGACTTGCACTGGTCCTCGCGCTGGCCTGCGCCGGCGCCGCCGCGGCCGGCCTGCCCCGGCCCGCCGCCGCACAGGTCAGCATCGGCATCAGCGTCGGCATTCCGCCGCCGCCACCGCGCTACGTGGTGGTGCCGCCTCCGCGCCCCGGCTACATCTGGGCGCCGGGCTACTGGCGCTGGGGCGGGCACGACTACATCTGGGTGAGTGGCCGTTGGCACCATGCGCGCCCGGGCTACATCTACGTCCCGCCACGCTGGCACCACCGCCACGGGCGCTGGTATTACCGCCACGCCTACTGGTCGCACGACCCGCACTGGCGGCACCATCGCCACTGGGATCGCCACCACGGCTACTACCACCACCACGATGATGACGACGACGATCATCACGGCTACCGCCATCACTGGAACGCTGACGACGACGACGATTGAGCGTCGCCCACCACGTTCCCTTCCCGGCCCGGCGCGCAAGCGCCGGGCTTTTTTCATGCCGACACGCAAAGCTGCCGCGCGCGGGCTGGAAAACCGGCGTCCGATCGCCACCCGCCTCAGGATCGAAGGAAGCCCGAAACCAATCGCTCCGCTTTCACCGACGTCGAAGGAGGTCCGCTCGGAACCGCGCCGTTCGACCACGACCCAACGATTGCCGTCATCCCGGAATCGCGAAGCGATATCCGGGACCCAGCGTTTTTTGCCCCGCGACAGTGTGTGGAAGCCACCCGGGCCAAGCCCTTCCCGGAACGACAAAGGCTGCGCGTCAGTCGCCGTGCGCAGCCCGTGTGCGCACATGCTCCTGGCGCAGGCCGTAGCCGAACAGGCGTGCGGGAATGTGCCTGATGGCACGAAAGCGCAGCAAAAAACGCAGCACGGCCGGCACCCGCGGCGGCTTGCCGGTGCGTTCCAGCACCCGCGAAATCAGGCGTTTCTGGATCGTGATCTGCACCCGCTGGACCACCTTCACGGGCCATTGCCGGCGCCGCTGGATGCCGGCCAGCACGGCTTCGTCGATCGCGCCGCCCGCAAGCAATGGTTTCGCCAGCGCGTTGGCCGCGGCGACGGCATCCTGGACCGCGAGATTGATGCCGACGCCGCCGATCGGCGACATCGCGTGCGCGGCATCGCCGATCAGGAGCAGCCCCGGCTTGTGCCAGCGGTCCAGCCGGTCCACCTGCACCGACAGCGTGCTGACCTCATCCCACGATGCGATGGCGTCGCGCCGGTCGGCGAGGTACGGAGCCAGCTTGACCACCGAATCGCGCAAGGCGTCGATCGGCTGCGCGCGCAGTTCGGCGTCGCTGCCCTTGGGCACCAGGAACGCCGCCTGCCAGTATTCGTCCCGGTTGAGCATCACCATCATCTCGCCGCGGTCGACGAGCCCGAAGGTATCCGGCGGGTCGGACGGCTTGCGCGGCATGCGAAACCACAACACATCCATGGGCGCGCCGTATTCGCGCGCCTGCATGCCGGCCGCCTCGCGCAACGTCGAGCGGCGACCGTCGCAGGCGACGACGAGGTCCGCGCGCAGCTCGTATGCGCCTTCCGGCGACTCGACGCGGACCCCCGCCACGCGCCCGGCCCGCTCGACCAGCGCGGTGGCGCGGTGGCGCATCCTGAGGTCGAATCCGGGGAACGCACGCCCGGCGCCGGCCAGCATGTCCAGCAGGTCCCACTGCGGCACCAGCGCCAGGTAATCGAAGGGCTCAAGGCCGCGAAAATCGACGATCGGCTGCTCACGCCCGCCGATGATGCCGGACAAGTGCTCGATCCTCCGCTGCGGCAGCCGGTCGAAACGCTCGCGCAGGCCGATCTCGTCCAGGATCTGCAGCGTGGACGGATGCACTGTGTCGCCACGGAAGTCGCGCAGGAAATCGCCGTGTTTTTCCAGCACCGTCACCGGGACACCGGCGCGCGCCAGCAGCAGGCCCAGCATCATGCCGGCGGGGCCGCCGCCGACCACGCAACAACGGACCGGGGTGATCGATGGCATCAGGCGATCCGCTGTGTCGGGAAGCCCCGCATCCTGCACCGCAGCGCGCTCCGACGCAACAGGGCCGGAACCGGCCCCCGCGGCTTGCACAATTTCCCAACCTGCCTATGCTCGCAGGGAAGCCTGCAACCACGGGACACGACATGCCGCGTTTGATCCTCATCGCCTGCGCCACGCTGCTGCTTTCGGCCTGCGCCACCAGCCCGACCGGACGCAGCCAGTTGATGCTGGTTTCCCACGCCCAGATGAGCCGGATGGGCCTTGAAGCGTTCAACCGGATGGGCCAGGAAGGCAAGTTTGCGCACGCGCCGCGTGAACGCGCCTACGCCACCTGCGTCGCCGACGCGCTGATCCGGATACTTCCCAGGCCGTGGTCCGGCGAGTCGTGGGAGGTGCAGATCATCGACGATGATTCGGCCAACGCCTTCGCCCTGCCCGGCAGCCGCATCGGCGTCAACCGCGGGATGTTCAAGGTGGCGAAAAACCAGGACCAGCTGGCGGCGGTGCTGGGCCACGAGCTGGCGCACGTGGTCGCGCGCCACCCGGCCGAGCGCGTTTCGGACAACCTTGCCACGCAGCTCGGCGTGACCGCGGCCAACGCCTACGGCGTGTCGCGCGGCATGGACCCCGACACGCTGCAATCACTGCTGGGCATCGGCGCCCAGACGCTGGTGCTGTTGCCGTTTTCGCGCACGCAGGAAACCGAGGCCGACGTGCTGGGGCAGCGCTACATGGCCGAAGCCGGCTTCAACCCCGCGGCCGCGGTGACGCTGTGGCAGAACATGGAAAAGGCCCACGCGGGCGGGCGCGTCCCCGCGTTTCTTTCCACCCACCCCTCGCCCGGCAACCGCATCGGCAGGCTGTCGGCCAACGTCCCCGCGCTCGAACCGGTCTACCGCGCGGCGCGTGCAAGCGGCCACCGGCCGGATTGCTCGATGTAAAACCGCCCGGCGCCGTTTTGCGCCGCCCTTGCTCGTCTGCTAGCTTGCGCTTGGGGGATCGCCGGGCCGGATGGGGGCGACACGATGGCCGGACAAAGAAGCATTCGCGACGCCGGGATGAAGATCATCCCGGTGATCGAAGACGTGGGGCTGCTGCTGATCCTGGCCGCGACGCTGGTGGCGGTGGCGCAGGAGATCGCCACCATGGTGTCGTTGCGGCGCGTGGCCGTGTCCGACCTGCTGATGCTGTTCATCTTCATGGAGGTGATCAGCATGGTGAACATCTACTGGCGCCTCAACAAGCTGCCGGTGCGGATGCCGCTGTACATCGCGATGGTGTCGCTGGCGCGCTACCTGATCCTGGATTCCGGCGAACTGCACCAGGTCGAGGCCGGCCGCGACATCTTCATTTCGCTGGCGATCCTGATCCTGGCCCTGGCGGTCCTGGTGGTCCGCTACGGGCACCTGAAGCTCGCCTACCCCGAATCCGAGGACTCCCCGCGCACCTGACCCGGCGCCGCCCGCTACGCGACCCGGCTGCCGCGTACCCACCTGGCTGCCGGCCGGGAGCCGGCGGTGCCCGGCGAATCAGGGTCATGAGCCGGACAAATCGTGTACTGGCAACAGCTTGCGCGACGTTCCCTAGGTGATTTCGCAAGTATCGACTGCCGCACGATGCGGTGTCCGGCTACACTACGCGGCTGCGATCCGGAAGCGCGCGGCAGGCACCGGCCCGACGATCGCACCCCATCGCGGCGCCCGCCTGCGCCGCGTCCTTCATTCCGCGCAGTGCGCGGCGCAGCGGGAGCCAGCAGCGATGCTTTTTGAAACGATCACCACCACCGGCCACGAGCAGGTCGTGTTCTGCCACAGCAGCGATGCGGGCCTGAAGGCCATCATCGCGATTCACAACACCGTGCTGGGTCCGGCCCTTGGCGGCCTGCGCATGTGGCCGTACAAGACCGAGGAGGAGGCCCTCAACGACGTGCTGCGGCTTTCGCGCGGCATGACCTACAAGAACGCGGTCGCGGGCCTGAACCTTGGCGGCGGCAAGGCGGTGATCATCGGCGACCCGGCCACGGACAAGTCCGAGGCGCTGTTCCGGGCGCTGGGGCGCTACATCAACTCGCTGAACGGCCGCTACATCACGGCCGAGGACGTGGGCATCGACGTCAACGACATGGAATACGTCTACCGCGAAACCGAATTCGTGACCGGCGTGCACCAGGTGCACGGCGGTTCGGGCGACCCCTCGCCGTTCACGGCCTACGGCGCCCTGCAGGGCGTGATGGCAACGCTGAACTACAAGCACGGCAACGAGGACGTCAGCAAGTACACCTTCGCGGTCCAGGGCGCCGGCCACGTCGGCACCGAGTTCATGAAGCTGCTGCGCGAACAGGGTGCCAACGTGTTCGTCACCGACATCAACAAGGACGCGGTGCAGCGCTGCGTGGATGAACTGGGCTGCGAGGCCGTGGGCGTGGACGAAATCTACGACGTCGATTGCGACGTGTTCAGCCCCTGCGCCCTGGGCGGCACCATCAACGAGGAAACCATCAACCGCATCAAGGCCCCGATCATCTGCGGCATCGCCAACAACCAGCTTTCCACCGACCAGATCGGCGACGAGCTGATGAAGCGCGGCGTGGTGTACGCGCCCGACTACGCGGTCAACGCCGGTGGCGTGATGAACGTGTCGCTGGAAATCGACGGCTACAACCGCGAGCGCGCGATGCGCATGATGCGCTCGATCTACTACAACGTCGGGCGCATCTTCCAGATCGCCGATCGCGACGGCATTCCAACCTACAAGGCCGCCGATCGCATGGCCGAAGAACGCATCAACGCGGTGGGCAAGATCAAGCTGCCGACCATCGGCCGCGGCGGCCCGCGCTTCCTGGGCCGGATGCGGGGGCAATAGAGCCGGGACTCGGACTCGGGACTCGGGACTCGGACTCGGGACTCGGGACTCGGGACTCGGGACTCGGGACTCGGGACTCGGACTCGGACTCGGGACTCGGAAAGGCGTAAAAGCAAAGCCGTCATTCCGGGGCCGGCCAGCTTCATCGGCCGGAACCCGGAATCCATTTTGATCTTGCCGCTGGTGACAAGCAGAATGGATTCCGACCTTCGCCGGAACGACACCACAGGGAAATCGAATGCAGCCATTCCACCTCGGTGAAGACATCGACCTGCTGCGCGAAACGGTACACGCCTTCGCGGGCAAGGAAATTGCGCCGCGCGCCGAGCAGATCGACCGCGACAACACCTCCCCGGGCGATCTGTGGAAGAAACTGGGCGACCTGGGCCTGTTGGGCATCACGGTGCCCGGCGAATACGGCGGCAGCGACATGGGCTACCTGGCGCACGTGGTCGCCATGGAGGAAATCTCGCGCGCATCGGGTTCGGTCGGCCTTTCCTACGGCGCGCATTCCAACCTGTGCGTCAACAACATCTTCCACAACGGCAACGACGCGCAGCGCCGCAAATACATCCCGAAGCTGTGTTCGGGCGAATGGGTGGGCGCGCTGGCAATGAGCGAGCCGGGCGCCGGGTCCGACGTGGTCGGGTCCATGAAATGCCGGGCCGAGAAAAAGGGCGACCGCTGGATCGCCAACGGCAACAAGATGTGGATCACCAACGGTCCCGAGGCCAACGTGCTGCTGGTGTACATGCGCACCGCCGGCCACGACACCGGCAGCCACTGCATCACCGCGTTCATCGTCGAAAAGGGCATGCCGGGGTTCACGACCGCCCAGAAGCTCGACAAGCTGGGCATGCGCGGCTCCAACACCTGCGAACTCGTGTTCGAGGACTGCGAAATTCCCGACGAAAACCGCGTCGGCGAGGTCAACCAGGGCGTCAAGGTGCTGATGCGCGGCCTGGACACCGAACGGCTGGTGCTGTCGGGTGGCCCGCTGGGCCTGATGCAGGCCGCCATCGACGTCACCTTGCCCTACGTGCGCGAACGCAGGCAGTTCGGCGCGCCGATCGGCAGCTTCGGCATCATGCAGGCCAAGCTTGCCGACATGTACACCGCCCTGCAATCGGCACGCGCCTACGCGTACATGGTCGCGCAGCAGTTCGACCGGGACCTGAAGTCGCGCATCGACCCGGCATCATGCCTGCTGCTGGCCTCGCACAACGCCGTACAGGTGGCACTGGAAGCCATCCAGTCCCTGGGCGGCAACGGCTACATCAACGAATACCCGACCGGACGCATCCTGCGCGACGCCAAGCTCTACGAAATCGGCGCAGGGACCAACGAAATCCGGCGGATGCTGATCGGGCGCGAACTGTTTCTGGACAATGCGTAGGCGGGAACGGGACTCGGGACTCGGGACTCGGGACTCGGGACTCGGGACTCGGGACTCGGGA
>CAZAXF010000088.1:0-9310 GCA_964489055.1 uncultured Rhodanobacter sp. | reverse complement strand
GCGAAGGGGGAGGCAAATCACCCCCTTCCGCAGGAAGGGGGTCGGCGCGAAGCGCCGGGGGGATGCCGGGCGGAGCGCAGAAGCCATCCCCTCGATCCCCCTTCGCAGGCGAAGGGGGAGGCAACCACACCCCCTTCGGAATGAAAGGGGGAAGCGCTTCAGGCTTTCGTTCCGCCAAAATCAAAGCCCGCGCGGCGCGCGACTTCCAGTACCTTGGCGCAGCGCGCGTCCAGGATCAGGTCGCGCGGTGCCACCCGGTGGCCACCGGCCAGCGTCGCCGACAGGGCGCGCGACAGGAATGCCGCGTGCGCGCTGCCCAAGGCATCGGCATCGGCGTCGCCGAGCACGCCGGCGCGTGCACAGACCGCGAGCAGGTCCATGGTTTCGGTGTGCCGCGCGAGCTCGGGTACCTCGTGCGCGTGCAGCAGCACCAGGCCCTGCAGCAGGAACTGGATGTCCAGCAGCGCGCCGGCACCCTGCTTGAGGTCGAGCGTCGCCGCATCGGAGCGGTCGCGCTGGCGACGCCATTCGGTGCGCATGCGGCGTACGTCGGCGATCACCTGGTCCTTCGAGCGTGCCTGGCGCAACACCTCGGCGCGTGCGCCGGCAAAGCGTGTGGCAAGGTCCGGGTCGCCCGCCACGGCGCGCGCGCGCACCAGCGCCTGTTGTTCCCAGGTCCAGGCGCGCTCGCGCTGGTAAGCGATGAACGCCGACAGGCTCGCCACCAGCAGCGACTTGCCGCCGTCGGGGCGCAGCCGCGTGTCCACTTCGTAGATCTGTCCGCCGCGGGTGGTGGAGGACAGCCAGTGCACCACGCGCTGCGCCAGGCGCGCGAACCAGCGGGCGCCGTCCAACGGACGTGCACCGTCGCTGGTCGATTCCGCGTGTGCGGCGTCGTAGACGAAAACCAAGTCCAGGTCGGAATTGAATCCCAGTTCCACACCACCGAGGCTGCCGTAGCCGAGCACCGCGATACCGCTGCCTTCGCCGGGCAACCGCCCGTGCCGGGTCACCAGCTCGCCCAGCGCCAGGTCCAGCACCGCGCCGACCACCGCGTCGGCAAGTTCGGCCAGGGTACGCGCGGCGGCAACCGCATCGAGCACGCCGTCGCGGAAGGCCAGGCCCGTGCGCATCCGGTAGCTGCCGCGCCATTCGGCGATCGCCGCGAGTACCACCTCGGGGTCGCCACGCGCTGGCGTGGAGGCGATCTGCTGCGCAAGCTCGCCGCGCAGGTTGCCGATGGCCTGCAGCAGATGCTCGAAGCGCGGCGCCAGCACATCGTCCAGGCGCAGCGGGTGAGCGATGGCACGTTCGGCGAGGAAGGCGCTGTCTGCGCACAACCTGGCCACCCGGGCGCGCGCTGCCGGCTGTTCCTGCAGCAGGGCGAGGTAGGCCGATCGCCGCGCCACGGCCTGCACGAGGCGGCACAGTCGCACCAGCGCGTCGGCCGGTGCCGAGGTCGCCGCGGCGTCGGCGATCAGATCCGGCATCAGGCGCTCGATGCGGCGCTGCGAACGTGCGCTGAGTCCACGCAGCCGGCGCACGTGCTGCAACGCATCCAGGCAGGGCCCGGGTGGAATGAATCCAGCCTCTTCCAGCATCGCCGGCTGCAGCGTTTCCGCACGCGTGTGCCGCCACAGCCGCGCGCCGGTTTCGGCTTCGGCCGAGGTCGCGCCGACGTGCTGCTCGTCCTCGTCCGGACGCAACACTTCGTCGAAGATCGTGGAAACGGTGTCGCGGTGGCGGTCCAGCGCAACCATCAACGCGGCCCAGTCCGGATACGCCAGCGCCCGGGCCATGCGCGCGCGCGCCAGGGGATCGTCGGGCAGCTGGTGGGTCTGGCGATCGGCGAACATCTGCACGCGGTTTTCGAGCTGGCGCAGGAAAAGATACGCCTCGCGCAGCGCCTGCACGTGCTGGCGCGAAATGTAGCCGCGCGTGGCGCAGGCCGCGAGCACCGGCAACAGGCCACGCGCGCGCAGCGACACGTCGCGCCCGCCGCGGATCAACTGCTGCAACTGCACCACGAACTCGATTTCGCGGATGCCGCCGGCGCCCAGCTTGAGATCGTCGGCAAGGTCGCGGCGCGCGACCTCGGCATCGATCAGCGCCTTCATGTCGCGCAACCGGGTCAGCGCCGTGTAGTCGAAATAGCGCCGGTACACGAAGGGCCGCAGCGTTTCCAGCAACTTCCGCCCGGCCGCGATGTCGCCGGCAACCGGCCGCGCCTTGATCCAGGCGTAGCGTTCCCAGTCGCGGCCCTCACGCTGGTAGTACTGTTCCATCGCGCCGAAGGACGCCACCACCGGGCCCGAATCGCCGAACGGGCGCAGGCGCAGGTCCACGCGCGCGGCGATGCCATCGGCGGTGGTCTCCGAGAGCAGCCGCACGAACTCGCGCGCCACGCGGGAGAAGAACTCGCCGTTGTCCAGCGCACGCGCGCCATCGGTGCTGCCGCCTTCGCGGTAGGCCAGCACCAGGTCGACGTCGGAGGAAAAATTGAGCTCGCCGCCGCCCAGCTTGCCCAGCGCGATCACCACCAGCGACTGGGCCGTCCCGTCGGCACCGCGCGGGATGCCGTGGCGTTCGCGCAGCGCGCCTTCGGCGTGCCGCAGTGCCGCGGCGATCAGCACTTCGTACAGGTCGGTGGCACCGGTCAGGGTGTCGGTCACCTCGTCGAGGCCGTTGACGTCGCGGAACACCAGTCGCAGCGACTCGGCGCGGCGGAAGCGTCGCAGCGCCGCGAGCATGTCATCGCCCATGCGCGGCAGGTCGCCGGCGCGCGCGCTCGCGGTCGCCGGGTCACGCAGCCGCTCGAGTCCGGCGGCGGTGAGCAGCTCCGGATCGGCGCGCAACGCCTCGAACGCGAAGTCACTGGCCAGCAGCATCCGGCGCACGCGTTCGCCCACACCGGCGTCATCGTGTATCGCCACGCCCGCCGCACGGCACAACGCGGTCAGTTCGGCGTAGCGCTCGGCAGCCAGGCGCTCCGGCGAGGGCGGCTCGGTTGGCATGGGCATATTATGCGGTGCCCGTCACGACGACATCGGAAGTGTTCATCCAGCGTGGGGTAGGCTTTTGACGTTTCAGGCCACCCCGTCCGATCCGCATGGTTTCCGCTTCCGCCACACAAACCCCGCGCATGCCAGTCGCCACGCGCACCGCGTTGTTGGTACTGCTGGCGGTCGCTTTCGTGTTGTGCACGGCCTGGCTGGATGGCGGCAAGGGCATCGTGCCGGGCGCGCTGTGGAACCACCCCGCGTGGATGACGTGGTGGAGCACGCCGCTCAGGATGCTGTGCAACGCGCTGCCGGGCCTGCTGCTGGCGTTCGCACTGCTGGCGTGGACGCGTCGCGCGGGATGGTCGTTCGCGCTGGCGTTCGGGATCCAGGGACTGCTCTATGGCGTCAATGCGCTGAAGGTGCAGAACCTGGCGGCGCCGTTGATGCCCGCCGATTTCCGGATGCTGGGCCAGCTCGGGCGGGGCGGCGGCGACGTGTTGTCCGGCTACCTGCCGCACGTGGCGCTGCTGGTGCTGGGACTGGTGGTGTGCATCGCGCTGCTGGTGGCGTGGTTTCGCATCGAGCCGCCGCTGTGGCACAGCCGCGTGCGCCGCTGGCGCGCCGGCGGATCCGTGTTGCTGCTGGCGGCGCTGGTCACGCTGATCGCCGGGGTACCCGCCTGGCGCGGCCTGTACAGCCAGAAGCTGCTCGGGATGCAGCCGTGGTCGCCGATGGCCACCCGCCAGCACGACGGCCTGGTCGGCGGGCTGCTGTTGTTCCACCTGCAATACGCATCGGCGCACGAAAAGCCCGACGTCAACGCGGCACTGCGCCTGATGGCCGGGTACGAGCCCCGGATCCGTGCCGCCGACAGCGTGCCACCCGCCGCTGGGGCGCGGCAAAAACCGGACATCGTGGTGATCCTGTCCGAATCGTTTTTCGATCCGACCACGCTCAACGGCTATCCCCCTGACGTCGATTTCATGCCCAACCTGCACCGGCTGGCGCGCCACGGCACCTCGGGCTGGATGCATTCGCCGACCTTCGGCGGCGGCACCATCCGCACCGAGTTCGAAGTGCTGACCGGGCTGCCGCTGCGCTATTTCCCGAACATCATGTTTCCGTACCTGCAGATCCACCAGAAGGTGGTGCCGGGGATCGTGAGGCTGCTGAAGCAGCATGGCTACCGGACGCTGGCGGTGCACGGCGGCGATCCGAACTTCTGGGACCGCACCACGGCATTCAGGGAACTGGGCTTCGACAAGTTCATTTCCGAAGGCGACTTTCCGCCGGACGATGCCGTCCACGACGGCAAGTACATGTCCGACAAGTCCTTCACCGACGAGCTGCTGCGGCAACTGCCCGACTCGGGCCCGCCGCGCTTCGTGCTGGGCATCAGCATCGAGGCGCACGGCCCGTACGATCGCGACTACGGCATCGACACGAAGGTGCGCGACGCGATCCCGGTGCCGCCTTCGGTCACCGGGCGGGCCAAAACCGAGCTGCAGAACTACATCTACCACATCCGCCACGCCGATGAGCAACTGGGACGGCTGGCCGACACCCTGGCGCGGCGCCAGCGGCCCACGCTGATCGTGTTCTTCGGCGACCATCTTCCGGCCATCGTGCCGGCCTTCCAGCAGGCGGGCTTTCGCAACGGCAAGGGGTTCCTGGTGCAACCGGTGCCGTACCTGATGATCGACACCGCCACGCTGCACACGGCCCGGCCCGTGAAGAAGAACGTGGCGGCCTGGGAACTGCCGGGCATGCTGCTCGACGAGGCCGGCATCCACGATCCATGGTTTGCCCTGACCCAGCTGGTGGCCCCGCAACTGGAAGCGCTGACGCGCGCCCCGGACGCGCCGCCGGCGCCCGAGACCGCCGAACAAAAACGGCTGGACAAGGGCATGCGCAGCGTCGCCGACCTGAGGCTCAAGGGCAAGCTGGATGCGCTGTGGCCCAGGGCCGCGGCGATGGCGCACCAGCCGGCGTCGGCGGCGTCGGTCGCGGCCACGCACGCGCTGTCGGCGCGCGCGCAGGCCGGCCCGCGATCGGGGCAATAGGCAGCCCGGCGGCGGCATCCATCCGGACTGCCGGTTCCCTACCCCCCGGCCTTGTCCAGCAGCGTCCTGACCGCGGCGTCGAGATCGCTGTCCCGGCCACGGTATTCCTCGCCCAGCGGGCGCGAAACCGGCACGTCGACCGGCCGCGGATGCATTTCCATCGGCTTGCCGTCCTCGGTGGTGACGGTGATGAACGGCAACCGCACGGTGGAACCATCGATCAGCTTTTCGTTGCTGGTGTAGATGATCCAGCCGGCGGTCGGCTCGCCGACAACCTTGCCCAGGCCAAGTTCGCGGTAACCCTCGGCAAAATCCTCGCCGTCGGACAGCGTCACGCGATTGGTGATCAACACCGTCGGGCGCTCCAGCGCGCGCTGGCCCAGGATGCTGCGGGCGGGCTCGGCATGGTCGAAACCGCGGAAGGTCATGTTGAGATACGGCCTGCGCGACAGCACGTCCAGCGCATAGGCGTTGACGAACCCGCCGAAGTTGTTGCGCACGTCGATCACCACGCCCTGCCGGGTCATGTTGTACGCGTCGAGGTCGCGGTAGAAGCGGTGCAGGCTGGCCTCGGACATGTCGTGCAGGTGTACGTAGCCGAGCCTGCCGCCGCTGATCTTTTTGACGTAGGCGCGATTGGCCGCCACCCAGCCCTCGTACACCAGTACGCCCAGGGTGTGCGAGTCGACCGGCTTGACCTCGAACGTTTGCGTGCCGGATTTCGTCCCGAACTCCAGCGCGGTCTTCTTGCCGATGCGGTTTGCCAGCAGCGCGTACAGGTCGACCCCGGCGCCTACAGCGTGGCCGTCGACGGTCTTCAGCGTGTCGCCGGCCTTGACGCCGGCAATCGCCGCCGGCGACAGCGGCACCACCCTGGCCACGCGCAGTTGCCCGTGGCGTTCGTAGGCGGCGGTATCGAACAACAATCCCAACCTGCCGGTCACCGACTTGGTGTGCCCGGCCGGGCGCACACCCGAGTGCGAGGCATTCAGTTCGCCCACCAGCAGGTTCATCAGCCAGTTCACGGACGCCGGCGTGGGCGCACCGGCGACCAATGGTGCGTACGCGCTGCGCATCGCATCCCAGTCCACCCCGTGCATGTGCGGATCGTGGAAGTTGTCGCGCAGCCACGTCCAGGCCTGCTCGAAAGCGGTCATCTTGTCGCGCGCAAAATTGAAGTCGACGGCCGCGGCAAGCTTGACCGGCTTGGCGGAACCACCTTTCACCGGCACGTGGAACACGCGTCCGGCGTCGAGGTAGTACAGCGTCTTGCCGTCGGGACTGAACTGCACGTCGGCCTTGTCGCCACGGGTCGAGGTCAACTGGCGCGCGACCGGCGGTTTCTTCGCCAGCGGATCGAGCGACCACGCGTACAGATTGGTGCGCCCGGCGACACGCGCGGTGAACACCAGTGTCTTGCCGTCGGGACTGAGCGCGATGGACTGCGCCGACAGGCCCGTGGGCAGCAGCGAGAGGCGCCGCCGGATGCCGTCGGCGTCGATCTTCACGTGCACCGGTTTTTTCGACGCCTTGCCCTTTTTCCCGGATGCGGCCGCGGCGGACTTGCCGGACGCTTCGCCGGGGCCTTCGTGCGATGGCGCCGGGGTGGTCTGGCGGAACAGGTCGCGGAACTGGTCTTCGTGGAAGTGCGGCGTGCGCGGCACCAGGTCGACGCTTGCGATCCGGCCCTGCTCGGTGCGCTGCCCGGTCACGAACAGCAAGGTCTTGCCGTCGGGGCTGAAGGTCAGGTCGTCGGAAAAGGTGTTGGCAAGGCCGCTCAGGTGGATGGTGGTGCCGTCGGTGACGTTGATCGCCACGGCGTTGCGGAACATGCGCGCGCCCCATTCCAGCACCGCGATCCAGCGGCCGTCGGGAGAGAACGCCAGCGGCCCGTCCGAATTCAGCGGACGCCGCAGGTCGAGCTGGCCCTCGCCGAGGGTGTGCACGCGGCGGCTGGACATCTCCATCAGCTCCAGCTTGCGCCCGTCGCGCAGGAACGCCAGCACCTTGCCGTTGGGCGAAAACACCGGCGAGGTGTCCTCGCCGGGGCCGCTTGTCAGCCGGGTTTCCTTGTCCGAACCAAAATCGTACAGATAGAGATGTTCGCCGCCGTCGCGGAACGCGCCGTACACGATGCGGCGGCTGTCCGGCGCCCAGGCGATGGCATAGGCGCTGCCGCCGCCGCGCGTGACGCGTACCGCGTCGCCACCCTTTTTCGCATCCGCGGCGAACACCTGGCCGTGCACGATGAAGGCAACCTTCTTGCCGTCGGGCGACAGCGCAAGGTGGCGAAACTTGTCGTGCAGCGTCTTGTGCCGGTTTTCCGGCGCCGCCACCGCACCGGCCAGGCGGATCGGCACGCGGGTGGCCTTGCCGCTCGCGGTATCGAGCGTCCAGATGCCGAAGTCGCGCTCGAAAGCGATGGTGTCGCCGTTGGCCGAGATCGTCGGCCAGACCAGGCGCCCGTCGGTGAAATGCGTCAGCGGCGTTTCGCTGCCGTTGCGCTCGACGTGCCAGATGTTCTCGGCGCCGGAGCGATCACTCATGTAATACAGCGACCGGCCATCGGGCGCCCACATCGGCCAGTCGGCGCGCGCGTCGTCCGGCGTCAGGCGTGAGTACGCATGCGAGCCATCGTTCTTCAAGAGCCAGATCGCGCCGTGGTCGATGTGCGCGCTGCCGTGCCGCCACCACTGGAATGCACCCAGGCCTTCGCCGACCAGCGCGATGGTCTTGTCGTCCGGCGAAGGCACGCCCTGTTCCTCGTTGCGATAGGTTTCCAGCGAAACCGGCATCGGCGTGCCGCCGGTCACGCGCACGCGGTATACACCGTTGAAGCCGCCCACGTTGTCACGCGAGGCGCTGAAGTAGATCCACTTGCCGTCGTGTGACCAGCCGCTCAGCGCGTCCGTGCCGTCGGCGTAGGTCAGGCGCGCCAGCTTGCCGCTGGCGATGTCGAGCACGTAGATGTCGCCGCCACCGGTGGCGTCGGACACGAACGCGAGGTGCTTGCCATCGGGCGAAAACAGCGGGCGCGAGTCGGCGCCCTTGTCGGCCACCATCAGGTGCGCCGCGCCGCCCGTAACCGGCACTTCCCAGATCGCGCCGCCGGAAACGAACGCGATGCGGCTGCCATCCGGGGAAATCGCCGGCTGCGAAAAGCTCGTCCTCGGCGCCGGTGCCGCACCGGCCAGCGCCTGCAGCGGGAGCACGAGTGCCACCAACAACGCGGCGGCGGCGAGCTGGATCGGACGCATGGAATATCCCCTTCAACGGCAACCCCGGCAGTGTAGCCACGCCGCCGGGAACCGGGATGGGCCATTGGTCGTGGTGGCGCGCGCGCCGGTCCGGCATCCGGCACCGGCTTCGCAGCGCGCACCCTCAGCGCCGCAGGCGCGCCAGCAGCCCCACGTTCGCGACCACGAACGGCGTGACGTAATTCAGCGCAAGCTTCAGCGCCAGGTGCGCGCTCCACGCACCACGCAGCAGCACGTCCCCGTGATTGAACAGGTTCAGCCAGCTTCCCACCACGAACGCGATCAACAGCGTGCGCTTGAGGTGCACCGGCATGAACACCACGCGCACCCAGGTTTTCAAGGTCCCCAGCATCGTCGAAGGATAGCGCTGCAGCATGAAAAAGCCCCGCGATTGCTCGCGGGGCTTTTGGTTGTCTCCTTCCCCTTCAAGGGGAAGGCCGGGATGGGGATGGGGTCGTAATGCGTTACCGGTGAAACCCATCCCCACCCGAACCCTCCCCTTGAAGGGGAGGGCTTCATGCCGCACAGCGGCGATGGATGACCGGCACTTACATCATGCCGCCCATGCCGCCCATGCCACCCATGCCGCCCATGCCACCGCCGGCGGCACCTGCGTCGTCGTCCTTCTTCGGCGCCTCGGCGATCATGGCCTCGGTGGTGACCATCAGGCCGGCGATGGACGCCGCGTTCTGCAGCGCGGTGCGCGTGACCTTGGTCGGATCGAGGATGCCCATCTCGACCAGGTCGCCGAACTCGCCGGTGGCGGCGTTGTAGCCGTAGTTGCCCTTGCCCTCGGCGACCTTGTTCAGCACCACCGACGGTTCCTCGCCGGCGTTGGCGACGATTTCACGCAGCGGGGCTTCCATGGCGCGACGGGCGATCACGATGCCGTGTTCCTGGTCCTCGTTCTCGCTCTTGAGGTCCTTGATCGCGGCCAGCGCGCGCACCAGCGCCACGCCGCCGCCGGGCACCACGCCTTCCTCGACCG
>CAZAXF010000087.1:0-9947 GCA_964489055.1 uncultured Rhodanobacter sp. | reverse complement strand
TTGCGAACTGCCAGTGGCAGTTCGCGCCGGTTTGAACGCCCGAGGCAGGACGCCGAGGGCCGGGTTGCCTGGCGAGCGCTGGATGCGCGAGCCTGGCAACGGCGCGCAGCGCCGGGGGGATGCCGTGCGGAGCGAAAAGCCATCCCCCTCAATCCCCCTTCGCAAGCGAAGGGGGAGGTATTTACCCCTTCGGAGTGAAAGGGGTAGCCGCTCGTCGGCCCCAATCCGCCGCTTGTCGGCGGGCGCTTGGCAAGCGGGCGGGGGCGGGTGATGATCGAAGCTGCAACCTCGGCTCATGACAGGGGCAGCTCGTGGTGTGGGGAAATTTCCGGATGGCAACAGGCAAGTCGGTGTCGCGCATGCGGACGTACCTGCGTGTGCCCGGGTTCACGCTGATCGAGTTGATGATCACGCTGGCGGTCGCGGCGGTACTGTTGATGATCGCGGTGCCGAGCTTCAAGCACGTACTCGTTTCGACCAACCTTTCCAGCCTCAACAACGACCTGGCCGGTGATTTGCAGTTTGCGCGCACCGCGGCTGCGTCGCGGCAGGTGAAGATTGCGGTGACGGCGTCGTCGGGAAGCTGGCAGAACGGGTGGCGGGTCGAGATACCGCCGGCCGGTACCGCTGCGGGCGCCACGCCCACGGTGCTTCGCAGGCATGGCGCCGTCCCCGACCAGTACACCGTGGATTCGGGTGCCACCGAGGTGACCTACAGGCCGCAGGGCTCGCTGGCCGATCCCTCGACCGGCGCCTGCTTCACCATCTACGCCCCGAAGGGTGAGAGGAACAAGCCGCGCTTCCTGCAGGTGTATTCGGCCGGCATGTTGCAGCAGACCAGCGACAGCACCAGCGTTCCTTCGTCGGGGCCCACATGCAAGGCGGCCACGCCATGACCCTCCACCGCGCCCATCCGCGCCAGCAAGGATTCTCGATGCTGGAAGTGTTGATCGCCGTACTGGTGTTCAGCCTCGGCATGATCGGACTTGCCGGCCTGCTGATCTTCGCCATCCAGTCCAATCACGTGGCCTACCTGCGTACCCAGGCGACGTTCCTGGCGCACGGCATGGCCGCGCGCATGGGTGCCAATCCGGCGGGATTGTGGAACGGCGATTACAACATCACGGCCATCAAGGCGCCCGGAACGCCCGTCCCCCCGTGCACGTCGGGATGCACGCCCGCGGCGCTGGCGACCCACGACATCGAGGCCTGGAGCCAGCAGGTCCACACCTTCCTTCCACAGGCCAGGGGCAACATCGACTGCACGACGTCGGCGCTTTCCACCGTGCCACCGGCGGGCAACTACGGATTGCGTCCGCCGTACGGAGGAAAGTGCACCATGAAGCTGACCTGGAACGAGGCCGGTTCCGGCAGTGACACCAATCAGCAACCGCACTCCTTTGAATGGGTGTTCCAGCCATGATCCGCGTCCGTCACCCGTTCGTCGCACGCCGCCGCATGGCGGGCCTGTCCCTGATCGAGATGATGATCGCGCTGGTGATGGCGCTGATCGTCGCTGCCGGCATCATCACGGTGTTCGCGTCCACTTCCAGCAGCAACAAGGCGCAGACGCAGATGGCGACCTTGCAGGAAGAGGGCCGCTTCGCGATCCACAGCCTGCGCACCGACCTTGGCAACGCCAATGGCGCGTACTGCAGCAATACCGGCGGCAATGCCAGCACCACCTCCTCCGGGTTGATGCTCGATGGCTTGCGCTCGCCCATCATCTATTCCAAGGATGTGGCCGCCAACGCCGCGGCCTTTGACGACAACACCGTGACGATACCCGCGCCCACGCAGCCCTTCGTGCTGCCCTCCAGCCTGTACATGCGTGGCTACGAGTGCACCACCAGCACCTGCACCCCGGTCGATCCGAACACCAAGGTTTCGGCCATTCCGAAGATGGGCAAGAATCCGGGCGACCGGGTGGTGGGTGCGGATGTGCTCACGATCCGCTATCTCAAGCCCGATTCGGGCTGGGCCATTGCCCCCGGCGGCACCACCATTACGGCGACCAACGGCATCGTCACCTCGATCACGTTGAAGCAACTGACGGGTGAGCCGCCGATATCGGACTTCCACAACGGCGACCTGATGATGCTGGCCACCTGTTCCCTGGCCAATGTGTATTCGGTCACCGATTCGGGCGGCACCCTGACGCCGACCGGCAACAACTACACGCAGCCACCCGACATCAGCAAGGGTCGGCCCGCCGCGCCGCGGGTGTTCGACTTCACGCGCGACTTCCAGACCGCCACCTATTACCTCAGGGTGGTCAAGACCGGCAACGGCCACACCACCGGCGAGCTGGTGCGGCGTGTCAACGGCGAGGACCAGCCGCTGGTGCGCGGCGTGGAACGGCTCGATTTCCGTTACGGGATCATCGACGCCAATGGGAACACGCGGTTCCTGACCGCCAATGAAGTCGATACCGCCACCGACAAGAACGGCAATGCAATTGACTGTCCGCGCCGGATGCCGCCGCTGTCGGGCATCACGCCCGATCCGGACGACGGTTGCCTGTGGCGCGCGGTACAGACCATCGAGGTGCATATCCTGATGGACGGCCAGACGCCGCTGTACACGCTGACGCCGGCGGAGATGAACTACATCTACAGTCCCGATGGCGACACCTCGCCACAGCCACCGGCTTCGCACAACGTCAAGCCCAAGGCCGACCAGGGCTTTCCCGAACACCTGATCCGGCGCGAATTCACCACCTTGGTAACCCTGCGCAACTTCAACCCGTGATGGATGTGACGATGGAAATCGCATTACGAGGGCCATGCAAGCGATCACGCCGGGCAGGGCGGGCATTGCCCGCCGCAGACGGCGATGGAAGTCATGGTGTGGAACAACCGGCGGACGGTGTCGGCCCTACGCCAGTCACGATGCACGGTAAAACACGATGAACCCCAGACTCGCACAACCCGGCTTTCCGCGACGCGCCCGCCAGCGTGGCGTGGTGCTGCTGGTCGCGCTGATCTTCCTGATCCTGCTCACCCTGCTCGCGATCGGCGCATCGTCCGGCTCGTTGCTGCAGCAACGCATGGTCGCCGCCACCCGCAGCGCCCAGCTTGCCACCATGAGCGGCGATACTGCGTTGCGCGGTGCCGAGTGGCAGTTGTGGAGCACCGCGATGGTGGTCGGCAACTCGTTCGTGTGTGGCGCCAGTTCCATCAACACATCCACCGGCTGCGTGAAATACGACCCGGCTTCGGCGCTGTACGGAAGCACCGGCGCGGTTACGCAATTCCGCACCGGCGACAACAAGTGGCTGTCGCTGACCGGTCCCATCACCTACAAGGGTCCGGGCGGTGCGGGCTTCACCAGCGCCGCCC
Organism: uncultured Rhodanobacter sp.; assembly: GCA_964489055.1. Taxonomy (GTDB): domain Bacteria; phylum Pseudomonadota; class Gammaproteobacteria; order Xanthomonadales; family Rhodanobacteraceae; genus 66-474. The sequence continues at coordinate 6,606 of CAZAXF010000087.1, read as the reverse complement.
AGCAGCAGTACACGGCAAGTCCCAACGTTGCCGAAAACCCGCAGTACATCATCGAGGACATGGGACTGGTGAAGCCACCGGGCGCCGGACCGCAGCACGAATCGGGCGTGACCGGCCCCAACAACGCCGGCGCCGGCCACGTCAACCTGCACATCTACCGCATCACCGCCCGGGCGACGGGCGGCAACAGGAACACCGTGCGCGTGGTCGAGAGCACCTTCGACGCGCAGGCGGGCAATTGATCTAGACAAACCGTTCGCCCCGACGGAAGCGAATCCGAAGGGCCGACACCAAACAAATCAACCGTTCGTCCTGAGCGCAACGAAGCGAAGTCGAAGGACCAACACCACCCAATTCAAGCGTTCGCCCTGAGCGTAGCGAAGCGAAGTCGAAGGGCCAACAACAGGCAACAAGGAACCCGCGGGGAAACCGCCATGTCCATGACACGCAAAACCATCCTTGCCTCCCGCCCCGCCGCGATGGTGCTGGCGCTGACCCTGGTCGCCGGCCTCACCGCGCCGTTCCTGATGCTGCCGCGCGTGCACGCCGCACCCACGCCACTCGCCTGCACCCAGGCCAACCAGAACGGCTGCACCGAACTCAGCGCTACGCCGCCCCAGGACACCGTCAGCGTGCCGCCCAACATCGTGCTGATGCTGGACGATTCCGGGTCGATGGCGCGCGACTACATGCCCGACAAGGGCTACCTGGCCTGGAACACCGAAGCGTTGATCAACGCCGACAACAATGGCGTTTACTACGCGCCGGGGACCGATTACCTGTTGCCGCCCAAGGTCGATGGATCCTTGTACCCCCAGGCCAGCTTCACCGCGGCGCTTGTCGATGGGTTTGATACTGGCAGCCGCAAGGTGGACCTGAGCAAATACCGTGGGCAATATGACGACAGCGATGGTGCTGTCCAGTACTCGATCTTCCTTCCCGACAACGCATCCGGCGCATACACGCCCAAGTCATGCAGGAAGCAAGGGTATGACAGAGAATCCGGTGCGTATCCGGGCTATTGCTACGACAACGATGATGACGGAAAGAATTACGAGTTCACGAACAATGGTTATTATTACCATAGCCAATGCAACAGCGAAAATGAATATCATGACCTGAATACCGACACGTGTTATCCAAACGTCACCATGTACGTGCCCGATTCGTGCACGGACCAGAACTACCAGGGCCAGTCGTCCAGGTATGACGGGTACTGCTACGACGCCACCGACAAGGGCAACAACTACGATTTCCGGGACGGGGGGAACGACAACTATTACGCGTACATGTGCTCCAGCGAAGAGGATGCGTATGACGGCATCCACGGCAACAAGTGCTTCAAGGGCCACTCGTTCTTCACCTACACGACCGGTCCCAGCGGAAGCTACGTGCGCCATTATGTGGCGCGGGAAGCGGGTGACTGCGCCGCGGCCGGCCTTTCCACGGCGGTGTGCCATGAAAGTGATGCCGCGCGCAAGAATATCGCCAACTGGTTCTCGTATTACCACACGCGCATGCTGATGGCCCGCAGTGGCCTGATGAGCGCATTCACCAATCTGAATGCGAAGTACCGCTTCGGTTTTGCCTCGATCAACGCCAACGCCAAAAGTCATATTCCCGATTCCCCGCCGTATTATGAGTTCGACGACAAGACCTCGGGCGGTGGTGATGACGAGAATCGCCTTGCGGTGGTGCAACCGTTCGGCGACGGCTCGGCCAGTACCGACCAGAAGACGCTGTTCTGGAACTGGCTGATCAAGGAGAGCCCAAGCGGCAATACGCCACTGCGCAAGGCGTTGCAGGCGGTCGGCGAATACTACAAGACCGATCAGCCTTGGTCGGCAATGCCGGGTGATCCCGGGTATACCGTGGGCAGCAACACCAAATACGCCTGTCGTGCCTCCTACACCATCCTGACCACCGACGGTTTCTGGAATGGGCAGGCTCCGTCGCCGTCCGTGGGCAACGCGGACAATGAGGATGGGGACGTTTATTCGGTACCTTCCGGAAACCTCACGCACTACAGCGCGGTCGGCCCCTTCAGTGACAGCCAGAGCGACACCCTGGCCGACGTGGCGATGCTGTACTGGAAGACCGACCTGCAACCGGGTATCTCAAACGAGGTTGCGGCCAGCGACAAGGACCCGGCGTCGTGGCAGCACATGACCACCTTCACCATGGGTCTGGGCTTCACGCCGAGCCACATTACGGGAACCGCGCCCAACGGCAACAATCCACCGACGATTCCGGACATCTTCAAGTGGGCCCGCGATGGCGGCGGTGTCGCCAGCGCGTTCTCGATCAGCAATTTCAGTTGGCCCAATCCATCGTCCAACAACATCAGGAACATCGCGGACCTGGCGCACGCGGCGGTGAACGGTCACGGCGACTTCTTCAGCGCCAAGAACCCGCAGCAATTGGCGGCGGGGTTTGCCAAGGCCATTTCCGACATCAACGCGCGCAACGTGCCGCCAACCCCCGCTGCCGTGAACGCCAGCGTCCTGGCGGTCGGTGCGCTTGCCTTCGCCACCGGCTACAACACCGGCGACTGGAGCGGCACGCTGCAGGCGATGACGTTGAAGACCGACGGGACCACCGACCAGGTGCTGTGGAAGGCGGGCAACCTGCTGGACTCGTCCTGGCACTCGGCCAATTACACCAACCGCAAGGTTTACACCTATTCCTACGATGCGACGGGCGGCACCCCCACCCCGGTCATCGACCGGTTCCAGTTTTCCAGTGCCAATTCCTCGCGGCTGGACCCCTCGGAAACTGCCGGGCTTGAGTCCCCGGCGCTGGCGGGTGGCAACGACACGCTTGCCAACCGCATCAAGTTCCTGCTGGGTGATCCCACGTACGAAGGCAACCTGTACCGCGCGCGCACCACGCTGCTCGGCGCCATCATCAACGCCGAGCCGGTGTACGTGGCCGGCGCCAGCGGCAACTATTACGACAGTTGGCCGTCCGGCGCACCGGAGGCGGCCTCGACTGCCCAGAAATACGATACCTTCGTGAACAACCAGTCGAGCCGCAAGGGCATGGTGTACGTGGGCGCCAACGACGGCATGCTGCACGCCTTCCGGGCCCCGGTGCCCACGTGTACCGGCACCATCGACGCCCAGGGCAACTGCCCGACCTACAGCATTGCGCCCAACGCGGGCCTCGAGGCGTGGGCGTTCATTCCGCGCGCCGTGTACGCCAATCTCGGCAACCTGACCAGTGCTTCCGAGTTCCACTACCGGCCCACGGTGGACAAGGGCCCGGTGACGCGTGACATTTTCTTCGGTGCGTCGGGCGCCAGCACCACCGACAACAAGTGGCACACGATCCTTGTCGGTGGCGTGGGCCTTGGCGGCCGGGGCGTGTATGCGCTGGACGTGACCGATCCTTCGACCGCGTTCTCGCCGAGTTCGGACATCCTGTGGGAATTCGATTCGGACATGACCATTCCCAGCGGTTGTGTTTCGATCATGGGTACCTCGGCGGACGCCACCGGTTGCCGCGCGAGCGACCTGGGCTACACCGTGTCGCAGCCCAACATCGGCCGGCTTGCCGACGGCAACTGGGTGGCGCTGGTGCCCAACGGCTACTTCCCCGATTGTTCGACGCCCGACACGCCGACCGGCGACAACGCCACCTGCAAGGCGATCGCGGCGCAGGCGCCGAAGGACGCGAGCGGCAAGCCCTACAGCGCGCTGTTCGTGATGAACGCGCAGACCGGCGAGGTGATCGCCGAGCTGAAGACCCCGACCAACATTTCCGGCGTTACCAGCTTCGGCTTGGCCACCCCGGTGATGGGCGACTACGACAACGACCAGATCGACGACGTGGCCTTTGCCGGCGACGTCCAGGGCAACCTGTGGCGCTTCGACCTTTCCAACGCCAGTGCTTCGAACTGGAAGGTGACGCTGGTGTACAAGGCACCGACCCAGGGTGCACAACCGATCACGACCATGCCGCGCCTGTTCCCCGACCCGTCCACCAACCGCTTCATGGTGGTGTTCGGCACCGGCAAGTTCCTTGGCGTGGGCGACAACAGCGACAGCACCGTGCAGGGCGTCTATGGCGTGCGGGACAATGGCAGCACGTACACGAGGTCGGATCTGACCGAGCAGTACCTGCACGAAGAGACCAAGACCATCAATAGTCAGTCGGTGTCCGTGCGCTGCGTGACGGGAAGTGCCAGTGACAGCACCTGCGACAACACCGCCACCGCCATCAATCAGATCCCTGCCTCGGGCGCGGGCTCGGGCGGCTGGTACGTCAAGCTGCAGACCAAGACCAGTAGCGGTGTCGTCAACGATGCCGGCGAACGGGTCGTGGTCAATCCCGGGGCGATCTTCTCCAGCAACACGGTGGTGTTCGAGACGCTGATCACGGGTGAGCAGAGCAGTGACCCGTGCAGCCCGTCCACCGCCGGCGCGATCCTGGCGCTCAATGCCACCACCGGCGGCCCCGCCGGGGTATCCTCGCTGGGTGGGTGGCCGGTCGTGGGCGCGCGCATCAGCAATGCCCGCACCAGCGGCAGCCTGCCGGTGGTATCCGCTCTCGGTGGCGGCCAGGCGTACCTGCCGGGTGTGACGCTGGCGCCCAAGGGCACCAATCCGTTGTCGGTGGATGCACCGATCTGGCGGCGTCGTTCGTGGAACGAGATCCAGCAGAACCAATGAGGTGACAGGGGTGACGGTAATGAGAAAGAAGCGCGTGGGTGGCTTCACCCTGATCGAGCTGATGATCGTGGTGGCGATCATCGCGATTCTCGCGATCATTGCCGTGCCGTGGTGGGGGCAATACACCTACCGCGCGCGGCGTGCCGACGGGCAGAAGCTGTTGATGCACATCGCCCAGGCCGAGGAGCGTTACTACACCGATTACAACCACTACCCGCTGTCCGCCACCTCGCTCGGGTACACCACCAACACCCCGGTATCCGAGCGCGGCTACTACAAGGTCACCCTGTCGCTGCCACCGAACACTTCGGCCGGCCAAGGCTACCTTGCCACCGCGGTGCCACAGAAGGTGCAGGCCAACGATGCCTGCGGCAACCTCAGCATCGACAACACCGGCCAGAAACTCCCCGCGCAAAACGACGCCGCGAGGAACAGCAACGGAAGCTGCTGGTAGCCCGGGCGCGCGCCGCGCCCCGTCACCGAAGGGTCGCAGGGCGGGCACTGCCCGCCTTTTGCGGGGGAGCGCTTCCCGCCGTTCACGCCTCGTCCCGCGGCGGGCGGTGCCCGCCCTGCCGCGTAACTTGCGCGTCCCCTGACGGATATCGCCTGCCTTGCATGAATCGCCGCGCGTGGCACGATGATGGTTTTCGCTGCGCAAGGAGTCCGCCATGCAATATCGCCGCCTCGGTTCATCCGGTCTGCAACTGTCCGCGCTGTCATTCGGCGCATGGGTGACCTTCGGCCGGCAGGTCGACCGCAAGCTCGCGCGCGAACTGCTGGCCTTCGCCTTTGACCACGGCGTCAACTATTTCGACAACGCCGAAACCTACGCCGCCGGCCAGGCCGAAACCATCATGGGCGACGTGCTGGCTGACCTGCGCTTCCCGCGCGACGCGTATTGCGTGTCGAGCAAGGTGTTTTTCGGCGCGGTCACGGATCCGAAGCCGACCCAGCGCGGCCTTTCGCGCAAGCACGTCACCGACGCCTGCCACCAGGCACTGAAGCGTCTGCAGGTCGATTATCTCGACTGCTATTTCTGCCACCGCCCGGATCCCGATACCCCGGTCGCCGAAACGGTGTGGGCGATGGATACCCTGATCCGCCAGGGCAAGGTGCTGTATTGGGGTACCAGCGAATGGCCGGCCGAAGCCATCCGCGAAGCGCACACCGTCGCTGCCCGGCACAACCTGCACGCACCGACGATGGAGCAGCCGCAATACAACCTGCTGCACCGCGAGCGGGTCGAGGTCGAATACGCGCCGCTGTACAGCGAGTTCGGAATGGGTACGACCGTCTGGTCGCCGCTGGCCTCGGGCATGCTGACCGGCAAGTATGTCGACGGCATCCCGGAAGGATCGCGCCTGGCCCAGCCCGGCTACGAATGGCTGCGCCAGCGCCTGGAATCCGACGAGGGTCGCGCCGACATGGCACGCGTCGCAAAGCTGCTGCCGATCGCAAAAGGCCTTGGCCTGCCACCCGCACAATTCGCACTGGCGTGGTGCCTGAAAAACCGGAACGTCTCGACCGTGATGCTGGGCGCCACCAGTGTCGATCAGTTGCGCGAAAACCTGGGCGCGCTGGACGTGGCCGACAAGCTGGATGACGCCGTGATGAAGGAAGTTGACGCCGCGCTGGCGTGACGGTGTATTTCGGGCTGTACTGCGCTTCGCCCGGCGTCCCCCCGACGCTCGGCGCCGTTGCCAGGCTCGCGCATCCAGCGCTCGCCAGGCAACCCGGCCCTCGGCGTCCTGCCTCGGGCGTTCGAACCGACGCGAACTGCCACCGGCAGTTCGCAAGCGCCAATTCTCACCCCTTCGTGCCGAAGGGGGTGTTTTGCCTCCCCCTTCGCCTGCGAAGGGGGAATGAGGGGGATGGCTTTTCGCTCCGCCCGGCATCCCCCCGGCGCTTCGCGCCGTTGCCAGGCTCGCGCATC
>CAZAXF010000086.1:0-10231 GCA_964489055.1 uncultured Rhodanobacter sp. | reverse complement strand
GACACCTTTTCGATCTCGCCCAGCGCGGTACCGGCGTCCTCGGCCAGGCGCGCACCGTTGACCACCTGGGTGGTGGTCAGTTCCATGGAGCTGACCGCCTCGACGGTGTCGGACTGAATGGTCTGCACCAGCGTCTCGATCCGCTTGGTGGCGCCGGTCGAGCGTTCGGCCAGGCGCTGCACCTCGTCGGCGACCACCGCGAAACCGCGGCCCGCCTCGCCGGCCGAAGCCGCCTGAATGGCGGCGTTCAACGCCAGGATGTTGGTCTGTTCGGCGATGTCGTTGATGAGTTCGACGATCGAGCCGATTTCCTGGGACGATTCACCGAGCCGCTTGATGCGCTTGGACGTCTCCTGGATCTGCTCGCGGATCGAGTCCATGCCCGAGATCGTCTGACGCACGATCTGGGCGCCGTTGGAGGCGATCTGCACCGAGCGCTGCGCCACCTCGGCGCTGTCGGCGGAGTTCTTGGACACCTGGTCGATGGACACCGCCATCTCGTTGATCTTGCTCGAGGCGGAGGTGATCTGCTCGGCCTGCTCGTTGGCCGCGTCGGCCAGGTGCTTGGCGGTGGCCTGGGTTTCCTGGGCCGCCGAGGACACCCGCACCGCGGTCTCGTTGATGGTGGTCACCAGCGAGCGTAGCGCCTCGACCGCGAAGTTCACCGAGTCGGCGATGGCACCGGTGATGTCCTCGGTCACGGTGGCCTTCACCGTCAGGTCGCCTTCGGCGAGGGTGCCCATTTCATCCAGCAGCCGCATGATCGCCTGCTGGTTGCGTTCGTTCAGGCTGCGGCTTTCGGCCGAGCGCTTGCGCTCGGTGCGGATGAAGTTGAGCGCCAGCAGGATCGCCAGCACGCCCGCGGCGACGGCGCCCAGCAGGCCCCACCACACGTTCGGGAACGGACGCGTCTGCGGCAGCTTGGCCAGCGCGGTGGCCACGCCGTTGGCCTTCAGCAGCACGTCCTGGGAATCGACCGATGCCTGGGTGGCGGCGTTTTTCACCGTGACCAGCGTCGGCGCGGCGGCAATCACCTTCTGCACCGGGGCTTCAAGATCGCCCCAGGATTTCTGCACCTCGCCGAGGATCTTGGCGGCCTCGCCGGAAGAGCCGTCGGCAAGCTGCTGGAGGGTCGCGCCGTAGTTGGTGGAGTCGAGCGACAGGCCGTTGGCCGCGGAGGCCGAATCGGCGCCACCCTGCAGCACGTCGCCGACGCGACGGATCAGGCGGTCGCCCGAGACCATCAGCTGCGAGGCGGTGTAGATCTGCGAGGACGAACCCCGGTTCTGCAGGATGTTGATGACCTGGTTGATCTTGGAGTTCAGGTTCGGCATCTGCTGGTTGAACGTGGCCGCCTGGGCCGCTGAATCGAGCACCGCGCCGCGGTTGGCGACGATCTTGCCGAGGTCGGCGTTCAGGGCGTTCCAGGATTTCGTCAGCGCGGCCATCTGCGTGCGCACGCCGATCGCGTCGCCGTAGGCCGGCAGCCCCGTCGACTTGTCGCCGGCGTTGAGGTGTTGCACCGCGCTGGCGATGGCCGTGCGCGTGCTGGCCAGTTCCTTGAAGGCGTCGATGTTGCCGCCGGCCGCCTGCAGCGCGAAGTTCGCCACCTGCTGCGAGTTCACCTGGATCTGCGTGGTCAACTGCGCCGCCGCACGGTCGTGGGCGTCGTGCCGGTTGAGCAGGAAGAAGTCGACACCGGCGAGGATGATCGCCAGCAGCAACAGAATGATCAGCCACGTCTGCAGGGACGCCCGCTGGCGTGCCGCACCGGTATTCGCACTCATGATTGCCACCTCGTTGCCATGTCTGCCGTATGCATGTTGGTTACCCCATTGGAGCGATTGTCGTTGAAAGCCGGGACCGGGATGCCCGTTCTGGTTCTCATCATTTGCAATCGCTCCAATACTCGAAATCACCCGGCGAAACCGCGGTCCGGGACGATCGCACGACTACAGCGCCGCGTGCTGGAATTCGGGCGCGCGCGTCAATTCCGCCATGCTGAAACGCCCGATCCGCCCCGACGCGGTGTTCACGTTTTCGGTGACGAAGCGCGCCAGGCCGGGATCGGCCTCGCCTTCAGCGCCCGCGCGATCGGCATCGGTCAGGTTGCGCTGCCCCAGCAGCTCGTCCACCAGCAGGCCCACGTCGCCACCGCTCTGGCGCACGATCAGTACCCGGGCACGTCCGGTCACGTGGGTACGTTGCCCGAACAGGAACTGCCTCAGGTCTACCAGTGCCACCAGGTTGCCGCGCACGTTGGCGACCCCGAGCAGCCACGGGCGGGTCGCGGGAATGCTGGTCACAGGCGGCGGCGACATCAGGATCTCGCTGACTTCGTCGATGCCGCTGGCGAAGCTGCGATCGCCCACCCGGAAACCGATCGCACGCCACAGGCCCGGCGCCTCGATCTGTTCGGGCAGTCCCGGATCGTGCTCGAGGCTGCGCCGTTCGTAGTCGGCCAGCAGCGCGTACGGCCCCTCGGGCCCGGACCGGGCGGCCGCGGTCGCCGCGGACTCCACTTCGGCGGAGTCGCCGGTGCGCGTCCTGGAGCGGCGTTTCTTGCTCATCGTGCGTTCAACCCCCGGCGGGAAGGTGCTTGGCGACGTTTGCGACCAGGTCCTTTTCGCTGATCGGCTTGACCAGCACGTCCTTTGCGCCCTGGCGCATGCCCCACATGCGGTCGGTTTCCATGCTCTTGGTGGTGACGATGACCACCGGAATGGTGCTGGTGGCCGGATCCTTGGTCAGGCTGCGGGTGGCCTGGAACCCGTTCATGCCGGGCATGATGACATCCATCAGCACCAGGTCGGGCTTGTCGTTCTGCGCGGCGGCGATGCCGGCCTCGGCGGTCGCCGCGACGCTGACCTTGTGGCCCGCGCGCTCCAGCGCCCCCGAAAAGATCTTCACGTCGGTGGGCGAGTCATCGATGATGAGGATGTTTGCCATGTATTTTCCCTCTTGCACGCCGGCGCGTCCGGCGCACGTCACTTGACGGTTGCCCGGACGTGCTGGCGGATCGCGTCGAGCAACTCGTCGCGTGTAAACGGTTTGGTAAGGTACTGCTCGGACCCCACGATGCGCCCGCGCGCCTTGTCGAACAGGCCGTCCTTGGAGGACAGCATGATCACGGGCGTGGAGCGGAACACGTGGTTGTTCTTGATGAGCGCGCAGGTCTGGTAGCCGTCCAGCCGCGGCATCATGATGTCCACGAAGATGATGTCGGGCTTGAGGTCGTTGATCTTGGCCAGCGCCTCGAAACCGTCGATCGCCGTCGACACCTCCGCGCCCTCCTTCTTGAGCAGGGTTTCGGCGGTGCGACGGATGGTTTTGGAGTCGTCGATGACCATGACCTTCATTCCGGCCAGGCCATCGTGGTTGACATTGTCGTTCACGGTGTTGGATTCCACCTCGGAGGAGGCGGTGAGGCTTCATGCAACATGCATGCCGCACCGCTTGTGATGTGTGACATTTGTCACGACGATTCCCGCAATTTCTCCCTCATTCGCCCCCCGTGGCGCTTTTACGGCCACGGACCCCCCGAAAGGCTTCCCCGGCAGCACCGGCCGCCTGTGCCAAGATACACCAAGCGAGAGCCCATGGAACCCCCATGACACAATCCGTTGCGGTGTTGATGGATCCCATCGACGCCATCCACCCCGAAAAAGACACCACCCTGGCGCTGCTGCTGGAGGCCTCGCGGCGCGGATACCGGCTGCACTACGTTACCCAGGACGGCCTGGCCGTGCGCGAGGGTGCCGCGTGGGCGCGCCTGGCGCCGCTCACGGTGCGCGATGATCCCGGCGACTGGTTCGACCTCGGCGACGCGCGCTGGCAGCCGCTGGCCCGGGCGGCGGACATCGTGCTGGCGCGCAAGGACCCGCCGTTCGACATGCAGTTCCTGTACGACACCCTGGTGCTGGACCTGGCCGCGCGCGCGGGCGTGCGCGTGGTCAACAACCCGCAGGCACTGCGCGATTTCAACGAGAAGCTGGCGGCCCAGTGGTTTCCGCAGTGCTGCGCCCCGGCGCTGGTGGCGCGCGAACGTGACCAATTGCGCGAGTTCGCGCACGCGCACGGTCGGATCGTGCTGAAACCGCTGGACGGCATGGGCGGGCATGGTGTATTCCTCTCGTCGGCGGAAGATCCCAACCTCAACTCCATCCTCGAGACGCTGGCCGGAAACGATCGCCACTTCGTGATGGCCCAGAAGTACATTCCCGAGATCAGCGCGGGCGACAAGCGCATCCTCGTCATCGACGGCGAAGCGGTGCCGTACGCGCTGGCGCGCATTCCGCAGGGCACGGATTTCCGCGGCAACCTGGCCGCGGGCGGCCGCGGCGTGGGCCAGCCGCTGTCCGACCGCGACCGCTGGATCGCCGCCGAGGTAGGACCGGAGCTGGCCCGGCGCGGCATCGTGCTGGCCGGCCTGGACGTGATCGGCGACTGGCTCACCGAAGTCAACGTCACCTCGCCCACCTGCGTGCGCGAGCTGGATGCGCAGTTCGGACTGAACATCGCGGGGATGGTGTTTGATGCAATCGAGGTCAGCGGGACTCGGGACTCGGGACTCGGGACTCGAAAGCCCGCGGCGACGTAATCCAATGCATGTCCTGACACGCAACCCTTGCACCACCCGGATCGCATCGACGGCCACCCCGCCGTCCGGGTCCCTGGTCACGAGGCCCGGATCCCGACGGTGAACGCCGTAGCCGCTCCCGCAAACCACGAAGGACAGGCCGATCGCTTCGGCGTGGCGCTGCTGTTCTCGTTGCTGCTGCACGCGATCGTGATCCTGGGCATCGGTTTCGGATTTGCCAAGCCGGCGCCCAGCCTGCCGACGCTGGACGTCACGTTGATCAACACGTCCAATGCCAAGGCGCCGAAGAAGGCGGACTTCCTGGCCCAGGCGGACAACGCCGGCGGCGGCAACAGCGACAAGGCGCACCGTCCCGGTTCGCCGTTCAACGGGCCGCTGCCGGTTTCCAATCCCGGCGTTGCGCCGGTGCCGGTGATGCCGGCGGCGCCGCGACGGCAAGCCGCCAGCGGCGCGCACGTGGTGGTCACGCAGGCACAGTCGCGCAACCAGGTGGCGCAGCAGCGCGACACCCGCGCCGAGCCGCAGTCGGCCGAGACGGTCGCCGCGATCCCGGTCGAACGGCGCCTGGAAATGGCGCGCCTGGCCCAGGCCGTGCGCAGGGAAGAACAATCCTATGCCCGCCGGCCGCGGCGGCGCTACATATCGGCCAACACGCGCAGCGTCGCCGACGCCGCCTACCAGGTGGCGTGGGTCAACCGCATCGAGCGGGTCGGCAACCTCAACTATCCCGATGCCGCGCGCCGCCGTCACCTGCACGGCGACCTGATCCTGACGGTGGTGATCGCCTCGGACGGACAGGTGCGCGAGGTCACCGTCAACCACAGCTCCGGCTACCGGGTGCTCGACGATGCCGCCATCCGGATCGTCCACCTGGCCGCGCCGTTTCCGCCGATCCCGCGCGAAAACGATGCCTCGGGACACCGCATCACCGAGCTTGCGATCACCCGCACCTGGCAGTTCCTGCCGGGCAACCACCTGGAGACCCGCGGGCTCGGGGCGCGCTGATCGACGATCGCGTGGTTCGCGCGGCGCCGGCCCGGGCAGCCACGGCGCGGCAACGTACCGGCCCGCCCACAGGATTTTCGACGGGCAGCGTACAATGAAGCCATGGCCAAACCCCCCGCCAAGAAAACCTCCACGCGCCGCAAGCGCAAGGTAACCGACAAGCCGACCGCGCCCGCGCGGGCCGGTGCGCGCCACGGCGCGACCGACGCCGGCTCCGCCGATGCGCCGCAGGCCGCGGACCGCCATTCGCTGACCGGCCATTTCCTGATCGCGATGCCCAGCATGGGCGATCCCAACTTCGCGCGCGGCATCACCTTCATCTGCCAGCACGGCGAAGACGGCGCGATGGGCCTGGTGGTGAACCGGCTTTCCGACTACACACTCGGCGACGTGCTCGAGCAGATGCACATGCCGTGCGAGCGCAAGCAGGTTGCGTCCACGCCGGTCCTGGTGGGCGGGCCGGTGCAACCCGAACGCGGTTTCGTGCTGCACGCGCCCACCGAACGCGCGTGGGATTCCAGCTACCGCGTCAACGACACGCTCGCCGTCACCACATCGCGCGACATCCTGGCCGCGATGGCCGACGGCGAAGGTCCCGAACGCGTGCTGGTGGTGCTGGGCTATGCCGGATGGGGCGCGGGCCAGCTCGAACAGGAGCTGCGCGACAACGCCTGGCTGACCGTCGCGGCCGACGACCGGATCCTGTTCGACACCGCACTGGACGAGCGCTGGGCCGCCGCGGTGGCGCTGGTCGGGATCGACCCGGCCAACCTGACCGCCTACTCCGGCCGCGCATGAGTGGTTGCATCCTGGGGTTCGATTACGGCGCGCGCCGCATCGGCGTGGCAAGCGGCAACACCATCAGCGGCTCGGCGCGTCCGCTGGCCGCGATTCTCGCGCGCTCGGGCAATCCCGACTGGCAGCGCATCGACGCGCTGCTCGCGCAATGGAAGCCCGACGCCCTCGTCGTGGGCCTGCCGCTGACCCTGGACGGCGGCGAGCAGGCCACCAGCCGCGCCGCACGTGCCTTCGCCGCGGCACTGGAAAAACGCAGCGGCCTGCGCGCGCACCTGGTGGACGAGCGCCACACCTCGCAGGAAGCCGCGCAGCGTTTCGCGGCGCAACGCGCAGCCGGCGCCGCCCGGCGCCGCGACGCCGCCAACCTCGATTCGCTGGCGGCCGCGGTCATCCTCGAAACCTGGCTGCAGGAACAAGCACCTTCAGGCTGAGGGCCTTGCCGGGCCTGCGCCGCGGACCCGCCAATTACAATGCCGATGTTCGCCCGGCCGCGCGGCGCCGGGAATGACCACAAGGGCAACCAATGATGCGCCACCTGCTGACCCTCGAAGGCATCGACCGGGCCGCGATCACCCGGGTGCTCGACCGCGCCGAGCATTTCCGCAATGCCGGCGCGCCGCGCGACCTCCTGGCGGGACGCACCGTGCTGACGCTGTTCTTCGAGCCGTCCACGCGTACCCGCACCTCGTTCGTGCTGGCGTCGAAACGGCTCGGCGCCGACACCCTGAATTTCGACCTGTCGCACTCGTCCACCAGCAAGGGCGAAAGCCTGCTCGACACCTTGCACACGCTCGAGGCGATGAGGCTGGACGCGCTGGTGGTGCGCCATGACGAGAACGGCCTTCCCGAATACCTTGCCGACCATGCGCACAGCACGGTTTCGGTGATCAATGCCGGCGACGGCACCCACGCGCACCCCACCCAGGGACTGCTGGACGTGATGACGATCCGCCAGCGACAACCGGATCTTGCCGGCCTGCGCGTGGCCATCTGTGGCGACATCCGCCATTCGCGGGTCGCGCGCTCGGACGTCCACGCGCTGCAGGCGCTGGGGGTCCGCGACATCCGCCTGTGCGCGCCGCCCGCGATGCTGCCCGAATCGCCGGCGGAGTTCCCCGGGTGCAGCACCACGGAGGACTTCGACGCCGCGCTGGCCGGCGCGCACGTGGTGATCATGCTGCGGATCCAGAAGGAACGGATGGCTGCCACGCAATTTCCCGACCCGGCCAAGTACCACGCGCGCTACGGCCTCACCAAACGCCGGCTGGCGCTGGCGGATGCGACGTGCCAGGTATTGCATCCGGGTCCGATCAACCGCGGCATCGAGATCGCGCCCGAAGTTGCCGACGGACCAAACTCGCGGATCCTCGACCAGGTCGCCAACGGCGTGGCCGTGCGCATGGCGGTGCTGGCGGAACTGCTCGCGACCCCGGCATAATCGGCAATCTTCCGGGGAACAAGGAGATTCACCCATGCGTCCTGTACTGCGCCATGCCGCGCTTGCGGCAACCTGCGTTGGCATCCTCGTGCTGGCCGGTTGCGGCAAGCACGTCGCCTCCAACGCACCGATCACCTACGCGCCCGCCGACACGCCGTATCTCATGGCCAACTTCAAGCCCCTGCCCCAGGCAGCGGCCGAGGCTTGGCAGCAGAACGAGTCCATCGCGCTGAACATCCAGCAACTGGGCAGCTTCGGGCAGGATCTCGCCAAGGACGATCCAAAGGCGGCGGCGCTGTTGAACGCCCTGCACGACGAACTGGCCGACGTGAAAACGCAAGGCCAGCTGCTGCAGAAACTCGGCCTGTCGCGGACGGCGCTGTTCGCACTCTACGGCATCGGCGACGTGCCGGTGGCGCGCGTGCAAATGGCATCGCCCGACACCTTCAGGAAGTTCTGGGCCGGCGTGGAAAAACGCGCCGGCATGAAGGCGCCGACCGCCACCACCGATGGCCAGGAATACTGGGTGCTCGGTGGCGACAGCGCCAAGCTGCACGTGCTGGTCGCGATCGAGGGCAAGCAACTGGTGGTCACGCTGGCGCCGGCCAATGCCGACGCGGGCGCGATCAAGCGGTTGCTCGGCCTGACCAAGCCGGCGAAGGATGCCTCCGACCGACTGGCGCGCGTCAACAGCGACCATGGCTACGACGACTACCGATCCGGCTACGTGGACCTGCATCGCCTGTTCGCGCATGCGTTCGATGGCAAGGACGACCTCACCGGGGCGTTCCTTGCGGCCCTGGGCGTCAAGGCGACCGATCCATCCTGCGCGGGTGAATTCGCCTCGCTCGCGGACCAGGTGCCGATGGCCAGTTTCGGGATCCAGAGCTTCACCGCAAAGGAGGTCCGAGGCAGCCTCGACGTGCAACTTTCGCCCTCGCTGACCGGTGCGCTGGCCGCGCTGAAGCAGCCGGTGCCTGGAATGGCCGCGAAATCGGACGACTCGATGGTCGACCTGGTGCTGGCCCTGCCACTGAAGAAGTGGCAGGCATTCCTGCGCGAGCGCGCCAGCGCGGCGGCCAAGAAGGCGTACCAGTGCCCGGCGCTGCAACCGCTGAACCAATTCGCACACATCGCCGCCAATCCGCCGGTGCAGATGCCGCCGGAAGCGGCTTCGCTCCTGGGCCTGCGCTTCGTGCTCGACAAATGGGAAGCCGGCCCCCAGATCGCCGGGCGCATGCTGGTGGCCAGTTCCGACCCCTCCGCGCTGGCGAAAAAGCTGCAGCAGACGATGCCGCAGTTCGCCCTCAAGACCATCCCCACCGACGGCAAGCCGGTGGCGTTCGACCTGCCCTCGCGCATGCAGGCGATGCTGGGCGGAAGCAACCAGGGCTGGATCGCCGCCGACGCGCACGCCATCGTGGCGGGAGTGGGCGACGGCGAGGAAGCGAAGCTCGGCGAGGCGCTGAAGGCGCCGGCAGGCAACGGCGACCGCCTGATGCGCGTGCACCTGGACGGCAAGATGTACGGCGTGCTGGCGAGCTGGATGGGCCGCGTCGCGGCGATGGCACCCGGCGAGTCGCAGGCACAGTTGCAGCAGACGACCCAGATGCTGCAAGAGCTGAGCAAGCGCCTGGCGGCGATCGACCTTGACGTGACGCTGGACGACAAGGGCCTGCACATGGAAGGCACCACCACGCACCGCTGAACGCGCCGCGCGCGGCCCGGCCGGGTCGCGCGCGCTGCATGGCAAAACCCCCGGCACATGCCGGGGGTCTTGTTTCACGCCTGGCCGGAAAGGTCGGGCGCCGGCGCTCAGAGCCGGTGGCCGGTCTCGCGCGTTTCCACCACTTCCACGTCGCCCAGGCCCTGCGACAGCGAGTGCGCGTCACCGCCCTGCGCCAGCTTGATCGCCAGGCGCACCTCGTTGGCCGAATCGGCGTAACGCAGCGCATCCTCGTAGCTGATGTGGCCGGCATGGTAGAGCTCGACCAGGTTCTGGTCGAAGGTGCACATGCCGAGGTTGGTGGACTGCTTCATCACGTCCTTGATCTTGTGGATCTCGCCCTTGCGGATGTAGTCCTGGATCAGCGGCGTGCCCAGCATCACCTCCATCGACACCCAGCGGCCCTTGCCGTCCGGCGTCGGGATCAGTTGCTGCGCGATGACGCCCTTGAGGTTCAGCGACAGGTCCATGTACAACTGCTCGCGCACGTCCTCGGGGAAGAAGTGGATGATGCGCTCCAGCGCCTGGTTGGCGTTGTTGGCGTGCAACGTGCACAGCACCAGGTGGCCGGTCTCGGCGAAGTGCATCGCGTATTCCATCGTCTCGCGGGTACGCACCTCGCCGATCAGGATCACGTCCGGCGCCTGGCGCAGGGTGTTCTTCA
>CAZAXF010000085.1:0-10247 GCA_964489055.1 uncultured Rhodanobacter sp. | reverse complement strand
CTTCGCCCGGCATCCCCCCGGCGCTGCGCGCCGACCCCCTTCGTTCCGAAGGGGGCGAGCAACGTGACGATTGCGGCGAGTCCCGAGTCCCGAGTCCCGAGTCCCGAGTCCCGAGTCCCGAGTCCCGACTCCCGATTCCCGTCAAACCTTGTCGATACGAATTCCGCTGCGGCCGCCGCTGGCGGCGACTTCGGCCAGTTCGTCCAGGGGCTTTTCGACGTAGTTGAGCACGCGCAGCAACATCGGCAGGTTCAGGCCGGATACGCAGCGTGCGCGCACGCCGCGGTCGGCGAGCTTGTTGGCGATGTTGCACGGGGTGCCGCCGTAGAGGTCGGACAGCACCAGCACGCCGCCGCCGCGGTCCAGCGCGCGGGCGGCGCGGGCCGCGGACGCGAGCAGGCCGTCGGGCTCGTCGTTGGAGCTGATTTCCAGGGCGTCGAGCTGGCAGGGCAGACGCGGCATCACGTGCTGCGCCGCGGCGATCAGCGCGCGGCCGATTTCCTCGTGGGTCAGCAGCAGGATGCCCGCGGTGGGCGCGGGGTCCGGGAGTCGGGCGGTGGCCGTGTTCATGATGGGCAGGCAGCAATCAGGTTGACCAGTTGCCGTGCAAGAATCGCTCCAAGCGCCGGCGTGCGGTCATTCGAGTTCGCGGTGGAAGGTGAGAACCCGTTCACGGGTCTTGCGATAGTGGTCGGCGAGGCGCGCGGCAAGGTACACCGAGCGATGGCGCCCGCCGGTACAACCGATGGCAACGGTCAGGTAACCCTTGTCCTCGCTGTCGAAACGTGGCAACCACGCATCGAGGAAGCGAGTGACGTCGGCCAGATATTGTACTACGAGTCCCTGGTTGTCGAGGAATTCGCGGACCGGCGCGTCCAGGCCCGACAGGGGCCGCAGGCGCGGGTCCCAGTGCGGGTTGGGCAGGCAGCGGGCGTCGAACACGAAGTCGCAGTCGGGTGGCAGGCCGCGGGTGTAGGCGAATGACTCGAACATCAGCGTCAGGCCCTCGGCGGTGCCGCCGTAATCGGTGGCGATGCGACGACGCAACTGGTGCACGTTGGTGTCGCTGGTGTCGATCGAGCGGTTGGCGATTGCCTGCAGCGGGCGCAGCCGGCGGCGCTCCTCGGCGATCGCGTCGACAAGTGACTGGTCGTCGCCGGACAGCGGGTGCCGGCGTCGGGTGAAGGCGTAGCGCTTGAGCAGCACCGCGTCGCTGGATTCCAGGAACACCAGCTCGGCGTCGGCGCCGGCCTCGGCCAGCGTCGAGAGCGCCTCGGGCATGCGCTCCAGGTCGCCCTTGCTGCGCACGTCCACGCCCACGGCGATGCCCGAAAGCGTACCGCGCGCGCCGTCGGTCAGCGCGCGGTACAGCGAGGGCAGCAGCACCGTGGGCAGGTTGTCCACGCAGTAATAGCCGAGGTCCTCGAAGGCGCGCAGCGCCACCGTCTTGCCGGCGCCGGAAAGGCCGGACAGGACGATGACGCGGGTTGGCGGTTGGTTGGTGTTGGCGGGCATGTGCGGGTTATCCGGGTGGTCGCCGCAGGCGCGCGGCCTGGCGGTCCATGAAGATGCGGGCCTGGTCGATGCCCTGCGATTTCAGCATGTGGCTGCGCACGGCGGCCTCGACCAGCACCGCGAGGTTGCGTCCGGGCGCGACCGGGATGGTGATCTGCGGGACCTTCACGTCCAGCACGTCGCGCGAGCCGACGTCGCCGGTCAGGCGCACCATGGCGTCCTCGGGCTCGTCGCCGGCGGGCTTCAACTGCACGATCAGGCGCAGGTACTTCGATTGCTTGACCGCCGTGTGTCCGAACATTTCGCGCACGTTGAGCACGCCCAGGCCGCGCACTTCCAGCAGGTCGCGCAGGATCCCGGGGCAGGTGCCGTCGATCACGTCCGGCGCGATCATGGTGAACTCGGGCGCGTCGTCGGCCACCAGGCGGTGGCCGCGGGTGATCAGTTCCAGCGCCAGTTCGCTCTTGCCGCTGCCGGGGGTGCCGGTGATCAGCACCCCGATGGAATGCACCTCCATGAATACGCCGTGCAGGGTCGCCTGCGGCGCCAGCGCACGCGCCAGCTTGTACTGCAGGAAGGTCAGCAGGTCGTGGCCGCGGCGCGCGCTGACCCACAGCGGCGTGGCGGTTTCCTCGGCGGCTTCACGCAGGTCGGTCGGTACGGCCTGGTCCTTGGTGACGATCAGCGCGATCGGCTCGTTGGCGAAGATCTTCTGTACCGTTTCCCAGCGTTGCCGCGAGTCCAGCTCGTCGAGGTAGGCCAGTTCGGCGCCGCCGACGATCTGCAGCTTGTTGGGATAGATGATGTTGAGGTAGCCGACTTCCGAGGGCCGGCGCGAACCGCCGCCGCCGCGCTGCAGCGCGCGCGTGGCACCGGCCTGGCCCGCCACCCAGCGCAGGGCCATGCGTTCACGGATTTCGTCGAACAGTTCGCGTGCGCTGAGTCGGTTCACGTCATTCCCCGCCCGCCATGCCGGCGGGCGGGGAACATTCTGCCAGTGTTGCCGGCGCTTTGCGTGCGAACGGGTGGCTCTGGCCGTCCAGGCTTCTAGGCAAGGTCGCGGATGTCCTCGCGCCCGTGGGTGCGGCGCTTGTCCTTGTGCTTGCGCACCTGCGCATCCAGCTTGTCGAACAGCGCGTCGATGGCCGCGTACATGTCGTTGTCCACCGCGTTGGCGTGCAGCACCTTGCCGGCCGCGGCCAGCGTGCCCTCGGCACGGTTGGCCAGGCGGTTCTTTTCCACTTCCAGCACCACGTTGAGCGAAGTCAGGTTGTCGAAGCGTCGCGTGAGACGTTCGCGCCGGGCGTAAACGTAATCGCGCAGTGCCGGGGTGATTTCGATCTGGTGACCGCTTACCTGGATTTGCATGATGGACTCCTCATCATCCGGTGGTGGTGGTGTCCGGGGCCGATCCCCGGGTGGGCGTCGCGGTGACGCCATGGGTTGAAAATTTCCGCCTGTCCTCCTTTGTGATCGCTGCCAATTTGGAAAGTTGCATCCAGCGTGCCCGGGCCGGTGTGAACTTTTCGTTCCGCACCTGTTCACCGTGCACGCAGGCGTTCGCTGGAACTGGGAATGCGCATCTGCTCGCGGTATTTGGCCACGGTGCGGCGCGCCACCTTGATGCCCAGCCGGTTCAGTTCGGTGGTCAGCGCCTGGTCGGAAAGCGCCTTGCGCGGGTCCTCCTCGTCCACCAGTTTGCGGATCAGGGCCTGGATGGCGGTGGCCGATGCGCTGCCGCCGTCCTCGGTGGCCACGCCCGAGGAAAAGAACTGCTTGAACTCGAAGGTGCCGCGCGGGGTGTGCAGGTACTTGCGGGTGGTGACGCGCGAGATCGTGGATTCGTGCATCTCCAGCTCTTCGGCCAGCTCGCGCATCACCAGCGGCTTCATGGCTTCGGGGCCGTAATCGAGGAACGCACTCTGCGCACGCACGATGGCCTGGGCGACCCGGAACAGGGTGTCGGCGCGCGACTGCAGGCTTTTCATCAGCCAGCGCGCCTCCTGCAATTGCCCGCGCAACCACGATGCGTCGCTGCGCCGGGCGCGCGCGATCAGATCGCAGTAGTGGCGATTGATGGCCAGGCGCGGCTGGCAGTCCGGCGACAGCGTGACCCGCCAGCGACCGCCGACCTTCACCGCGTAGGCGTCGGGGGACACGTATTCGGTCGGTGTCGGGTCCCAGGCCGAACCCGGGCGCGGGTCGAGGGTGCGGATGAGGTCGGCGGCCTCCAGGATCTCGGGTTCGCGCACGCTGAGTTTGCGCGCCAGCTTGCCGAAGTCGCGCCGGGCCAGCAGATCAAGTTCACCGGCGGCGATCGCGCGCGCCAGTTCGCGGCCGGGCGTCGCCGGATCCATCTGTTCCAGTTGCGCGGCCAGGCAGTCGGCAAGGTCGACGCTGGCCACGCCGACCGGCTCGAAGCGCTGGATGCGCACGCGCACCGCCTCGGCTTCGTCCTTGGTCACCGGTGGGTCGAACGATGCAAGGGCGGCCAGCACCGGCTCCAGCCCTTCGCGCAGGTAGCCGTCGTCGTCCAGCGCGTCGATGATGGCGAAGGCGATGGCCTGTTCGCGCTCGGTGTAACCGCTGAGGTTGGCCTGCGAAAGCAGGTGCCCGCGCAGGTCGACCGGCGCGGCGTCCTGCGGTCCGGGGTTGTCGTCGTCGTCCTCGAAGCCGCGGCTGGCCTTGGCCCATTCGACGACCTGGGGCGAATTCTCGTCCCAGTATTCGCTGTCCTCGCCCCAGTCGTCGGCACCGTCGCCGGCACCGTCAAGGTCCGTTGCCTCGCCGGGGGCTTCCGGCTCGCCGTCCTCGTCCAGGTCGTCGAGTTCGATCAGCGGGTTGGCCTCGGCCAGCTCGCGCAGTTCGGTCTGCAGTTCCAGCTGGGAAAGCTGCAAAAGGCGGATCGCCTGCTGCAACTGCGGCGTCAGGGAAAGCTGCTGCGACTGGCGAAGCTGGATGCCGGGTTTCATGGCGAGGTTCGTGGGCAGTCGCCTGCATCGTATACCACGTGCGCCGGTGTGCCTAGTCCGTGGGCACGATTTTTGCTTTTCGCCGCCTTGTCGGCCCGCTTCCTGCCCGCGCAGGGGGCCGCCCGCTACATCCGGAACTCGTGGCCCAGGTACACCTCGCGCACCTGCCGGTGGGCGAGGATTTCCGCCGGCGTGCCGCGCGCCAGCACCTTGCCCTCGTTCAGGATGTAGGCGTGCTCGCAGATGCCGAGCGCCTCGCGCACGTTGTGGTCGGTGAGCAGCACGCCGATGCCGCGGTCACGCAGGTGGCGCACGATGCGCTGGATCTCGCCCACGGAAATCGGATCGACGCCGGCGAACGGTTCGTCAAGCAGCATGAAGCGCGGATTGGCCGCCAGCGCGCGCGCGATTTCCACGCGCCGGCGTTCGCCACCGGACAGGCTGATGCCCTTTTGCGCGGAAAGGTGCGCGATTTTCAGCTCGTCCAGCAGCGCTTCCATCTCGCCGCGCCGTTTCGCGGCCGGCAGGTCAGCGCGCAGTTCCAGCACTGCCAGGATGTTGTCGGCCACCGACAGCCGCCGGAATACCGAAGCCTCCTGCGGCAGGTAGCCGATGCCCTTGCGTGCGCGCTGGTGCATGGGCAGGCCGGTGATGTCCTGGCCGTCCAGCGTGATGCGACCGCCGTCGGGTTCGATCAGGCCCACCACCATGTAAAAGCAGGTGGTCTTGCCGGCGCCGTTGGGGCCGAGCAGGCCCACGACCTCGCCCTGCTTGATCTGGAAGCCGAAGTCGTGCACCACCTTGCGTGTACGGAAGCTTTTCTGCAGCCCCTGGGCGGACAGCATGGATCAGTGCGTTCCGGTGGTGGCCGCGGCCGCGGGCGCCGGCTTGCTGCGCGGCTGCAGCGTGATGTGTACGCGTCCGCCCGCGGCGGGCGTGCCGGCAATGGCCCCGCTGTCGGTGTTGTAGGTCAGCCGGTCGCCGCGGAACTGGCCGCGGCCCTGCTGCACGATCTCGGCATGCCCGGTGAGCACCACGGTGTTCTCGGAAACCTTGTAGTCGATGGTTTGTGCCTGGCCGTGCACCAGGGAGCCGTTGTCCTGCGTTTGCCGGAAGTGCGCGGGGTTGCCCGTCAGCACCACGCGCTGCCACTGGCTGGTGTCGTTGGGGTCGGTATTGCCGACCGCTTTGCTGCCGTCGGCGTGGAACGTGCCTTGGTCGAGCGTGACGTTGCCGCTGAAGGTGATCCTGCCGCTGTCCTGGCTGCCGGAAAAGGCGTCGGCGTTGATGTGGATGAGCTGGTGCCGGTCCGATTGCTTCGCCTGGGCGGCCGTGCAGGCGCACAGCGCGGCGAGCAACAGGATCGGCAGTTCAATGCGTGCGCGATTGCGGCGTGAGCGTGGCGTGGACATCGGAAAGCAGCTCCAGCGAGCGGGTATTGAAATCGGCCTTCATGCCGACGCCGCGCAGTATAGAGCCCGGCTCCTGAATCACGCTCGGGGCGGCGGTGGCAAGGCGCTTGTCCCGGGTCCACACGGTCGCATCGGCGGTGTGGATTTCGGCCTCGGAGACGTTGGCGGAGGGCGGCCGGTGCAGGTTGACCTTGCCGATAAGCTTGACCAGGTCGTTGTCCGCGCTGACCCACGCGTACTGCGAGCTGCCGTTCCAGTTCGAACCGTCCGAGGCGACGAAGGTGTACTTCGGTGCGTTGACGTACAGCGAATCGTTGCCTTCGCGGCGTGCCAGGTGCGGCGCGCTCATGGTGAAGGCCAGCTTGCCGTCCTGTCCGAACGCGCGCAGCGTGAAATCGTGCAACTCGTAGCCGGAGCGAGGCGGGCCGACCATCGCCACCGGTTTCGGCGGCGGCTTGAACCACCACACCAGCAACTGGGTGAGCGCGGCGGCGACCGCCAGCACGGCCAGCCACGCCAGCGTGCGCCGATCCTTCATGCCGGTGCCTGTGCGCGCGCCGCCAGGATCAGGTCCGACAATTCGCGCGCCGCGCCGCGGCCACCCGGCGCGCGGGTGCGCCAGTGCGCCGCCTGCACGACTTCCGGGCGCGCATCGGCCACCGCGACCGCCAGTCCGCACGCCGACATCGGCGCGAGGTCGGGCAGGTCGTCACCGACGTAGCAGGCTTCGTCCCCGGCAATGTTGCTGGCATCCAGGATGTCGCGCAGGCACGCCAGCTTGTCGTTCTTGCCCTGGTAGACATGGTCGATGCCAAGCTGTTCGGCACGCAGTTCCACCGCGTGGCTGACCCGGGCGGTGATGATGGCGACCTCGATGCCGGCGTCGCGCAGGCGCTTGATGCCGAGCCCGTCGTGTACGTGGAAGGCCTTGATCTCGCGCCCGTCCTCGGTGAACCACAGGCGGCCGTCGGTGAGCGTGCCGTCGACGTCGAAGGCGACCAGGCGGAGTTTCGCCGCACGTTCGAGGATGTCCTGCGGGATGTCGGGGCGATCGGGCACGGAGCGTCGCAGCGTGTCGGGGCGGGCTGGGAATTGTAGACGGATCGGGCGCGGGACGAGGGATGAGCGGCGCGGGAAGCGGGCAATCCAGTGTCGTCCGGCGATGCGTTGGTCCGTGAAGGCACTGGGTCCCGGATATCGCTTCGCGACTGCGTTTGCAGGACTGCAAACGCGAACGCCGAAGGCGGCGCGCAGCGCGAGCGCCAGGACGGCGCGAGTATTCCGGGATGACGAGCAAAATCAAAGGTTCCCCGGACCCTGATTCCCGCCTCCCGGTTCTCGATTCCCGATTCTCGATTCGCGATTCCCGGCTCTCAAACCACCTTCGCGCGCAGCAGGTCGTGGATGTTCAGCGCGCCGACCACCTGGTGTGCGTCGTCGACCACCAGCAGCGAATGGATCTTGTACTCTTCCATCAGTTGCGCGGCTTCGGCGGCCAGCTTGTCGGGGCCGATCACCTTGGGGTTGCGGGTCATCGAATCACCGACCCTGACGTTGCGAAGGTCGACGTTGTCGTCGTCCAGGGTGCGGCGCAGGTCGCCGTCGGTGAACACGCCGACAAGTTCCCCGTTGCTGTCCATCACGGCGGTCATGCCAAGGCCCTTGCGCGACATTTCCATCAGCGCTTCGACCAGGTTGGCATCGGCACCGATGGCGGGAATGGTGGTGCCGGTGTGCATGATGTCGGCGATCTTCAGCAGCCGCCGGCCCAGGGCGCCGGCCGGGTGCGAACGGGCGAAATCGTTGGCGGTGAAGCCGCGCGCCTCCAGCAGCGCGATGGCCAGCGCGTCGCCCAGCACCAGCGCGGCCGTCGTGCTGGCGGTCGGCGCAAGGCCCAGCGGGCAGGCTTCATTGCAGACGCTGGCGTCCAGGTGCGCGTCGGCATCGCGCGCGAGGCTGGAGTGCGGGTTGCCGGTCATCGCGATCAACGCGTTGCCCTGGCGCCTCAGGAACGGAAGGATCGTCAGCACTTCCTGGGTCTCGCCCGAATTTGACACCAGCAGCACCGCGTCGCTGCGCGTGATCATTCCGATGTCGCCGTGACTGGCTTCGCCGGGGTGCACGAAGAATGCCGGGGTGCCGGTGGAGGCGAGGGTGGCGGCGATCTTGCGCGCGATGTGTCCGGACTTGCCCATTCCGGACACCACCACGCGGCCCCTGCAGGCCAGAAGGAGCCGGCAGGCCTTGCTGAATTCGCCGTCCAGGCGTGCGTCCAGCGCCGAGATGGCCTGGGCTTCGATGCGGATGACCTTGCGGGCACTTTCAACCAGTGCCGAGGATTGCGGGGCGGGTGCTTCCGGTGCGGCGGTGATGGGTGCGGTGCGTGCGTTCATGTTGGCGGGTCCCCTTCCATGTGTGAATGCCCGTGGGCGGGCGCAGGTTGATCGACGTCCCCCGTTTGTTGCGGTGTGGTCGGCGTGCAGCTGTCAGGCTATTTCCAGTAACATGCGGCGTCATTGTATAGGTTTGGCCGCTGCGCGCTGCATCCGTGGCGTGACGTCGTTCACGTACCGATCAGCGGCCGCCACCGGTTCGGGCAGGGTACATGCAGGTTCAGGAACTCAAGTCATTGCTGGAAAACGCGTTTCCGGGTGCCGAAGTCGTGGTCGAGAGCCCCGACGAGGTGCACTTCCAGGCCCGCGTGGTCAGCGACGCGTTTGTGGACAAGTCGACCCTGGCGCGACACCGCATGGTGTACGCGGTGCTGGGTGAGCGCATGGGCGGCGAGGTGCACGCACTGTCGCTGCGCACCCTGACCCCGGCCGAGGCGGGGTGATGGCCAGCATCGTCATTTCCGGCGGCAAACCACTGCAGGGGGACGTGTGGATTTCCGGCGCCAAGAACGCCGTGCTGCCGATCCTCGCCGCCTGCCTGCTTGCCGACGAGCCGGTCACCATCGGCAATGTCCCGCACCTGCACGACGTCACCACCACCATGGAGCTTCTGGGCCAGATGGGTGCCGAGCTGGTGGTCGACGAGCACATGCGCATCCGGGTCGATCCCCGGCCCACGCACCGCTTCTACGCACCGTATGACCTGGTCAAGACCATGCGCGCCTCGATCGTGGTGCTGGGTCCGCTGATCGCGCGGCACGGCCAGGCCGAGGTGTCGCTGCCCGGCGGCTGCGCGATCGGCTCACGCCCGGTCGACCAGCACATCAAGGGCCTGCGCGCGCTGGGTGCGGACATCAGCGTCGAGCAGGGTTACATCAAGGCGCGCGCCGGGCGCCTGAAGGGCGCGCGCGTGACCATGGACATGGTTACCGTGACCGGCACCGAGAACATCATGATGGCCGCGGTGCTGGCCGAGGGCACCACCGTGATCGAGAACGCCGCCGAGGAACCCGAGGTCTGCGACCTCGCCCATTGCCTGAACGCGATGGGCGCGCAGATCGAGGGCATCGGCAGCACCCGGCTGGTGATCGATGGTGTCGAGCGCCTGCACGGGGCCGAGTACAACGTGCTGCCCGACCGCATCGAAACCGGAACCTTCCTGGTGGCCGGCGCCATCACCGGTGGCCACGTGCGGACCCGGCGCACCCGGCCCGACCTCCTGAAGTCGGTCCTCGGCAAGCTGGAGGACGCCGGCGCCCACATCAACACGGACGAGGACAGCATCGAACTGGACATGCGCGGCCACCGCCCGCGGGCCGTGGACGTAACGACGGCCCCGTACCCGGCGTTTCCCACCGACATGCAGGCGCAGTTCACCGCGCTCAACTGCGTGGCCGAGGGCACCGGGGTGATCACCGAGACGGTGTTCGAGAACCGTTTCATGCACGTGCAGGAACTGCATCGGCTGGGCGCCGACATCAAGCTGGAGGGGAACACCGCGGTGGTGCGCGGGGTGCCGCAGATGTCGGGTGCGCAGCTTATGGCGACCGACCTGCGCGCATCGGCGTCGCTGGTGCTGGCGGGGCTCGTGGCGCAAGGCGACACCACGGTCGATCGCATCTACCACATCGACCGCGGCTACGAGAACATCGAGGAAAAGCTCGGCGGCCTCGGCGCGCACATCCGCCGTCTGCCGACCTGACGCGCAGGTTCATTTGCCTTCGCGGTCGACGGGGGCAAGTCACCCCCTTCGGAACGAAGGGGGAGGCGAATCACCCCCTTCGGAACGAAGGGGGTCGGCGCGCAGCGCCGGGGGGATGCCGGGCGAAGCGCAAAAGCCATCCCCCTCGTTTCCCCTTTGCGAGCGAAGGGGGAGGCGAATCACCCCCTTCGGAACGATGGGGGTCGGCGCGAAGCGCCGGGGGGATGCCGGGCGAAGCGAAGAGCCATCCCCC
>CAZAXF010000084.1:0-10472 GCA_964489055.1 uncultured Rhodanobacter sp. | reverse complement strand
CGGTGAAGCTGTTGGGGGAGAGGGAGCGATTTTTCGTCCCCTTCGCTTGCGAAGGGGACCGCACGCCGAGGGCGTGCGAGGGGATGGCTTCTAGCCTTGTTCCGCCCGCTTGATCGCATCGTCGATGCGCTTCAATGCCTCGTCGCGACCGGCGAGGCAAATCGTCTGGTCGATTGGTGGGGAGACCTGGGTGCCGGTGATGGCGACGCGCAGGGGCTGGGCGACCTTGCCCATGCCGACGCCGCGTTCGGCCGCGACCTCGGCGACCAGTGCGTGGATCGGTTCGGGCTGCCACTCCCCCAGTGCAGCCAGCTTGTCGTGCATCGCGCGCAGCACGTCGACGGCGCTATCGGCACGCAGGTGCTTGCGCACCGCCTTTTCATCCCACGTCTGGATCGGTGCGTACCAGATGCGGGCCTGTTCGGCCATGGCCTTCAGGGTCTGCGCGCGCTCGCGCAGGGCCACGACCACGTCCGCGGGCGCGGGGCCCTTCGAAACATCGAGGCCGAGCCGTTCGAGGTGCCAGGCCAGTTCCTTGCCGATCGTTTGCGGATCGCCTTCCTTCAGGTAGTGCTGGTTGAGCCAGCCGAGCTTGGCGAAGTCGAAACGTGCGGCGGAATGGTTGACGTCGGCGATGTCGAACAGTTCGATCATCTCGTCGATGGAGAAAATTTCCTGGTCGCCATGCGACCAGCCCAGCCGCACCAGGTAGTTCAGCAGCGCGTGCGGAAGGTAACCGTCCTCGCGGTACTGCATAACCCCGACCGCGCCGTGGCGTTTGGACAGCTTCTGGCCGTCGGGTCCCAGGATCATCGGCAGGTGCGCAAAGGTCGGCGGCGTCGCACCCAGCGCTTCGTACAGGTTGATCTGGCGCGGGGTGTTGTTGACGTGGTCGTCGCCCCGGATCACCTCGGTGACGCCCATGTCCAGGTCGTCGACCACCACCGCGAAGTTGTAGGTGGGAAACCCGTCCGAACGCAGCATCACGAAGTCGTCAAGTTCGGCGTTGGCCCATTCGACGCGGCCCTTGACCTTGTCCTCGAACGCCACGCTGCCGGCCTGCGGGTTCCGGAATCGCAGCACGCGGTTCGGATCATCGCGGTACGGCAGGTTGGCGTTGCGCGCGCGGCCGTCGTAGCGTGGCTTCTGGCCGCGTGCCTTCATCGCCTCGCGCATCGCGTCCAGTTCCTGCTTCGATTCATAGGCCCAGTAGGCCTTGCCGGCGTCGTGCAACTGCTGCGCCACCTCGCGGTACCGATCCATGCGCTCGGTCTGGTAGAACGGACCCTCGTCGGCATCCAGGCCCAGCCAGTGCATGCCGTCCAGGATCGCCTGCACCGCCGCTTCGGTGGAGCGTTCGCGATCCGTGTCCTCGATGCGCAGGATGAACTTGCCGCCCCGATGGCGCGCCTCCAGCCAGCAATACAG
Source organism: uncultured Rhodanobacter sp. (assembly GCA_964489055.1). Classification (GTDB taxonomy): domain Bacteria; phylum Pseudomonadota; class Gammaproteobacteria; order Xanthomonadales; family Rhodanobacteraceae; genus 66-474. The sequence goes on along the minus strand of CAZAXF010000084.1, from coordinate 9,044 downwards.
CGCGGTGCGCGCGCCGCCGATATGCAGGAATCCGGTGGGACTGGGAGCGAATCGGGTGCGGAAGGTCATCGTGAGCCGGAATCCGGAAAGGACTGTCCATTTTAGCGGCAACCCCAAAGAGCATTTCGACGCGGATTGACGCGGATTGACGCAGATGTTGCCGGAGCGATCCGTGCCCGTCCGCGTTTATCCGCGTCCAAGCCTTTGTGAAGGCTGGAAGCCGGGCGGTCGCGCCCCCATGATCGTGCGATGAACGAATCCGCCCGCAAACCGGCGCGCGAACGCCGCGCCATCGCGATGTTGTGGCCGTACGTGCGCAAGTTTCCGGGGCGCATGCTGATCGCGGCTGTGCTGCTGGTGATCGCCAAGGTCGCGGTGGTCGGGGTGCCGGTCGCGTTCAAGCACATCGTCGACCAACTGGATCCGCGCATCGCGGCGCTGACGGTGCCGATCGCGCTGATTGTGCTGTACGGGCTGCTGCGCCTGGTCGGATCGCTGTTCGGCCAGCTTCGCGACACCGTGTTCGAACGGGTCAGCCAGCGGGCGATGCGCGCCTCGGGCCTGGACGCGTTCCGCCACCTGCACCGGCTGTCGTTGCGCTTCCACCTGGACCGCCACACCGGCGGCATCGGCCGCGACATCTCGCGCGGCACCCGCGGGGTCTACAACCTGCTGGGCTGGGTGGTGTTCAACATCGTGCCGACGCTGTTCGAGATCGTGGTGGTGATCGCGCTGCTGCTGCGCCAGTTCGACTGGCGCTTCGCGGCGGTGACCCTGGTGACGATGCTGCTCTACATCGCGGTGACGATCTGGATCACCGAGTGGCGCACCCGCGGCGTGCGCGCGATGAACGAGGCCGAGAGCCTGGCCAACGCGCGCGCGGTGGACAGCCTGCTGAACTACGAGACGGTGAAGTATTTCGGCAACGAGGCCTTCGAGGCCGAACGCTACGACGCGGACCTGCGCCGCTACGAGGACGCGGCGGTGAAGACCGAGGCGTCCCTGGCGGTGTTGAACGGCGCCCAGGCGCTGGTGATCGCGCTGGGCCTGACCGCGCTGATGGCGATGGCGGCGATGGGCGTCGTTGCCGGACGGCTCTCGGTCGGCGACATCGTGATGGTCAACGGCTGGCTGCTGCAGCTCGCGATCCCGCTCAACATGCTCGGTTTCACCTGGCGCCAGATCAAGCAGGGCGTGATCGACATGGAGAACATGTTCGCGCTGCTGGACGAGCACGCCGAGGTGCGCGATGCGCCCGGGGCCCGGCCGCTGGTCACCCGCGGCGGCGAAGTGCGCTTCGAGCGCGTCTCGTTCCGCTACAACCCCGAGCGCGCGATCCTGGATGAAATCGACTTCACCGTTCCGCCCGGCCGGACGCTGGCGGTGGTCGGGGCAACCGGCGCCGGCAAGTCCACGCTCTCGCGCCTGCTGTTCCGTTTCTACGACGTCACCGGCGGGCGCATCACGATCGACGGCCAGGACATCCGCGAGGTGACCCAGGAATCGCTGCGCGCGGCGATCGGCATCGTGCCGCAGGACACGGTGCTGTTCAACGACACGATCTACTACAACATCGCCTACGGTCGCACCGGCGCCACCCGCGACGAGGTGGAAGCCGCGGCGCGCGCCGCGCACATCCACGACTTCGTGCTGTCGCTGCCGCGGGGCTATGAAACCACGGTCGGCGAGCGCGGCCTGAAGCTCTCCGGCGGCGAGAAGCAGCGCGTGGCGATCGCGCGGGCGCTGCTGAAGAACCCGGCGATCCTGGTATTCGACGAAGCCACCAGTGCGCTCGATACCCGCACCGAGAAGATCATCCAGGCCGAGCTGGCCGAGATCGCGCGCGGGCGCACCACGCTGATCGTGGCGCACCGGCTGTCCACCATCGTCGATGCCGACCACATCCTGGTGCTGGATCACGGGCGCGTGGTCGAGCGCGGTACCCACGCGGAACTCCTGCAACACGATGGCCGCTACGCCGCGCTGTGGGCGCTGCAGGCGCGGCAACCGGCGGTGTCGTCTCCCGGAACACTGCACGTGTAACCAATGTTTACCACCTGACGTGCGCCACGTCTCCTTTCCTTGCGTACACTTTGCACGCGCCACCGATGTTCGGCACAGGTATTGCAGAACCTTCCGTGCACCCGCCGCGCAGCCTGGAAAGGAACGCTGACATGCAAGGTATCGACAACACGACACTCGACCCGGGCGCCAGCCCCGCATCACGGACCACGGCCGCCGGCCTGGAAGCCTGGATGTCCGGCGTGCACGCGGAAGACGACCACGCCCCGGCCGGCGAACCGGAACCGGAGGCCACCGCCACGGCGGAAATCGGCCCGGTCAACGCCGCCGAATCGCTGGTACTGCAAGCGCCGACAACGGCACGCAAGCTGGTCGGGCCGGATGGCGCCGAACTCGTGGTCGATCCCGAACAGGGCAACTATTACTTCGAGTCCACGTCGCTGAAGCCGCTGGCGGCACTGCTGGCGCAACCGGCATCGGCGTGGACACCCGTCTACTCCGAGGCACTCAGGAACGTACGGGCCGCCGGCACCGCGCAGTCGCTGGAACGCCTACTCTGGTACGCGGGCCTGATCGCGACACCCGGCATCCTGACGCGCCGGCTGAACCGCGGCGGGCACTACAAGCTGGCCCGCTGGCCGGAAACCGAGCGCGAATTTCCGCGCCACTTCCGCATCGCCAAGGCCATGCTGAACGAGCCGGTGACCGCGGAGACCATCGCCGATGCAGCCGGTACCACGCTGGAAGAAGTGATCGACTACATCAACGCCTGCCATGCAGCGGGCCGCCTGGAAGCCGCGCAACCCTCCGCGAGCAAGGCGGGATCGGCCGCGGGTGCATCCCGGACGGAACGCCTGATGGCGCGGCTCAACAAGCCCCTGTTCGCGCGCTGACTGGCCGCTCCTCCCCTTCAGGGGGAGTGCCGGGGTGGGAATGGGTTGCCGACCCGTGGTTCCAGCACCGTCAAACCCACCCCCACCCGAACCCTCCCCCTGAGGGGGAGGGCCAAAGCGGCCTGACCGCCCGACCTCCTTCCCCGTCAAGGGGAGGGCCAAAACGCCCGGACCACCTGACCGACCTCCCCTTCAAGCGGAGGCCGGGGTGGAATGGGTTGCCGACCCGTGGTTCCAGCACCGTCAAACCCACCCCCACCCAAACCCTCCCCCTGAGGGGGAGGGCCAAAGCAGCCCGACCTCCCTCCCCCTCAAGGGGAGGGCCAAAGCAGCCTGCCCGCCTGACCTCCCTCCCCTTCAAGGGGAGGGCCGGGGTGGGGATGGGTTTCACTTCACGTGGATCGTGATCCTCTTCGACACCACCGGCGGGTGGAACGGCACGTGGTTTGCGACGCCACGTTCAAGCTGCAGGGTGTGCGTGCCCGGCGACAGATGCAGCACCATCCCGGTCTGGCCGTCGCCAAAGTGCCTGTGGTGCTCGTCGGTCGGGATCAGCCGGCCGCGTTTCGGCACTGTCGCCACTTCGATCAACAGGTGCTGGTGACCGGTGGGTCTTCCGCTGGACGCCGGCGGGCGCCACGCCCAAGTCTGGAAGGCCGAAGCGCACCGTGAACGTCTGTCCCACGGTCGCTCCATCGGCGGGACTGATGATGTGCACCTTCGCATCCGCCGGCGGCTTGTGCACCGGCAGGCCCGAAGCCGCGAGGGCGCGGTAGTGAACGCTGCCAGGACGAAACCGGTCAAGAGTCTGCGCATGGGATATGTCCTCGTCGCGGACACACCCGTTCGACAAGCGTATTTCGCGCGGCGCCGATGATGCTTCGAGACCGTAAACCTGTTCCCTTCCCCTCCGGGAGAAGGCAGCGCGAAGGCGCGGATGAGGGTACGGGCCTTGCGTGATTTCACATCCGCTCCGCGCGAACGCGAACCCTCACCCCACCTCTCTCCCGAAGGGAGAGGGGAGCTAATCCTGCGGAGCGATGCGCGCCGCGCGCAGCCGCAGGGCGTTGGAGACCACCGACACCGAAGACAGGCTCATCGCCAGCGCGGCGATCATCGGCGAAAGCACGATGCCGAACCACGGGTACAGCACGCCCGCGGCGATCGGAATGCCGACGGTGTTGTAGCCGAACGCACAGAACAGGTTCTGGTGGATGTTGCGTACCGTGGCCTGCGACAGCGCGCGGGCGCGAGCGATCGCCGAAAGCTCGCCGCGTACCAGGGTCACCTGCGCGCTTTCCATCGCCACGTCGGTGCCGGTGCCCATGGCGATGCCGACGTCGGCCGCGGCCAGCGCCGGGGCATCGTTGATGCCATCGCCCGCCATCGCGACCTTGTGTCCTTCCCGTTGCAGCTTTTCAATCACGTCGCCCTTGTCGGCAGGCGAGACATCGGCGTGCACCTCGTCGATGCCGAGCCGGCGCGCGATCGCCTGCGCGGTGGTGCGGTTGTCGCCGGTCAGCATCACGATCCGGAGGCCTTCATCGCGAAGCGTGGCCAGCGCATCGGCGGTGTCGGGCTTCAACGGGTCGGCGACGCCCAGCAAGGCCGCGGCCGTGCCATCGACGGCCAGAAACATCACGGTCGCGCCGTCCCCGCGCAGCTCGTCCGCCCGCGACTCGATGTCCGACGCCAGCTCCACGCCGGCCTCGTGCATCAGCGCCGCGTTGCCGATCGCGACGTCATGGCCATCCACGCGGCCGCGCACGCCCTTGCCGGTGGTGGTGGTGAAGTCCGCCACGTCGGGAATGGCAATGTCCCGTTCCTCGGCGCCGGACACGATCGCCTGCGCCAGTGGATGCTCGCTGGGACGTTCCAGCGCCGCGGCCAGCGCCAGCACGCGGGAGGCATCGAAGCCGCCCAGCGGTTCGACATCGTTCAACTTCGGCCGACCCTCGGTCAGGGTACCGGTCTTGTCCACGACCAGCGTGTCGACATCGCGCAGCGACTCGATCGCACCGGCATCGCGGAACAGCACGCCGTTCTGTGCACCGCGTCCGCTGGCGACCATGATCGAGATCGGCGTGGCAAGGCCCAGCGCGCAGGGACAGGCAATGATCAGCACGGATACCGCCGCGATCAGGGCGTGGGTCAACTTCGGGTCGGGGCCGATCGCGGCCCAGCCCACAAACGCCAGCACCGCGACGATGACCACCGCCGGCACGAACCACGCGGCCACGCGATCGGCCACGCGCTGCAGCGGAGCCTTGCTGCGTTGCGCCCTGGCCACCAGCGCCACGATCTGCGAGAGCATGGTCTCGGCGCCGACCTTCTCGGCGCGCATCGTCAGCGCGCCGTCCTGGTTGACGGTGCCGCCGGTCACCCGGTCGCCGCTGGCCTTGGCGACCGGCATCGCCTCGCCGGTCAGCATGGATTCGTCGACGTGGCTGGTGCCATCGGTGACTTCACCGTCGACCGGCACCTTCTCGCCGGGACGCACGCGCAGCACGTCGCCTTCCTGCACGTCTTCCAGCGGCACGTCCGATTCATTGCCATCCGCGTCGATGCGCCGCGCCTGCTTCGGCGCGAGATCGAGCAGTGCACGCAGGGCCGAGCCGGTGCGGCGGCGGGCGCGGAATTCCAGGAAATCGCCCATGGTCACCAGCGTCACGATCACCGCCGCCGACTCGAAATACACCCCGACCTCGCCGTGCGCATCGCGGAACCCGGCCGGGAACAGTTCCGGGAACAGGAATGCCACCGCGCTGTAGAGCCACGCCACGCCGGTGCCGAGCGCGATCAGCGTGTACATGTTGACGTTCCATGGATGCAGCGAGCGCCAGCCGCGCACGAAGAACGGCGCACCGCCGCACAGCACCACCACGGTGGCAAGCACTGCCTCGATCCAGCCGGTGACGAGGCCCCACGGCGCGGGCAGCCGCCAGCCGAAGAGATGCGGCCCCATCGCGACCAGGAACACCGGGATCGTCAGCGCCACCAGCACCCAGAAGCGCCGTCCCATCGCACGCACTTCCTCGTCGCCGTCATCATCACCGGCCGCCGGCAGCATCGGCTCCAGCGCCATGCCGCACTTGGGGCAATCGCCCGGCCCGACCTGCTGCACCTCCGGGTGCATGGGACAGGTGTACATCGTGCCTTCCGGCGCGTCGTCATCCTCACGTGCGGGCGCTGCGTCGCCAAGGTAGCGGTCCGGGTCGCGCTCGAAGCGGTCGCGACAGCCATCGGAGCAGAAGTTCACGCGGCCGCCCGCGTGTTCGACGCTGGCAGGCGGGCCTTCCGGATCGGTCGCCATGCCGCACACCGGGTCACGGCGGCCGGCCAAGACGTCACGCCTGCGGGCCTTGGCCAGTACGCCCTCGGGGTCTCCGGTGAACGTCTTCAGGCAGCCGTCGCTGCAGAAGTAGTAGCGGGTACCTTCATGGTCGGCATGCCGGGGCGTATCGGTTGCGACGCGCATGCCGCAATTCGGGTCGATCTCGCGGTCACCGGTTGCGCCCTTATGCTGCTGTTCGTGTACGTTCATGCCTGACGTTCTCCACCCAGTGCACGCAGGATCGGGCAGTGCTCCAGCGGGCCGCGGCCCGGGCAAGCGTCGATCAACTGCTTCAGGCCGCGCCGCATGCGTTGCAGTTCGCGGATGCGTTCCTCGACCTGCGCCAGGCGCGCCTCGGCACGCTGTTTGACGCTCTTGACGCCGCGCTCGCGATCGGTCGACAACGCCAGCAGTTCGCGGATTTCGTCCAGCGTGAAACCGAGGTCCTTGGCGCGGCGGATGAAGCACAGGCGTTCAATCGTGTCTGCGCCGTAATCGCGGTAGCCCGACGCGCGCCGCCGTGGCGGCGGCAGCACGCCTTCGCGCTCGTAATAACGGATGGTGTCGATGCCGACGCCCGCGCGGCGCGCGACGGTGCCGATCGTCCAGTGCTGCGTGGTTTGCGTATCCATGCACGCACTCTAAACCATGGACCATGGTCCAGAGTCAAGGGTTGTGCCGGGCGGGAATGACGGCGGGTCCGGAAATCTGCCGCCGACACCATCGCCGGGATGGTCAGCCTGCCGTGGACGCCGCGGCCGGCATGCCTCCCGCGGTCGCCGCAGCGGCCGGCGCCGACACGGCCGGCGCGGGCTGCGCCGCGGATTCCGCCGGCGCAGGCATGGGCTCCGCGTGATCGTGCTCGTGCCCGGCGCCTTCGGTCAGCGAGTGGAATTCGGCCGCACTCATCCGCGGCTGTTTCTGCAGGTATGCCACCAGCGCCCAGATGGTGTGGTCATCGTGGGTCTCGCCCCACGCCGGCATGCCGGTCATCTTGAGGCCGTGCTTGATGATCCAGAATGCCTCGGCTGGATGCGGCGCGAAGCGCGTCAGGTTCGGCGGCCGCGGATACATGCCGTCGCGAAGGTCGGAATGACCCATGCCGGGGGCGAGGTGACACCCCACGCACATGTGCGAGTAGTGTTCGGCACCCAGTTTCACCAGCGCGGGTTCGTCCAGCGGCGGCGGCTTGATGTCCGCGATGCGGCTGTCGATGGCACGCTCACGCACCAGCCCGATCAGGTGGCGCGTCACCGACCAGTGCGGTACGTCCGCGCCCACCTGGTAGATGCCGCTGAAAGCGAACGCGAAGAAGGCGATGATCGCGACGATGATCCAGAAAATCAGCGCGTAGATGAAACGCATGGACCCCTCCAGACTGTATGCAGTGGCTGGACGGCCCATCCTACTCCGTTGCACGCGTCCGTTGCACGCGCGCCGTCGGTGCCGGAATCTGGCGCGCCTGACTGGAATCGAACCAGCAACCGTCGGCTTAGAAGGCCGATGCTCTATCCAATTGAGCTACAGGCGCGTTGCGGTGCATTCTCGCAAGGAACCGGCCCTGATGCGATCGCTGGCCCGCACTTCTCACCACCTCCCTGCTGCGGCGCCCCGATGGCATGCCCTGCCTGGCACTCGCTCGGTCCGTGTGCTCAACGTATCACCTCAGGGTCGTTCCTCGGCCACGTTGGTGGTGCAATGCACTGCCTACCCCGGTCATTCCAGAGCCATCGTCGGCTTCATCGGCGATGGAACCCGGAATCCAGTTCTCGGAACGTCTGGCTACGTTACATGGCGGGAAATGCGGGCGAGACAAGGCAATGGTCGGGGCAGAGGGATGATTCGCGCCTTCCCGGCGCTCGCCCCTCGGGCCATCGCTCCGGCATCCATGCCTCCGCAGTCGAACGGCCCCTTCTTGCGAAGGCGCCGGTTCTCATCCGCACCTTGGCCAATAACCAAAACGGCCACAAGGGCCGCTTAGGTCATTGGTCGGGGCAGAGGGATTCGAACCCCCGACATCCAGCTCCCAAAGCTGGCGCTCTACCAGGCTGAGCTATACCCCGACGGGCGCCGGCTGCGCGGCGCAACGCAAAAATGCACTGTCATTCATGTCGAGTCTCGGTACCGCTTTCACCGTTCGCCCTGGGCATAGGCGGGTAGCGCCGGCGTCGAAGGGCTGCGTCGATGAGTGCTTCGACTTCGCTTGCTGGCGCAAGCTGCGCTCAGCACGCGCGGGGGTCTTCGTTACCAAGATCCAACATCGATCAGCAAACGTCATGGTACGGTTGCGCGATTGCGCCGGTCAACGCGGGCCAAGACAACGAGGCCGGCGGGGGTACCGCCGGCCTGTCGGAAAATGGCGCGCCCGGAGAGATTCGAACTCCCGACCGCCTGGTTCGTAGCCAGGTACTCTATCCAGCTGAGCTACGGGCGCGTGGAAATGGTGAAGTTAGCCGTTAATTATCTTGCTTTGTGGGGGTTCCGTCAATGCGATAGATGGCGGAGAGAGAGGGATTCGAACCCTCGAGAAGGCTATAAACCCTCTACTCCCTTAGCAGGGGAGCCCCTTCGACCGCTCGGGCATCTCTCCGGGTTTGATTTCGCATCACGCAAGTGTAACAACCGGCACTATCACAAACTTGGCGTCCGTTCGGGAAATGCTCGGCTCATCCTGAGCCTCACCCCTCGCTACGCTCGGGGCCGGCCATTCGGCCGTCCGGATTCGTTCCAGACGAATCCGTCGAACCCTCGAGAAGGCTATAAACCCTCTACTCCCTTAGCAGGGGAGCCCCTTC
>CAZAXF010000083.1:0-10572 GCA_964489055.1 uncultured Rhodanobacter sp. | reverse complement strand
GTCCCGAGTCCCGAGTCCCGAGTCCCGAGTCCCGAGCCCCGAGCCCCGAGTCCCGGCTTCCCCGACACATTCAGCCGCGGTTCGGGTAGTCTTGGGGACTTGTGTCCAAGAATGACGGCCCGAACCGCCCATGAACGCGACTGCACCCACCGTTTCCAAGACCCGTTCGTTCTCCACCGTGTTCCTGATCGAGATGTGGGAGCGCTTCGGCTATTACGGCATGCAGGCGCTGATCATCTACTACATGGTGCAGCGGCTGGGGTTCAAGGACACGCCGGCCAACCTGACCTGGGGCGCGGCGGCGGCGCTGATCTACGTTTCCCCGGCGATCGGCGGCTGGGTCGGCGACAAGTTCTTCGGCACCCGCCACACCATGCTGCTGGGCGCGTGGGTGCTGGCGCTGGGTTATGCGTTGATGGTGGTGCCGGCGCACAGCACCAACTTCCTGTTCCTGGCGCTGGGCGTGATCGTGGTCGGCAACGGCTTGTTCAAGGCCAACGCCGGCAACCTGGTGCGCAAGATCTACGAGGGCGACGACAGCAAGATCGACAGCGCCTTCACCATCTATTACATGGCGGTGAACATCGGCTCGATGATCTCGATGCTGCTGACGCCCTTCATCAAGAATTATTTCAATGCGCCTTATTCGGGGCAGCTCTCGTGGGTGCCCGAGGGCTGGAACGCGGCGGCGCTGTTCGGGGACAACCTTGGCTGGCACATCGCCTTCGCGGTGTGCTGCGTGGGGCTGCTGGTGGGCCTTGGCAATTACATGGTGATGCGCCACACGCTGCATCACATCGGCTCGGAGCCCGACCACCAGCCGTTCAAGTTCTGGAAGTTCCTGGCGGTGATCGCCGGCAGCGTGGTGGTGGTCTTCATCTCGACCATCATCCTGAAGTACACCGGCGTGGCGCGGATCTTCGTGTACGCGGCCGGTGCGTGCGTGGCGCTGATCTTCGCCTGGTTGATCCTCAAGACCCGGCACGTCGAGCGGGCCGGCATCATCATCGCGCTGGTGCTGGTGATCGAGACGGTGTTCTTCTTCATCTTCTACCAGCAGATGTCCACCTCGCTGAACCTGTTCGCGCTGCGCAACGTGAACCCGGAATTCAGCGTGTTCGGGGTCCACCTGTGGAACTGGGACCCGGCGCAGTTCCAGGCCTTCAACCCGATCTGGATCTTCATCCTCAGCCCGATCCTGGCGATCATCTACAGCCGCGCGGCCAAGGGTGGCAAGGATCTTTCCATCGCCAGCAAGTTCGCGGTGGGCTTCCTGGCCGTCGCGATCGGCTTTTTCATCTACGGCGCGGCCAACCATTTCACGACCTCGCCGGGCAAGACTTCGTCCTGGGTGATGGTGTGGGGCTACGGATTCGGCTCGCTGGGCGAGTTGCTGACCTCGGCGCTCGGCCTGGCGTTCGTCGCGCGCTACGTGCCGGCGCGGATGGGCGGCTTCATGATGGGCGCGTATTTCGTGGCCTCGGGCGTGGCGCAATACCTCGGCGGCATGGTGGCGACCTTCGCCAGCGTGCCGGACAAGATTTCCAGCATCCTGCACAACACGCAGACCACCTCGACCGTCACCGCCGTGCACCAGAAGCTGCCGGCGATCCTGTCGATGGACCTGGGCGGTTTCCGCGACTGGATCACCGGCACCGGCAGCGCGGCCAAGGTGGCGCAGGAAGCCCACCTTCCGGCTTTTGCCGACCTTCCGGTCCAGAGCCAGGAACTCGTGCAGCAGTTCAACACGCACCTCAACGTCATCACGATGCCGTTCTATACCAGGCTGTTCAACGCACTGGGCTGGGCCGGCGTCGCCTGCACGATCTTCGCGGCAATCGTGGCGATCGTGCTGTGGTGGCTGGACCGGCGCGGCATTCTCCGGTTCGGGCCGACGGCGACCGACCAGGCATCTGAATTCGACGGGGAAACGCCGACGGATCGCGCAGGCCCGTAATCAGCCCGACCCGCGCCCGTGACGGATGTCATGGGCGCGCGGCGTGCCCTTTGGCAGGGGTCAAACAACCCCGGCTCGGCTACATTGAGCCCATGTGAATCGGCCATCGCCGGCGAACGTCTCGCCGCGCGAATGGTCGAAACAACGCCCCGTGTTACCTGGACGACAGCGCATGTCGCGAACCAAATGGATCCTGGCGATCGTCGGAGTCGTCATCGTGGCACTGGTCCTGTGGCGCATTTTCGCCGGGTCCGGCCGCGACCATTCCGGCCGCTTCGGTGCCAATGGCCCGGTACCGGTGACGGTGGTGCCGGTCGAAGCCAGGAACGTCCCCGTGTACCTGACCAACCAGGGCACGGTGCAGCCGATCAATTCGGTCAACGTGCAGCCGCAGGTCGGCGGCCAGTTGCTCTCGCTCGATTTCACCGAAGGCAGCGCGGTGAAGAAGGGCCAGTTGCTGGCGCAGATCGACCCGCGCAGCCTCAAGGCGCAACTGGACCAGGCACTGGCCAAACGCGCGCAGGACAGAACCCAGCTTGCCACGGCGAGGGCCAACCTGGAACGCTCGGAAAACCCCAAGTACCGGGAATACGTGTCCGAGATCGACCGCATCACCCAGAAAAACACCGTCGCGCAGTGGAAGGCGGCGGTGGCCGCGGACAATGCATCGATCCAGAACACCCAAGTGCAACTGGGGTTCACACGGATCACCTCGCCGATCGACGGCATCGTGGGCATCCGCCAGGTCGATCCGGGCAACGTCATCACCCCCAGCACCACCATCGTCACGGTCAACCAGATGCAGCCCATCGACGTGATCTTTTCGCTGGCGGGCAAGTACCTGGACGAGGTGCGCGCGGCGCAGGCCCGGGTGCCCCTGAAGGTCGCGGTGCTGGATGCCGACGGCAACGCGGTCGAGGCCGACGGCGTGCTCAAGGTGATCGGAAACCAGATCGACCCCGAATCGGGCCAGTTCAAGCTCAAGGCGGAATTTCCCAACACGCACAACCGCCTGTACCCGGGCCAGTACGCCAATGTCCGGCTGCAGGTGAGCGTCGATGACAACGCGCTGGTGGTGCCGGTGGCAGCGGTGCAGCGCGGACCGAACGGCAAATACGTGTGGCTTGTCACCGACAAGCCGCCGCACAACCCGGATGCGGCGGCCGGCGACACGGGCGGTGGGAAGGCGCACACCGGGAGTGGAAAATCCGGCAACAAGGCGGCGCCCGGCAACCACAAGTCCAATGGCAAACCCGCGAAATACGTCACGATGCAGGCGGTCACGACCGGCGGCGAGGCCGGCGATACGGGCCTGATCATCACCCACGGCCTGAAGGCGGGCGACCTGGTGGTCACCGCCGGCCAGTTCCGCCTCAAGGAAGGCAGCCGCATCACCCCGATGAAACCCGGCGAAGTGCCGGCACCACCCACCACCACCGAGATCAAGGCCGCGGCCAAGCAGGGCGGGCACGGGCGGAGGCGGTGATGAGGATTGTCGGGACTCGGGACTCGGGACTCGGGACTCGGGGAACATCAGTAACGCGAGACTCGGGATCTGATGCCGGCGCGAGCCGCGAAGCAACCGGTCGCGCATGGAAACCCCCTCTCTCCCTGGCGGCTTCACCGCCTGGGGGAGAGGGCCGGGGTGAGGGGGCCAAGGTTCCGTACACATTCCGCACAGTCCGCTCGGAACGCACCCGGAATCTGCCGGAAACCGCTACCCGAGTCCCGAGAAACTCGCCGCTCCTGCGGCTCGCCCTTCGGGCCATCGGCTGCGCCGATGTTCACTCCGGCATCCTGCCTCCGCAGTTCGAGTCCCGAGTCCCGCCCCCATGAGCTTCTCCAGCATCTTCATCCGCCGCCCGATCGCGACGTCATTGCTGATGGCCGCGGTGATGCTGGCGGGCATCATCGGGTACCGGGCGCTGCCGGTGTCGGCGTTGCCGGAAATCGAGGCACCGAGCCTGGTGGTGACCACGCAGTATCCCGGCGCCAGCGCGACCACGGTCGCAACCCTGGTGACCACGCCGCTGGAACAGCAGCTCGGGCAGATTTCCGGGCTCACGATGATGAGTTCGAACAGCGCCTCGGGGCTCTCGACCATCACCTTGCAGTTCGCGATGGACACCAACCTGGACGTCGCGGCCCAGGACGTGCAGTCGGCGCTGCGCACCGCGCGCCTGCCCGGCAGCCTGCCCTACCCGCCGGTGTACAAGCGCGTGAACCCGGCGGATGCGCCCATCCTCACCCTGGCGCTGACTTCGGACAGCCTGCCGCTGCGTGACGTCAACAATTTCGCCGATTCGATCCTCTCGCAACGGCTGGCGCAGGTTCCGGGCGTGGGCCTGGTGTCGATCGCGGGCAACGTGCGCCCGGCGGTCAGGGTACAGGTCGATCCGGGCAAGCTCGGCAACCTCGGGCTGACCATGGAGGACGTGCGCTCGGCGCTGACCCAGGCCAACGTGAACGCCGCCACCGGATCGCTGAACGGCGCGGTGCAGACCTACGAGATCGGCACCAACGACCAGTTGCGCAGCGCGGCCGAGTACGCCAACACCGTCATCGCGTACCGCAACGGCGCGCCGGTGAAGCTCTCGGATGTCGCCAACGTGGTCGAGGGCGTCGAAAACGACCAACTGGCCGCGTGGGCCAACGGCAAGCCCGCGGTGTTGCTGGACATCCGTCGCCAGCCCGGCGCCAACATCATCAAGACGGTCGACCAGATCAAGCAGACGTTGCCGGCACTGCGCTCGGTGCTGCCGGCGGGCGTGCACCTGGCGGTGTTTTCCGACCGCACGGTGACCATCCGCGCCTCGGTGCACGACGTCCAGATGACGCTGCTGCTGGCGGTGGCGCTGGTGGTGGCGGTGATCTTCCTGTTCCTGCGAAGACTCTGGGCCACGCTGATCCCGGCGGTCGCGGTGCCGTTGTCGCTGGTGGGCACCTTCGCGGTGATGGCGTTCGCGGGGTTCTCGCTGGACAACCTGTCGCTGATGGCGCTGACGGTTGCCACCGGTTTCGTGGTGGACGATGCGATCGTGATGATCGAGAACATCGTGCGCTACATCGAGAAGGGCAAGAGTGGCCGCGATGCCGCCGAAATCGGCGCGCGCGAAATCGCCTTCACCGTGCTGTCGCTGACGGTGTCGCTGATCGCCGTGTTCCTGCCGCTGCTGCTGATGCCCGGCGTCACCGGACGGCTGTTCCACGAATTCGCGTGGGTGCTGACGATTGCGGTGGCGATCTCGATGATGGTGTCGCTGACCCTGACGCCGATGATGTGCGCCTACCTGCTGAAGCCGCACTCGCTGCCGCAGGGCGACGAACAGGCCCTGGCGCAGCGCCGCGGCTTCTACGCCAGGATGCTGGGCTGGTACGAGTCGAGCCTGGACTGGGTGCTGGCGCACCGCCGCACCACGATCCTGATCGCGCTGGCCTCGGTGGCGGTGACCGTGATGCTGTACATCGCGATTCCCAAGGATCTCCTGCCCGAGCAGGACACCGGGCTGATCACCGGCGTGGTGCAGGCCGACAACGACGTGGCGTTTCCGGCAATGGAAAAGCACACCGAGGCGGTCACCGCGGCACTGCGCCGCGACCCGGCGGTCGCTGGCGTGGCCGCGTTCATCGGTGCCGGCACGGTCAATCCCACGTTGAACCAGGGCCAGGTCAGCATCGTGCTGAAGCCGCGCGGCGAGCGCGGCAACCTCGCGCAGGTGGTGGCCAGTCTGCACCGGGCCGTGGCCTCGATCCCGGGCGTGGAACTGTTCCTGAAACCAGTGCAGGACATCACCCTCGACACCACCGTCGCGCCCACCGAATACCAGTACGCGCTTTCGGAAATCAACGCGAAGGACCTGGCGCCGCACGCGCGCCGGATGGTGCAGGCGATCCGGCAACTGCCCGAGGTCACCGACGTTTCCGACAACCTGGCGATGAACGGGCGCGCGCTGAAGCTCGACATCAACCGGGTCGCGGCCAGCCGCCTGGGCGTTCCGGTCCAGACCATCGACGACACGCTGTACGACGCCTACGGCCAGCGCCAGATCTCCACCATCTTCACCCAGCAGAACCAGTACCGCGTGGTGCTGGAAGTCGCGCCCCCGTTCCGCAACCGCGCCGACCTGATGAACCTGCTCCGGGTCCGCTCCAACGGCCCCGGTGGCGCATTGACGGGCAGCAATGCCACCAGCCTCGGGATGTTGCGCTCGGCCAATTCCTCCACCGCGACCGGCATCGGGCAGGCCAACACGGGAATTCCCCTGGGTGGCGGCGGCACCGTGCCGCTGTCGTCACTTGCCACCGCCAGCGTGACCGATGCGCCAATGGTGATCGCGCACCAGAACCAGTTGCCCGCGGTGATCATCTCGTTCAACGTCGCGCCGGGCTACTCGCTTTCGCAGGCCGTCAACGCGATCAACCGCACCGAGGCGACGATGGATTTTCCACCGCAGGTGCGCGCCGGGTTCATCGGCAAGGCGGCCGAATTCTCGTCCTCGCTCAGCAACGAGGTGTTGCTGCTGCTGGCGGCGATCGTGGTGATCTACATCGTGCTGGGCGTGCTGTATGAAAGCTACATCCACCCGCTGACGATCCTCTCGACGCTGCCGCCGGCGGGGGTGGGCGCGTTGCTGGCGCTGATGATCTTCGGCATGCCGCTGTCGGTGGACGGCATTGTCGGCATCGTTCTCTTGATCGGCATCGTCAAGAAGAACGCGATCCTGATGATCGACTTCGCGATCACCGCGCAGCGCCGCGGCATGAGCACCTACGACGCGATCCATCGCGCCTGCCTGCTGCGTTTCCGCCCGATCATGATGACCACCTTTTCCGCGCTGTTCGGCGCGCTGCCGCTGGCGCTGGGCACCGGCATCGGCTCGGAACTGAGGCGCCCGCTGGGCGTGGCGATCGTCGGCGGCCTGCTGCTTTCGCAACTGGTGACGCTGTACACCACGCCGGTGATCTACCTTTACATGGAGCGCTTCAGCGAGTGGCTGGCGGCACGGGTGGGTCGGGCCCGGCACGAACTGGCGCCGGAGGTCGGGAAGTGAGGCACTTCGTACGCGCGAAACATCCACTGCTGCGCCCCTGGTGCACTCCCGTTCAAGGGAAGGGTCTGCGCCCCCTGCGCACTCCCCTTCAAGCGGAGGGTCTGCGCCCCCTGCGCCCTCCCCTTCAAGGGGAGGGTCGGGGTGGGGATGGGTTGGACCCGGACGCAACGGGAGTGTGCGCAGAACGCGCATTCGAGGTAGAGAAATAGCGATGGTCAGTCGCGTTTCCAGCAAAGCCTCTGCGTGCGGTGCGCGTGACTGCAAGCAACGCTGCTCGTCTCCGTCCCCTTCAAGGGGAAGGCCGGGATGGGAACGGGGTTGCACATGGTTGCAGCGCGCGCTGCATGAACCCATCCCCACCCAAACCCTCCCCTTGAAGGGGAGGGCTTTTCCATGAACATCTCCGCTCCCTTCGTCAAGCGCCCCATCGGCACCTCGCTGATCGCGATGGGCGTGCTGGCGATCGGCGTGCTGTGCTACACGCTGCTGGGCATCAGTGCGCTGCCGCAGGTGTCGTTTCCGGCAATCTGGGTGTCGGCGCAGGAACCGGGGGCCAACGCCACCACCATGTCGGCCACCGTGGCCGCGCCGCTGGAACGCCACCTGGGGCAGATCCCGGGTGTCAACATGATGAACTCGCGCAGCTCCAACGGCAGCGCGTTCGTGATCCTGTTCTTCGATTCCAGCGTCGACATCGATTCGGCGGCGCAGCAGGTCGACGCCGCGATCAACGCCGCGGTGCCCGACCTGCCCAGCGGGCTGCGGATGCCGCAGTGGCACAAGGCCAATCCCAACGACGACCCGGTGATCTCGCTGGCGCTGACCTCCGACACCCAGCCGATGTCCGAGTTGTTCGAGGCGGCCAACACGCTGCTGCAGCCGCGCATGAGCCAGTTGCCGGGCGTGTCCTCGGTGGACGTGTCGGGCAGCGCGCAGCCCTCGGTGCGCGTCGATCTGGATTTGCACAAGCTCGACGCGCTGGGGCTTTCCACCAACCAGATCCGCAACGCCATCACCGCGGCCAACGTGACCTCGCCGCTGGGCTTCCTGGGCAACGGCCGGATCCGCACCGAGATCGTGGCCACCGACCAGCTCCACGACGCGAAGCAGTTTGCCGACCTGGTGGTCGCCACCCACAACGGCGCGCCCGTCTACCTGCGCGACGTGGCCAAGGTGTATTCGGGCGCGCAGGACCAGTTCCAGGCCGCCTATTTCAATGGCAAGCCATCGATCCAGTTGCAGATCTACAAGCGCCCCGACGCCAACGTCATCAAGACCGTGGACAGCGTCAAGGCCGAGCTGCCCGGCCTGCGCCGCCTGCTGCCCCCCGGCACCACGCTGACGCCGTATTTCGACGGCACGCCCACCATCCGCAACTCGATCGACGACGTGCAGATCACGCTGCTGATCAGCCTCACGATGGTGGTGTTGACCATGGCGTTGTTCCTGCGCCGGCTGGCACCCACGCTGATCGCGAGCACCGCGGTACCGCTGTCGCTGTGCGGCGCGTTCATCGTGATGTGGGCGATGGACTACACCCTGGACAACCTGTCGCTGCTGGCGCTGGTGATCGCGCTGACGTTCGTGGTCGACGACGCGATCGTGGTGATCGAGAACATCATCCGCCACCTCGACCAGGGCAAGTCGCGCCTGCAGGCGGCACTGGACGGGGCACGGGAAATCGGTTTCACCATCGTGGCAATCACCGCGTCGCTGATCGCGGTGTTCACGCCGATCCTGTTCGCGCCCGGCATGGTCGGGGTGTTCTTCCGCGAATTCACCGTCACGCTGATTGCCGCGATCTTCGTGTCGATGCTGGTTTCGCTGACCCTGACGCCAGCGTTGTGCGGGCGCTTCCTGCACCACCGCGCGATCCGCACCAACGGGCCGTCGAAGATCGGGCGCGTGCTGGACCGGTTCCACGCCGGCATGCTTGCGGTGTATACGCGCACGCTGGACTGGACATTGCACCGGCATCCGAAACTGGTCGCGCTGTCCCCGTTGCTGCTGCTGGCGCTGACGATCTTCCTGTTCACGCGGGTCCATGGAACGCTGTTTCCGCCGCAGGACACCGGCCTGATCTGGGGTCGCGCCAGCGGCGGCGCCACGATGTCGTTCGCCGACCTCAAGGCGCGCACGGCGACACTGATGCAATTGCTCCGCGCGGACCCCGCCGTCCAGGACGTGGGCGCCTCGATCGGCACCGGCCGGCGCGGCGCCAGCGGCTGGTTCAGCATCCAGCTGAAACCGCTGCACCACGGCCGCAAGCTCTCGACCCAGGAAGTGCTGGCGCGGCTGTCGAGCAAGGTTTCGCGCTACCCCGACCTGAATGTACGCCTGCGGCCCCACCAGGACCTGCCAAGTGGCGGCGGGGGTACCAGCCAGGGCGCCCAGTACAGCGTCAACCTGCAGGCCAACGACGCCGTCGTACTGGAGGAATGGCTGCCGAAACTGCAGGCGGAGCTGAAGAAGAACCCGATTTTCCGCGATGTCGGTACCGACCTTGACGAGGGTTCGCTGATGCAGAAGATGGTGGTCGACCGCGAAAAGGCGGCCCGCCTCGGCGTTTCGATGGCCGCGGTGGACGACGCGCTGTACAACGCATTCAGCCAGCGGCAGATCTCCACCATCTACTCCGACACCAACCAGTACCAGGTGGTGCTGGGGGCCCTGCCCGCGCAGGCGGCCTCGCCGGCCGCGCTGAACCGCATCCACGTGCGCTCGAACCGCGGCGAAATGATTCCCATCAGCGCCATCGCCCACCAGGAATCGACGATTTCGCCCAACCAGATCCAGCACATCAACCAGATGACCAGCATGTCCCTGTCGTTCAACCTGGCGCCCGGCGTCGGCATGGGACAGGCCATGCAGCAGATCCGCAGGACCATTTCCCAGATGCGCATGCCCGGCGACATCCGGCTGGGCTTCGGCGACTTCTTCCGGCGCTTCCAGCAGCAGATGCAGGAAATGCCGTTGCTGCTGCTGGGCGCGATCGTCGCGGTGTACCTGGTGCTCGGGATGCTGTACGAGAACCTGGTGCACCCGGTCACCATCCTCTCGACCCTGCCCGCGGCGGGCGTCGGCGCGCTGCTGGCGCTGCTGGTGACCGGCCTGCCGATGTCGGTGGTCGCGATCATGGCACTGGTGCTGTTGATCGGGCTGGTGAAGAAGAACGCGATCATGATGATCGACTTCGCGGTGGTGGCCGAACGCGAAGGCAGGACACCCCTCGACGCGGTGCGCGAGGCGTGCCTGGTGCGCTTCCGACCGATCATGATGACCACCATGGTCGCGATCCTGGCATCGATCCCGCTGGTGATCGGCTTCGGCACCGGCGCCGAACTGCGCCGCCCGCTCGGCGTGGCGATGCTGGGCGGACTGATCTTCTCGCAAAGCCTCACCCTGCTCTCGACGCCGGCGATCTACCTGGTGTTCGGCACCTGGGCACGGCGCCGGCGCGAACGCAAGGCCGCGCACGCAAGACGGAAACTGGCGGAGCAGGGCTAGCGAGGTTCGGGACTCGGGACTCGGGACTCGGGACTCGGGACTCGGGACTCGGGACTC
>CAZAXF010000082.1:0-10607 GCA_964489055.1 uncultured Rhodanobacter sp. | reverse complement strand
TGCTGGTGTTCTGCATGCTGCGCGCGTTGCTGCGGTTGCTGGCGCTGCGGCGTGGCATCCCCCCGGCGCTGCGCGCCGACCCCCTTCCTGCGGAAGGGGGTGTGACGCCTCCTCCTTCGGAACGAAGGGGGACTGAGCAGGATGGCCTTTCCGCTTCGCACGGAACCCCTCCGGCGCTGCGCGCCGACCCCCTTTCTGCGGGAGGGGGTGAGCCTCCCCCTTCGAAACGACGGGGGACTGAGCAGGATGGCCTTTCCGCTTCGCACGACATCCCCCCGGCGCTGCGCGCCGACCCCCTTCCTGCGGAAGGGGGTGTGACGCCTCCCCCTTCGGAACGAAGGGGGACTGAGGGGGATGGCTTTTCCGCCCTCGACGACAAGGCCGCAACCCGCCTGGCACTGATCGTCGCCGTTGCGTGGATGCTGCTGCCGATCAACCTGATGGCGGTGCTTTACGTGGTGCAGCGCATGGCCAGCCTGAGCCAGGTGTTCGTGCTGGCCGGCCTGTGGGCGTACCTGCACGGGCGCTGGATGATGCGAACGGCGGCAGGCGATGCCGCCCGCGACCGGCGCGGCTTTGCCCTGGCGGTCGGTGGCGTGGTGCTGGGCACGGCGATCGGGCTTCTATCGAAGGAAATTGCTGTGCTGTTGCCGGTGTACGCGTTCCTGGCGGAATGGCTGGTGATCGGGTTCGGGCGCGGTGGAAGAGCCATCCCCCTCGGTCCCCCTTCGCAAGCGAAGGGGGAAGAAGATCACTCCCTTCCGCGGGAAGGGGGTCGCGCGCAGCGCGAAGAGATGCAGCCGCGCGGCAACAGGCGCATCTGGACGCTGTTCACCGTCACGTTGTTCGTGCCGGGTGTGCTGGGTTTCCTTTGGCTGTTGCGCAGTGCGCTGCGTGCGTCGAGCTGGGCAAGCCGCGATTTCACGCTGGTGCAACGCCTGATGACCGAGCCGCGGGTACTGGTCGATTACCTGCACTGGACGCTGTTTCCGAATCCCGAAGTGCTGAGCCTGTACCACGACGAAATCGTCAAATCGACCGGCCTGCTGACACCATGGACCACGCTGGGCTCGATGGTGCTGCTGGCGGCATTGATCGCGGTCGCGGTGTGGCTGCGCAAGCGCCGTCCCCTGGTGGCGCTCGGCATCGGCTGGTTCTTTGCCTCGCAACTGCTCACCGCGACCATCGTGCCGCTGGAGCTGGTGTACGAGCAGCGCATGTACTTCGGGTCGATCGGCGTGCTGCTGGCAGCCGGCGCGCTGCTGCTGGGTCTGCGCTGGAAGATGGCGTTGCCGATCCTGCGCGGTTTCCTGGTGGGCGTGGCGCTGCTGTGGTTCGCCGTTGCCACCAATCTGCGCGCGCAGGAATGGTCCAACCCGATACGGCTTGCGGTGATCGAGGCGAACCGGCATCCGGAATCGCCGCGCGCGGTGTATGGCGCAGGCCGGCTGCTGCTGATCGCGGCGAACTACCAGCCGGGCGAGACGCTGGACGCGGCATGGAAGTACCTGCGCAAGGCCGCGGCAATCCCGGGTTCATCGTCACTCGCAGACCAGGCCATGATCCTGATCGCGGACCACGAACACCAGGGCGACGACGCAGCGTACTGGGATTCCATGATCCACAAGCTGCGCAGCCAACCAACGCGGCAGGAAGACATCTCGGCCCTGATTTCGCTGACCAACTGCTATCACTCGGGCATCTGCAAGTTTGACGTGGCACGGCTGCAACAGGCTTACGAAGCCGCCCTGTCGCGCCCGCACCCCATCGCCCGCCTGTACGGTGCCTATGCCGACTTCCAGCGTGACGTGATGCACAACGACGTGCTGGCGACCAAGTACCTCGCACTCGCCGTGCAGACCGCGCCGAATGAACCGGCCTACCGCGTGGACCTGGCGGCACTGTATGCCCGGCAGGGCGATACCAAGCGCGCGCTGCGGCAGATCGACGCGCTGCGGCGCATGAATTTTGTCGGCCGGCTCGACGGGCAGATCGACACACTGGAAAAGCTCGCCGAAAAAGGCCAGACAGCCCCGTGACAAAACCTGATCCGCGTCGGATCCCGGTAACAAAAACCCCGTTCGTGCTGAGCGTAGCTTGCCTCAGCAAGCAAAGTCGAAGCACCGTTCGACCACACCACTTGGACTCCGGTGCTACGCGCCTACGCTCAGAGCGACCTGACCAGGGCGCTTCCTCAGCCGCGCTGGCGATGCAATGCACTCTCTGCTCCAGTCATTCCGGGGCCATCGCTGGCTTCATCGGCGATGGAACCTGTAATCCAGCTCTCGGCAGTCGATGCGAAGAGCTGGATTCCGGGTTCTCCCTTCGGGAGCCCCGGAATGACGAACCTGGCAAGTACCGCGCCAGCGTCGACGGCCGTGAAAGCGCCCCCGATCAGGTCGACCTTTATATCCACGACGATCTGCCCACCACCGAAGCCTCCGTCGCCGCCGCAACGGCGCTTTGGGCCGAACTGCAAAACCGCCTGGGCGAACAGCACATCGACTTGCTGGTTGACTACCCCGCCCGTGCGCGGCGGCCTGCGATCATCAAGGTGGCACGCGAGCAAGGCATCCGCCTGTGAGCCTCGAAAGCGAGCGGCTTTGCGACGGCCATACGTGCTTGCCGACAGCATGCCGCAAGGCTGCGCAATGCCATGGACCATCTGGCGCGGTACATGCTGAACCTTCAGAACAACATGTCAGGGTCCGCGCCCACCGTCGCGCAGGTGCTCCTGTTCAATGAGGTACAACGGCCGCTGCTTGGACTCGGCATACAGCCGGCCCAGGTACTCGCCGATCACGCCCAGCGCCAACAGCTGTACGCCGCCGAGCAAAAGAACCACCAGCATCAACGTTGGGTACCCGCGCACGGGATCGCCCCAGACCAGGGCCTTCACGAACACGTAGACACCGTACACGAAGGCCAGTGCAGCGGTACCAAGGCCCAGCCATGTCGCCAGCTTCAATGGCACCCACGAGAACGACGTGATGCCCTCGACCGCGAAGTTCCACAACCGCCAGTAGCTCCATTTGCTGTGCCCGCTGGCGCGGGCCTCCCGTCGGTAGCGCACGGCTGCCTGCGGATAGCCGATCCACGCGAACAGACCCTTCATGAAGCGTTGGCGTTCGCGCAACTGGCGCAGTGCGAGCACAGCGCGGCGCGACAGCAGACGAAAGTCACCGGTATCACGGGGAATCGGCGTGTCCGACAGGCGCTCCATCGTGCGGTAAAAGGCCGCCGCGGTGAACCGCTTGATGCGGCTTTCCCCGTCACGCGCCGCGCGCGTGGCATAGACCACGTCATGGCCTTCGCGCCACGCATCGACGAGCTGTGGTATCAGCTCCGGCGGATCCTGAAGGTCTGCATCGATCACCACCGCGGCGTCCGCCTCACAGCGATCCAGCCCCGCGGTCATTGCCGCTTCCTTGCCGAAGTTGCGTGAAAGGCGCAACGCATCGACGCAGGCATCTTCAGCCGCCAGCGATTCGATGACCTGCCAGGTGTCATCCCGGCTTCCATCGTCCACATACAGCACGCGACTGGGCAGTTCCAGCCCATCGAGCACCGCGCGCAGGCGCCGGTGGAATTCCCGCAGCCCGGCGGCCTCGTTGTAGGCGGGAACGACGATGGCAAGCTGCGTCATGGCAATGGACCCGGTAACCTGCGCCAACGGATTTCCTGATCGACGTTACATGGCCGCAGAACATGTACCACTGACCACGTTCGCCCCCAGCTTCAAGCATGTCTGGGCAGGCTCTGAGGGTGGGCCTGAAAGGGCCAAAGCCGAAGGGCCGCCTCTCCCGACGTCGCAGCGTTGCCCCCGGAATCTGCGTGAACCACATTCGGGGATGAACGGTTGTCCAGCCACGACGTCAACCGGAGAAAATTGTAACCACCTTCAACACCTCTATCCGTGAGACGCGCCCAGTTGCTTCGCGAGACTACCCAAACACCCACGCGATCGACGAGGGATACCAACACCCGGCGCTGGGTCTGGGTGCTGGCCGTGATCATCGTCACCCTGCTCGCGCTCGGCCTGCGCTGGTACTACGTCAGCACCGCGTGGGTGATCAACCCCATCCGCGCGGATGCGGCCCAGTACTACGCGCACGCCTGGAACCTGGTACTCCACGGGGTATTTTCGGGGAGCAAGCCCGGCGCCGCCACCGTAATTGCCGACAACTACCGCGACCCCGGATACCCGTTGCTCCTGGCCTTCTGGATGAAGATCTTCAGCAACCAGGCCCTGTGGTACGCCGCGGTCCTGCTTTCGCAGGCCGTGCTTGGCGCATTGACCGTGACCTGGGCGATGCTGCTGGGGCGGCGCTGGCTCGACTGGCGCTGGGCCACCGCCGCCGGGGTTCTGATCGCCGTATGGCCGCACAACATCGCGATCGCCAGCAACCTGCTGTCGGAGACATTGTTCGGCTTCCTGTGTGCGCTGGCCATGCTGCTCGCCGCACGCGCCAGCGACCGCAGCAGCACCGGCTGGGCAGTTGTCGCAGGTCTGGCCTTCGGCGCGGCGGCGTTGACCAACGCCATACTGCTTCCGTTCGGCGTACTGCTGGCACTGTACCTGGCGTGGCGCCGGCTGGTGCCGCGACGTGTCTGGATTGGCCTGCTGGTCGGCGCGTTGCTGTTGCCCGGAGGATGGGCCATACGCAACGCCCAATTGCCGGCGCAATCAGGCGCACAGACCTCCACGGATCGGGCACTACAAAACCTGGTCCAGGGCTCCTGGCCCACGTACCACGCTGCGTACGCGCTGCTGGCGCATGGTGACCAACGTGGCGCCCCGACCTTTCGGGCGATCGACCATGAATACCAACTGCTGCGTCATTCACCCGGCGCCGGCGCCCGCGCGATCCTGCACCGCATGGCCCAACACCCGCTGCGCTACCTGGCCTGGTACACACTGGAAAAGCCGGCGGCGCTGTGGGGCTGGAGCATTGCCGTCGGCCAGAACGACATCTACGTCTACGCCGTCCGCTACTCCCCCTTCGACAGCAACCCGGTGATGCGCGCGCTGGCGGCCGTATGCCATACCATCAACCCATTGCTGGCCGTGCTGGCGCTGGGCTGCGTGGTGATTGTGCTGGTACGGCACCGCAGGCCGCTGCCGCATTCCGCGCACGGGAAAGTGGCGCTGGAGTCGGTGCTGTTGTTGCTGGTTTACGTGACAGTGGTCTACAGCATCCTGCAAACGGACCCGCGCTATGCAATTGCATTCAGGGCCTTCGAAATATTGCTCGCGATGACAAGTTGCGCTGTCCTCATCAAACGCATCCTGGAATTTCGCCACGAGCGTGCCGCGGTGGCGCAGCCAGACACCAAGTCTCGCCATGCGCAAGGATGACGCCTTCCGGCCCGCGGCGTCGCAGTCGCACGCATCCTCGGACTACCGCCTCGGGTACCGGGGTGATATCGAGGGGCTGCGAGCCGTCGCGATCCTGCTGGTCGTGGCGTGCCATGCGCAGCTCCGCGGGTTCGCCGGCGGCTTCGTTGGCGTCGACGTGTTCTACGTACTGTCCGGCTACCTGATAACTGGCTTGCTGGTGCAAGAGGCCGCGACCGGCGGCGCCATTCGTTTCGCCAATTTTTACGGCCGGCGCCTGCGCCGATTGCTGCCGGCCATGTTGCTGATGCTGCTGGTCACTTGCGTACTGGGTCGCCTGCTCCTGCCGGCGGCAGGACAAACCGAGCAAGCAATGGCCGCGGTGTCCGCATCGCTGTGGCTGAGCAACTTCCATTTCGCCTTCGCGCACATGAACTACTTTGCGCCCAGTGCAGAAACCAATCTGTTACTGCACACTTGGTCGCTTGGGGTCGAGGAACAGTTCTATCTGGTCTGGCCGCTTCTGATCGCATTGGGCATGGGGCTGTGGGAGGGCGCGAGCCGCCCGCGCGGTACTGCGGCCCTGAAATACGTCTTCGTCGGGGTCTTTCTGCTGAGCCTCGCACTGTCGCTGTACTGGACATGGCATGCCCCGCGCATGGCGTTTTACATGGTGCCCGCACGCGCTTGGCAGTTTGCACTGGGCGCACTCACCTTTCTGCTGGTCGGTAGTCCTGCATTCCGCTCGCGCCATCGGTTGCCAGCGGCCCGCGTGATGCGCTTTGCCGGCTGGCTGGGCCTGGCGATGATCCTCGCCGTCGCGTGGCTTATTGACGGCCAGGTGCCTTACCCGGGCGTTTGGGCGTTGCTGCCCACTGTCGGCGCCGCACTGGTGCTGGCCGCAGGTGGCGACGGCCAGGTGCGCGGCGTCGGCCAAGTGCTGACAGTACGGCCGCTGCAGGCGATCGGGCGAGTTTCGTACTCGTGGTACTTGTGGCATTGGCCGGTGCTGTTGCTGGGGGCGACGCTTGTTGACATCCGCAGCCCATGGAACCGTCTCGTACTGGTCGCACTGTCGCTGCTGATCGCCGCGGTTTCCTACCACTTCTTCGAAACGCCCATACGCCGTGCGCGCCGGCTGCTCGCCAAGCCGCGCATGGCGGTGTTCGCAGGTATCGCTTTGATGATCGTTGCCGGCTCGCTTGCGCTACGCTGGCAGAGTGCCGCGTTGGTTCGCATCGGCAGCCCGCAACAACTACGTTACGAAACCGCAAACTTTGACGCCCCTGCCATTTACGGCATGGGTTGCGACGACTGGTATCACTCGGCGCGTGTGAAGGTCTGCGCGTTCGGCGATCCGCACGCCAGCCACACCGCCATCGCCATAGGCGACAGCGTGGCATTGCAGTGGTTCCCGGCGTTTCGGCAGCTGTTCGATCGACCTGGCTGGCGCTTGCTCGTCATCACCAAGTCGTCCTGCCCCATGGTGAACGTGCCGATCTTCTATTCACGGATCGGGCGCATGTACACAGAGTGCACCATCTGGCGCGACGCTGCCATCGCCGAAGCGACCAAACGAGAGCCGGACGTGCTCATCATGGGCTCCTCATACACCTACCATTACACACAGGCACAATGGGTTGACGGCACCCGAAGCGTGCTTGAGCGCCTGGCGCCCGCCAGCAAACAGCTCTACATCATTCGCTCCACTCCGACGTTGCCATTCAACGGCCCGAACTGCGTCGCGCCACGCAGCTGGCTGTACCGGAAGCTGGCCGGCAGCCGGCGCTGCACGGCGCCGGCCGGTTCGCCGCGCGGCCGCGAGGTGTTCGCTTGGCTGAAAACGGCCGCGCAACCGTTCCACAACGTGCATACCATCGACATGACCCGCGCGATCTGCCCGGGCGGCGTTTGCCGCGCCCAACTGAATGGCCGCCTCACGTTTCGTGACGAACAACACTTGACCGCAAGCTTCGCCAAGTCGCTGGCGCCGGCCATGGGCAACCTGCTGGATCTATCACCCCCGGACCGGGGCCGCGCGCTATCAGCAACCCGTTGACGACTCACATCCGGGATGGCCCAGGCACCCAACAATTTGAACAATTACGGCAACGCCATCGAAACCACGGAGACCAAAGCCAAACCGACGAGGCTGTTGCGCTGGCAAGATAATCGTATCGTGGCGCCGTCACGCCGCAGAGGTCAAATATGGAGTCAAAAATATGGGGTCACATGACCCCGCTTCCGCTTCTCGGGTACCGGCAACCGCTACACTTCCGCCACCCACCCGCGACGTGCCCATGAGCGAGTTTGGTATCCCCAGCGTACGGCACGGCGACCCAGTTGCCATCCACACGCGTACGTCGCCGGATTGGCTCCTGAAGACGTCAACGAAACCAGGGAAAGTACGTGGGCAAGACGCATCATCCACCATTTACCCGCCTACGCGCATCGCAGAGCATCCACCGGACCGACCGTCGCAAGCAAGATCGGCTTCGACCCATTACGCCATGCCCGCCTCGCTTCGACGCGTGGCTGGGGGCTTGGGCAGTAGAAACTTTCGAGGGGAAAAAGTGACGGTGCGAGGACAGATTTTCGACGATTTGCAGGCTCATAGTGGTTCTATGGGCCAAGAGTCGGCAGAAACATGGACCGCGCAGACGCTTTTGCAGCCCGGAAGATTACTGCTGCCCAAGCTCCCCGGCAAGCTGGAAACCGGGACGACGGCCCCGCCCCATGCGCCATCTCACCCGTAGTTCATTCCAGGGCCCCATCGCCCGCGGCACCATCCGCACGACATTCGTGCTGGGCCTGCGGTTGCTGGTGCAGGCTGGCACGTTGCTGATCGTCGCGCGGATGCTGGGGCCGAAGCAGTTTGGCGCATTCGCGGGGGTGGCAGCGCTGGCGGTGATCCTCGGCACGCTTTCCACCTTCGGCACACACCTCGTTCTGCTGGGCGAGGTGTCGAAGGAACCCGCGCGGCGGCGAGCGGTACTGGCGTATGCAGTGCCGACCACGGTAATCTGCGGTGGCGCCTTGTTGCTGGCGTACCTTGCCATTGCAACCTTCGTGCTGCACGAAACCCGCCTGCCGCTGCACGTGTTGCTCGCGATCGGCGTTACCGAAACGCTGCTGCAACCCTTGTTCGGCCTGCCCGCCGCCGAGCACCTGGCGCTCGGGCGTGTCGCGCGCTCTCAGCTGCTGACTACGCTGCCGCTCGCACTGCGCCTCGTCACCGCGGCCACCGTGCTGGCGCTCGGAGTTGCGCATCCACTGGGCGCTTACGCGTGGGGCTACCTCGGTGCCTCGGTGATCGCATTGGGTGTCGCCACCATCACCATCGCCGGGCGATGGCCGGCATTGCACGCCTGGCGGCTGCCAAGCAGTGCGGAACTGCGCGAGACCGCCGGCTACGCCGCGCTCAATATCACGGCCACCAGCCCGGCCGAGCTGGACAAGACCCTGGCAACAAAGCTGCTGCCGCTAAACGCCGCGGGCTTGTATGCCGCGGGTGCGCGAGTGATCGGCGCCGCTACCTTGCCGGTCATCGCAATGATGCTATCCGCATTGCCCAGACTGTTCCGCGAAGGGCAGGACCAGCCGAAGCGCACCGCGCGGCTTTTACGCTGGATTTTCGGTGCGGCGCTTGCCTACAGTGTTGCGCTCGCCGTGGCCTTGTGGTTCATCGCGCCTATGTTCGTGTGGCTGTTCGGGCCGAAGTACCATGGCATTGAGCACATGATCGATTGGTTGTCCCTTGCTGTTCCAGGTATGGCGCTTAGGATGACCGTAGGCAGCGTGCTTATGGCCCTTGGCAAGCCTTGGATGCGGGTGGGGTTCGAGGTAGCCGGGTTGATTACACTCGTCACAGCCGCAACTCTCCTTGTTCCTCATGTTGGTGTAATTGGTATGCCACTGGCCTTATCGTGCTCCGAGTGGGTGATGACGATCATCGGTATCTTCTGCATCGTTCGTACACATGCAAACTATGGGGAACACCCTGATGAGGCACTACGTGGACACTGATATGGGTTTTGATCCGCGTTCGCTCAGCGTTCCCGACTATGCGGCGACGCGGTCGAGGCCGCTTGGGAAGAGCGTTGCGTAACGCACGTTGGACGTACGACTAGCCGCAAAGATTTCGTACGCCCCACATCAAGTTTCGTCATACGTGGACAGCGGGGATGTCGGTACATATAAGCCTCATCCGAGGTAGCGTGCGGCCGCGCGCTACAAGCCGCTTGTAGACAACTGGCTTGCAGTCAGATCACTTTGTCCCGCTTACGCCCAAAATCGATCTCGAACGCACCGGCGGCTGAGCGCATTCCACGCGGCTTCCCGGTGTTTACTGTCGAGGTTAATTCTGGGGCCGCCATGCCAATACGACGGTTTCCTCACTCCACCGCGGGCTGAAGGTGGCCAAGGCATCGCTGCTCACCCGACCTAAACCAGAACTCCAACCCCCAACGAAGTTTGCCTGTATGCGACTCGCCAACTCGCGGCTGCGTTGCCAATTCGCACGAGCATGCGCCCCGCGTCGCTGAAACACGACGCGCTCGTACCCGATTTCCAATAACCACCGACGAAGTACAGCCTGAGTCGGCAAACAGAGGTGATACGGTGGATGCAATCCTGCCCAAGCCGACTGAAACACGCGAGCACCGATCGCCCGAGCATTGGGGAACGCCAACCACAACATACCGCCTGGCCTCAGCAGCTGTAAACATTCACACAGCAGCACTTGTGGCTCGTGCAGATGCTCAATCACCTGATTCAACGTCACTACATCAAAACTATCTAGCTGGTCTCGCCACGACTCGACACTGCCCTGCCTTACCTGCAGGCCACGAACACGACACATTTCCACAACTTTGGGATCAGGGTCACAGCCACACGCCGACCAGCCCATTGCAATTGCGACCCGCAAAAAGTCCCCGGCACCACACCCTACATCTAGCAACCGCCCAGGTTGTGGAAACCTCGTCCGAGTTAGATGCCGGCCGAATCGATCGAGTTTCAAGCGCCAAGGCTCAAACAGTCGGAATAACGGGCTGCCAATCGACACTGCGGGTAGCGTGGTCTGTAACCCAAACCGCCATGCAAGATAACCGCGCACCAGTCCCCATTTCATTCGATGATTTGTAAACACCTGATCCGTATCAACAATATCGTGAGTAAGATAATCCGCATAAGCTGCAGGCATAGATGCCTCATCGGTGAATTCAACTACGAAGTGCAACGCCTGACCCAACGAAGCGGCCCAGATGCG
>CAZAXF010000081.1:0-11272 GCA_964489055.1 uncultured Rhodanobacter sp. | reverse complement strand
ACCCCCTTCGTTCCGAAGGGGGTGATTTGCCTCCCCCTTCGCCTGCGAAGGGGGACTGAGGGGGATGGCTTTTCGCTTCGCGCGTCAGCTTCGCGCCGCTGCGCGGCGATCCCTTTGTACGGAAGGGGGTGCGCCCGCGCGATACGCTTTCCGGTCCCCGGTCCCCGGTCCCCGGTCCCCGGTCCCCGGTCCCCGAGTCCCGACACTCCCTTGCACATTCCCCCCCGCTACCCCATCTTGAAACCCTTGTCCGCGGGAAACATCACGCATGTCCGGTCCCAGCCAGGTGGTGGAACAGCCAATTGAAAGCCGCGCGCAGCTCGGCGAATACCTCGCCCAAGGCTGCAAGCCGCCGCAGAAGTGGCGGATCGGCACCGAGCACGAGAAGTTCGTGTTCCGCACCGACGACCTGCGCCCGGCACCGTTTGCCGGCGAACGCGGCATCGAGGCGCTGCTTGCCGGCATCGCCGAGTGCGGCTGGGACCGGGTCGAGGAAGACGGCAAGCTGATCGCGCTGGCAAATGGCAAGGGCTCGGTGACGCTGGAGCCGGCGGGGCAACTGGAGCTTTCCGGTGAGCCGCTGGAAACCATCCACGACACCTGCTGCGAAGTGCAGGAACACCTGCACTGCGTGCGCCGCGCGTCCGAACCGCTGGAGCTCGGCATCCTGGGCATGGGCTTCCAGCCCAAGTGGAAGCGCGAGGACATGCCCTGGATGCCCAAGGCGCGCTACGCGATCATGCGCCGCTACATGCCCACGGTCGGCTCGCTGGGGCTGGACATGATGACCCGCACCTGCACGGTGCAGGTGAATCTCGACTTCGGCGACGAGGCCGACATGGTGAAGAAGTTCCGCGTGGCGCTGGCCCTGCAGCCGGTCGCCACCGCGCTGTTCGCCGACTCGCCATTTACCGAAGGCCGGCCCAACGGTTACCTCAGCTACCGCTCGCACATCTGGACCGATACCGACCCCGATCGCACGGGCATGCTCGATTTCGTGTTCCAGGACGGCTTCGGCTTCGACCGCTACGTCGATTACCTGCTGGACGTGCCGATGTATTTCGTGCACCGGCGCGGCGAATACGTCGACTGCGCCGGGCAGTCGTTCCGCGATTTCCTTGCCGGCAAGCTGCCCGCGCTGCCGGGGGAAAGGCCGACGTTGCGCGACTGGTCCGACCACATGACCACCGCGTTTCCCGAGGTGCGCCTGAAGCAGTTCCTGGAAATGCGCGGCGCGGACGGCGGGCCGTGGAACCGCCTGTGCGCGTTGCCTGCGTTCTGGGCGGGCCTGCTGTATGACGGCGAATCGCTGGACGCGGCGTGGGACCTGGTCGGGGATTTCTCGAGCGCCGAGCGCCACGCGCTGCGTGATGGCGTCTCGAAGCACGCGCTGAAATTGCCCTTCCGGGGTGAAACCGTGCGCGAGCTTGCATTGCATGCCCTGGAAATCGCCGGCAACGGACTGAAGCGACGCGACAAGCGCAACGACAACGGCGCCGACGAGACGATGTTCCTGCACCCCCTGATTGAATTCGCCGAAGCCAACCAGACCCCGGCCGAACGCAAGCTGGAGCTGTTCCACGGCGCCTGGAACGGCAGCGTCGACCCGGTGTTCCGCGAGTTTGCGTACTGAGGACCGTCAGG
Source organism: uncultured Rhodanobacter sp. (assembly GCA_964489055.1). Classification (GTDB taxonomy): domain Bacteria; phylum Pseudomonadota; class Gammaproteobacteria; order Xanthomonadales; family Rhodanobacteraceae; genus 66-474. The sequence goes on along the minus strand of CAZAXF010000081.1, from coordinate 9,628 downwards.
GCGATACCAGCCGGATGGACGCAACACGCGCGGCCGCGCGCTTGTCGAAGCTCGCGGTGTACGCACAACCCGCTGACTCGTTGTCGTACGCCAGCAGCGCATCGGCGAAATCGGCACCTTGCCGGTAGGCATCAAGGGCCCGCCACGCGATCGCAGGTGCCTGGACGCGAAGGCGGTCGACCTCGAACAGGCGCTGCAGCGTTTCGGCAATCTGGTCGCGCCGGTATGCGTAGGCGGTTTCGAGCACCCAGACCAACTCGCAAAGTACGATCGAGTTGATGAATCCCGGGCGCTCGGCAACATCCAGGGTGCGCTCGATCAGGTCGGTCGCCAGCGATGCCTGGTGCGCATCATCCTGCACGATGTAACGCACCAGGATGTTGGTATCCAGCCCGATCACCGGCCACCGCGGCGACGAATCGCCTTGTTCATTGCGCTGATCGACACCGGCCGCCGCGGCTTTGGCAGGAATCCCTTGAGGTCGGTCACCCTGCGCGTGGCTGGCCGCAGGATCACCACGTCGCCCTGCACGACGAACTCCAGACGGTCACCCGGTTGCAGGCGCAAATGGTCGCGCACTTCCTTGGGAATGGTGGTCTGGCCCTTGCTGGTCAACGTCGCGGTACTCATCTGCCTTGCTCTATTTATGCTTCCTTACTTTATCACAAGGCAAACCTTGCAGGTAGGGATCAGAAGATCTCGCCCACGCAGCAGCGCAGGCTGCCGCCGGCTTTTTCGATTTCATCCAGCGGCACGGTGTCGATGGCGAAGCCCCTTTCGGCGAGTAATGCGCGTTGCGGGTCCGTCAGGGATGTTGCAGCGCGCGTGCTCATCCATACGCGATCGGGCGACAGGGTGATGGCGTTGCCGGCGTAGGCCTGCTTTTGTTGCGGTGACAGCAGCAGTGCGTGACCGTCGAAGGCCTGCGCGATGGCGCGTGGCGTTTCGGGGTCGGCAAAGCCGTCTGGTGCAAGGATCACGCCGCGCCCGGCCAGCGACGTCATCACGACGTTGGTGTGGTATTCGCCTTTCGCCAAGTCGAAGCAATACGTCAGGCGCAGGCCGAAGGCATCGTGCATGGCCTGCGCGCCGGCCGGGTCGCAGCGCTCGGAGAGCCCGCAGTAGCCGATGCCGCGGGCGTGGTCGATCACCAGCGAGCCGGTCAGTTCGGCGGTGCCGCGGGTACCGTCGGACAGGTCGATCTCCCTGCGGCCGAGGACGTCGCGGAAGAAGCCGCGGATGTCGGCGCGGGCGGCCTCGCGCTGGCGCACCGGGTGGCGCATGCGCGCGACGATGAACCTGCCGGGGGCGGTCGCGAATACGTTGTTGGGAAACATCGCGTCCGGTGTTTCCGGGTCGCCGGGAAACGTCACCACCGGCACGTCGGCGCGCAGTGCCTGTGCCAATGCGGCGTGCTGCGCGAGCGCGCGCTGCGGGTCGAACGCGGCGTCCATCTGCATGTAACGGTTGTCGCGCGCCGATTCGGCGGCCAGTCCGGTGGCGGCCGGCGCGACCAGGAACGCCGCGCGTGCGGTCGGGCGGGCGTCCGGCAGCGGCGGCAGCGCGGCGAGGGCGGCAAGGAATTCCGGGACCGAGTGGGTGAGCATGGCATACGGGCAGGGCGGCGGGCGTGTGGATTGTACGGTCGCGGCCTGCCGGGCCTGGCATGTCGTACGCGCCGGGTCCCGGATATTGCTTGGCAATTCCGGGATGACCAGCAAAACCGGGTTGTTCTCAGATGCGTACCCGCAAACCCAGGTCCACGACCTTGTCGATGGGAATCTGGTAACCGCTCACGGCGTCGATCGAGTTGCGCATCAGAAGGCCCAGCAGGCGGTCGCGCCAGGCCATCATGCCGTCGCGCCGGCCGTGGCCGCTGACCGGCGACTGGTGTTCGACGTAGTAGGTCGCGGCACCGAGGTCGATGTCGAGCCCGTGTTCCTTGCAGGTTGCCAGTTCCGACGGCACGTTGGCCTGCTGCATGTAGCCGTAGCGCAGCACCACCCGGTAGAAGCCGTCGGCGAGGTCGTCGAGGGTCAGGCGTTCCTCGCGCGTGGTGCGCGGCACGTCTTCGATAAGCACGGTCAGGATCACCACCTGCTCCTGCAGCGCGTGGTTGCGCTCGATGTGGTGGCTGAGTGCGGGCGGGGTGTCGTCCATGCGCGGGGTGAGGAAAATCGCGGTGCCGGGCACGCGCGCGACCTTGTCGCGCTTGAGGGCGTCCACCAGTTCCCGGACCGGCCGCGCGTCCTTGTCGGTCTGCCGCGCCAACAGCTCGCCGCCGCGGCGCCACGTCGACATCACGGTGAAGAACAGCACGGCCACCACCACCGGGAACCAGCCGCCGTGCGGAATCCTGAGCAGGTTGGAGCCGAAGTAGGCAAGGTCGACGAAGAGGAAAACCGCCAGCAGCGGCAACACCATCCACAACGGCCAGCGGCCGCGTTCGCGCGCCACGAAGAACGCCAGCACCGTGGTCACGACCATGGTGGTGCTGACGCTGATGCCGTAGGTGCTGGCCAGCCTGTCCGAGCTCTGGAACAGCAGCACCAGGATGATCGCGGCGGCCATCAGCAGCCAGTTCATCAGCGGCACGTAGACCTGGCCCGAGGTTTCCTCGGAGGTCTGCACCACCCGCGAACGCGGCATCATGCCCAGGCGCCCGGCCTCGCGCGTCATCGAGAACGCGCCGGTGATCGCGGCCTGCGAGGCGATGATGGTGGCCAGCGTCGCCAGCACCACCACCGGATACAGCAGCGGTGCGGGCACCAGGTGGTAGAAGGGTTGCGCGGCGGCCTTCGGATCCTGCAGCAGCATCGCGCCCTGCCCGAAATAGTTCAGCAGCAGCGCCGGCAGCACGAAGAAGAACCACACCCGGCGGATCGGCTTGCGCCCGAAGTGCCCGATGTCGGCGTACAGCGCCTCGGCGCCGGTGGTGACCAGGAACACCGCGAACAGGACCAGGAACGCCGCCAGCCCGTCGTGGCGGAAAAAGTCGACGGCATGGGCCGGGTTAAGCGCGGCCAGCACCTGCGGCGTGCGCACGATGCCGTGCACGCCGAGCGCGGCGATGGTGAGGAACCACACGGCCATCACCGGCCCGAACGCGGCGCCGATGCGCGCGGTGCCGAAGCGCTGCACCACGAACAGTGCCACCAGGATCACCAGCGTCGCCGGCACCACGTAGTGCTCCAGGTCCGGTGAGGCGACCTTCAGGCCTTCGACGGCGCTCAGGATCGAGATGGCCGGCGTGATCATCACGCCCGCGTACAGCATCGACGCGCCGGCCAGGCCCAGCAGCACCAGGCCGCGCCGGGACAGCCGGTCCATGTTCCGCCACGGGCGCAGCAGGGCGATCAGCGCGAAGGTGCCGCCCTCGCCGCGGTTGTCGGCGCGCAGCACGAAGGTCATGTACTTCAGCGACACCACGACGATGAGCGTCCAGAACACCAGCGACACGATGCCCAGCACCGTCACGCTGCCGGGCGTGACGCCGTGCTCGCCGCCGGTGAACACCGCGTGCAGGGCGTAGATCGCGCTGGTGCCGAGGTCGCCGTAGACCACGCCCAGTACCGCCATCGCCACCAGCGCCTGCTTGCCCCAGCCTTGCCGCTCGGCCTTTTCCTCGGCCGATTCGCCCTGCTTGCGGTCGCGGCGGTTCTCGGATTTGACTTCGGCCGGCTCGCTCATGCGCGGGTTGCCGCATGGCGCCGGCCGGCGGGGGTGCGGGTCATCGGATGCTGCCTTGCGGGACGGCCGTCGGGCGCAAGCCTATCGCGCGGACCGCATCCGCGCACGCCGCGGCGGGCAAGGGTGGCGATGAAAAAACGGGCCGGCTTGCGCCGGCCCGTTCCATGGCAACGATGCGGTGTACCGGATCAATGCGATTCCGGTTCCAGCCCGCGGTCCTTCTTCATGGCGTCCGTGTTCGGCGCGCGCCCGCGCCAGGCCTTGTACATCTCGGACAGGTTCTCGGTGTTGCCGCGCGAGAGGATCATCCTGCGGAAGCGCTCGCCGTTGGCGCGGGTCAGGCCGCCGTGTTCCTGGAACCAGGCAAAGGCGTCGTCGGCCAGCATCTGCGTCCACATGTAGGCGTAGTAGCCGGCGGCGTAGCCGTTGCCCCAGATGTGCAGGAAGTAGGTCGAGCGGTAGCGCGGGGGCACGTAGGGAACCAGGATGTGGTCCTTCTCCAGCACCTTGTCGCTGAAGCTGCCGACATCGGCGACGGGAACCCTGGGTGCGCTGGCCGGCAGGGTGTGCCAGCCCATGTCCAGCAGGGCGGCTTCCAGCAGCTCGGTCATGTCATAGCCCTTGTTGAACAGGCGTGACTTGCGCAGTTTGGCCGCCAGTTCCTCGGGCATCGGCGCGCCGGTCTTGTAGTTCCTGGCGTAGTGGTCGAAGACTTCAGGGTAGGTCGCCCAGTGCTCGTTGAACTGCGAGGGGAATTCCACCCAGTCGCGCGGCGTGTCGGTGCCGGAGAGGCTCGGGTACCTGGTGTCCGACAGGAACGCGTGCAGCGCGTGGCCGAACTCGTGGAACATCGTGATCACGTCGTCCATCGACAGCAGCGCGGGCTGGCCCGGCGCGGGCTTGGTGAAGTTGGCGACGTTGTAGATCACCGGGTGCTGGCCGAGCAGGGTGTTGGGATGTACCAGGTCGCTCATCCACGCGCCGCCGGCCTTGTTGTCACGCTTGAAGTAGTCGGCGTAGAACAGGCCCAGCGGCTTGCCGTCCGTGTTGTAGACCTCGTACACCAGTACGTCCGGGTTCCAGGTCGGAAGGTCCTTGCGCTGCTTGAAGGTGAGCCCGTAGAGCTTGTTGGCGGCGAAGAACACGCCGTTCACCAGCACGTTGTGCAGCTCGAAGTATGGCCTGACCTGCGAGGCGTCGATGTCGTACCTGGCCTTTTTCACCTGCTGGCCGTAGTACTCCCAGTCCCAGGGTTCGAGCTGGAAGGCCGGTTTGCCCAGCGCCTTCTGGTCCTTGTCGATCATCGCCTGGCGCGCCTTGGCCTCGACCGCGGCCCGGGCCTTGGCGGCCGGCACCAGCGCGTCGAGGAATTTCATCACCGCACCCGGAGTCCTGGCCATCTGGTCACGCAGCTTCCAGGCCGCGAAATCGTCGTAGCCAAGCAATTTGGCCTTCTGCGCGCGCAGCCAGGCGATCTCGGTGATGATCGCGCGGGTGTCGTCCGGACCGCCCTGGTCGGCGCGGTGGATCGAGTGCTCGTAAAGCTTCTTGCGGATGGCGCGGTTCTTGAGGAACGCGAGGTCCGGCTGCTGGGTGGTGTTCTGCAGCACGATCACCCATTTGTCCTTCAGGCCACGCGCCTTGGCCGCTTCGGCGGCGGCTTCGATCTGCGCCGATGACAGGCCCGCGAGGTCCGCCTTGTTGTCGATCACCAGGGCGCCGGCCTTGGCGGCGGCGATCAGCTTGTTGCCGAACTGCGTGGTGAGAGTGGAAATCTTCTTGTTGAGCTGCTTCAGCTTCGCCTGGTCGGCGTGCGAGAGCTTGGCGCCGTTGAGCACGAATTCCTCGTACTTGTGCTCCAGCAGGCGCTCGGATTCAGGGTCCAGCTTGAGCTTGGCGCGCTCGTCGTAGACCTTCTGGATGCGGTCGAACAGCTTGGCGTCGAGGTAGATCGCGTCCTGGTGCGCGGCCAGCCTGGGCGCCATCTCCTCGGAAATCTTCTGCAGCGTCGGGTTGGTGTCGGCTCCGGTGTAGAGACTGAACACGTTCATCACCCGGGTCAGCAGCTGGCCGGTCTTTTCCATCGCGACGATGGTGTTCTCGAAGGTTGGCGGCGCCGGGTTGTTGGCGATCCTGTCGACCTCGGCCATCTGCCGCCGCATGCCGGTTTCCATCGCCGGCACGTAGTCCGAATCCTTGATCTTGCTGAAGTCCGGTGCGCCGAACGGCAGCGTCGAGGGCGTGAAGAACGGGTTGGCTGAGTTGGCGTCGGCCGGGGCCGGGGCCTTGGAGGTTGCCGGCGTGGCGGCCTGCGCGTTCAAGCCGGCCCCACCGGCCAGCAGGGCACAACAGGAAAGCACGAGGGCACGATTGCGGAATCGGGGCATGGGAAAACTCCTTGCACGGCGGGAAACGGGAATTCAGGCGGTAACGACGTCGTGCAGCTGCCAGTTCGCGCCGATCAGGATGAACAGGCGGTGGCGCAGCACGTAATGGGTAAGCGTGGTGACCACTTCCACGTTGGTCTGCAGGTCCTTCAGGTGCGCGGTGACGGTGGCCCCGGGATCGACCGGCTCCAGCGACTCGTCCACGTCATCCGGGTCGGGCTGCTTGGCCTTCCAGCGCTGGAACAGGACGGGTTTGCGCAGCGCTTCCTGCAGATCGGCGGCGAAGCTCTGCGGCGCGGAACCCTCGAACGAAAGGTCGGGATCGGGTCCACGCGCGGTGGCAAGGTTGGGAATCGTCAGATAGAACCGTTGGGCTTGACTCAAGGCTGTCTCCCGGGTCGTGGGGGCGGATGCCCGCGCGTTGATGATGGCGCCGGTGGCGTGAAGGCTCCATGGTTGCGACCGCCCATGGTAACGGCATCCGGTGCCCTTCGGGGTGGGTCGGCACCATCCATGACCATCAGCAGGGGCGACCGTGCGCGAAACCCTGTATACGGCACGTTGATGGATTTTCCGGAGAGTGTGCAATGTCCGTTGTGATCCGCAATGTCGTCCTGGCCGGGGGCGTGCTGCTGGCCCTGGGCGCCAGCCTTGCCGCCGGCGCGCAGTCGCCCGCCGCGGCCGATACCGGCACGCGCCTGCTGCGCTTTCCCGACGTGTGCGGCAAGCGCGTGGTGTTCACCTACGCCGGCGACCTGTGGACGGCCTCGACCCGGGGCGGTACCGCCACGCGCCTGACCGCCGGTCCGGGCCTGGAAATGTCCGCGCGCTTTTCCCCCGACTGCAGCGAGATCGCCTTCACCGGGCAGTACGGCGGCGACAGCCAGGTGTACGTGGTCTCCGCTGCCGGCGGCGTGCCCAGGCAGTTGACGTTCTACCCGGCGATGGGTCCGCTGCCGCAGCGCTGGGGTTTCGACAACCAGGTCTACGGCTGGACGCCGGACGGCAAGTCGGTGCTGTTCCGCTCGTGGCGTGATTCGCGCAACATTTCCGATCCGCGCGTGTTCACCGTGGCCGTGACGGGCGGGCTTCCCGTGGCCATGCCGATGCCGCAGTCGGGCACCGCGCGGTTTTCGCCCGACGGCAGGCAGATGGTGTACTCGCCCAAGTTCCGCGATTTCCGGGACTGGGACCGCTACAAGGGCGGCTGGGCGCAGGACCTTTTCATCTACGACTTCGCCTCGAAGTCCGCGAGAAACATTACCAACGATCCCAATACCGACCGCGACCCGGTCTGGATCGGCAAGGACATCTATTTCCTCTCCGACCGTGGCCCGCATCTGAACCTGTACCGCTACGACACCGTCAGCGGCAAGACCGCCCAGTTGACCGACTATGCCGGCAACGATGCGCGCTGGGCCAGCGGCGATCAGGCCGGGCAGATCGTGTACGAGGTGACTGGCCGGTTGCACATCTACGACACCCGCGACGGCAGTGATCGCGCGCTGACCATCCATGTGCCCAGCGACCTGGTCGCCACGCGGGCGTCCGAGCGCAGCGTGAAGAAGTACGTCGAGGACTTCGCACTCAGCGCCAACGGCAAGCGCGCCGCCTTCACCGCGCGCGGCGACGTGTTCAGCGTGCCGCTGGAACACGGCATCACCCTGGACCTGACCCACACGCCTGGCGTGCACGAGCGCGAGGTGGCCTGGTCGCCGGACGGCAAGCGCGTGGCCTACATCTCCGACCAGAGCGGCGAGGAAGAAGTGTGGGTGCGAAATGCCGACGGCACCGGTCCGGTGATGCTGACCCACGGCGTGATCGGACGCCTGTACGCACCGCGCTGGTCGCCCGACGGCCGCCACATCGCGTTCGTCGATTCGGCCAACCGCATCCACGTCGTGGGCACCGCGCGCGGCGCATCCGACAAGGTCATCGCGCAGGATGCCGGTTCCAGCCAGCGCGACTACGCCTGGTCTCCCGGCGGTCATTACCTGGCCTACTCGCTGACCGACAAGGGCACCCTGCAGTCGCGGCTGTACGTCTACGAGCTCGCCTCGGGCAAGGCCACCGAACTCGGGCGCGAATACTTCGACGCCGCCAGCCCGGCATTTTCGCCCGACGGCAAGTACCTGTTCTTCCTGGGCGACCGCGAATGGTCGCCGCAGATTTCGCAGGTGGAACTCGACTACGCCACCAACCGCACGACCCAGGTGCTGGCCTATGCCCTGCGCAGGGGCGTCGAGAATCCGTTCGCGCCACGCAACGACCACGCCACCGGCAGCGACGAGGACAAGTCGGGCAAGGATGCGGACAGGAAATCCGGTTCTGCGCATGCCGCCAACGTCGATGACCGCATCGACTTCAACGGCATCGATCAGCGCCTGATGCGGGCGCCGATCGATCCCGACAACATCCGCTGGCTGGCGGTGACGCCCAAGGCCATTCTTTACGCCACCACCGGCGCGCCGTACCTCGGCCGCGAGAGCGCGGTGCCGACCAAGCTGCAGGCGTGGTCGTTCAAGGACCGCAAGTCCAGCGACATCTACACCTGGAAGTCATCCGGCGGCGGCGGCGAAGGCGGCGGGGGTGCCAGCGGGCTGGCGCTGTCGGGCGACGGTTCCACCGTGCTGGTGCGCGACGGCAAGGACTACAAGCGGATCGACCTTGCGGCGGGCAAACCCAAGCCAAAGGGCGTGAAACTCGACGGGCTGTTCATGCGGGTCGACCCGAAGGCCGAATACGCCGAGATCTTCAACGATGTCTGGCGCCGCTACCGCGACTACTTCTACGTCACCAACATGAACGGCTACGACTGGAAGGCCATCCGTGCCAAGTACCGGCCGTTGCTGCAATACGTCGGCGACCGCACCGACCTCAACTACGTGCTGGGCGAGATGATCGCGGAGTTGTCCAACTCGCACACCTACGTCGCCGGCGGCGACCTGGGCCTGCCGGACAAGCCGCACGTCGGCCTGCTGGGCGCCGATTTCAAGCTGGACGCCGCCAGCGGCCGCTATCGCATCGCCGACGTCTTCGCCGGCGAAAACGACGAGCCGCGCTATCGCTCGCCGCTCACCGAGGTCGGCGTCAACGTCAAGCCCGGTGACTACATCCTGGCCATCAACGGCACGCCGCTGACCGCCAACGAGAATCCGTACCGGTTGCTGCGCATCGCGCCGGGACAGATGGTGCAGTTGCTGGTGAACACGCGCCCGTCGACCGCCGGTGCGCGCACGGTACTGGTCAAGCCGATCGCAAGCGAGATGAACCTGCACTACTACGACTGGGTGCAGGCCAACCGCGAATACGTGGCCAAGGCCAGCGACGGGCAGATCGGGTACCTGCACATCCCCGACATGGGCGTGGACGGCGCGCGCGAATTCATCAAGTGGTACTACCCGCAACTGCGCAAGCCGGGGCTGATCATCGACGTGCGTGACAACGGCGGCGGCTTCATGTCGCAGACCATGATCGAGCGCCTCGCGCGCAAGCTGCTGGCCTACAACTACACGCGCGGCAGCTCGATCACCGGTACCTACCCGGGCGCC
>CAZAXF010000080.1:0-11679 GCA_964489055.1 uncultured Rhodanobacter sp. | reverse complement strand
CGGGACTCGGGACTCGGGACTCGGGACTCGGGACTCGGGACTCGGGACTCGGGAAGAGCATAAACAGGGTCGTCATTCCGGGGGCGTTCCGGCTCCATCGGAACGGAACCCGGAATCTGCTCCCGATGGAGACAGCGGATTTCGGGTTCTGCACGTCGCGCAGCCCTGAATGACGCGAACTTTTCTGCAAATCGAGGCACCACCATGACCTACGCAGCGCAAGCACGACTCAACGAAGAACTCGACGCCATCCGCGACTCGGGCCTGTACAAGGACGAGCGCATCATCACCTCGCCGCAGGCGGCGGAAATCACCTTGCAAGACGGCCGCAAGGTATTGAATTTCTGCGCGAACAACTACCTCGGCCTGGCCAACCACCCGCGCCTGATCGAGGCCGCGAAAAAGGCGCTGGACACCCACGGATTCGGGATGGCCTCGGTGCGCTTCATCTGCGGCACCCAGGACCTTCACAAGCAGCTCGAGCACGACATCGCGAAGTTTTTCGGTACCGACGACTCGATCCTGTACGCGGCGTGTTTCGACGCCAACGCCGGCCTGTTCGAACCGCTGCTGGGCGAGGAGGACGCGATCATTTCCGATGCCCTGAACCATGCCTCGATCATCGACGGCGTCCGGCTGTGCAAGGCCAAACGCTACCGCTATGCCAACGGCGACATGGCCGACCTGGAAAAGCAGTTGCAGGCAGCGGACGCGGCCGGCGCGCGCACCAAGATCATCACTTCCGACGGCGTGTTCTCGATGGACGGCGTGGTGGCGCCGCTGGACGAGATGACCGCGCTGGCACGGAAATACAACGCACTGGTGCACATCGACGAGTGCCATGCCACCGGTTTCATCGGCAAGACCGGGCGTGGCTCGGCCGAAGTCCACGGCGTCCTGGACAAGATCGACATTATCACCAGCACGCTGGGCAAGGCGCTGGGTGGCGCGGTCGGCGGCTTCACCACCGGGCGCAGGGAAATCATCGACATGCTGCGCCAGCGCTCGCGGCCTTACCTGTTCTCCAATTCGCTGCCGCCGGCGCTGGTTGCCGCTTCGATCGAAGTGTTGAAGATGCTGGACGAGGCCGGGGAACTGCGCGAAAAGCTGGTCGCCAACACGAAGTACTTCCGCGAAGCCATGACAAGCGCCGGCTTCGAGATCAAGCCCGGCAACCATCCCATCGTCCCGGTGATGACGCACGACGCCAAGCTCGCGCAGGCGCTGGCCGCGGGCCTGCTGGACGAAGGCATCTACGCCATCGGCTTCTTCTTCCCGGTTGTGCCCCAGGGTCAGGCACGCATCCGCGTGCAGATGTGTGCGGCGCACACGCGCGAGCATCTGGATCGCGCCGTGGCGGCGTTCACCAAGGTCGGACGCGACGTCGGACTGCTGAAAGCCTGACACGACCCGTAGCGACCCGCAGGAGAAGCCCCCGCCCCGCGTCTTTCCGGGGGAGAGGAAACTTTTGCCGCCGCGCGCGCCAGCGCGCACGTGGCGCATGTCGCCTGAAGCCCCCTTTCCCGCGTCCTGCGCGGAGAGAGGGTTGGGTGAGGGGGTGGGGCTGCACGTACCACGTACCCACCATCCAAGGCACAGTGCGCCGGACCACGATGCTTTTTCAGGACAGTGCATCGCGACTGGCGACCGGCTCCTCACCCCGGCCCTTTCCTCCAACGATGCCGCCGTTGGGGACAGGGAGCCGCCACGCGTCGCATGGTCCGCTCACGTTCCTTCGAAGGAAGGCCGCGATGGGACGGGTCCCCGCCCGATGGCGTATCCTCCCGATCATCGCAGCCCGCCCCCGCACCCGGTCATCCGCGCAACCTTGCCGGCAATGCACGCAGTCGGCCGACCGGCATGCTGCGCCGCCCATGAAAAAGCCCGGCTTGCGCCGGGCTTTTTCTTTCCAGTCCACCAGCAATCAATGCGCTTGCCGGTGCATTGGGCAGGCGGCTTACATGTTGCCGCCTTCACCCGGCTGCTGCTCGACCTTGAATTCGACCCGGCGATTCCGCTGCCGGCCTTCCTTGGTCTTGTTGGTGTCGATCGGATTGCTTTCGCCGAAGCCCTTGACCGCGGTGATGCGGCTCGCGTCGATACCGTGCGAGGTCAGGTACTGGTCGACGATGTTGGCACGCCGCTCGGACAGCTTCTGGTTGTAAGCCTCGGTGCCGATCGAGTCGGTGTAACCGTCGATCTCGATCTTGACGTCCGGATAGCGGTTCAGCGTGTCGACTGCCTGATCCAGGATCGCCAGCGAATCGGACGCCGGTGGCTTCAACGTCGGCGCGATGTCCTTCTCGCCCGGCTTCGGACGATCGAACTTGAAGTTCACGCCACGCAAGTCGATCACCACGTGCTGCTGCGGCGGTGGCGGCGGCGGTGGCGGTGGCGGCGGCGGCGGCGCTGCCGGCGGCGGCGGCGGCGGTGCCGGGTGGCTCATGTTCACGACAATCCCGACGGTCGCCAGTGCATCCAGCCACTGCTTCGGACCGTAGGTATTGGGCAATCCCGGACCGGCGAAGCCCGCCGCGACGGCGGACTGGGTGTCGCGGTAGTAACGCGCCGCGATTTCACCACGCAACGCCAGGCGATCGCTGAGGCTGTAGAGCACACCAACGCCCAGCGTCGCACCCGGGCCCCAGCCGTGCTCACCGGAAACCGCGGCGTGCCGCCACATGCCGATGCCGCCCATGATGTACGGACGCCACTCGGCGTCCGGGGAGCGGAAGTACCAGCGACCTGCCGCATCGACGCCCAGGGTTTCCCACTGCTTGCCGGCGCGGCTGGACGAATCCTTGTAGTCGGCATTGTCCGACGTCACTTCGACGTCCATGGTGAAATTCGGGTTCACCCAGAAGCCGACGCCCAGCCCAGCGAGAGGAGCACTCTGGACGTGCCTGTCGCTGTCACCAAAGGCCACGCCAATGCGTGGGACGATGTACCAATTGCTGTAGTTCGGGTTCACCAGGCTACCCGAAGGTGCAGCGGCACCGGTGTTCTGGGCATGTGCCGCCAGCGGGATCACGCCTGCGGTACCCAGAGCCAGTGCGACGACCGCGAACAAGCCGTTACGTTTCATCGGAAAGTCTCCTCGTTGTTGATTCTTTGCAGCAGCGCAACGAAATTGGTGCACCGCTGCATTTCCTGACCGCAACTGTCCACGGATGGCCACCAACCGGTAGCGTTTTCCGTGACGGCGGCGCCAGTTTAGCAAAAAACAAACATTTGCGTTGCCCTCCCGCACTCCTTCCGTTCATCGGGAGCTCAGGCGCCGGCCGTGGGCGCGAACAGGCCCAGAAACTCGGGAACCGGCAGTGAATCCAATGCCGTTGGATTGTTGCAAACATCAACAATTTCCGTTACTTGCGCCGAAGGTACTTGTTCGGCCAAGGCCTGCTCGAACTTGGCCTTGAGTACCGGGATCCCCTCTTCGCGGCGGCGACGGTGGCCGATGGGGTAGTCGATGGACACTTGCTCGGTCTTCGAGCTGTCCCGGAAGAACACCTGCACCGAGTTGCCGATGTAGCGCTTCTCCGGATCGAAATAGTCGCGCGTGAACTGCGGATTCTCGCGCACCGTCATCTTCTCGCGCAGCGCGTCGATGCGCGGGTCGGCGGCGACCTCGTCGTTGTAGTCATCGGCGGTCAACCGGCCGAAGATCAGCGGCACCGCCACCATGTACTGGATGCAGTGGTCGCGATCGGCGTAGTTGGCGAGCGGGCCGGTCTTGTCGATGATGCGTGCACCGGCTTCCTGGGTTTCGATCTCGATCCGCTCGATGTCCTCGATGCGGTCCTTCACTTCAGGGTGCAACTGCATCGCGCACTCGACCGCGGTCTGCGCGTGGAATTCGGCCGGGAACGAAATCTTGAACAGGACGTTCTCCATCACGTAGCTGCCGAACGGCCGCTCGAACTCGAACGGCTTGCCGCCGAACGCGACGTCGTAGAAACCCCAGGTTTTCGCCGACAGTGCCGAGGGATAGCTTGGCTCGTCGGTATTGAGTGCATTCAGCGCATGGATCACCGCGCGGCGGCAGGCGTCGCCCGCGGCCCAGCTCTTGCGCGGGCCGGTGTTGGGGGCGTGGCGGTAGGTGCGCAGTACGCCGTTGTCGATCCAGCTGTTGGAAACCGCGGTGATCACCTGTTCGCGGTTGCCGCCCAGCATCGCGGTGGCGACCGCGGTGGATGCCAGGCGCACCAGGATCACGTGGTCCATCCCGGCACGGTTGAAGGAATTCTTCAGTGCGTAGCAGCCCTGGATCTCATGCGCCTTGATCGCCCAGCCAAGTACGTCGCGGACCGTCATCGGGCGGCCACCTTCGCGCACGGCCTTGCGCGAATGCCAGTCGGCGACGGCGAGGATGGTGCCGAGGTTGTCCGAGGGGTGTCCCCACTCGGCTGCAAGCCAGGTGTCGTTGAAATCGAGCCAGCGGATCTGCGTGCCGATGCAGAACGCGGCCTGCGAAGGGTCGAGTTCCAGGGCGGTTCCCGGAACCCTCGCCCCACCGGCAAGCGTTGCGCCTGGCACGACCGGCGCGAGATGCCTGACGCACTGCGGAAACTTCATCGCCAGCATCGCGCAGGCCAGCGCATCCATCAGCATGTAGCGGGCGGTGGTGTAGGCCTCCTCGGAGTCGATGCGGTAGTCGAGCACGTAATCGGCCACGTCGGCCAGCGGCTGGTCGGGTGCGGGGCGGGTGGCGGAACGGATGTCGGTCTGGCTCACGGTGCTTCCTGTCATTCGCGATGGGGACCGCTCATTCTGCCAGACGCCGCGCCTACTTGACGCTGGTCGCACGGGCCGGCAACAATCCGGGCGTTGTCCCGAAGGGGAGTAGCACCGGAGCGGGTCCGTGGCCCGCTTCGCGTGGCGATCGTCAGCACGGACGAACCTGTCCCGGTCGCCACGGCGGTACGCGAACCGCGCGCGAGACTTTCGACATCCCGCGCCATCTCGATGGCGGCGGGAAGCTCGATCCCTGTCCGCGCCGGAATGCCGCATGCCGATCATCGAAAGCTTCCTCCACAACCCGCTCGATGCCCAGTTCTGGAGCGGGCTCGGCTCGATCATCCTGATCGACCTGGTGCTGGCCGGCGACAACGCCATCGTGATCGCGCTGGCGGCCCGCAACCTGCCCAAACACCATCAGTTCCGCGCCATTTTCTGGGGCACCTTCGGGGCCATCGTGGTGCGCGTGGCGATGACCGCGGGCGTGATCTGGCTGCTGAAGATCCCCGGCCTGATGCTGATTGGCGGACTGCTGCTGATTCCGATCGCGATCCGGTTGTTGCGACACGAGGAAACCAGCAAACCCAAGCACCCGATGCGCCGGGTATCGGATTTCTGGAGCGCCATCGGCACGATCATGCTGGCCGACGCCATGATGGGCCTGGACAACGTGCTGGCCATCGCCGGCGCTTCGCACGGCCACCTGGGCCTGGTCGCGCTGGGATTGCTGGTCAGCATTCCGTTGGTGGTCTGGGGTTCGACGTTGCTGCTGAAGTTGATCGAACGCTATCCCATCATCATCTACGTCGGCGCCGGCGCCATCGCCTGGACGTCCGCGCGGATGATCACCCACGACAACGTGCTCGATGCCTGGTTCGACGCCCACGACTGGGTGCGCTACGCGGTCGACGTGGTGCTGGTCGCGGGCGTGATCGGCGTCGGCTGGCTGGTGCGCCGCCGCGCGAAGGCGGCACACGCCTGACGCCGCGGCAAGCGGATCAGAACGCGGAATCGGGTTGCTTGAGAAACTCCCGTTCCTCCGGCGTGGACTCGCGCCCGAGGATCGCGTTGCGGTGCGGGTAGCGTCCGAAACGGTCGATGATGACCTTGTGCTTGCGCTCGAATTCGTACTGCTGTTCCAGCCCCGGCTGGCGGAACAGCCGCTCGGCCTCGACATGGATCGCGCGCGACTCCGAGTGCATGAACGGCATGTACAGGAATGCGCGCCGGGCGGCCGGCATGTCGCGATCGGCGCCCGCGCGGACGGCCTCCTGCGCCAGTACCAGCGCCATGCCGTCGCTGGCGAAGGCGCGCGGCGTGTCGCGGAAGACATTGCGCGAGAACTGGTCCAGCACAATGATTTCGGCCAGCCGGCCCCCGGCCGCATCGCGCCAGGACACAAGCTCGCCGCGCGCCGCCGCGGCGTGCGTGGCCGCGAAACGTTCGCGGATCAGCGCATCGAAGGCCGCGTCCTTCCTGAAATGCTGGGCCGGGGTCGCTTCGTCGAACCAGAACGCCAACACCGCCTGCGGGTCCACGGGGGCCGTGCCTACAACCACGACCTGGACTGCTTCTGCTTGAACGCCTCGGCAACCAGCTGGTTGTCGAAACCCTTCGGCGCCTCGCCCGTGGCGGCGTAACAGTAGATCGCAGCCTGGTAGATGGTCTGCAACGTGGACTGCACCAGCCCCAGCAGCAGCAGCCAGACCGCCAGTACCGCAAGCGACGCAATGAACACCACGATGCCCATCTGGGCCGTGAAGAAAATCACGATCACTGCCGGCACGACGCCGAACAAACCGAAGAGCAATCCAAAGCCCACGTTGCCGACGATCTGTTCGCCCCAGGTCCGCTTCAGCATCGACACCGAGCGCTTGTAGGATTCGATCGGGCCGGTACCCTCGACCACCAGCACCGGCACCACCAAGAACGAGGTCACCGTCCACGCCATGCCCAGCAACGCGACGACGATGCGGCCGACGAAGCCGACGCGTTCCTCGATCATGCGCAGCAGCATCCCGACGCTGCTGGCAAGCAGCGCCCAGCCGCAGATCTGCGGCAACCGCTGCCAGGCATAGGCGATGCCGAATCCCAGGGTCGGCTGGTCGCCGTCGATCCGCTTCATCACGCACGCGATCAGCGCCGAGTTGAAGAAGATGATCACGAAGTACGCCAGGAAATAGAACACGAACAACGCGAAGTAGGCCCTTGGTGTCATCTGCACCGGCGCACTGGCCGAGGCATGCCCGCCCAGCTCGATGAACAACGGCACGGCGAAAAGTGCCACCAGGATGGCGAGTGCCACAGCCGAAACCAGCGGAAACACCACCAGTGCCTTGTCCTGCTTCAACATCCGCCAGGACGCCCCCATCAACTCCCAGGTACGCGCAATTGTGCCCATGTCCGAATCCCCCGTGGTCGATTGCCCGATGATGCCTGAAATCGCGCCGCCGGTCAGGCTACCGGGCCAGGTATTTCTGCATCCAGCCGACCCAGCGCCGGTACACGTCCGTCTGCTGCACGATGTCGTGTGGAAAATGCGTATCCTCCGGGTACGCCCAGAACTCGACCGTGACGCCGTTGTCGCGCAGACCGTGGTACCACTCGTAGCTGTTGACCAGCGGCACGTTGGGATCGCCGACGTCACCCATGATCAGGGTCGGCGCCTTGACGTTGCGTACGTACGTGATCGGTGACTGCTCGCGCCAGATCTTCCAGCCGGCGTCGGTCCACGGCGTCGAGCCGAAGAAGTACACATCGCCCATCTGGTAGTAGGCGATCGTGTAATCCATCACCCAGTCGGTGAGCGCGGCACCGGACACCGCGGCCTTCCAGTTGTCGTAGTGGCCGGTCAGCCAGGTGGTCATGTAGCCGCCGTACGACCAGCCCGTGACGCCGATGCGATCGGGGTCGACGATCCCGAGCTTCTCGACCGCGGCAAGGCCCGCCATCACGTCCCTTCCCGGGCCTTCGCCGGTGTCGCGATAGATGGCGTGCTGGTAGGCGTCACCCAGGTTGATGCTGCCACGGTAGTTGGGCTGGAACACCACGAACCCGGCCGCCGCCAGCAACTGCGGCAACGGCGAGAACCGTACCGTGGAGGCGCCTTCGGGCCCACCGTGGATCACCAGCACCAGGGGATACTTTTGCCCCTTGCGGTAGTTGACCGGACAGGTCAGCACGCCATCCTCGTCGAAGCCGTCCAGTTTCCACTGCACCGATTCGGTGCGCCCGAGCTGCAGCTTGTCCACGAACGCGTTGACGTCGGTCAGCCGGCGCGGCCTGGCGTGCACCGAACGCATCACGTAGAGCTCGCCCGGGTGCGTGGCGGTGTCGCCGATGAAGGCGATTTCGCCGTTCTTCGCAACGCTCAGGTCCGAGCCGGCTTCCACGCCGCCCAGGGCAAGCAAGCGCGCCTTGCCGGCGAGCGGCTGTTCCCACAACACCGAATGCGTGCCCTTCTGGCCGGCCAGCAGCAACGCCTTTCCGCCCGGCAGCCACGCGAACGCATTGAAGTTGCGCGCCAGCGCGGCGGTGGCATCGCGGGTGGCGCCATCGCCGCCGACGTACACCGCGTTGCCGTTGTTCTGGTCGCCGCCACGCACGCGCATGAAGGCAAACGCCCTGCCGCCGGGTGCGTACGCGAAGCCGTTGGCGCCCTGCTGGTTCACCCGTATCACCGGCATGCCCTTGCCGTCGGCCGGCACCTCGGCGATCACCGAACGGAACGACGGACCCCAGTACGGGCTCGGAAACTTCGTGAACACGATGGACTTGCCGTCGTGGCTCCAGCGCAGCGGCGTTGCGCCTTCCTGGTCGGTCTGCAGCGAAAAGTCGCCCCGGGTCAGGCGCACGGGCTTGCCGCCCGTGGCCGCCACCACCCACAGGTGCCACGGGGCGAGGGCCTTGCGCAGCAGAAAGTTGCCGTCGGTGACCTGGAACACCTTGTTGTGTTCCTTGATCGCCTTCTCGTTGATCGGCGGATCCTGGGTGATGTAGGCAATGCGCGTGCCGTCGGGGCTCCAGGTGAATTCGTCGATGCCGCGCTTGGCCTTGGTGACCTGCCGTGCGTCGCCACCCGCCAGCGGCATCACGTAGATCTGCGCTTCCTTGGTTTCGGGATCCTTCGCCAGGAACGCCAGCCGCGTGCCGTCGGGCGACCAGCGCGGCGAGGACACGTTTTCGCGGTTGCGGGTCAGGGTGCGCTGCGCCCCGCTGGCGACATCCACCACGTCGATTTCGGTGTCGTGCTTGTCGGTCTTCCATACCGGCGTGCTGACGACCACCGCGACCTGCTTGCCGTTCGGCGAAAGCTGCGGATCGGAAAGCTGCACGATCCTGCGCAGGTCCTCCAGCCGGAACGGCGTTGCCGCCGCCGCGCCCAGCGACATGCCTCCAAGGAGCGCAACCAGCGCCAGCAACCACCATCCACGCCAACGAGCCATGACCGGTCCCCTCATGCACATGCGCCAACGGCGGCGCGATCGCGCGAGCATAGCGCAGGTCCTGCGTGCCCGTGGACCGGAGCGCCGGCATGCCCACCGGAATGGCCGCGCCCGACGCCCGCGTCCACATGATCGGCGGCGCGGACGTTGCCGCCGAACCCGCCGCCAACCCCCAGGAGCCTGCGTGCAGGCGATCCGCCAAGGGACTGCCCCACGCAATCGGCAGCATCATGCGCACCGCGCACGAACAAACCCGGCTCAGTAGCGCAGCGTCGCGAAGATCGAGGGGCCGTCCAGCCGCAGATCGAGGCTGTCGTTGTAGCGGTGGTGGCGCTGGTGCAGGCGGACGCGGTCGAGGTCGTATTCGGCGCTGATGCCGAAGTGTTCGGTCGGAAACCACTGGACACCCAGCGCGAGGTTGTAGATGTGACCGTACAAGGGACCACCGTTCTTCTTGACGCCCGAGGCATTGGCATACATGCGCCAGCGGCTGTTGAAGGCATGCCGCCAACCCAGTTGCAGCAGCGGCGCCCATGCGCCGTCGTTGGTGGACGCGTGCGCCTGCATGACGTCGCCGTTGACGGTGGCCTGACCGTGAATGGACGCGCGGATCCGGTAATACCCTGCCCCGAGGCCGATGCCGAACACGTCGCTGCCCTTGCCGATCCACCAGCGGTACGCCACGCTGCCGAAGTCGAAGCCCAGGCTGCCATGCACCCTGGCCCGGGCATCCCAGGTCACGCCCTGGTAGGTGACGCGGTCGGCCAGCACGGCGCTGTGCTGGCGCCGATAACGGTAGTAGTCGAACGAAAGCCCCTGGCTGTCGCCGATCAGCACGTCGGCACGCAGCCGCCGCGACCACGCGCGCTTGCGCAGGCCAAGGTCATCCTCGAGATCCACCGCACCACCGAAATGTTCGTCCGCGAGGCCGGCGCGCAATACGGTGTCGCTGTTGGCGTCGTACCCGCCCAGCCAGATGCTGAAGCGGTCCAGCGCCGGCGAATGCTGCGCCATGGCGCTGCCGCTGCCGAGGAGCCCGGCAAGGAACAGCAAGGGAGCGACGCGCCGCAGGCGCGTTCGACGTTGCATGGCGACTCCATGGTTCACGACCAGACACGAACCCCGGTTGCCACCGGAGGCCCGCTGCATGCTAACGCAAACGTGCGCGAACGCCATGCCCGGCGCACGCCCGTCATCAGGCCACATTCACGCGCCGCGGAACCCCGTTCACCGTAACGGAAGCCGGATGCAGCGCCGAAAGCAACGCGACACTTGAAATGGGGCAAACGCATCCCCAACCAGACACCGTTGTTTCGCGCGCTCTGTTTCACACCCAAGGAGGTTTCATGAAGCTCTACAGTTTTCCAGGATCCTGCGCGCTCGCCACCCATGTCGTGCTCGAGTGGATTGGCAAGCCCTACGACGTCCAGCTCCTGCGCAAGGAGGACCTGACCTCGCCCGAATTCCTCAAGCTCAACCCGAACCACCAGGTTCCGACGCTGCAGGCGGACGATGGCTGGGTGCTGGTCGAAAACGCCGCCATCCTCAACTACCTTGCCGACAAGTACCCGGAGGCCAAGCTTGGCGGCGACGGCTCTCCCCGCGGTCGTGCCGAGGTCAATCGCTGGCTGGCCATGATCAACTCGGACATGCACCCGGCATTCAAGCCCCTGTTTGGCGCCACTGATTATCTCGACGACAAGACCGCGATCGAGAAAACGCACAGCAATGCCCGCAAGGTGCTGCGCCGCTATTTCGAGGAATGCGACGAACGGCTCGGCAAGCACGACTGGCTGGCCGGCACGCGCTCGGTCGCCGATCCCTACCTGTTCGTCACGCTGCGCTGGGCCAAGGCCCTGCACATCGACCTGTCCGGCCTCGACAACCTCGAGAAGTTCGAGCAGCGCATGCGCGCCGACACCGGCGTGCAGAAGGCACTCAAGGCCCAGGGGCTGGATCAGGCGAAAGCCGCGTAACCAACGGCCTCCCGCCCCCGATCAGTGAAACGTGTTTGGGCGTGCGCAAAGCGCACGCTACGGCACACCGCTCCCTCCTGGTAAGGGGGCGGCCTCCCGCTTCAAGCCCCTTCAAAGGGAGGCATCCCGCTTCAAGCCCCTTCAAAGGGAGGCATCCCGCTTCAAGCCCTCCCCGTCAAGGGGAGGGTTGGGTGGGGATGGGTTTTGCGCGTCGGCCAATTGT
Organism: uncultured Rhodanobacter sp.; assembly: GCA_964489055.1. Classification (GTDB taxonomy): domain Bacteria; phylum Pseudomonadota; class Gammaproteobacteria; order Xanthomonadales; family Rhodanobacteraceae; genus 66-474. Next base: position 298 of record CAZAXF010000080.1, on the reverse strand, counting down.
TCAATTGTTCAACCCCATCCCCATCCCGACCTTCCCCTTGAAGGGGAAGGGGAACAACCAACTGGCCATGCCAGCTCTCAGCGTTTCTCTATGGGTGTATACGCCCGGTCTTCCGGCCCGGTGTAATTCGCGCTTGGCCGGATGATCTTCCTGTCCTCGCGCTGTTCCATCACGTGCGCGCACCAGCCGGTGGTGCGGGAAATCACGAACATCGGCGTGAACATCGCGGTCGGCACGCCCAGCATGTGGTACGCGCTGGCCGAGTACCAGTCGAGGTTGGGGAACATCTTCTTCATTT
>CAZAXF010000079.1:2885-11706 GCA_964489055.1 uncultured Rhodanobacter sp. | reverse complement strand
TCGGGGCTCGGGGCTCGGGGCTCGGGGCTCGGGGCTCGGGGCTCGGGGCTCGGGGACCGGGGACCGGGGACCGGGGACCGGGGACCGGGACAGCGTAGCAGGCGCGTGTCGGAGCCGGTGTGTTCGTGCCAAACTCGCGGGCGCCTGGATCGGTGCCAAACGCTTGCGGTTTCCGAAGACGGCGGTATGACGGACAAGCCGCGACCTGAGTGGCGCTGATCCGCCACTGTCCCGGAGTCTTCGTCATTCCGGATGTGGCGGAGCCACGATCCGGAATCTGCTCTTGCACAACTGCATGGAACCTTGGTCGACTCCTCGTCATGCCAGTCTGGAACACCCAATGACAATCCGCTTGCCAATCCATGGTCGGCCGTTGCCTTATGTCGACCGCCTCGAAAAACGTGACCCGGCCACGATCGACCTGGTGGTGATCCACTGCACGGAACTGCCGGACCTCGTGACCGCGCGCGAATACGGCGAGCGCATCGTGCACCCCAGTGGGACCGGCAACAGCGGGCACTACTACATCGATCGCGACGGCACTGCGTACTGCTACGTGCCGGATGAACGCATTGCGCATCACGTGCGCGGCCACAACGAGCATTCCATCGGCATCGAGCTGGTCAACACCGGGCGTTGGCCGGACTGGCTGGACTCCCGTCACCAGGCCATGACCGAACCCTACCCCGAAGCGCAGATCGACGCGCTGCTGGCATTGCTGGCGGAGCTGGACGCGCGTCTGCCGCGCCTTTCCACCATCGCCGGGCACGAGGACCTGGATACCGGAATGGTGGCGGCCAGTGACGATCCCGCGCGCAAGGTCCGCCGCAAGCGCGATCCCGGTCCGCTGTTCCCCTGGCCGCGCGTGCTGGCCCGCTGCGGGTTGCAGCGTGTGGCGCACGAGGGGTGACCGCTATAATCGCGCGTTGCTTCCGCCCACGGCACGCGCCATGTCCCAGCCCCACGTCCCCGAACTGATCGACCTGCTGCAGCTTGAACGACTGGAGGACAACCTGTTTCGGGGCCAGAGCCGCGACATCGGCACGCGCTACGTGTTCGGCGGCCAGGTACTGGGCCAGGCACTGTCGGCGGCGCAGCAGACCGTCGACCCGGTCCGTGGCGCCCATTCGCTGCACGGTTATTTTCTGCGCGCCGGCGACGTGGAAGCGCCGATCATCTACCGCGTCAGCCGCGCCCGCGACGGCCACAGCTTTTCTTCGCGCCGCGTCGAAGCCGTCCAGCACGGCCAGCCGATCCTCAACTGCGCGGTGTCGTTCCAGGTCGACGAATCCGGCTTCGAACACCAGACCGGCATGCCCGAAGTGCCCAGGCCGGAAGACCTGGATCCACAGGCCGGCCTGCCGGAAGCTGAGCTGGCCAGGCTGCCGCCCAAGCTGCAGCGCTGGTTGAGTGCCGACGGCCCGTTCCAATACCGCTTCGTGTGGCCGCGCGACGAGTTGCACCCCAGGAAGCGCCCGGCCCATCAGCACATCTGGTTCCGCCTCGCCGAGCACATCGACGCCCCGCCCGCGCTGCACCGTGCGTTGCTGGCCTACGCCTCCGACTACCACCTGATCGGCACCGCCCTGCTGCCGCACGGGGTGTCCTACCTGACCCCGGGATTGCAGCTTGCCAGCCTGGATCACGCGCTGTGGTTCCATCGGCCGTTCCGCGTCGACGAGTGGCTGCTGTATTCGTGCGAAAGCCCGACCGCCCAGGGCGCACGTGGCCTGGTGCGCGGGCAGCTTTTCGATGGCGGGGGAAAACTGGTGGCATCCAGTGCCCAGGAAGGCCTGTTGCGGCTGCGCGAACAGACATCCGGCTAGTCCCTGGATCCCGCAGCTTGCGCCCGCAACCGTTCGCACGGAGCCCCCGGGCGAACGCAGGACAGGGTCGGCCCGAAGGGCCGAAGTCACGGATTTCCGCCCCACGACCATGGCGCCGCTCGCGCATGGATTGCAACCGCGGGCCACTGTCGTACACTCTCCGCATGCGCAAGATTTACGCCTCTCCACGGATCAAGAATGTCGAGAAGCTGGCCGCGGTGATGGCCGAACACGGCATCGCCACCAGGATCACCAACGTGCGTGCCTACGACCGTTCCACCTACGTCAAGTTCTCGTACGCCCGGCCCGGCAGCAGCGAAAGCTGGCCGTCGCTGTGGGTGATCCACGCCGCCGACCACACCCGCGCGCGCAAGCTGGTGCGCGAGATCGGCATCGAACCGCCGGTACGCTTCGCCGACGAGCTGGCCGAATACCGCTCGCGCGGTCGCGCGGGCGCGCCCGGGCGTATCGCGGCCCGGGTACGCACCGCCGCACTTGCGGCCCTGGCGATCGCGATGGCGTTCTACGCGGCAAAGATGATCGCGGTCTGGTGATGCCCGATGCTGCGCAATGAACGAGTCAGGTTGTTCCAGACGCTGCCGCACACCTGCGGTTACTTCCGCGCGCGCACCGCGCAGAACCTGGTGCTCGACCCGGCCGCGCCGGACCTGCCCAAGCTCTACGCGCTGTCGCTGGCACGCGGATTCCGCCGCGCCGGCGGCCACGTCTATCACCCGCACTGCCCGAACTGCAACGCCTGCGAGCCGTGCCGCATCGACGTGGCCCGCTTCGCACCCGACCGCAGCCAGCGGCGCTGCCTGGCCAGGAACCGCGACATCGAACTGGCCGAATGCACGCCCGGCCTGACCGACGAACGCCACGACCTGTACGCCCGCTACCTCGGCACGCGCCACCCCGGCGGTGGCATGGACGAGGCCAGCGACGAGGATTTCAGCCAGTTCCTCGCCGCGCCCTGGAGCCCCACGGTATTCCTGGAATTCCGCCTGGCCGGCAAGCTGGTGGCCGTGGCGGTCACCGACGTGTGCTCGACCGGGCTGTCGGCGGTCTACACCTTCTTCGACCCGGCGTTTCCCAAACGCGGGCTGGGCACCTATGCGATCCTGCGCCAGATCGAACTGACGCGCGAACGCGGCCTGCCGCACCTGTACCTCGGTTACTGGATCGAGGGCCATCCCAAGATGGGCTACAAGTCACGCTTCCACGGTTTGCAGGTCCTGGGATCCAGCGGCTGGGGGCCGCCGCGCAGCCGCTGATCCGCGCGCCGCGTGTCAACGTCCAGCCGTCAATCGGACGCGCGCACGCCCGCCACCGCCGGTGCATGGGCATGCCTCACACGCGCCGTTGCAACGCCGGGGCAACCGCTGACATCATCCCGTCACATCAGAGCAACGCCCCATGCACCCGAAACGGATCCTCGCCCTGCTGGTCGCATCCGCGCTGCCGGCACTTGCACTGGCAGCGCCCCAGCATCCAGCCGCCAATGCCAGGCCCCACCCCGCGATCAGCGCCCACGACACCGCGATCGATGCCCAGGCCAGCGCCATGCGCATCGAGTCGTGCACCGAAGTCAGCTCCGCCTTCATCGACCAGCTCGTCAAGGGCGATTACAAGGCCGCGACCGGCAACTTCGATGACAAGCTCCGGGAGGCACTGGGCCCCGAGAAGCTCGGCGAGGTGTGGCAGGCCGTCGACACGCACTACGGCAAGCTCGAATCGCGCGGCAATCCGCAGAACATGATGTACCAAGGCCTTGCCGTCATCACCGTGCCGCTGCGCTTCAGCAACGGCACGCTGAGCGCGCGGCTTGCGTGTGCGGCCGACGGAAAGTTCGCGGGCTTCCACCTGGTGCCGGTCCCGTCCGCGGCCCCCGCCACGTCGGGCTGACCGGGCGATCCATGCTCGGCCGTCCGCCCCGCCGCTGCCGCAACGCCGCGCAGCGGCAGGCCATCCTAGAACGGGCCTTCCGGCTCGGTGTGCCGCGCGACTACGGGCGCACGCGGCGCCTGCGCCTGCAGCGTGAACCCGCGCGACTGGCATCGATCGGCGAGGACATCCACGGACGCACGCAATGGCTGCAGCCACGCGCAGCACGCGCATTGGGGCGGATGCGCGATGCAGCCGCCGAGGACGGCGTCGATCTGCAGGTGGTTTCGGCTTTCCGGTCGATCGAATACCAGCTTGGGATCCTGGAGCGCAAACTGGCGCGCGGCCAATCCATCGAGGAGATCCTGCGCGTCAGCGCCGCCCCCGGCTACAGCGAACACCACAGCGGCCGCTGCGTGGATTTCACCACGCCTGGTTTCCCTGCGCTCGAACCGGACTTCGAGGAATCCACCGCCTTCGCCTGGCTGGAGCGTCACGCGAAACGCTTCCGGTTCGTGCTTTCCTACCCGCGCGGCAACCGTCACGGCATCGCGTACGAGCCGTGGCACTGGTGCTGGCACGCGTGACCGCCCCGCTCGCTCTCCCCCAACGGCTCCATCGCCGGGAGAGCGCGGCCCGGGTGAGCAGGCATCCAGACACCGTCAGGGAGTCGCCTGGAAAGCAGGCGCGGAATTGCGTTGGGACCTCTCCAGATCCGACGCGTCCCGACGGCGGACGGTGTTCGCCCCGCGAGAATCGACGACGAACGGTGCCCCTTGCGTGATGGCGCAGGGCGGGCACTGCCCGCCGTGCATGCCCCGGACCGGCGGACGATGTCCGCCCTACGCGGCCTGGCCATCGCCTGATTGAAGCAATCCGGTCTCGCCGCCGCGATGCGCGACGATCACCGCGCAAGTCGCATCGCCGTAGATGTTCACCGCGGTGCGCGACATGTCCAGGATGCGGTCGAACACGAACAACACGGCGATGGCCTCGGCCGGCAGTCCGACCACGTTCATGATGACCACGATCGCCACCAGCGAAGCCGAGGGAATGCCGGCCACGCCGATCGACGTCACCACCGCGGTCACCACGATCAGGAGCTGGGTCGCGAAGCCCAGGTGCACGCCGTAGGCCTGGGCCAGGAAGATCACCGCCACGCATTCATACAACGCGGTGCCGTCCATGTTGATCGTCGCACCCAGCGGCAGCACGAAGCTTGCGGTGCGCCGCGACACGCCGGCATTTTCCACGCCCTCCAGCGTGAATGGCAACGTCGCTGCCGAGGATGCGGTGGAAAACGCCGTCAGCAGCGCCGGCGCCATCGGGCGCAGCAATCGCCACGGCCGGCGCGCGCCGCCGAACACCCGCGCCATCAGCGGCAGGATCACGAACAGGTGCGTCGCCAGCGCCGCCAGCACCGTCCCGGCGAAGATCACCAGCGGCCGCACCGCGCCGAAACCGGTCCTGGCAACCACCGCGGCCACCAGCGCGAACACCCCGATCGGCGCCAGGCGCATGATCCAGTCGGTGATCATGATCATCACCTCGTACACGCCTTCCCAGAAGCGTTGCACCGTTCCGGCGGCCTTGCTCTCGAGGCGGCTCAGCGCATAGCCGAACAGCACGCTGAAGAAGATCACCGCAAGGATGCTGCCGTTGTCCGACGCAGCATTGATGATGTTGGTGGGGATCATGCGCACGAAGATGTCCGCCAACTGCGCCAATGACCCGCTGTGCTGAAGATGCTCGGCCACGCCGGCGCGCCCGGCTTCCAGCGCCAGCGCGTGGCCCACCGGCGCACCGCCGGCGATGCCCGGCGCCACCAGGTTCACCCATCCCAGCCCCACCAGCACCGCCAGCGAACTGCTCATCAGGTAGAACCCGAGCGTGCGCCCGCCGAGCCTTCCGAGCCCCTCGCCCATGCGCGCGATGCTGGAAACGATCGAGGCCGCGATCAGCGGCAGGATGATCATCTTCAGCGCGTTGAGAAACAGCGTGCCGAAGAAGTCGAACACCGCCAGCCAGCGCAGCCCGAACAGCGAACCATGCTCGCCCGCCGCCCAGCCCGCCAGCGCGGCGAGCACGATCGCGATCAGGATCTGCCAGTGCAGTGCCAGGCGCAGGCGCGGCGCGGGCATGAAGCCTCCCCGGTGGTCGAAGCGTGCAGTCTAGCCGAACTCGAAGGGTTGGCCGGCCAAGCGCTTCGACTCCACCAGCTTGCGCAAGCTACGCTCAGCACGAACGGAAAACCCTGGCTGTGCCTCGGGACCAGGCGGGTACATGGTTGGCATCGGCACGAACCGCCCATAGATAGAAACGCTCAACTGCGCCAAGCGATCGCGCGCAGAAACAGCCAGGGATTCCGGATGACAGCCGCTGCATCGCTTTCGCGCGCATTGCTTGACAATGTATTTCCCCGCCGCAAGCTGCTGGCGCAGCTACGCACGCGCTGGGGCCGGCCGGGCGACCGGGATGGCTTTCTCGCCAGCCGGTATTTCGATCTCGTCCGCGGTCAGGATCCGGGTGCATGGCTGAACGACAAGACCTGGGGTGATCTCGAATTTCCGGACATCTTCGCGCGCATGGATTGCGCGGTGACGTCCATCGGCAGCCAGATCCTGTACGCGCAGTTGCGCAAGCGCATCGATGAGCCCGCGAAGCTGGGGGAACGCTACGCGTTGTATGCGCAGCTCGCGGCCAACGCGCGCCTTCGCCAGGCACTGCAATTGCCGTTGTCGAGACTCGAGGGCACGAGCTGCGCCGAGCTGGCGGACATCCTGTTCGCGGAACGCACGGAAAAGCGGCCGCGCCGGGCGCTGATCTGGAGCTGGTCCCTGTTGTCTATCGTAATGCCGGTGCTGGTCGGATTCGGGCTGAGCGGTTGGTTCTGGATCGCCGTGCTGGCGGTCAACGTGTTCGTGATCTACCGCGGCGCGTGGCGTCAGGGCCGCGAAGCCGAGGCCATGGGGCATTGCGCGACGTTGCTCGGCACCGCCGACAAATTGGTCGCCATGCGCACGCGCCACCCCGGTGTGCCCCAGTTGGCGCGGCTTCATGACGAGCGCGGCAATCGCCGTGTGTTCCGTCGCGAACTGCGCTTGTTCTTCGGCCATGCATTCCTCAAGACCACCTTGCCGCCGCCGATCTCCGCGATCTTTCCGTTGTTGAACTTCGCGTTCCTGACCGAGCTGGCAATCCACGCCGGCGCGGTGGAAAAATTCTTCGCCGCGCGCGGGAAGCTTCACGAAACCTTTGAACTGGTTGGCGAAATCGATGCCGCGATCGCCGTCGCCTCGTTCCTGCAGATGTACCGGCAACACTGTTCGCCAACGTTCACCCACCAGCGCACGATGGAAATCACGGACGGGTGCCATCCGCTGCTTCCCGACGGCGTGTGCAACTCGATCCACCTGCGGGACCAATCCATCCTCGTCACCGGATCGAACATGGCCGGCAAGACCACCTTCATCAAGATGCTCGCGTGCAACGCGATCCTCGGCCAGACGGTGGGATTCTGCCTCGCGCACAGCGCCACGTTGCCACATGCCAGCGTGCTGGCCTCGATCCATGGCGCGCACTCGGTCGCTTCGGGCAAGAGCCACTTTTTCGCCGAGATCGAAGCCATCGACGGCTTCATCCGCAACGCCGCGCCCGGCGGCATCCGAATCATCGCGCTCGATGAACCGTTCAGTGGCACCAACACCGTCGAACGCATCGCGATCGCGCGCGCCATCCTGGAAGCCCTTGGCGACAACGCGATCGTGCTGGCGACCACCCACGACGTCGAGCTGCAGGCGCTGCTCGGGTCGGCCTATCGCCTGTGCCACTTCCAGGAAGATCCGGATGTCGAGGACTATTTCGACTACACCCTGCGACAAGGCCCGGCGACGGAGCGCAACGCCATTCGGCTGCTCCAGCGCATGGCGTTTCCCGAGACCATCACGGACAACGCGATGCGTTACGCCGGCGCCGACTCCGCAACGGCCATCGCCGACAACCCGGCGGGCAGTGCCCGCCCTGCAGGCTCGGGCGCGTAGCGCGGGCACTGCCCGCCACGCATGGCTGCCTGCATCCAGGAACGCACAAGATGCCATTGCACGATGTCGAGTGCGCCGACAGCGTGAAGTCCGCCCGGGACATACCCTCGAACGGGCGCGCCACGCACCTCGTGAACAATGCAAGCTGAAGGCTTCTGCTTCGTCCGATGTCGGCATGCGTTGAGCCTTCGATCAGCGCGCCTTGCGTGCGCGCCCGGCCGGCTTCGCGCTTGGTGCCGATGCGGCGTCGGCCTCCGCGACTTTCCACAGGTAAAAGCCGGCCAGCGTGCGGTAGGGTGCCCAGCGCTCGCCGAATTCGCGCAGCGCGCGCGGCTTGGGCAGTTCGGTGAACCCGTGCACGATCTGCGCACCCTTGCGCACGCCAAGGTCGTCCACCGGAAGGATGTCGGGGCGGCCCAGGCGGAACATCAAGAGCATTTCCACCGTCCAGCGGCCGATGCCGCGTACCTGCACCAGGTGATCGATCAGGTCCTCGTCGGACATGCGATCGAGCCGCGCGGGCGTGGGAACGATGCCGGCATGCGACTTGGCGGCAAGGTCGCGCAGCGCGCGCAGCTTGTTGCCCGAAACGCCGGCGGCACGCAGGGCGGCATCATCGACGGCGTCAATCCCGCGCGCGGTGATCCTGCGTCCGCGCGGCATCAGGGCCTCCACACGCGCCTCGATCACGCGCACCACCTTGCCCGACAACTGCTGGTGCAGGATCGAGCGTGCCAGGGCATCGACGGGATCGAAGCGCGCGGAAAAATCGTGCTCCAGCGGGCCGATGCGGCGCATCCATGCCGCAAGCCCCTTGTCCTTCCGCGCGAGGTGCCGACGGGCGCGGACGAAGTCGAAGCCGCGGGGGATGGATTGCGGTTTCACGCGGATTGGTGTCCTGCGTTGGTGATGGAACCCATCCCCACCCCGGCCCTCCCCTTGAAGGGGAGGGAGAAGAGCTTGTCGGCCCTCCCCTTGAAGGGGAGGGAGAAGTGCTTGCCGGTCCTTCCCATGAAGTGGAGGGAGAAGAGCTTGCCGGCCCTCCCCTTGAAGGGGAGGGAGAAGAGCTTG
>CAZAXF010000079.1:0-2785 GCA_964489055.1 uncultured Rhodanobacter sp. | reverse complement strand
GCTTGCCGGCCCTCCCCTTGAAGGGGAGGGAGAAGAGCTTGCCGGTCTTTCCCATGAAGTGGGGCGTGAAGCGCTTGCCGGTCATTCGCTTCAAGGGCAGCAAGCAGCGCGCACCGCTTGTCCCCTCCCCCTTCAAGGGGGAGGCCGGGAGGGGGATGGGTTCGACGCGCAAAAAATTGCGCATCGGCACCCCCACCCGCCCGGAAAAACGCAGGTTCAATCGCGCCACCGGTACAGCGCCACGCCCAGCGCGATCCACCCGGCAACCAGCGCGATGCCGCCGAGCGGCGTCACGAAACCGACCGCGCGCGGTGCACCCAGCGCCACTGCGTACAGGCTGCCCGAAAACAGCACGATCCCCAGCGTGAACACGACGGCGGCCAGGTGTCCGGCCAGTGAACGCCGCGCCACGAACGCGGTGACCGCAAGCGCCAGCGCATGCCAGAACTGGAACGTCACCGCCGTGTGCCACACCTCCAGCATGGACGGGGAAAGCATGCGGTGGAGCGCATGCGCGCCGAGGGCGCCGAGCAGCACCGCCAAGGCCCCGGCAACGCCCGCAGCCAGTCCCGGCCAGGCGATGCGGCGCGGTGGTGAAGGTGCAGCGTCAGTCATTGCCAGTCTCCTCCCGCGCGCCGCCGGCGCACGCGCAGGCTACCGTACAGCAGCCCGGCCAGGATCACGAGCAGGGGCACCAGCAGGATGTCGATGAACTTCAGCCACATCGACAGCCGCCGGATGTCGGCGTCGAGGCTGCGCTGCACCGCGCGCAACTGGTTGCGTATCTCGACCTTTTTCGCCAGGAACTGCCGCACCGCCGCGTTGCGTCCCACATCGTTCGCGCCCGCGCCCGACGGATGCCGCAGTTCCTTGATGCGCTGCTCGGTTTGCGCCAGCTTGTGCTGCAGCTCGATCTGCTTGGCCTTGAACTTTTCGTCCGCGCGCCGGCGCAGGTCGTCCACGCGCGTGAAGCGCCGCTGCTCGACCGCACGGCCGCGGATCGCGAGCAGGTCCGACGGCCCGGCCAGGTCATCGACCGCGTTCACGAAGAAGTCGCCGTTGCTGGCGAACGGACTCATCAGCGTCTGCCCCAGGGACGGACTGGGCTGCACCCACATCCGGTTGGACAACATGTCGGTATCACCCACCAGGATCACCTGCGCCGAACGTTTCGGCGGCCTGGCCGGGGCATCTTCCGGGTAGGCACCCGGCAGCTTGCCGCGCAGCCGCACTGCGATGGCATAGTGCTGCCCGTCGGGGTGATAGCCCGAGTACAGGCTGGCCGGGTCGACCGCGTTGCGCACCTTGTCGGTGGGCACCGACATCGCGTCGGTGGTGCTCTGCAGCAACGGTTCCAGGCGCGTGGTGGCATCGGGCAGCAATTCGAAATAGCCGGCGGAGGAAACGTCGATGACGCTCAGCGCCGCCGTCACCGGGTCGCGCCGGTTCAGCTCACCATCGGTCAGGCCCATCACGGCCGGATGCCGCACCGGCGCCCCGGTGACCGGCGATTGCACGGTCAGCGCGCGCGAGCGGTCCAGCAGTACCCGGCCCACGTGGAAGTCCACGCCCCATGCGCGGAACAGCACCGGCAAGCCCGAAGCCGTGCCGCCATCCATTTCCGAATCCGGATCGACGAACACCAGCAGGCGCCCGCCATGCTGCACGTAGCGGTCCACCGCCCGGATGTCCGGATCCTGCAGGCCGGTCGGCTGGATCAGCACCAGCACGTCGGTGTCCGAACCCACCCGGGCCAGTGAGTCGGCATCCAGGCGGCGCACGTCGAACAATTGCCGCAACTGCTGCAACACGGTCCACGCCGGCACCGCGTTGCCGTCGGCGTCGGTACCGCCCCAGATCGGCAGCTCGCTGTAGATGGCGACCTTCGGCTCGTGCCGGACGCTGAGCTCGTGCAGGAACCGCGCGATGTCGTACTCGGTGAAGGGTTCCTTGGCCGGAAGGAAAAACGGAATCGCGGCGGTGCGGCCATCGTCGAGGTTGCGGCCGGCCAGCCCGAAGAAGAGCGACTCGCCGGTGCCCTGCCCCGCGACCGAGGTCAACCCGGCGGCGCTGGCACGATCCTCGGCTTCCGAATACGGCAGCGGATCGACCCGGCGCAACCGGATGCGGCCGTGCGACTCGCGCACGACCTCGTCGAGCATGTTGACCACGCGCTGGTGGTAGGCACGAAGTTGCGGCAACCCGTGGCTCGCGCCGTCCGAGAAATACAGCGTGAGCTGCAACGGATCGCGCAGGTGCTCGATGATGTCGCGGGTGCCCGGCGAGAGCGTGTACAGGTGATCGCGCGTGAGGTCGATGCGCTGGCTGCCCAGCCAGCGCGATGCGCCCAGCACCAGCAACACGTAGGCCGCCGCCAGCAGCGGCAGGACCAGCCACAAACGCCCCGAACCGGACCGGATGCGCATCATCCGCCCCGCTTCGCGTCGAGGATCACGACATTGGCCGCCAGCCAGAACACGATCGTCAGCACGAAAAAGGCCACGTCACCGAAGTTCAGCACCCCGCGCGCGATGGCCTTGAAGTGGGTCATCAGGCTGAGGTCCGCCAGCGCGTCGGCCAGGTGATTCGAGCCCAGCGCCGTCAGCGGCCGCTGTACCAGCGGATCGCCGGCCAGGAGGAACAGGAAGCAGACCGCCAGTGCCAGGATGAACGCGATCACCTGGCTGCGGCTGAGCACCGACATGCATTCGCTGATCGCGAGGAATGCGCCGGCCATCAACAGGCTGCCGAGGTAGCTTGCGAGGATCACGCCGTTGTCCGGCTG
>CAZAXF010000078.1:0-11994 GCA_964489055.1 uncultured Rhodanobacter sp. | reverse complement strand
TAACAGTTCGGTCAAGCGGACCGCGTTCCGCGGCCGCTTACCTCAAGCGTTAGGCAGCGGTAGTCGTTACGAGGCAGTTGACACGAGGAGAGGTCAATGCAGGCTTACATGGTCGTCTACAGCAAGCGCCAAAGGATGGTTTTCGTTGCGTTCAAGAAAATCACTGGGCATAGGTTTGGTGGCAGGCCTACCGAGCCATCACTCTTGAATTATGGTGGCCAACTGGTATTCCCAGGCGGTGGAGCCGAGGGGGATGACGGTAAGGCGGCTGCGCTGCGTGAATTTTTTGAGGAAACAGGCATCGACTTGAATAAGTATATAGACGGTGATAAGTTTCAAACAGTTACGTTCGAAGGTGGATCGTATTCGGCTACGTATGCAGAAATTGACGATGATTACATGACAGCACTGGTAGAAAATACAAATACCAACGTGCATCATAAATCGACATTAGATGATGAACTTTATCAGCTTGGCTTTCTGGACGTACTTGCGGCTTACAGCGCACTTTCAACTTGGGACTCAAGCCTTACAACGGCGGCCGCAGAGGCGGCGTTAAGAAGACGCTCGAAATATTCACTAGACAAATCATGGTTTAAGGCAATCATGAATCACCTGCTTGGGATTCTTAACGCGCACTAAAATGCGCTTAATCCTTCACTCACTGCGGCGGCATCATCCAAACGTGGCAACAACGCAGCTGGTTGGCGCCTAACTATTCGCTCAACCGGACGCAAACCCGCTACGCGGGTTGCGCCGGTTAGCTCAAGCGTTAGGCGCAAAGGGGAACGTCTGTGGCATTGACAATCAACTGTCTCAAACCGTACGTTCCAGCGCGCGATTTCGAGCTTTCCAAACGGTTCTACACCGCGCTCGGATTCACCATGTCCGAGGGTTGGGGCGGTACAGCGGATTTCACGCTCAACGGGTTTGCCTTTCGGCTCCAGAATTACTATGTGCGAGACTGGGCAAACAACTTCATGTTCGTCATTGGCGTAGATGACGTTGAGGCTTGGCACCAACGGGCTCTTGAGCTGCTTAACACCGGCACCTTCGCCGGCATGCGGGTCAAAGCGCCCGAACCAGTCGATGATTCAATGGTTCTGCACGTCGTCGATCCAACTGGCGTCTTGCTAGTGTTTGTGCAGTAGGCGCGTGCATTTGCGCCTAACAGATCGGTCAACCGGACGCTCACCCGCTGCGCGGGCTCGCGCCGGTTACCTCGGGCGTTAGGGGCTGTGATCGTGCTCTCAAAGTGCAATCGGAAGAAGCTGGGTAGGGGCGTGCTCGCGAACCTGCGGCTTGGGCCACGCGGCACGCCAATCACCGGCACGGCCCCGCCTTGCGACTTCTGCGGCCGCACTCGCACTTCGTGGCGGTACCCTAAGAGCAGTCTTGGTAACATCGTCATTTGTCACCCATGCCGTGAACGTTGCTTGAGTCGCAAAGCAGGTGACGCGTTTGGCAGCGGTCGAATTCTTCCAGGAAGCTACGGGTCGGGTAATCGATGATCTGGTTGCGGTATCAGCCCCTAACGAGAAAGGTTAGAACGAGAAAGGTTAGATCGTGCGAGCGAAGCGAGCCGCGATCTGAACCGTTTGTTGGACAAGCCCGGTTCCGGTAATGACGTTCTATGCAGATAGCTTTTGCGAGCTCAGCCGTTCCCGACGTGGAATGAAGCTGGGTTTTCGCAAGCGGCGGTTTTGTGCGGCTTCATGAGCGGGTTTGGCGCAATGCGGGTGCATGGATCTGCGATATTGGCCTGATTTTGGCCAAGCGTCATCGTCGGCGTACCGGCGCGGCAGGCCGGACAGCTGACGGGGGTTGTGACGGTTACATGGCCGGGCATGCCGCGCTTCCATCGGGTGGGGGATCCGGCCGGTAGACGCGTCGAGGCCACGCGCGGTGAGGCTGTCAGCATCGCTTGTGAGTCGCGGGGTCTGGGTCGGAGCCAGCGATCGGCGCTTTGCGTCATGCCGCACTTCACGATTGCAGGCATCGAGGCTGGTCGGGTCGATCCTGGTGTCACGTGCTCGGGTGCTGCGTGGCGCCGTGATCCGGCAGCCCTCGTCTTTCCCGGCGGGCGCCTTGATAATGGCGCACGGCTTGGTGTGCGAGCGGACGTCACTACCGCGCCGCCGCCTGGCCCTGCGTCAGCGCCCGACTACAACCATGGAGGTATTCTTTATGCGGTACGTGAAAATGATCGTGGGCATTCTTCTTGTCGCCAAGGGCGTCATTGATTGCATTCGCCTTCCCGCCGTACTTGCTTCAGCTCACAGCCACGCCTCGCTTGCGGCCGGGCATGTGGCGTCCGGTTTCGCAGCCGGCGAGGCTGCCGGTCGCGTGGCCGGGTTCAGGGCAGGGGCGGTGATCGGTGCGTTGGCGGTCCTGGTCGGTGGGGTGCTGCTGGTGGTCGATGCATGGCGCCGTCGGCAAGGGGCGGCGGCAAACGCGGTTGCGCCCTGACCACCCGACCCAGCGGGCGTACTGCTGGTTTCGATCGAGTCTGGCCAGCGTACGGCGGCCATCAAGGGAAGTCGCGCAAGGACGGGTGCGTCGGGTTCGAGGCGACAAGAAGGCTCTGATCGGATCCCGCCTTCGGCATTCCCGTGAAAGAATGGCATCCCCGGACTTCGATCCGGGGCGGGAAGCCGGCGTCTTTGGCGCAACCTGTTGAAATCCAGAGACGCCGGGTTCCGGATATCACTTCGCGACGGCGCATTTTCGGCGTTCGGCATGTTTCACATGGCCGATCGTCCTGCCGCCCAGCCGGCGATGGTTGCAACGGAAGCCTGCAGGAGCGCGGGAGGGCGCGACCGGGCGTGGCGATCAATGCGGCGCGTCGGCGTCGTGACCCAGACATGTGGATGACCAGGAAACCATATGACCGATTGTTGTTCGAACAAGGCGAGCGAAGTTGAGGCATTGAAGCACCGCCAGGCTTCAACGCTGAAGGTCGTCCTGGGCATCAACGTGGTGATGTTCGTCGTCGAGTTCACGGCCGGGCTGCTGGCCGGGTCGGTGTCGCTGGTGGCGGACTCGCTGGACATGATGGGTGACGCACTGGCGTATGGGGTCAGCCTTTTCGTCGTAGCACGGGGGCAGCGGGCCAAGGCGTTTTCGGCGCTTCTCAAGGGCATCATCATGGCGGTCTTCGGCCTGTTCGTGCTTGGCCAGGTCATCTACCGGATCGCGGTGCCGCACGTTCCGGGTTTCGACGTGATTGGCGTCGTGGGGTTCGTTGCGCTTGCGGCGAACGGCGCGTGCCTGTGGCTGCTGTGGCGCCATCGCGCCGACGACATCAACATGCGCTCGGTCTGGCTGTGCTCGCGCAATGACATCATCGCCAATGCGTCGGTCATCGTCGCCGCGGCGGCGGTCTGGGCCACAGAGAGTGCCTGGCCTGACCTTCTCGTCGGCGCCGGCATTGCCGCGTTGTTCCTGAAATCGGCAGGTTCGGTACTGTTGGAGTCGGCCCGCGAGCTTCGACACGCGCATGCCTGATGAATTGCCGCGGCGGGCCGTGACCGCGCGCGACCACCGGCGGAGCGCCGTGCGCGATGCGATCGGGTCGCTGACCACACTTGCGGTCGCGAAACAAGCGCGAAACCGGTGGCGCTTCGGCAGTGGTGCCGCGACAATGACCTCGTGATCGACGGGTGACGGGGCGATTCGTGGGCGGCAGCATCCATTTCGGCGACAACCTCGACGTGTTGGGCCGGTTGCCCGACGAGTCGGTGGGGTTGATCTACATCGACCCGCCGTTCAACACCGGCAAGGTACAGCAGCGCACGCAGTTGAAGACGGTGCGCTCGGATGCGGGCGACCGCACGGGATTCCAGGGCCGGCGTTACGCAAGCATCGCGCTCGGCAGCCGGCGCTTCGACGACGCCTTCGATGATTACCTTGCGTTCCTGGAACCCCGGCTGGTCGAGGCGCGCCGCGTGCTGGCCGCGCACGGCAGCCTGTATTTCCACGTCGACTATCGCGAGGTGCACTACTGCAAGGTGCTGCTGGATCAAATCTTCGGGCGCGATGCGTTCCTCAACGAGATCATCTGGGCCTACGACTACGGCGGCCGGCCGCGCAACCGCTGGCCGCCCAAGCACGACAACATCCTGGTGTACGTGAAGGATCGTTCGCGTTACGTGTTCAATGTCGATGAGATCGAGCGCATCCCGTACATGGCGCCGGGGCTGGTCGGCCCCGAGAAGGCCGCGCGCGGCAAGCTGCCGACCGATACCTGGTGGCACACGATCGTTGCGACCAACGGCAAGGAGAAGACCGGCTACCCGACCCAGAAGCCGCTGGGGATACTGCGCCGGATCGTGCAGGCGTCCTCGCGGCCCGATGACGTGGTGCTGGATTTCTTCGCCGGCAGCGGCACCACCGGCGCCGCGGCGCTGGAGTCTGGCCGTCCGTTCATCCTGGTGGATGACAACCCCGAAGCACTCGCGGTGATGGCGCGCCGGTTCAATGGGGTTGCCGGGATCGAATGGGTGGGGTTTGCGCCAGGCGCTTCCGCGCAGATTGCGACGTCGCGCCGGAAATAGCCCTCTCCCCCGCGCTGTTTGCGGGGGAGGGGGTTGGGTGAGGGGGCGGGAGTTGCACGATGCAACGGACGTGACTTCGAAGCGGTGCGCCGGCTTCGCGCCGATGTGGAGACTGCAACAACGGTGGATGCCTGCCCCCTCACCCCCCAACGGTGCAGCCGTTGGGGGCGAGGGAGTCGAGGCGTGGCGCCCCGACGCGACTCACTCCGGCGCTGGCTTCAACCGCTTCAGGAACACCCGCATCTCCTTCGCCGCCTGCACGTCGCCGCGTGTTTCGGCCGCTTCGATGCCGCGGTGCCATGCATCGCGCGCGCCCCGGGTGTCGTCGGCAGCGACGCAGGCCTTGCCGAGCTGCTTCCAGGCGGCTGAATAACCTTCGTCGAATTCCACCGCGGCGCGCAGGTGCGTGACGGCTTCCCGGGGATTGCCGGCATCCAGCAACGCGTTGCCCAGCGCGTAGCGCAGCAGCGCGCCGTCGCGTGGGCCGCCCAGTTGTGCGCGCAGTGCCTCGATGCGCATCAGTGCACCCGGGCGTAGCGCCAGTAGTCGGGTTCGGGCAGCAGGATCGGCGGCACGTCCGGCTCGGGTGGTTGCTGGCCGCGTCGCAAGGCCGCCAGCGAAGTCGCATCCCAGATCACCATGAACACACCGCGGTAGGGCTGCACCAGGCGCGTGTAGCGCAGGTCGGCGGGGGTCAGGTGGCGGGTGTAGGCGATCACCAGCCCGCGCGGGTGGCGCGCCGCGAACTGCTGCAGGCTGTCTCCCTCGTACAGGCGTGCCACCGGCTGCGTCATGCGGCCGGCAAACTGGAACTGGCCGTTGTAGATGTCGAGGTTGCCGATCGCACGGCCCTGGGCCTGGGCACGGGCCAGCAGGTGCGCCGCGGGACGCACGTCGAAGGCGGGCCAGGCGGCGGTGGTGAACATCAGGTAGGTTGCGGCGGTGCCGATGATGCCGGCGGTGGCCAGGCGACGCAGTTCGCCCCGCCCCGGCAGCAGCACGAACATGCCGATGATCAGGTACAGCACGCCGAAGGGCGCGCTGACGCCGGCAAGGTCGTGCAGCCAGTGGTTGTGGAGCTTTCCGGTTGCAAGCGGCAGCGCAAAGCACGCGATGGCCAGTGCGAAGGCACCCAGCGCCGCCGGCCACGGCGCGAGCCAGGCGCTGCGCGCGGCCCGGCCCGCGCGCGTGCGGAGCAGGGTGATCGCGGCGGCCATCACGATGGCGGCCGCGGGCAGGTCGGGAACCAGATAATAGGTCTGCTTGCCGCTGAATGCGCTGAAGATCACGAATGCTCCCAGCAGCCACGCCAGCGTCATGCGCAGGCCGGGCGGCAGCGGCCGCCGCAGCGACAGCACGCCGGCCCACATCCTGGGCCACAGCAGGAACGGAAACAGCAACGCGGCGGCGCGCGGCAGGTACCACCAGAAGGGCCGCTGGTGGATGAAGGCGTCGACCACCCGCCCGCCGGTCTGCTTGAACAACAGGTTGTGGGTGTAGGCGGGGCCGGCGGCCTGCGCGGCGGGGACTACCCACGCCGCCAGCATCACGCCGCCGCCGATGATCGCGGCAAGCCCCAGCCCGTACCAGCGCAAGCGATGCGCGCGTGCGTACGCGCACCACCACGGCCCCAGCAACCATACCGGCGCGGTGTGCACCAGGACCACCGGGCCCTTGGTCAGCATGCCCAGCCCCAGGCACACCGCGAGGCCGATCCAGCGCGGCGATTCGCGTTTGCCCCCGGGCGCCAGGCACAGCATCGCCGCCAGCACCCACACCGCCAGCAGGCTGTCGTACATCATCTGCAGGCCGAACAGGAACCCGAACGACAGGCCCAGCAGCAGCCACGGCGCGGCGCGCGCGACCCAGGCGCGTTCGGGGAACAAGCGCCGGGCCAGTGCCCGCACGAGCACCAGTTGCGCCGCGCCGATCAATACCATCAGCACGCGCGGCCACGCGTCGTTGACACCGAACACCGCCCAGCCGGCATGGATCAGCCAGAACAGCAGCGGCGCCTTTTCCGGATACGGCGCGCCGTTGATGTGCGGCACCAGGAACTGGTGGTGTGCCCACATGTCCCAGGCGACCGCCAGCGTGCGGGTCGAATGCTCGGGAATCGGCGGCTGCAGGAAGATCGCCAGCAGCGCCACCGCCAGGTACAGCGGCAGCCACCACAACAGGCTGCGCAGGCGTTCGATGCGGGCGAAGGAAACGTCGGTCACGGAGGAGGTCGCAGGCGCCGCGGGCGCAACGCGAAAGTGTAACCGGACGTGCGTTCAGCGCGCGATCGGCCGGAACGGCAGGGCGCGTGCGGCGGCGATGACCTCGTCCAGTGGAATCTGGTCCACGCGGTTGCGCTGCGGAAGGCCGCCCAACGCAACCACCGCATTGCCCGCGGGACTTCGCGGCAACCACAGCGACGAAGGTTGCGCGCCGTACAGGACGATCAGCGGGCAGCCCAGTGCCGCTGCGGCCTGGGCGGGACCGGTGTCGATCGAGATCATCGCCGCGGCGCGCTCGCACAACGCCAGCAGCCGGCGCAGCGGCAGTTCATCCCCGGCGGCATGCACCGACGCGGTATTCGCGGCGCGTGCGATCGCGCGCAGCATGGCCGCTTCCGCGGGCGCGCCGCACAGCACGATCCGCACATCGGGGTGCGCGTCCAGCAGCGCGTGGATCAGGCCGGTCCAGTTCCCGGGCGGCCAGCGCTTGTCATCGCCGAGCTGGCCGGCGCGGCCGCGCTTGAGGGTGCGCTTGTTGCCCGGTTGCAGCAGCACCAGGGGCGCGTCGGCAAGGCCGCGGCGGCTGAGCCAGGCCGCAAGATCGGCGCGATCGGCGGCAGTGACAACCAGCTTCGGCGCCGAGGACATGGCTTCGGGGGCGAGCGGTCTGGCGACGTCCCGGAACGCCGGTGGCGTCATCGCGGCGAAGCGTTGCCAGCGATCGATCCAGTGTTCGCCCTCGCGCAACAGGCAGTCCGGGTTGGCGAACACGCAATGCCCGGACGGGACGCCGGCGCGCGCCAGCAGCCAGCGGATCTTGTCGATGGCGTAGTCATCGCAGACATGCACCGGGCCCGGTGGTTTGGCGTGCAGCCACGCGACCAGGCGTTGCTGCGAGCGATCCAGCCAGTACGGGCGCTTGCGGCTGCTCAGGCGCAACACCTCGCCCACGTCGGGATGGTGCGCGAACAGCGGCGCCAGCCACGGCCCGGAACCCAGCACCGTGCACGGTTGCCCATGGCGCCTGTGCAACGCATCCAGCAGCGGCGTCAGCAGCACCATGTCACCCAGCGCGCCGAAGCGTACGACCAGGGGCGGAGCAATCGAATCGGGCATGCCTTCCATCATGGCATGAACGCCCGCGCCTTCGCCGTTGCTACACTCGGGATGTCGCCGTCGCGCGCCATCTTCCCGTGCCCGAACGTACCCGCATCTCAGCGTGCATCATCACCCTGAACGAAGCCGACCGCATCGAGGCCTGCCTCGCGTCGCTGGCGGCGTGCGATGACATCGTGGTGGTCGATTCGGGCTCGACCGACGACACGCGCGCGATTGCCGCGGCGCATGGTGCGCGCGTGATCGAACACCCGTTCGCGGGGTATCGCGCGCAAAAGGACTTCGCGGTCTCGCAGGCGCGCAACGACTGGGTTCTGTGCCTGGATGCCGACGAGCGCCTGACGCCGGCGCTCGCCGCTTCCATCGAGGCGGCCCGCGATGCGGGCTTCGCGGATGCGGCCGGCTATCGCTTCGCGCGCGCGACGGAGTATTTCGGTGCCTTCCTGCGCCACGGCAACGCCTATCCCGACCGCGTGCTGCGGTTGTTCGACCGCCGCCGCGGCGGCTGGCGCGGTGAGCGCGAAATCCACGAGCACGTCAGCGTCGACGGCGTGGTACGCACACTGGACGGCGATCTCGAGCACCGCGCCTACCGTTCGCTGGATGACCAGCTCGCACGCTATCGCCGTTACGCGACCATGATGGCCGAACACATGCACGCGCGCGGCCGGCGCGGGCGCCTTGCCAACCTGGTGCTGAATCCGGGCTGGCGGTTCATGCGCGGCTACCTGCTGCGCGCCGGCTTCCTGGACGGCTGGCGCGGATTCGTGTTCGCCTGCCTTGAAGCCGACTACGTGCGCGAAAAATTCGCGCGCCTGTGGCTGCTGCAGCATCCCGGGGACCGATGAGCACGCGCGACGAACCGCCGGCGGACGCGTCGGTCACGCTGCTGGTGATCGCCTACCGCATGCGCCAGACCATCGGTGCCGCGATCGAGTCGGCGCTGGCGCAGACGCATCCGTGCCGGATCATCGTTTCGGACGATTGCTCGGGCGATGGCACCTTCGAGGCGGCGCAGGCGGCGACGCAGGGCGATCCGCGCGCGGCGCGGGTCACCGTGCGCAGCACGCCGCGCAACCTCGGGCTGTGCGCGCACCTGGTGGACCTGGCGCACATCGCGCGCGGGGAAATCCTGGTGTGCATGAGCGGCGATGATGTCGCCTACCCGGAGCGCGTGGCGCGGCTGGTCGCCGAATTCGCGGCGCATCCGGACGCGCAGGTGGTCGGCTCGGCGGTGGACGACATCGATGCCGACGGCAAGCTGCTGCGCCGGCAGGTGCGCGGTCTGCCCGAATCGATCGACCAGCGCTGGCTGCTGCACCGGGGCAGGCTGGCCAGCGTGCTGGGCGCTTCGATGGCGTTGCGCCGCGAGCTTCTCACCGCGCTGCCGCCGCTGGCCGGCACGGTCGAGGACAACATGCTGACCCTGCGCGCGACGCTGGTGGGCGAATGCCGCTGTGTTCCCGAGGCGCTGGTCGGCTATCGCCGCCACGGCGGCAACCTCAACGACCGCATGTTCGACCGCAGCGGCAGGGACTACGCCACCTTCGAGCGGCGCCACCGGCGCGTGATCGCGATGTACCGCGAGATCGCCGCCGACCAGCGCCGCTGCATCGCGGCGCGGCCGGACCTTCCCGCCGAACGCCTGCGGCTGGGCGCGGAACTGGCAGGCATGTACGAGCTCGAAGCGGACATGCGCGAAGCCATCCTCGACCGCCCGCGCCGGCAGTGGCTGGGCCCGTTGTGGCAGGGCTTCCGGCACCCGGGCCTGCGTCGCAAGAGCGCCGAGCGCGCGCTGAAGCTGTTGCTGCCGCGACGCTGGTTCGGGCGCGCCGGCGCACGACCCAACCCCTGACACAGCCCGCATTTTTGCCGTTTGCTCTGAGCGGACGGCCCAATCCCTGACCGGCCGGCATTTTTACCGTTCGCTCTGAGCGCAGGCCCAATCCCTGACCGGCCGGCATTTTTACCGTTCGCTCTGAGCGCAGGCCCAATCCCTGGCCGGCCGGCATTTTTGCCGTTCGCTCTGAGCGCAGGCCCGAAGGGCCGAAGTCGAAGAGCGGCCTCGGCGGGCACTTCGACTTCGCTTGCTCGCGCAAGCCCCTCCGTGCGAACGAAAAATCATGGCCAGGCTTTGATCGGAAACTTCGACCCGACGCGCAACCTCGACAGTGCCATGCGCGTGTCAGTCGTCCTCGTCCGGCTCGAAGGCGCGGAACTGGCCGGCATCCTCGCTGGGCGGCGGCACGCAGCCGGGCACCACGGCGTTGCGTGCGAACAGGTACCAGTCGCGGCGGTTGGCGTGGCCGACGTGGATGGCGTCGACGCTGCGCACGCACGGCGCCAGCAGCTTGCCGTAGGCGAAGATCCAGCGATGTGCCGGGTCTTCGGCCTGCCACGCCAGTGCACGTTGCATCTGCACGTGCCAGGCCAGCCGGTAGCCGTAGTTGACGGTCCTGCGACCCAGCGTGTCCAGCATCAAGAGGTTCTGTTCCTTCCAGCCGACCAGCGCGATCGGGTCGTCGTCGGGAACCAGGTCCGCGGTGCGCGTCATCACCGTGCGCGAGGATGCATAGCCGTTCAGCAGCGGATAGGCGACCAGGCCCCATGTGCCCCATGTCACCAGCGCGAACGCGCACCAGCTCCACGCCGCGTGGCGTGGCCGCGCCAGCAGCGCGATCACCACGCCGGCCACGCCCATGCCGAGGATCATGCCGACCAGCGGGCGGGCCGGCCCGCCCAGCGCCCGCGATGCAAGCGCATCCAGGTGCGCGAGGCGGCCGCCGTGCATGCCCACCGCGGTGACCAGCAGCACCAGCGCCAGCAGCAGCGTCAGCGCCCACAGCGCCCAGCGGAACCAGCGCGCGCGCACGATGCCGGGCAGCAGCGGCGCCATCGCGATCGCCAGCACCGGCAGCGCCGGCAGGATGTACACGTTGCGCTTGCCGCCGCTGAAGGAAAAGAACACCACCACCAGCACCACCCAGGCCAGCGGCAGCAGGATGCGCGCATCGCGCGCGCGCAGCGCCCGCCACCAGCCGGGAACCGCCCACGGGATCGCCAGCGACAGGGGCAGCCACTGCAGCGCGATCACCTGCAGGTAGAACCACCAGGGATGGATGTGGTGCGCCGGCTCGGCGTAGCGCGACACGGTCTGGCCCAGCAGGATGTCGTGCGCGTAGCGCGCATAGGCGGCGTCGCCCGCGTGCACGTGCAGCGCCGACCACAGCATCGGCAGCGCCCAGCCCAGGATCGGCACCAGGAACAGCAGTGCCAGCCACCAGCGGCCGTCGCGTTGCTGCGCTGCCAGCACGCCGTCCCAGCCGCGCCAGCGCGCAAACCAGAACGGCAGGAACAGCAGCAGCGCGATCACCCCGACGCCCTTGGTGATCACGCCGAGCCCCGCGGCCAGGAACCCGATTGCGTACCAGCGCCACGCCGGCCCCAGCAGCAGGTGGCGCAACAGGCCGTAGCAGGCCAGCGTCACCCAGAACACCTCCACGCCGTCGATCCGCGCGGCGCGCATCTGGAACGTGAAGCCGAAACTGACCAGCAGCGCGGCCGCGGCCAGCAACCCCGCGTGGTGGTTCCACTGCCGACGCACGAAGTCGTACACCAGCGCCAGGCTGCCAAGCCCGGCGAGCAATGACGGCAGCAGGAACCACCCGCGCCAGCCGCCGGTCAGCCAGTACGCGACCGCTTCCAGCCACATGAACATCGGCGGCTTGTCCGAATAAAGCTCCACGCCGCGGTGCGGGAACAGCCACTGCCCGCTGGCCAGCATCTCGCGCGCCACCAGGGCGAAGCGTGGTTCATCCGAAGGCCAAGGGTCACGCAGCCCGATGCCGAGCCCCAGCAGCAGGACCGCGAACGCGAACAGCAACAGCAGCTGCACGCGCGGGTCTTGCAGCAGGGAGTACGGTTCGCGCTTGGGCGTCATGGTCGGGCGATGGGGGTCCAGCCGGCGATTGTAAGGGTGCGTGGCGTGGCTTCCCTTTCGTCCCGAAGGGGTGGTTTTGCCTCCCCCTTCGCTTGCGAAGAGGGAATGAGGGGGATGGCTCTTCGCTCCGAACGGCATCCCCCCGACGCTTCGCGCCGAC
>CAZAXF010000077.1:0-12597 GCA_964489055.1 uncultured Rhodanobacter sp. | reverse complement strand
CTTCGACGGCACTGGGCGACACAGCCAATGCGCTGGGCGACGACTCGACGGCGGTGGGGCATTACAGCACCGCGATGGGCATGAGCTCGATCGCGATGGGCAACAACGCCTATGCGGACGGTGACTACAGCACGGCGCTGGGCAACAACGCCATTGCGGATGCGATGGACAGCGTGGCGATCGGCAGCGCGGCCAACACCATGGGCTTTGCCGACAGCGTGGCGCTGGGCGCAGGCTCGGTGGTGGATCGCGCCAACAGCGTGTCGGTGGGTGCACCGGGTGCGGAGCGTCAGATCACCAACGTGGCCGATGCCACCGAAAACCACGACGCGGTCAATCTGGAACAGTTGAACGCGGCGACCATGGCCGGTACCGCCACGGCGGCCTATTTCAAGGCCAATGGCGCCAACGACGGCAGCGACGACGCCGTGGCGATCGGCAACAGTGTGGTCGCGGCAGGTCCGAATGCGACGGCATCGGGTGCGACCAGCATCGCGATCGGTTCGGGCAGCCTGGCCAGCGGTATCAACGCATCGGCGGTGGGCAGCGGCGCCGTTGCAGGCGGCATCAATGCCACCGCTGCCGGATCCGGCGCGTCGGCCGGCGGCAACAACGCCTCGGCGTTCGGAGCGGGCGCCCAGGCCAGCGGTATGACTGCCACCGCCCTCGGTGCGGGCGCTCAAGCCACCGGCAGCAGTGCCAGCGCGTTCGGGGCCGGCGCGCAGGCCACCGCTACCAACAGCGTCGCGCTCGGCGCGGGTTCAATGGCGACCCTGATGAACACGGTTTCCGTGGGTTCGGCGGGCAATTATCGCCGCATCACCAACGTGGCCGACCCACAGGATGCGCACGATGCCGTGACGCTGGGATATTTGCAGAACAACTACACGACCAGTTCGGTGATCAGCAGTCTGTCGGCGGAGTTCGACGAATTGTCCAGGCAGCTGGCATCGCTGCAAGGCTCCCCGGACGCCAGCAGCGACTCGGCCACGGCATCGGTTGATCAAGCAGTGAAACCAGCGTCGCAGGCACACAGCGATAGTCCGGTACCAAGTGCAAACAATGCCTCGGCTACTACCGCGTCGGTTGAGCAAGCAGGGACGCAGCCACACAGCGACAATTCGGTGCCACGTGCAACCAGTGACTCGGTTGCTACTGCGTCGGTTGAGCAAGCAGGGACGCAGCCACACAGCGACAACTCGGTGCCACGCGCAACCAGTGCCTCGGTTACTACTGCGTCGGTTGATCAAGCAGGGACGCAGCCGCACAGTGACAGTCCGGAAGCGACGGCCACCGGTGCCGAATCGGCAAGCGGCGAGACGCAGCAGTCCGATAGCTGGGCCGATTCCTATGCCAGCCAGCAGACGACTCGGAACCTGCCGTCATCCCAAGTCTCCAGCACCGTCTCCCAGTCACAGGTAGTGAGCCAGGCCAATGCCTATACCGACCAGGCGTTGACCAACTACGTAACCACCGACTCGTTCAACCAGTACCAACAACAAGTGGGTGTGCGCTTCAACCAGACCGATCAACGCATCGACCGGATCTCGGCAATGAGCACGGCGATGGTGCAGATGGCAGCCAGTGCGGCTGGCATCGACACACCAAACCGGGTCGGTGTCGGGGTGGGTTCCACCCACGGCAAGTCCGCGCTGGCGATTGGTTACCAGCGTGCGTTCGGGAAGAACGCAACCTTCACCATCGGTGGTTCGGTCAGCGGCGGTGAAAGCTCGGTGGGGGCGGGCGTTGGTTTTGGTTGGTAAGCACGCCCCTTTCCCGTCATGGGCGGGGGCGCGCAGGCGTTCAGGAACCCGGAAGATCGGGGGTGTGATTTCGCCCCTGGACCGAAATGAAACCGGGACGTTGCAATGGAGTGCCGCTCAATCGATGTGATTTGTTTCGTAGTGTCTTCGTTTCAGGTTCAACCGTACCCCACCGCATCAGTCTCGATGCCCGTTCAGAACCAACAAGAGAGAGAATCAGCCCATGTCCAAACATCATACAAGCCACTCGCGGATTCTCGCGCTCGCCGTTGCCGGCGCCATCGGTGTGATTGCTGGTGTCGCAACCGCAGCCGTGCCGGCCGGCGGACAATTCCATGTACTCACCAAGGCAACGCACCTCAATCGCGGCGATGTCGTGCGGAGCAACGTGCCGTTGAACAAGCCGATCCGCGTCTCGGTGGTCCTGAAACTGCGCGACGATGCAGGATTGAAGACATTCCTCGCGAACCGCGCCTCGTCGCACCAGACGATGAGTCGCGCGCAGTTGCAGAGCCATCTTCCCTCACAGGCGCAGGCGCAGGCCGTGGCCGCTTACCTCGAGCGGTCCGGCTTCAGCGACGTTCGGATTTCCCCGAACCGGATGATCGTCAACGCGATCGGCAGCGCCGCGGTGGTGCAGTCCGCCTTCAAGACGTCGCTGGTGAGCGTGCGTACGCGCGATGGCCGCACGGCGTTCGCCAACAACACGCCGATCCGGATCCCGGCGGCGCTGCAGGGTTCGGTCCAGGCGGTGCTGGGCCTGCAGACGGTGCACAAGGCACATACCATGTTGAGGTCGCGGACGCACCAGCGGCCCGGCATCGGAGGCCACTATCCGCAGGAGTTTGCCGACATCTATCAGGCATCAAGCCTGCCGCCGGCCACCGATGTCAATGTTGCGGTTTGGGGCTGGGGCAGCATGGCGGCGACCGTCGATGACCTCGACGACTTCATGGACGTCACCGGCCTGGATGCCGGCAACGTCACCGTCGTTTGCATCGACTACGACGGCTATGACCAGGGCGGTTTCTCGACCACCGATCCCACCTGCAACAACTTCGACCAGGGTGAGGTCGAGTGGGCCATGGACAGCCAGAGCATCCTGGGGATGACCGGCGGCGTGAAGAGCATGACCTTCTACGCGGCGTACGGTGGTTACACCGATTCGCTCACCAACTCACTGAATGAAATCGTCACACCCACGCAGGGCGAACCACTGGCACAGGTGATCAACGCTTCGTTCGGCATCTGCGAGCGTGCCGTGGACGCCAACCAGGGCGGTGATGGTTCCGCGCAGGCCGACAATGCCCTGTTCCAGATCGCGGCCGCACAGGGACAGACCTTCACCGTTTCGACCGGCGATTCCGGCGCGGATGAATGCGGCGATGGTCAGCTCAATTCGGCCAGCAGCCCCGCCAATGATCCGTGGGTGGTGGCCGTCAGCGGGACCACGCTGCGCGCGACATCGACCACCTGGGCGCGCGAGAACGTGTGGTCGAGATCGGGTGGCAGCCCGAGTTCGGTGTTCGATGCCCAGCCGTGGCAGGCCCCGCACACGTACGGCATGTTTGCCGGCGCTCGCGGGCCTGACGTTGCATTCGATGGCAATCCGGCTTCCGGTGCGCTGGTTCTGGTCGGCGGCCAGTACGGACAGATTGGCGGCACCAGCCTGTCGGCGCCGTTGTTTGCCGGCGCCTGGGCGCGGATCCTGCAGACCAATCCGGACCTCGGTTTTGCGGCGCCGCATCTGTACGCACTTCCGGCAAGCGTGCTCCACGACACCAGGGCCGGCAACAACCGCGGCTACATTGCCCGGCGCGGTTGGGACTGGGCCACCGGGCTCGGCAGCTTCAAGGTCGACGCAGCAGCCAGCGCGTTGAGTGGTGATTGACAGCAGTTGGTTGCCTTGCTGCAACGCAGAGCTACGGGAGGCCCGGCTGCACTGCCGGGCCTTCCCGCAACAAAAGGATCCGGTTGGCGGTTTCGGGAAGATGCCCGAGACACGAAGCGCCAATCATCTCCTTGAACGCTCACGACCACGTTACCGCGAATTCGTACGGCAACGGCGCTGGGGCGGGCAGACCATCAAGAGCCGGCCACGCCGCCAACAGCACACCAGTTTCTCCCTGGACCCGTGGGGTCACCTCCGGTGGGACAACTCGCTGCGGGTGATCGTGGTGCCGAGGCGTCCGGCGCCGCCGTTTCCTTCGCCGCAGGAGCCGTGGCAGTGCTGCTTTCCGCAGGGCAATGCCTGGCGCGATTGTTTCGGTGCGGTGCCGTTTGAAATCGACGGCGGCAAGTGGCAACCGCGTTATTACCAGCACAATGCCATCCATGCGGTGCTGGAAGCGATCGCGCACGGCGAGGAGCGCATCCTGCTGACGCTTGCGACCGGCACCGGCAAGACCTCCATTGCCTTCCAGACTTGCATGGAAGTTGTTCCGCGCCTCGTGGAACATGTCGCGCGAGCACGGTGGGCCGCGAGACGCGCCCGAACCACCCGGTGGCGTCGACGATGATCCACCGCCGCCCCCGCCCAGGATCGTCGTCAAACTGGCCGATGGCAAGGAACGCCAAAATGCGCTCATTCCTCGAATTCGTGCTCGACGCCTGCCGGCGCCAGGGCATCGACGACCTGGCGCCGGACAATCTCGCCGACTTCCTGCGCATCCGGTACGGGGGCACCAACGACGCCAAGCGGATGCTCGGCCCGATCCCGCAAATCCGCAGCGCCTTCTTCGATGTGCAGGGCTGCCTGTTTCGCTGATCGGGCCGCCGGCGGCCGGTTGGTGTTTCAGGAGGCCCCGGCTGTGATGCCCACACCGCCGCCATGCTGACCAGGCAGCGTGTGTCGGGGATTTACCGGCACGCCCGGGCCCCGGCATTCGGGAGATTCGCTCGCCTGCGCGAGGAGGCACGCGCACGAGCCAACGGAAGGCCTCATTCCCCGTAGCGTGCGCTTTGCGTACGCACCAGCGCGAATCCGCATTGTCCGCAGCGTGCGCTCTGCGCACGAACCAGCGCCGACCCGGCGCACATCCCGATCGTGCGCGCAGCGCACGCTACGCGGCTCGTGATCGCGTCTTGCCGCCATGGGACGGGCCGTGTCCGCTCTGCGGTTTTGCGGCGGATGGGGCCACCCGGTTGCGGGGCGGGCACTGCCCGCCGTGACATCGGACAGGTGGCCAGCCTCGATGCTGCGTGGGCGTGAACGTCCAGGTCACGTGCGCGTCCAGCGTGATGGCCGGGCGTTTGGCGGCAATCGCATGCATGTCGTGGCTGGCATTCGTGTGACCGTGCAGTCGCACGGTGGGCTGCGCGAAAGCGCCACTTTGCCGCAAACGGTGCAAGTCGTGACCGATGCGCTCGCGCGTTGTCGTGCGATCAGCGCGGCTCCGGTGCCAGTCCGCGCAGGCGGGCCGCATCGGCGGTGACCTCGAGCACCGACCCCTGCTCGTACCAGTCGCCCAGCACGATACGCTGCGCGGGCTTGCCGTCGAGCGTGAAATCGTGGACCGCGGGGCGGTGGGTGTGGCCGTGGATCATGCGGGTGACGCCGGCTTCCCGCATCGCGGCTTCCACCGCGTGCTGGTTCACATCCATGATCGCCATGTCGGTGCTGGAGGTGTGCGCGCGGCTGGCATCGCGCGCCTGCGCCGCGAAGGCACGACGTTCGGCCAGCGGCCTGGCCAGGAACGCGGCCTGCCAGGCCGGGTCGCGCACCTGTCGGCGGAAGGCCTGGTATTCGGCATCGTCGGTGCACAGCACGTCGCCGTGCAGGATCAGCGTCGGTGTGCCGTAAAGATCGATGGCCGTGCCGTCGGCGAGGATGTCCATGCCGCAGCGCCGGGCGTAGTCTTCGCCGAGCAGGAAGTCGCGGTTGCCGGCGATGAAATGCACCGGCACGCCGGCGCCGGCCACGCCGCCGAGCGCCACCGCGATGCGCGCGTTCAGCGTGGCATCGTCGTCGTCGCCGACGTAGGCCTCGAACAGGTCGCCGAGTACGTACAGCGCGTCGGAAGCACGCGCTTCGCCGGCGCAGAAGCGCTCGAAGTCCGCGACGATGTGCGACCGCGCATCGTCCAGGTGCAGGTCGGAGATGAACAGCGTGGCGCTCAATGCCCCGCGCCGGACTTTTTCTTCGCGGTCGGCACCTGGCCGGTGACCGGCGACACCGGCTCGGCCACCGGATGTGCGGCCTGGCCGATCACCCTGGCGCTTTCGATCACCACCAGCGGGCGCGGCACGTCGCCGATGAACGGCCCTTGCGGGCCGGTCGGCAGGTTGTCGATCTTGTCGACCACGTCCATGCCCTTGACCACCTTGCCGAACACCGCGTAACCCCAGGTCATGCCGCTCTGGTCGCCGACGTAGTCCAGGCGTGGGTTGTCCACCACGTTGATGAAAAACTGCGCGGTGGCCGAATTGGCGTCGACCGGGTTGCGTGCCGCAGCCACCGTGCCGCGCAGGTTGGAAAGGCCGTTGTTGGCTTCGTCCGGGATCGGCGGCAGCGTGCGCTTGGGCTGCAGTTCACGCGTGTACAGGCCGCCCTGGATCAGGAAGCCCGGGATCACGCGATGGAACACGGTGCCGTCGTAGAAGCCGTTGTTGACGTAGTGCAAGAAGTTGGCAACCGTCTTGGGCGCCTTGTCCGGGAACAGTTCGATCACGATGTTTCCCATCGAGGTCTTCAGTTCCACCTGAGGGTGCGCCGGGGCCTGTGGCGTCGCGGCGGTGGTTGCGGCCGGGGCCGGTGGCGCGGCGGCCTGCGCGATGCAGGCCAGCGCCAGCGCAACGGGCGCGATCAGGGCGGGTAGCCAGCGGCGGAACGGGTAGCGCGTCACGATCATGGCAAGGAATGTCGATGCTGCGAAAGCGGCATGATACGCGAGCATCCAGCCGCGTACAGGCCGGCATGCGCGCTCACGGACGCGCACATGCTCCGTCCACGCAGCCGTGCCATTGCAGGCTCGCGTGGCGTTCGCGCAACGGGTTGTTTCCGGTCTTGTCCTGGTCGAGATGGCGGCGCCGGATTTCCAGCACGATCGGGGTGATTTCCGCGATCCGGGCGTTGATCTGCGCCCGCGTGTAGTAATCGAGATCCTCGCGCTTGAGCAGGCGCTGCAACTGGTCCAGCGCGGCCGTAGCGTGCCCCGACAGGAAGGTCGCATCGGCATAGGCGATGCCGGCATGGACCTCGTCGCCGGCGACATGGCAGGCGTGGCCGTAGGTTGCGTACAGCGACGGCTCGGACTGGTCGTTGAGCAGCGGCTTGAGCAGCGCCTGTGCGGTCCTGGCGCTGGCCTTGGTGCCGTCATCGAGCAATGTGCGGCTGTAGTCGAGCACGATGGCCGGATTGCCGGGCCAGGTCTGGTTCAGGCGCGCGAAGCGCTGCAACGCCTGGTTGCGCTGGCCCGCGTGGCGTTCGGCGTCGGCCAGGCCCAGCGCCAGGGTGAGGTTGTCGGGCCGGGCATCGGACAGGCTTTCCATCACCGGCACCGCGCTGGCGGCGTCGTTCATGCGGATCATTGCCAGCGCATAGCCGTAGCGGTTGGACGTGGACGCGGCAAAGGCCTTGCTGGAGTCCATGTTGCGCTTGTAATAGTCGAGCGTGGCGCGTGGATTGGCCGAGGCCAGCACGCGAACGCGTTCGCGCATCAGTTCGTACTGCAGCTCGCTGGGCCCCGGATCGGCCTGCGCCAGCAGCTGGGTGCCGGTGCCGACGAAGGGCAACGGCAGCAGCCCGGGCGACGAAAGCGGGTCGCCGCCGTCGTCGGCCTTGCGCTGGCGCATCTCTTGCTCCAGGGCGCGTCCACGGGCACGCGCGTCGGCGATGCGCACGCTGGTCACCGGGTGGTCCTGCAGGAATCCGGGCACGTTGCCCGCGGCCATGCCACCGTCGCCGCCGGGCCGGAGCAGGCTCTGCATGCGGGCGAACACGGTGGCCATGCCCTCGGGATTGAACCCGGCCCGGGCCAGGGTTTCGATGCCGACGTGGTCCGCTTCAGCCTCGTCCTTGCGGGTGAACTCGATCTGGTGCTGCTGCATCAGCGCCAGCACGGAATAGAACGCGCCCATGGAAGCATTCGGTCCCACCGAATACGGGCCGGTATTGCCATAGCCGTAACCGTACGGGTTGGTTACCACGCGCTTGCCGGAGTCGACCCTGGATGCCGCAAGGGCCGCCGCGAATGCGCCCAGCAGGTACAACGGCATGGTCTTGCGCTGGTCTTCCAGCGCGCGTTGCAGGTGGTGTTGGCCGATGTGTGCCAGTTCGTGCGCCATCACCGCGGCCAGCTGGTCCTGGTTCTGCGTCATGGTGAACATGCCCGAAAAGATGAACACGTAGCCGCCGAACGTGGCGAATGCGTTGATTTCGGGAATGTCGAGCAGGGTGAAGGTGTAGTGCTGGGTCGGGTCGCTGCTGGCCGCCGCCAGGCGGTAGCCCAGCGCGTGCAGGTACTGGTCCACCTGGGGATCGTCCAGGACCAGGTGGGCTGCCCTCAGCTCATGCAGGAAGCGGGCGCCGTACTGCGCGGCCTGCTGCGGCGACACCACGGTGTCGGCGGCGCTGCCCAGGTCCGGCAGCCTGACATCGGACTGCTGCGCAGCCGCCGGCAGCGCCAGCAGCAGCGTCGCCGCAAGTGGCAGCAGGGAGCGTAGGCGGGGCAGGATGGACATGGACGTATTCGGATCTGGAGCTGGAGTGTTCGTGCGCGCCGGGCCGGCATGGCGGCGCTGGTCATACATGAGACCGGTTCGCGCGGTCGCGGTTCCGCCGCCGTCCAAGGACAGGCGGCCACGCGTGACGATGCCATTGTCGGTGCCGGGTTGTTCAGCGGCGGTAAAATGGCCCGGTGGACGGGTTGACTGGCGCATCATGGCGGTGATTGAAATCTATTCCTCGGCGTTTTGCGGCTACTGCATCGCCGCGAAAAACCTGCTGAACGCCAAGGGCCTTGCCTGGCGCGAGTTCCGTGTGGATGTGGACGCCGATGCCCGCGCGGAAATGACCCGCCGCACCGGTGGCGCGCGCACGGTGCCGCAGATTTTCGTCAACGGCACACACGTGGGCGGCTTCGAGCAGCTTGCCGAGGCCGACCGCAGCGGCAAGCTGAACGAACTGCTGGACGAAAAGCCATGATCCGGGCCCCGCAGTGCGTGCCCTGAAGGCGCGCCGCGCTGGTGCCGACCGCCGCGATCGGCGATAATTCCGCTTTTGTCTGTATCGGTTTTGCCGCGACGGCAACACCGGAAAGGAGTTGCGTGTGAGCAGGACCATCGCGGTGATCCGTGGCGACGGTATCGGCCCGGAAATCATGGCGGCGACGCTGAAGGTGCTGGACGCACTGGAATGCGGTCTGGAATCCGAATTCGTCGAGGCCGGCATGGTTGCGCTGGACGCGCGCGGCGACCTGCTGCCGCAGCCGACGCTGGACGCGATCGCGAAACACGGCGTTGCGCTCAAGGGGCCGCTGACCACGCCGATCGGCAAGGGGTATTCCTCGCTGAACCTGGCGCTGCGGCGGCACTTCGACCTGTACGCCAACGTGCGCCCCGCGATCAGCTTTCCCGGCACCAAGGCCCACTTCGAGAACATCGACATCATCACGGTGCGCGAAAACACCGAGGGCGCGTACCTGCAGGAAGGCCAGACGCTTTCCGACGATGGCGAAACCGCGCAGTCGATCGTGCGCAACACCCGCACCGGCGCCGGGCGGATCGTGCGCCACGCCTTCGAACTGGCCGTGCGCAAGGGGCGCAAGAAGGTGACGGCCGTGCACAAGGCCAACATCATCAAGACCGCCTCGGGCCTGTTCCTTGACGTCGCGCGCGAGGTGGCCGGGGAGTACCCGCAGATCACGTTCAACGAAATGATCGTGGACAACACCTGCATGCAGTTGGTGATGAACCCGTGGCAGTTCGACGTGATCGTGACCACGAACCTGTTCGGCGACATCATTTCCGACCTGTGCGCCGGGCTGGTCGGCGGCCTCGGGCTCGCGCCCGGCGCCAACATCGGCGAGCACGCGGCGATCTTCGAGGCCGTGCACGGCTCGGCCCCCGACATCGCCGGCAAGGGCGTGGCCAATCCCTGCGCATTGTTGCTGGCTGCCGCCGAGATGCTCGATCACCTGGAGATGCCCGGCAAGGCCACGAGAATCCGCGCCGCGATCCGCACCACGCTGGCAGCGCGCGACCGGGTAACCCCCGATCTCGGCGGAACCGGCACCACCGATACCTTCGCCGACGCCCTGGTCGAGCGCGTCCGAGCCTGAAAGCCCTCCCCGTCAAGCGTCGGCTGGTGCCCTCCGCTCCAAGCAACAGCTGATAGCCCTCCCCTTCAAGGGGAGGGTTGGGTGGGGATGGGTTCAATTGCGCAGTACACCGCCATACCCATCAACGCGCTTTCGTTGAACGGCCGGCAGACCCATCCCCATCCCGGCCTTCCCCTTGAAGGGGAAGGGGAACATCCGGGGTGTTTGCTCAACGCCCACACCAGGTGCGTCGATCGAAGCGGTTTTTGTGGAAAGTCAGGCCATGGACGGCCGTTTTGATGTGTCCAAGGCGTGCGTGGCCTGACCGGTCGATTGCTTGCATGGCGCAGCGATCCGGGACGATCGCACATCACTGCAACAACGGCCACGGCGCCAGCAGCAACACCCACAGCAGTACCAGGCTGCCGGTGACCTTCATGGTCTTGAACAGCTTGCGGTGGCGTTGCTTGAAGCCGCGGCTTTTCTCGCGGCGACGCCGCATGGCGGAAAACAGCCGGTTGATGGTGCCGGTGGGTTCACCGGCCTCGTTGGGCGATGCGGTGATCGCGCCCATGAAGTTGCTGACGTGGTGGTTGATCCACGCCATCGCGCGCGAGCTGAGCGGGCGCTCCACATCACACATCAGGATCAGGCGCGGGCTGTCGGTGGTGTTTTCGACCCAGTGCGCGCAGGTCTCGTCGAACACCACGTCCTCACCGTCACGCCAGGAATAATCCTTGCCGTCCACCACGATGTGGCAGGCATCGGAATTGGGCGTCATGAGGCCAAGGTGGTAGCGCAGCGAACCCGCGAACGGGTCGCGGTGGAGGTTGAGCCGCGCCCCGGCGGGCAGCAGCGCGAACATCGCGGCCTTGACCCCGGGAATGGCGTTCACCAGTTCCACGGTCTTCGGGCACAGCTTTTGCGCCGAGGGCAGTGGCTCGCCGTACCACTTCACGTAGAACCGCTTCCAGCCTTGCTTCAGGAACGAGGAAAAACTGGCGTCGTCGTCCTTCAGCGCGTTGCGGATGTGCCCATGGTCGGACAACCCGGCTGCCTCGTCGCGGATGGTCTGCCAGTTGTCACGCAGCGCGTCGAGGGCGGGAAAGCCCCTGCGGTCGGGAAATGCGCCCGCCGGCACCGCCGAGAACGCGTACATCAGAAGGTTGTACGGCGCGAACACGGTGGCGTGTCCGGCCAGCTGGCGGCTGAGTTTCAGGCGCACGCGGCTGCGCAGGTGCACGATCAGTGCACTCAGCAGGAACAGCAGGATCAGCGCGAAGATCGCGAGGCGGATGATCAGCAGCGTGGACATGGCGGGTAACCGCGTGGTTGCGGGTCAATTGTAGCGTGCACAGTGTGCACGTTCGTGCGCGGAGCGCGAGGGAGTGCGGGATATTCATGCGGCGTCGTGATTCACGCTGGCGGGGTAGCTAGCGTGCACCTTGCGCACGATCGCGCGCGGAGCGCACGCTACGGGGACAGCACCCGGAGCGGTGTGGTGCCGGGGGTATGGGCCTTTGCCAGGGCCCGCTGCACGAATGCGATGGCACGGCGTGCGGCGGTGCGTGGCGCGCGGCCCCTGGCCAGTTCGGCGGCCAGCGCCGAGGAAAGCGTGCAGCCGGTGCCGTGGGCGTCGAAGGGCAGGCGGCGGTTGCGGACCTCGAACGTTCCGCGGGCATCGAACCAGCGGTCCACGACTTCGCGGCCGCGGCCATGCCCGCCCTTCAGCAGCACCGCCCCGGCGCCGAAGCCGCGCAGCGCCGCGGCGGCGCGCTCGCCGTCGCGGGCGTTGCGGATGGCGATGCCGGTCAACGCTTCGGCTTCTGGCAGGTTGGGGGTGAGCACGTCGGCCAGCGGGATCAGGCGTTCGATGAGCACGCGCACCGCGTCGGCGTCCAGCAGACGGGCGCCCGAGGTTGCGATCATCACCGGATCGACCACGATCCAGCGCGGCTTGCGGCGCGCCAGCTCGCGCGCCACGCAGCGCACCGTGCGGGCATCACCCAGCATCCCGGTCTTGACCGCCACGATGGCGAAATCGTCGAACACCGCGTCGAGCTCGGCGCGCAGGTGTTTTGCCGGCACCGGGTGCACTGCGTTCACCCCTTGCGTGTTCTGCGCGGTCAGCGCGGTGATCGCACTGGTGCCGTGCACGCGAAGCGCCGCGAAGGTCTTGAGGTCGGCCTGGATGCCCGCGCCACCGCCGGAATCGGAGCCGGCGATGGTGAGGCAACAACGGGGACCGGGGACCGGGGACCGGGGACCAGAAGCGCGGCGGCGTCCCGGTCTCCGGTCCCCGGTCCCCGGTCCCGGCTTCATCACAACACCTCCGCCGCAAAATCCGCCAGCCGCGACCGTTCGCCGCGGCGCAGTGTCACGTGTGCGGCATGCGGCCATTGCTTGAAGCGGTCCACGGCGTAGGTCAGGCCGGAGGTTGTTTCCGTGAGATAGGGGGTATCGATCTGTTCGACGTTGCCCAGGCACACGATCTTGGTGCCGGGGCCGGCGCGGGTGATCAGGGTCTTCTTCTTCTTGGGCGTGAGGTTCTGGGCTTCGTCGATGATCAGGTAGCG
>CAZAXF010000076.1:3979-12698 GCA_964489055.1 uncultured Rhodanobacter sp. | reverse complement strand
AGGGGGTGATTTGCCTCCCCCTTCGCTTGCGAAGGGGGAATGAGGGGGATGGCTTCTGCGCTTCGCCTGGCATCCCCCCGGCGCTGTGCGTCGACGCTCTCCTTCCGGAGGCGGGCAGTTGACTCCCCCTTCGCTTGCGAAGGGGGATTGAGGGGGATGGCTTTTGGATATCAGGCGTCAGCGCCGTCCAGGTGGTACTTAGTTGCGGTCTCGACCTCGTTCTTCGAGCCAAGGAACACCGGCACGCGCTGGTGCAACTGGGCGGGCTGCACTTCCAGGATGCGCTCGCGCCCGGTGGTGGCGGCTCCGCCGGCCTGCTCGACGATGAACGACATCGGGTTGGCTTCGTACATCAGGCGCAGCTTGCCGCCCCTGGCCTTCACCTTCTCGTCGACCGGATAGATGAAGATGCCGCCGCGGGTCAGGATGCGGTGCACGTCGGCGACCATCGAGGCCACCCAGCGCATGTTGAAGTCGCGTCCGCGCGGGCCGGTCTTCCCGGCCAGCAGGTCGGCCACGTAGCGCTGCATCGGCGCTTCCCAGAAGCGCTGGTTGGACATGTTGATGGCAAATTCCGAGGTGTCTTCCGGGATCGTCGCATCGGCGCGCGTAAGCCGGAAGCTGCCGATCTCGCGGTCGAGCGTGAATACGTTGACACCGTGGCCGGTGGTCAGCACCAGCAGCGTGTTCGGTCCGTACACGCAGTAGCCGGCGGCGACCTGGCGCGTGCCCGGTTGCAGGAAATCCCTTTCGGTCGGCGCGGTGATGCCTTCCGGGCAACGCAGCACCGAGAAGATGGTTCCGACCGAAACGTTCACGTCGATGTTGCTGGATCCGTCCAGCGGGTCGAACAGCAGCAGGTAGTTGCCCTTGGGATAGGCATCGGGGATCGGGTAGGGATCGGCCATTTCTTCGGACGCGCACGCCGCCAGGTGTCCGCCCCAGGCGTTGGCTTCCAGGAGGATCTCGTTGGAAATCACGTCCAGCTTCTTCTGCGCCTCGCCCTGCACATTGCCGGTGCCGGCCTCGCCCAGCACGCCGCCGAGCGCGCCCTTGCCGACCGCGATGGAGATGCGCTTGCAGGCGCGCGCCACGACCTCGATCAGAAGGCGCAGGTCGGCGTTGACACTGTCGTGGCGGCGCTGCGCCTCGATCAGGTGCTGGGTGAGCGAGATGGGTTCCATGACAGGCTCCGGCGGAAGGTTCCCGGCATTGTCCCGGCTTCGCGCGCGGGTTGCCAGTCAGGTGCCGGCACGGTGCAGGGATTGGCCCGGGAGGCCTGGTTGCAGCAAGTACATGCATGAAGTAATATGCAATAAAAGTTTATGGAGAGAGTAAATGGACGGACACGCAAACCGCATCGAAGATGCGCGAGGCCTGTATCGGACGCCGCCCGATGCGGAACTGGCCGGCCCGGCACTGCGCACCTTCTTCCGCCTCGCCGAACGCTGGAAGCTGCGCGTGGCCGAGCAGCGCAAGCTGCTGGGCGAGCCGCCCGAGTCGACGTTCTACAAGTGGAAGCGCGAGGGCGACGGCGCACTCTCGCGCGACACGCTGGAGCGCATCAGTTACCTGCTGGGCATCTTCAAGTCACTTGCGATCCTGTTTCCGCAAGCGGAACGTGCCGATGCCTGGCTGCGCCGGCCCAACGACGCACCGACGTTCGGCGGCAAGAGTGCGCTGGAACGCATGTTGTCCGGCAACGTCGCGGATCTCTACGTGGTGCGGCAGTACCTGGATGCGCAGCGCGGGTGAGAAATGCGGGCTGGATTCGTCATTCCGGACGCGGCGCAGCCGCGAGCCGGGATCTGCTTCTGCAGGCGGATTCCGGGTTCCGGCCTGCGGCCGGCCCCGGAATGACGAAGTGGGTTGAAGACACCGGGTTCCGGGTTCGACCTGCGATGACGCCACAGGTCGCCCCGGAATGACGACAGAAAGAATCAGCGTTCCCAGACTGCATGATTCACCAGCCTTCCACTCAACTGCCCAATGGCGCACCGACGTTCGGCGGCAAGAGTGCGCTGGAACGCATGTTGTCCGGCAACGTCGCGGATCTCTACGTGGTGCGGCAGTACCTGGATGCGCAGCGCGGGTGAGAAATGCGGGCTGGATTCGTCATTCCGGACGCGGCGCAGCCGCGAGCCGGGATCTGCTTCTGCAGGCGGATTCCGGGTTCCGGCCTGCGGCCGGCCCCGGAATGACGAAGTGGGTTGAAGACACTGGGTTCCGGGTTCGACCTGCGATGACGCCACAGGTCGCCCCGGAATGACGACAAGAACGATCAACGTGCCCGACGATCTCGCATCGAGAGAAACGACGCAGGAACACTTTACCCGATGCCCTCGAATGACCCACCCCTCCACCGCCTGCGCTGGCAGCGCGCCTACCGCATCGTCGCCAGCCGGTTTCCGCCGGTCGGCGTGTTCGACGCGATTGCCGATCCGGATGATCTGGACGCGGTGTTCGCGATCGAGGCGCTGACCAATCCGCGCGTGCGCGAGGAGTGGGGCGAGCTTTCGAACGTGCCGAAGGCGCGGCGCGTCAGCGGTCCGGGCACCACGCCGTTGATGGCGGCGTTCACGCACGTGAACCCCGAGGGCAGCCGGTTTTCCGACGGCAGCTACGGTGTGCTGTACCTTTCGCACAAGTTCGAGACCGCGGTCGAGGAAACCGTGTACCACCGCGAGGTGTTCCTGGCCGCGACGCGCGAGCCGCCGGTCGACCTGACCATGCGTTGCTACGTCTCGGCGGCGTATGGCGAGTTGCACGACATCCGCGGCGGCTTTCGGGCCGAGCACGATCCAGCGAGCTACGCCGCGTCGCGCAAGCTGGGCGCGCGCCTGCGCAAACGAGGCTCCAACGGCATCGTGTACGACAGCGTGCGTCGAGCAGGTGGCGAATGCGCGGCGCTGTTCTATCCGGACCTCGCGCGGCCCTGCGTGCAGGGCAAGCACCTGATGTATCGCTGGGACGGTCACCGCATCGCGCAGGTGCTGGAGGTCAGCGCCGTGAAGCGCGGCCGCGCGTAGGAGACCGTTGTCATTGCCCGTCATTCCGGGGCCTGCGCCGGTTCGCCGGCGCAGGAACCCGGAATCTGCTGTTGTCTGGCTGCAACGGAGAGCGGATTCCGGATCTCACCCCCTTCGGGGGTTCGTCCGGAATGACGAAGGTATTTCCAGCGCCACACACCGGGTCCCGCCTTCGCGCAAATGACAAGGGGCCGGATTGACGAGCGCTTCCCCGGCGCGGCTCAGATGTCTTCGGTCTTTTGCCAGCCTTCGCCGGTGCCGTGGTGGATGACCTTGTCGCCGGGTTGCACCTCGCCGGCGGGGAAGGCGTCCTGGTCCTTGAGGCGCGCGTAGATCGGGGTGAAATCGGGCCTGGTGGCGTCCATCAATTGCTGGAAGCTCTCGATCACGAAGTAGGTCTGCTGGAAGGTGTCGATCTTGTAGCGCGTGCGCATGATGCGCTCGAGGTCGAAGCCGATGCGATTGGGTGAATCCGACTCCAGGCTGTAGATGGACTCGCCCTTGGAACTGACGATGCCCGAGCCGTAGATCCGCACGCCATCGGGCGTGTTGATGAGCCCGAACTCGACCGTGTACCAGTACAAGCGGGTCAGGTTCATCAGCGCGTCGGGGCCGAGCTTGTGGGCCTTGACGCCACCGCGGCCATACGCCTGCACGTAGTCTGCGAACACCGGGTTCAGCAGCATCGGCACGTGGCCGAACAGGTCGTGGAACAGATCCGGTTCGGACAGGTAATCGAGCTGTTCGGGTTTGCGGATCCACCAGGTCACCGGGAAGCGCCGGTTGGCCAGGTGGTCGAAGAAGATCTCGTCGGGCAGCAGGCCCTCGACGCCGACGATCTCCCAGCCGGTGCCGGCCTTCAGCACCTTGTTCAGGTCCTGGAACTTCGGGATCGCGTCGGGCGACATGCCGAAGCGTTCCTGGTTTTCCAGGAACTCGTTGCAGGCACGGCCCTTGAGCACCTCGCGCTGGCGGCGGAACAGCTTCGCCCACACCTCGTGGTCGGTGTCGGTGTAGTCGTCCCACGGCTGCTCGACGGTGTCGGTGGTGTAGACCGGAATGTAGCCACGATCGGTCTGCTGGTGTTCAACGCGTTTGGGGGTGGAGCTCATGGCGAAAAGCCTCGTGAAGACGTATTGACAGTTTAGGACAGTTGCGCACTACCTGCGCCCGGCACGCTGCCCGCGGTAAAGTTGGGGAATCGTGAATGTCGGGGGCGCGGCGGCAACGCCGGCCTTGGAAGCCTTGGGTGCGTTG
This sequence comes from uncultured Rhodanobacter sp., assembly GCA_964489055.1. Classification (GTDB taxonomy): domain Bacteria; phylum Pseudomonadota; class Gammaproteobacteria; order Xanthomonadales; family Rhodanobacteraceae; genus 66-474. The sequence goes on along the minus strand of CAZAXF010000076.1, from coordinate 8,412 downwards.
CGTTGTGCGTGGCGGTTGCCGCTGCTGCTGCTGGTGGTCGTGGCGGGGTGCCTCGCGGCGATCTTCCTGTTGCCGCACGGTCCCCGGCCGGGAACCGCCGGCGCGGCGCTGCTGCGCAACTGGTCCAGGGCGTTCCTGCGCGTGGCGGGTGTGCGCGTGGTGCGCGTGGGCAAGCCGCTGCACGACCCGGTGATGTTCGTGGCCAACCACGGCTCGTGGATGGACATCACGGTGCTGCACGCGATCCGCCCGGCCGACTTCGTGGCCAAGGCCGAGATCGGCCACTGGCCGCTGGTCGGCTGGATGGCGCGACGGGGCGGCACGATTTTCCACCAGCGCGGAAACAACCACTCGCTGGCCGCGGTGATGGCGGTGATGACCAGCCGGCTAAAAGCCGGGCGCAGCATCGCCGCGTTTCCCGAGGGCGGCACCGCGCCGGCCGGCACCTTGAAGGTGTTCCACGCGCGCATCCTGCAGGCGGCGCTGGACGCGGCCGCACCGGTGCAGCCGGTGGCGCTGCGTTACCTGCGCGATGGCAAACCGGCACCCGAAGTGTTGTTCTCGCGTGGGGAAAGTTTCATGCACAACGTGTTCCGGGTGCTGGCGACGCGCTCGCTCACCGCCGAGGTGCACTTCCTGGATCCGGTGCCCTGGGAGGCCGAAGGCGGTCGCCGGCAGATGGCGCGCGTGGCGCGCGCGGAAATCGCCGAAGTGCTGGGCCTTCAAACATGATCGCCGTCCCGGGTGACCACTACCAGCCGCCCTGGCTGGTTCGCAACGCGCACCTGCAGTCGATCCTGGCCTCCAGTTCGCTCCGGCGGCGCCTGCGCGGAGCCCGCGCGCGCCGGCTGGAGCGCGATGCCGACCCGGTGACGCTGGACTGTGGCGACGGCGTGCGCCTGACCGGCTGTCATACCGCGCAGAACGTTGCGCCCGAGGCAAGGGGCCTGGCGGTGCTGTTCCACGGCTGGGAAGGCAGCGTGCGCTCGACCTACCTGCTGCGCACCGGCACCCGGTTGCTGGAGGAAGGCTGGGACGTGTTCCGGCTGAACTTTCGCGACCACGGCGGTTCACACGCGCTCAACCGCGGCATCTTCCATTCCTGCCGCATCCGGGAAGTGGTCGGCGCGCTGGCCGCCGTCGCGCAGCGCTGGCCGCAGCGGCCGCTGGTCGTGGCCGGGTTTTCGCTGGGCGGCAACTTCGCGCTGCGGGTGGCGCTGGCCGCGCCGGCGGCCGGCATCGATCTTGCGCACGCCATCGCGGTGTGCCCGGTGATCAACCCGCACGCCGGGCTGTTCCAGCTCGAGCACGCCCCCCGCATGTACCACGATTACTTCATGTGGAAGTGGCGCCGCTCGCTGAAGACCAAGCAGCGGCTGTTCCCCGATGTCGAACTGTTCAGCCCGGCCGAGCTGCACGGTACGCTGCGGTCGCTGACCGAGGCGCTGGTGCTTCGCCATACCGATTTCGGCAGCCTGGACAATTACCTTGACGGCTATTCGGTCGCCGACGGACGGCTGGAAAAGCTCGCCGTGCCGACCTCGATCCTGGCTTCCGCCGACGACCCGGTGTGTCCGGTATCGGATTTCGACCGGTTGGCGTTGCCGCCGTGCGTGGACCTGACCATCACCGCGCATGGCGGGCACTGCGGCTTCATCCGCAACTGGCACATGGACAGTTTCGCCGAGGAATACATCGCCGGGCGCCTGGCGCGAATCGCGCGCCCGGTACAGGCATAATGCGCGTTCGATTTCGACCGCACAGCCCATGCTTGAAGAAACCATCGAACTGCATCGCGCCGGACGCCTGGACGCAGCCGAACGCGGCTACCGCCAACTGCTGAAGGAAACGCCCGACAACGCCGAGGTGCTGCACCTGCTGGGCATCCTGCGCGGACAGCGCGGCGATCTTCCCGACGGGCTGCAACTGGTGCAGCGGGCCAGCGAGCTCGATCCCGAAAACGCCGCCTGCCGTCATACCCTTGGCGAAATGCGGTTGCGCGAAGGCGCGCTCGACCAGGCCGCGGCGGCATTCGACAAGGCGCGCGAACTGAATCCCAACCTGTCGGCCGCGCACGTGGGGCTGGGCCAGGTGGCGTTGCGCCAGGGCAGGCTTGACGCCGCCGAGAGCCACTTCAAGGTGGCCCTGCGCGCCGACGAAAAGGACGTGCAGGCGATCACCGGCCTGGGCAACATCGCCCAGGCACGCGGCGACGCGACGCGCGCGCTGCAACTGCTCACGCAGGCCGCCGAACTGGCCCCCGACGATCCGGTGGTCCAGGCCAGCTACGCCCAGGCGATGCTCGACCAGGACATGCCCGACTTTGCCGCCCGGGCGCTGGACAACGCGTTCGCGGTCAGGCCCGACTTTCCGCTGGCACAGGTGCTGCGCGCCCACGTCCACGTGCGCAAGGGCGAAATCGCCGCGGCACTGTCGCTCTACGAATCGTTGCTGGCGCGCGGCGAACAGGCCGCCATGGCGCGCGCGGGTCTGGGCGACATCGCGCGCGTCGAGGGCCGGCATGCCGACGCGGTGGCGCAATACGACGAGGCCCTGCGCCTCCAGCCCGACCTGCACCATGCCGCGGTGCGCCGCGCCGAGGCGCTGGCTGCAGGCGGACAGGCCACCCAGGCCATCGACGACCTGCGCCGGTACGTCGCCGGCCACCCGGACGCACGCACGGCGCATGTCGCACTGGCGCGGCTGCTGACCCGGGCCGGCCGCTACGACGAGGCGCTGACGGCATGGCAGTCGGCCGAGGCGCGCTGGCCCGAAGATGTGGACCTCAAGGCGCAGCATGCACTCACGCTCGACCGCGCCGGTCACAGCCGGGAAGCGCAGGAGCAGGCCGAGATCGCGGCCGCTTCACCGCGTCCGGCGATCGCGATGTTGCGCGCGCGCGGCGCACTGCTGGCGGGCGATCCCGCGGCCGCGGTGCAGCGCCTGCAGCGGGTCGAAGACAGCCGGTTCGACGGCAAGCCGCCGCAACTGGCGCGACGGCACAAGCGACTGCTGGGCCTGGCATTCGATGCGCTGGAACAGTGGTCCGACGCGGTGCAGGCATTCATGGCCGCGCAACCGCACGACGGCCCGCCCGAACTCGCTTCACTGGATGGCAAAGGCGCGCAAATGCGTGAGCTGGCCGATCAACCGGAACTGGCCGGCGCGCGCGGCGCGGCGCCGGTGTTGCTTTGCGGGCTGCCCGGCTCCGGCGTGGAGCAGGTCGCGGCGCTGCTGGCCGACCAGCCCGGCTGGTTCGTGTTCCGCGGTCGTTTCCGCAACGCTGCCGGGATACCCGGCAACAGCGTCGATCCGGGCTGGCAACAGGGTCTCGACCAGGGCGGGCTGGCACTGCTGGCGCGTCGCTACCGGCGGGCGCTCGCACGCAGCGAGGCCCCCGCGGACGCCAACACCGTCGACTGGATTCCGGTACTGGACGCACGCGTCGTTCCGGCACTGAAACGGGCGCTGCCGGGCGTGCGTCTGCTGGTCGCGCAGCGCCCCGTGCGCGACACCCTGCTCCACTGGCTGGCGTTTGGCAGTGCACACGGCTACGGCGTCCCGGACCCGGCCACCGGCGCGCGCTGGTTGCGCCTGGCGCAGGTACACCTGAACCAGGCGGCCGGCATGCTCCCCACGCTGCATGTCGACACGACCCCGCTGCTGGAGCCCGGCGGCGAGGACGCGCGCGCAGCGCTGGCCACATTCCTGGGTGTCGATGCCGTGGCGACGGGTCCGCGCGCCAACGCTGCAACGATCGGACACGGCGGCATGCCCACCAGCTTCCCCGCCGACCACGCCGCACACTACCGCGAAGCCCTGACCGAAGCGTTCGCGGTACTCGAGGACGCCGTCTTCGCCGACAAAAACTGAGCCTACGCGAATCGCGAGATATAAGGGCCGGGGTGAGGGGGCGAAGGTTCCGGCTGCGGAGAAACTCGCCGGAAGGCTCTATGCAGCTTCGTCTTCCGTGCGTCGGCCATGTTTGTCTTGCAGGGCGTGGCCCAGCCCCCTCACCCAACCCTCTCCCCCGCGCGTGACGCGGGGAAGAGGGCTTCAAGCGGACGCGCCGCGCGGGCACGACGGCGCACGACGATGCGCTCCCTCTTCCCTGACAGCTTCATCGTCGGGGGAGAGAGTTGGGGTGAGGGGGCGAAGCTTTCGGCTGCGGGGAAAGTCGCTGGAAGGCTCGGCGCAGTTCCGTTTGCCACGCTTCGGCTGTGCATGTCTTGCAAGGCGTGGCCCAGCCCCCTCACCCAACCCTCTCCCCCGCGCGTGGCGCGGGGGAGAGAGCTTGAAGCGAAACGCACCACGCATTCGCGGCAATGTGCTCCCTCTCCCCCGACAGCTTCATCGTCGGGGGAGAGGGTTGGGGTGAGGGGCGAAGCTTCCGGCTGCGGGGAAACTCCCTGGAAGGCTCGGCGCAGTTCCAT
>CAZAXF010000076.1:0-3879 GCA_964489055.1 uncultured Rhodanobacter sp. | reverse complement strand
CTGGAAGGCTCGGCGCAGTTCCATTTGCCACGCTTCGGCTGTGCATGTCTTGCAACGCGTGGCCCGGCCCCCTCACCCAACCCTCTCCCCCGCGCGTGACGCGGGGGAGATGGCTGAAACGAAACGCGCCGCGCGCGTCGCGGAGGGGCGTGCGGCTTCCCCGCGCGCTTGCGTGGTGAGTCGCCGCCGGGGGTGAAAGGGGCGTGCGCCTGCGAGGCGGGGGCGTTCGCCTTCTGATAACGCCGTGGCCGGTATGCTGGCCGTTCCCTGGTTGCGGGACGGTGCTGGCATGTTCGGGTCGTTGGTCCACAAACTCGTTTCCGCGCTGGCGCTGTTCGTCGTGGCGGGCGCTGCGCTGGGGGCTGCGCCGCTGGATCGGCTGAAGGTGCCACCGGGCTTTCATGTTTCGATCTATTCGGACCAGGTGCCGAACGCGCGCGAAATGGCGCTGGGCACCCGAGGCACCGTGTTCGTGGGTTCGTTCCGCAAGGGCAACGTGTATGCGTTGACCGGCATGGATGCCAACGGGCGCGCCGAGCACGTGTACGTGATCGCGAAGGGCCTGAAGATGCCGGTGGGCGTGGCTTTCCGCGATGGCGCGCTGTACGTGTCGGCGGTCAGCCGGATCCTGAAGTTCCCCGACATCGAGGCCCGTCTCGCCGATCCGCCCAAGCCGGTGGTCGTCACCGACAAGCTGCCGGACAAGACCCACCACGGCTGGAAGTTCATTGCCTTCGGCCCGGACGACAAGCTGTACGTGCCGATCGGCGCGCCGTGCAACATCTGCGATGCCGGCCCGGATTTCGCGAAGATCATCCGCATGGATCCGGACGGGAAAAACTGGCAGACGGTTGCCACCGGCGTGCGCAACAGCGTCGGGTTCGACTGGCAGCCGGGCACCCACACGTTCTGGTTCACCGACAACGGCCGCGACATGATGGGCGACGACATCCCCGCCGACACCCTGAACCGCGTCGACCGGCTGGGCCAGAATTTCGGCTACCCCTATTGCCATGCCGGCAACGTGCCGGACCCCGAATACGGCAAGGGCCGTTCATGCAGCGAGTTTTCGCAACCGGCGCTGCGCCTGGGCGCGCACGTGGCCGCACTGGGCATGCGTTTCTATGTCGGGCGGATGTTTCCGGCCAAGTACCATGACGCGATCTTCATTGCCGAACATGGATCATGGAACCGCACCCTCAAGGACGGCTACCGCGTGGTCGTGGTGCACGTCGACAAGGATGGCAAGGCCGGTGCCTGGAAGCCGTTCCTCACCGGGTTCCTGGATGGCCAGAAGACCCTGGGCCGGCCGGTGGACGTGCAGCCGCTGCGTGATGGCAGCCTGCTGGTGTCCGACGACTACAACGGGGTGATCTACCGCATCACCTATGCGGCTCCGTCCAATTGAGGCTCGACTTTCGGGACCAGGGACCGGAGTCGACGGGCGAGGGCCTTGCGAAAACCTTTTCAACTGCCAATCGATTACCGCCATGCAGATACGCAGCGACAGTTTCGAGCACAACACGCCGCTTCCGGTGGAATTTGCCTTCGGCAAGCCCGGCGAGGGCGACGAGCCGGTCGCGTTGTCGGCCAACCGCAACCCGCACCTGGCCTGGAGCGGCGCACCCGCGGGCACGCGCTCGTTCGTACTGGTGTGCGTCGACCCGGATGTGCCCAGCCGCGGCGACGACGTCAACCAGAAGGGTCGCACGGTGCCCGCCGACCTGCCGCGCGTGGATTTCGCGCACTGGCTGATGGTGGACATTCCGCCCGACTGCACGGAAATCGCCGCCGGATCCTGCAGCGACGGCGTGACACCGCGCGGCAAGCGCGATCCCGAGGGCCCGGCCGGATCGCGCCAGGGCCGCAACGATTTCACCGGCTGGTTCGCGTCCGACGAGGACATGGCCGGCGATTACTTCGGCTACGACGGTCCCTGCCCGCCGTGGAACGACGCGCTGCTGCACCGCTACTGCTTTCGCGTGCATGCACTGGACGTCGCGCGGCTGGAACTGCCGGCCACCTTCGGCTGGAAGGAACTGCAGGCGGCACTTGACGGTCACATACTGGAGGAGGCCGAGATCATCGGAACCTACACCCTGAATCCCGCCGTTCACCAGGGGCCTTGATCGTGCGTTCCCGTCCGTGGCAGATCGCAAGCGCCAGGGACGGAACCGGGATTCACCCCCTCCCTTGCCCCGGCCCGGGGCACACAGGGAATCGATGAAGTCTGCCCTGGATGCGGCAGCAACCTGGAGAAACCACCCATGAACAAAGAAGTCACCGAAAAGGAAAGCCGCAGCGGCGGCGCGCACGAGCGCATCGAACGTACCGCCACGCGGTTCAAGGAAGGCACCAGCAGCACGGTGAGTGGTGCCAAGGGCAAATTCGACAGCGCCGCCGACCGGGTCGAGTCGGGCCTGCACCGGGCCGCTGACGCCAGCGCGCGCGGCGCACACCGGGCCACCGACAAGGCTGGCGAATGGCGCGAACGCAGCGCCGCCGTGGCGTCGAAGACCCGCGACCGCGCCGATGCCGCGCTCGACAACGTGCGCGACTTCGTGCGCGAGAAGCCCGTGCAGTCGGTGGCGATCGCGCTGGCGGCCGGCTGGCTGCTCGGTCGCGTGCTGAGCCATCGCCGCTGACGCCGCGCCGCGGCGTGACGGGTAGGGGGTCGCCGTGAGCGTGGAAACCCCGGAGCGCGCCGAACCGGCTGCCGACGCCGATCCGAAGCCGGACGACGCGCCCGAACAGCCCACGACACCGCCGTTCGAGGAAGTCTTCGCGGCGGGTGCGGGCCTGTTTGCGGCCGTGCGGCGCGTGGCGACCGCGCTGGCCGCGCTGGTTGTCGCCGAGGCGCGCGTGCTGCGCGCCAGCGTGGCCATGGTGTTCCTTGGCAGCGTGGCACTGGTCGCGTTCACGGTGTCGCTGTGGGCATGCGTGGTGGCGCTGATCGGCTGGGCCCTGACGCTTGCCACCGGTTCGATCGGCATCGCGCTGGCATTGCTGGTGCTGTTGCACCTGCTGCTGCTGGTCGCGGTGTGGCTGACCATCAAGCGCACGATCCACCAGGCCAGTTTCCCCGACACCCGCACCGAGCTGCGCGCGCTGGGCGGTGAGCTTCGCCGCCACGTGCGGCGTTTCCAGCAGGCTTCGCCGCCGCCCGCGTCCGACAAGGAGCCACCACCATGAGCTACCGGCGGATCCTGGCCGAGCAGCGCAAGGCCCGCGCGGCAAGCCATGCCGCGCGTTCGGAACTTGGCACGGCAGTGGCCGAGGTGATCGGCGTGTACCAGGCGCATCCCCTGCCCGCGCTGGCTGGTGCCGCGGGCCTGGGTTTCGTGCTGGCGCAACTGCGCGTGGGCAGCGGCCTGGTCCGCGCCGGCATGCGCGTTGCCACGGGGCCGGCCTGGGGCCTGGTGCGGCAATACCTCAGCCCCTGAGGCGCCGCCCGGGGAACCTCTGGGAAAGGTCTGATCAAGCGTTGCCATCGTCATTCCCGCGAAAGCGGGACTGCGGAGGCAGCGCCTGTCCCGGACTCCATCCGGGACTGCCGTAGCGAACGTCGGCACAGCCGACGGCCCGAAGGGCGAGCTGCGGGATGCAGCGAGTAATTCCAGTGTCTACTCCGCAACGTGTTGAAATACAAAGACGCTGGATCCCGGATATCGCTCCGCGACTCCGGGACCTGATCAGGGTTGTTCCTCGGCCACGTTGGCGTTGCAATGCACTCTCTACCCCGGTCATTCCAGGGCCATCGCCGGCTTCATCGGCGATGGAACCCGGAATCCAGCTCTCGGCCGTCGATGCGAAGGCCTGGATTCCGGGTTCTCCCTCCGGGAGCCCCGGAATGACGAACCTGGTGAGTACCATGCCAGC
>CAZAXF010000075.1:0-12716 GCA_964489055.1 uncultured Rhodanobacter sp. | reverse complement strand
CCGTCGGCTGCGCCGACGTTCGCTCCGGCATCCTGCCTCCGCAGTCCGAGTCCCGGGTCCCGGGTCCCGAGCCCCGATTCCCTCGCCCCTCATCCCTCGCCACTCGCCCCTCAGCTCAAAAGAAGTTGTACCGCACGCTCAGGTAGTAATTCCGCGGCCACCCGAAGTACGCCGTCTGGATGTTGCCCACGCTGGAGAATTCCTGCGCGTCGGTCTTGTAGGCCTTGTCGGTGAGGTTGCGCACGCCGGCGCGGACCTGCCAGTGGCCGTCGGCCGAATCGAACACGCCGAACAGTCCGGCCAGGGTGTAGGAAGGCTGCATCAGGCCCGGGCGGTTGTCCACGCTCAGCCACATGGTGCCGCGATAGGACACATCGCCGCCCACGGTGATCGCGGCGCCGTTGTTGAGGTTGAAGGTGTGCGTGGCCGCCACCCGCGCGGTCCAGTTGGGCGTGAAGGCGACGTGCGCGTGCAGGCTGGCCAGTGACGGATCAAGCTGTACACGGGGATCGTTGAACTCGTCGTACTTGGCGTGCAGGTAGCCGATCTGGGCCTGCAGCGACGAGCTCTGGCCGACCAGCATCGAACCCTGGAACTCGGCGCCGTACATGGTCAACTTGGCCGCGTTGAGGACCGGGAAGATGAAATTGGGGACCTGGGATCCGGGGTTGGTGATTTCCGATACCCGCGCCTGGAAATCCTTGTAATTGCTGTAGAACACGTCGCCGCTGGCGCGGGCGCGACCGTCGGCGCTGCGGAATTTCAGCCCCGATTCGTAGGTCCACACGAACTCGGGATTGAACAGCGGGTTGGCCGCCAGGGCCGGGTCGTTGGCACGGCCGTTGTAGCCGCCGGCCTTGAAGCCGCGGTTGGCCGATATGTACCACATCAACTGCGGGTTGATCTGTTTTTGCAGGCTCACCGAGGGCGTCACGGCGTTCCAAGTATGGCTGGTCGGTGCAATGACCGCCTGCGGATCCTGGGAAAATGCGGTCAGCGGCGGACCGAAGAAGGCCGACGTGGTGCGGAAATAGCTCTTCTGCTCACGCGTGTAGCGTACGCCGCCGGACACGCTCCAGCCGTTTCCGAACGACCAGGTGGCGTTGCCGAAGACCGCGTAACTCTTGTTGTCGAGGTCGTCGTCGATGGTGCGCAGGAAGTCGATCGGCAGGCCGCCGAAGGTCAGGAAGTCGTCGGCGTAGGCTTCCTGGTGCGACGGCACGTGCTCGTTGAGGTAGTACACGCCCAGCACGGCGTTCAGGTTGTCGTGGTTGTCGTAGAGGAACTGGAATTCCTGGCTGAACTGGTGCTGGTGCAGCGCCACCAGCACGTCGCCGAGCTGGAACTGCGAGGCGTCGATGTCGATGTAGGCCTCGGTATCGAGCTTGCGGTACGCCGTGATGCTCTTGAAATCCCAGTTGTCGGTGGCGTGCCAGTTCATGTGCAACGCCACGCCCTTCTGGATCAGTTTCTGGCCCTTGCCGGGGCCGAACGAAGTCTTCGCATGGTAGTCCCAGTGCGCGGGCGGCTGCATCAGTACCGTGGTCTGGCCGGTCAGCAGGTCGGTGCTTTCCAGCGGCGCGGTGGGTTCGCCCATGGTGAGGTCGGTGTTCTGGTGGCTGTAGTCCATCGCCAGGATCGCGTTGAAGTTGTCCGAGGGATGGAAATCGAGCTTGCCGCGGATGGCCTGGGTGTCGTCATTGTTGAAACGCCGCCCGGTGTCCGGATCGGTGACGTAGCCGTGGTTCTTGAAGGTGCCCGCGGCGATGTTTGCGGAAACCGTGTCGCTGAGCGGCCCGCTCAAATACGCCTGGGTGTTGATGCGCCCGTAGTCGCCCACGGTGACGGCTACCGAACCTTCCGGCGTGCTGCTGGGCTTCTTGGTGACCACCTTGACCGCGCCGCCGGTGGAGTTCATGCCGTACAGCGTGCCCTGCGGGCCGCGCAGTACTTCGACGTGGTCGATGTCGAACAGGTCCATCAGCGCGCCGTTGATGCGCGAGTAGTACACGTCGTCGACGTAGAAGCCCACGCCCGGGTCGAACGTCTGCAGCGCATCGGGCTGGCCGATGCCGCGGATGAAGATGTTGACGTTGCTGGACGAGCCGCGGCCCTGGACGATGTTCATGTTGGGCACCGAGCCCTGCAACCCGGCGATGTCGACCGCCTGCATGTCCTTGAGTTGTTCTGAGCTGAACGAGCTTACGGCGACCGGCACCTTTTCCAGGTCTTCGCTGCGGCGACGTGCGGTGACCACGACGGTTTCCAGTTCCTTGGGCGCGTGCTTCTGCGGCGCGGACTGCTGTTGCTGTTGCGCGGTGGCGTTGTCCTGCGGTGCGGCCGGCGCGGCGGGGTCTGCCGCGTGGACCGGCGCGGCCAGGGCCAGCGCAATGGCGCCGGCCAGGAGTCCCAGGGTGAACGTGGCGTGCTTGGTATGCATCTGAAGTCCCCTCTGATGAAGCGTGGGCGTGGTGGATGTGGCATCGCCGCTGGCGGCGTGGCTGCAATCGGGTCGCGCGGGCAAGAAAAGACTTGCCTAACTAACGATCGTTAGGGTAGCTTTGTACCGTCTTCCTGCTACGCTGTCAATGGATATGATCATGAGCTGTCGTTCGTTAGTCTGCCGCCCATGAGCCCCAATCGCCGCCTTGTTGCCACCACCGTGCGCCTGCTGCCTGAACTCAGGCGGTCGGGTGCGTCCGGGCGGATCCTGGAGGCCGCGGTGAAATTGTTTGCCGAAAGCGGCTACGCGGGCGCCTCGGTGCGCGACATCGCCGCCGCGGCGGGGGTGAAGGCCGCGACCATCTATGCGCATTACCCGTCCAAGGAACACATCCTTGCCGAGCTGTGCCGCGTCGGCCACGAAGAGCAGTACCGCGGCGTGCGCACCGCCGTGCTGGCCAGCGGCGGCGACCCACGCGACCAGATGGTGGCCTACGTGCGCGCGCACGTAGGTTTCCACACCACCTACCCGATGCTGGCGGTGGTGGCCAACTCCGAGCTGCACGTGCTGGGCGAGGAACTGGGGGCCGCGACCTTCATGCTGCGGCGCCAGTCCGAAGGACTGATGCAGGACATCATCACCCGCGGCATGCACGAGGGGATCTTCGACGTGAGCGACCCATGGCTGGGCGTGGCCGCGATCGGCGGCATGGGCCTGCGCGTCGCCTACTGGTATTCGCCCGACTATCGTCTGAGTGCGGAGCAGGTGGCCGAAGGCTACGCCGGATTCGCGCTGCGTCTGCTGGGCGCCTCGCCATCGCCTCGATCCCCCGACACGAAGCCGTGAGCACGCGCCCCACGACCACAGGAAAGCCGATGGCCAATGATTTCGTGACCAGCCCGATCCTTCGCAGCGTGCACCGCGACGATGATGACCTGCTGAGTGCGGGCCTGGGACTCGCCGGCCTGGCCGGCCTGCCGGTGCGCTTTGCCGATCCGGTGCATCCAACCGCCCGGGAGCTTCGCCGCCGCGCGATCCAGAGTGGCTGGAAGGGCCTGACCGACCTGGGCCCGCTGGGTGGGTTCGGGCGCGTCTACGGCAGCGTGCCGCACGTGCCCGGCCGCGAGTTCAGCGCGTTCGCGCGCCTGCCCGGCGCGACGCATCCACACCGGGTGCTGTGCCAGGTTCCCGATGCGTTCGATGCCGGCGCGCGCTGCCTGATGGTCGCGCCGTCGTCCGGTTCGCGCGGGGTGTACGGTGCGGCGGCGCTGGGTGGGTGGGGACTCGCGCGCGGTTGCGCGTTGGTCTACACCGACAAGGCCGCCGGCACCGGATACTTCGACTGCACCACCGGCACCGGCGTGGCGCTGGACGGCACCCGCGCCGAAGCCGGAACCGTTGCGCTGGATTTCGAGCCCGCCGCCTACGCCACCAACGCCGGCATCGCGGTCAAGCACGCCCATTCGGGCGACCACCCGGAAGCCGATTGGGGCGAGCACGTGCTGCAGGCCGTGCGTTTCGGGCTGGCGATGCTGGACGAGGCGTTTCCCGCCGCCGCACCCTTCACGCCGGAAAACACGCGCATCATCGCGGCCGGCATTTCCAATGGCGGGGCCGCGGTACTGCAGGCGGCCGGGGTCGATCGCGACGGCTGGCTGGATGGCGTGGTGGCGCTGGAACCGAACGTGCAGACGCCGGGTACCGGCCGCGCGTTGTACGACTACGCCAGCGAGGCGGCGCTGTGGATGCCGGCCGCCTTGACCGCGTCGCGCTTTGCCTCGGTACCGTTCGCGCGTACCGCGGACGCGGCACCGCCCGCCTGGCTTGCGCGTTGCGTGAACCTGGCAGCGCGCGGCCTGCTGCCCGCGGGGCGAAGTGAATCGCTGGCCGAAGCGGCGCTGGAACATCTGCACGCGTCGGGCTGGCACGACGAGGCGCTGGAGACCGCGGCCAGCTCGGTGGCGTTCGACCTGTGGCGTGCGGTCGCGGCGACCTACGCCTCGGCCTACCTTCGGACCGGCGTCGGCGCGATGCCGGGCGGCTTCAGCTTCCAGCCGGTCGAAGTGGCCGGTGTGCCCGCGCCGGTGGTGCGCGCGGCGTGGTGGGCCGATGGCAACGGCATTCCGCCGGACACCGGCATCGGGCTGTTCGGCGGGATGGATGTTTCCCCGGACCCGACCCTGCCGGGCGTGCTGACGCTGCGCGAGTTGTGGGATGGCCGGTCCGCGGCAGCCACGGCGCTGCACGGCGCGGTGGAACGCCTGACCGTCGGCTTGCCGCGCGCGGAACTGCCGCTGTGGATCGTGCACGGCGCCGGGGACGGCCTGATTCCCGCGGCGTTCGCATCGGACGTGTACATCGAGTGGCTGCGCGGGCACGGCCACGCGCCGCGCTACTGGTGCGTGCCGCATGCGCAGCACTTCGATGCGTTCCTGCAGATGCCGGGCTTCGGCGATCGTTACGTGCCGCTGCTGCCCTATGGCTACGCCGCGCTCGATCACATGTACGCGCACGTGGTCGGGGGCGAGGCGCTTGCCGATCCCCCGACGCCGCGGTCGCGGCCGCGTGGCGCCGACAAGCTGGAGCGCGCCAACCTCGATTTGCCGGGCTGAGCGCAGTTATCCTTGTCGGTCCGGCGCACGCCGCCATCCGCCACGGGAGCCACAATGAGCCTCAGCGCAACCATGCTTACCTCGAAAGGTCCGATCCACCTGCGCCTGTTCGACGAGAAGGCGCCGGTCACCGTCGCCAATTTCGTGAACCTCGCGCAGCGCGGTTTCTACGATGGCCTGAACTTCCATCGCGTGATCGCCGATTTCATGATCCAGGGCGGCTGCCCGAACGGCGATGGACGGGGTGGCCCCGGCTACCGTTTCGAGGATGAATGCCGGCCGGACCTGAAGCACGACGCGCCGGGCAGGCTGTCGATGGCGAACGCCGGCCCCGGTACCAACGGCAGCCAGTTCTTCATCACCCACGTGCCCACGCCGCACCTGGACGGCAAGCACACCATCTTCGGTGAAGTGGTCGCGGCCAGCGACCAGGACGTGGTGGATGCGATCCAGCAGGGCGACAGGATCGAAAAGGTCACCATCGAGGACGATGCGGCGCCGCTGCTGAACGCGCAGTCCGAGCGGGTGGGGCAGTGGAACTCCGTGCTGGATGTGCGTGCCTGACGAAAAGCTTGGCAGGTTGGGTTGCGCAACGCGACGGCCCGCCTGCCGCCCAGACTCCCGGCGTTCGCGCCTCAGGCGCGCTTTGGCTTGACAACCATCCGGTAGATGATCAGCAGGATGATCGCGCCGATCACGCCGAAGACCAGGCCCCAGAAGCCCCCGACGCCCGCACCTGCAGCGGTGGCGCCGACGCCGATGCCGAAGACCGCGTTGGCGATCCAGCCACCGATGAACGAGCCGACGATCCCGATGACCGCGGTGACGATGAATCCGCCGGGATCCTTGCCGGGCATGATCCACTTGGCGATGATGCCGACGATCAGGCCGATGATGAAAATCCAGAGCCAGTGCAGCATGGAGTTTCTCCTTTTCGAGTGAGGGGAGACACAACGCCATCGTTGGTTCAGGCGGCTCCATTGTGCACGGTCACCGGAGCTCCGTGTGCATCATGATTCAGGGGCGCGGCCCCGGCACTGTGATAAAATGCACGGCTGCATTTTCGAGGAATCCACCATGCCCAGACTTGCCACCCGAACCGGCCGCGCCAAGCCCAGCGCGATCATGCTCATCGCCGACAAGGCCCGGCAGCTCAAGGCCGAGGGCAGGGACGTGGTGAACTTCTCGATCGGCATCCCCAACTTCCTGCCCGGCGACCACGTCTACCAGGCCGTGCGCGACTGGACGGCGCGTGACAGCGGCAGCTATGGCACCAACCGCGGCGCGCCCGAGCTTCTGGATGCGATCGTCGCGCATTTCAGACAGAGCGGCCTGGATGGCTATTCGCGCAACAACGTCACCGTGGGCATCGGTGCCAAGCAGGTGCTCTACAACCTGGCCGAGGCGCTGCTGGACGAGGGCGACGAGATCGTGTTTCCGACGCCCTACTGGACGTCTTATGTCGACATCGCCGAGATCCTCGGCGCGCGCGTGACACCGCTGCCTTGCCCACCCGAGCAGCACTACAAGCTGACCCCGGCGCAGCTCGACCAGGCGCTGCAGTCGAAGCCAAAGGTGTTCCTGTTCAACAACCCGTCCAACCCCACGGGCATGGTTTACAACCGCGATGAAATCGCGGCGCTGGCCGAGGTGCTGGTGAAGTACCCGGACACCTGGATCATCACCGATGACATCTACAACCGGCTGGTGTTCGACGGCATCGGCTACCACAACTTCGTGCAGGTGAAGCCCGAGCTGCGCGCGCGCACCTTCATCATGGATTCGCTGTCCAAGACCTACGGCATGCCCGGCTGGCGCTGCGGTTTCGTGGCCGGGCCGGAAGACGGCATCAAGGCGCTGGTGACGCTGAACTCCAACCACATCACCTGCCTGCCGGAAGTGGTGAGTGCGGCCGCGGTGGCGGCGCTGTCGGGTTCCCAGGACGTACCGAGCGCCAAGCGCGAAGAGTTCTCCCATCGCCGCGACGAGGTGATCGCAGCGCTGGAAGCGATTCCCGGCGTGCACTGCCCGCGCCCGCAGGGCGCGTTCTACGCGTTCCCGGACATTTCCGTGGCGTTCGGCAAGTCGCACAACGGCAAACCGATCGGCAACGACGTCGATTTCTGCAAGGCGCTGCTGGACGAAAAATTCGTCGCCACGGTGCCCGGTTCCGCGTTCGGCGAGGCGCGCAGCTTGCGCATTTCCTACACCTGCGCGCCCGAGCAGTTGCGCAAGGGCCTCGAACGCATCCAGCAATTCTTCGCCGAACTGGACGATGCGAACGTCGGGCAGAAAAGCGCAGCAAGCGCCTGACGCTTCTCAGCCCTCTCCGTGGGGTGGATGGTTGGCGCAACGCTTTCGCCCTCCCCTTCAAGGGGAGGGTCGGGTGGGGATGGTTTGAAGTAGCGCGTTTCCCATGTGGATCCGTGCATCCGGCCCATCCCCCTTCCGACCTCGCCCTTGAAGGGGGAGGGAACGGCGACGTTCTGCGCTGCGTTGGAAAATTGGTTGCCTCATGAAGGAGTTGTGTACATGAAATCCCCCGTTCGCGTTGCAGTCACCGGCGCCGCCGGCCAGATCGGTTACGCCCTGTTGTTCCGCATCGCCGCCGGCGACATGCTGGGCAAGGACCAGCCGGTGATCCTGCACCTGCTGGAAATCACCCCCGCGCTGGATGCCCTCAAGGGCGTGGTGATGGAACTCGACGACTGCGCGTTCCCGCTGCTGGCCGGCGTGGTCGCGACCGACGACGCCAACGTCGCCTTCAAGGACGTCGACTACGCGCTGCTGGTCGGCGCGCGTCCGCGCGGCGCCGGCATGGAACGCAAGGATCTGCTGGGTGCCAACGGCAAGATCTTCGGGCCGCAGGGCAAGGCGCTGAATGCGCACGCCAGGCGCAACGTGAAGGTGCTGGTGGTCGGCAACCCGGCCAACACCAACGCCCTGATCGCGCAGGCCAATGCGCCCGACCTCGATCCGAAATGCTTCACCGCGATGGTGCGGCTCGACCACAACCGCTCCAAGGCGCAGCTTGCCGCCAAGACCGGTCAGCACAACAGTGACGTGGCGAGGATGATCATCTGGGGCAACCATTCGTCCACGCAGTATCCGGACATCCACCACGCCACGATCAACGGCAAGCCCGCGCTGTCGCTGGTCGACCAGGCCTGGTACGAAAGCGAATTCATCCCCACCGTGCAAAAGCGCGGCGCCGCGATCATCAAGGCGCGCGGCGCATCGTCGGCCGCATCGGCCGCCAACGCCGCGATCGACCACATGCGCTCGTGGGCGCTGGGCACCGCCGAAGGCGACTGGGTCTCGATGGGCATTCCGGCCGACGGTTCCTACGGCATCCAGCCGGGCGTGATCTACGGCCACCCGGTCACCTGCAAGGACGGCAAGTACGAGATCGTGCAGGGCCTCGAGATCAACGACTTCTCACGCGCCCGCATGGACGCCACCGACAGCGAACTGCGCGAGGAGCGCGCGGCGGTTGAGCATCTGCTGGGCTGAGCCTGCCCGGTTCGAAGCTGGAAGAGGGCGGCAAATGCCGCCCTCTTGCTTTTCCGCAGTTCGACCGTCAACGTCTGCGCGTCGGCGGGGCGAGGAACGCGTGCACTTGCTCCGATTCCGTGTCGAAGGCGAAGCCGACGATCCGGCCCGCATCGTCGATGCCGAACACCGTCATCAGGTAGAGCGGCGTGGGTGCGGCGAAAAGCTCGTTGAGGTCGAGGCCGCGCCTTCCTTCGGCCAGATGACGGCATGCGAATCCTCGAACGGAAGTGCCGCAAGCACCGACGGCGTCGCCGAGGTGGTTGATGCCGAGCGCAGCGCTGTGGGGATGGTCGGGAACGGACTCCAGCGCACGCATCTGCGGGCGGCCCGGCTCCACAGGAAACCGCGATGCGTGGTGTTGTCGGCGAGCACGGGCACGCCGACCACTTGTCCGCGATTGTTGATGGAGGTGCCGTGGGTGCCGGTTCCGAGCTGCGGGTCGCCGGCGCCGCCGAGATTGGCGAGAATCACCGGCGTGCCGTCGCGTTCCCACAACCCGGAACCGGCAATGATCGCAAGCACGGCGAGCACGACGCGGCGGAATGAACCTCCTGCAGTAGCTGCGCTTCAACTGTTGCAGGATCACCTGCGATCAGGCGAGCCGCCGGACGATCACCCACGCCGCGAAGACCACGTAGAACAGCGCCATGGAAGCGAGCAGCCTGCGCGATGTGATGCCACGGCGGAAGGCGGTGAACATCACCAGGATGGCGGCCATCGTAATCCCGGCCGCCGCGATCAGGGATTCATCAAAGACCCATGGCGTGAAAAACAGGCCCAGCGCAGTGGGGACCGTCGCCTGGATCATCATGGCACCGCTGATGTTGGCGAGTGCCAGGCGGTGCTTGCCCTGGCGCACCCAGATGATGGCGTTCATCGTTTCCGGCAACTCGGTGGCAATCGGGCTGAAGAGCAGTGCGACCAGCTGCGGGCGAAGGCCGAGCTGCGGCCCCAGCACGTCGAGCTGGCCGACAAAAAAATGCGATGCCGCGAAAATCACCACCAGCGCCACCACCGTTTGTGCAATCGCCGCCCACGTCGGCGGCACGGCGCGACGTGGCATCAGCTTCAGCGGTTCGAGTGTGCCTTCGTCGAGGCCGGCCTTGCCCGACATCTCGTTCCGGAAATAGGCGGCATACGCAAGCAGGAACAGGAAGCCCAGCCAGGGTTTCCAGGCAAAAGCCACCACGCCCAGGGCGATCTTGCAGACGAAAATGGCGAGGAACCAGCCCTGGTCGCGGCTCAACCTGCGGAACTCGTCACGTATGGCCACAATGCGCGGCAATTTCTGACGGCAAACCAGCAGGGTGATGCCAACTGTGGCGTAGGCGATGGTGGCAAGCACCAGGGGGCCACCCAGGGCCGCGCCGACACCGATCTGCTTCTGCGCGGCGCTGGCGCCGAATACGACCGCAACGAAGGTCACCACGCTTTCGGGCAACGCGGTGCCGAAAGCGGCCAGGATCGAACCGGTGGCCTGCTGGCTTACCGCCAGTTTGCGGCCGACCCATTCGACACCGTTGACGAAGTACTCGCAGGCAAGATAAATGACCAGCGCCGCACCCAGCAGCAGGCCGATGGTCAGGGCAAGGGATGTCACGCAGGTCCTTGGGAGTCGGGCGCAAGCCAAAGGCTTCGACACCCGCGCCCGACCCGCTGGCGGGTACCGAAACCGATGGTCTTGCCAGGCCCGTTACGGCTGGCCGCGCCATGGCCGAAGCCAAGTGTGTTGACGCGACCCCTTCTGGAAACGAAGGCGGCTACTCCCCAAGGGGACGGCAAACATATCGTTTCCGTGCATGAGGGTCAACACCGAAGCGCGGACACCGCGCAATGCGTTTACCGCCTGCCGAGTGGCAGGACCTGTGATGGGTTGCCGGGTGCGCACTACGTTGCGGTCAGTCCGGACGGCAGTCGGATGCTGGTCAGCAGCGCGAACAAGCCGGCGGTGCATCTGGTCGCCCTCGCCACGAACAAGGTGCGGGCGGTGATTCCCTTCGGCCTGGGCCACAGGGGCATGGATGTGATCCCGGGTGGGCGTCATGTCTTTGCCGGCGCGACGCAGACGCTCGCGGCAACTGCATTCATGATGGCTTCCGGCCGGCGGCAGCCATGGCCTGCTCGTGCGCGACCGGGAGTGGTTGCGGCGCGTGCGGCAGCGGGCCGCAGGCGGTCGGATCGGCTAAAATGACGCTTTTCCCGGAGGCCGCATGAGCGATTTTTCCTCCGCGGGCGCGCGGTTCCGTGCCGCGCTGGCCGCCGAATTTCCGTGCCAGGTGGTCGGAGCGATCACCGCGTATGCCGGCCTGATGGCCAGGCGTGTTGGCTACAAGACGCTGTACCTGTCCGGTGGCGGCGTCGCCGCCAATTCACTGGGCGTGCCCGACCTCGGCATCTCGACGATGGAAGATGTGCTGACCGACGCACGCCGCATCGTCGAGGCCACCCAGTTGCCCGTGCTGGTGGATATCGATACCGGCTGGGGCGGTGCGTTCAACATCGCGCGCACGATCCGTTCGTTCGAGCGCGTGGGTGTGGCCGCGGTGCACATGGAGGACCAGGTGGCCTTCAAGCGTTGCGGCCACCGCCCCGGCAAGGAAGTGGTCTCGAAGGATGAAATGGTCGATCGCGTCAAGGCCGCCGTGGATGCAAGGGCCGACCCGGATTTCGTGTTGATGGCGCGCACCGATGCCGCCGCGGTCGAGGGCATCGACGCCGCGATCGAGCGTGCCGTCGCCTACGTCGAGGCCGGCGCCGACATGATCTTTCCCGAGGCCATGAAGACGCTGGACGACTACCGAAAATTCAAGCAAGCGGTGAAGGTGCCGATCCTGGCCAACCTGACCGAGTTCGGTGCCACGCCTTTCTTCACCGTCGACGAATTGCGCTCCGCGAACGTCGACATCGCGCTGTACTGCTGCGGCGCCTACCGCGCGATGAACAAGGCGGCATTGAATTTCTACGAGACCGTGCGTCGTGAAGGTACCCAGAAGTCCGTGGTCCCCGCGATGCAGACGCGCGAGGAGTTGTACGACTTCCTCGGTTATCACGCGTACGAAGACAAGCTCGACGAGCTGTTTGCCGGAGGCAACCGGAGCTGAGCCGTCATGCCGGAAACACCGAACCCTCCCGAGACCACGCCGCCCCGCAAGCCGGGTCGTCGCGCGCGCTGGGATGCGTTGGGTGTCATCATTGCCGCATTGATCGGTCTGCTGGCCCTGGTCGTCTCGGGCTATACCGCGCACATTCAGCGCCAGCAGGTGCGTGCGGAAGTCTGGCCGTTCCTGCTGGTTGGTGCCTACCCGTCGGGGCAGGCGGTTGGCGTTCACAACAAGGGTGTCGGCCCGGCCATCGTGCGCACTGTGGAGATCCGGGTCGACGGCAAACCCCAGCGTGACTGGAACGGCGTACTCGGTGCCATGGGCCTCGGCACGGCGGGCGTGACCATCTCGACGATCCACGACACCGTGATCAGTCCCGGCGAGCGGATGCTGCCGGTGTCGTTTGCCGATCGCGACGCGTACGAGCGGTTCCTCGATGCGGCACGCAGGCGCGTCGATGTCGAGATCTGCTACTGCTCAACGCTGGGGGATTGCTGGCTCAACAGCGACCGCGGATCGACGCGCAGATCGCGCACCCGGCCGGTCGATCGCTGCCCGGCGCTGCCGGCGTCGCGGCAATTCCTCGATTGACACTGCATCGTGCCGGGTACGTCCGGCATGGAAATTCTGGATGAACCTAGGAGTGAAGCATGAGTGACAACGCGCAAGCCCGGCCCAAGGCCAAGAAGTCCGTGGCGCTTTCCGGCGTCGCCGCCGGCAACACCGCCGTGTGCACCGTGGGGCGCAGCGGCAACGACCTGCACTACCGGGGCTACGACATCAATGACCTGGCGACCAAATCCAGCTTCGAGGAAGTCGCGCACCTGCTGATCCACGGTTACCTGCCGAGCTGGGCGGAATTGAAGGCCTACCGGGCGCGGCTGCAGCGCATGCGCGGCCTGCCCTCGCAGGTCAAGCGCGTGCTGGAGCGGATTCCGGCCGCGGCGCACCCGATGGACGTGCTGCGCACCGGTTGCTCGGTGGTGGGCACGGTGCTGCCGGAGA
>CAZAXF010000074.1:0-12727 GCA_964489055.1 uncultured Rhodanobacter sp. | reverse complement strand
GCGGTGGTGATGCTGGATGCGGGCGAGGGCGTCACCGACCAGGACCTGGCCCTGATCGGCCAGGTGCTGGACGCGGGCCGCGCGCTGGTGATCGCAGCCAACAAGTGGGATGGTCTTTCACAATACGATCGCGCGCGCTGCCGGGACGGCCTGGACCGCAAACTTGCATTCGTTGCCTGGGCGCGCACGGTGTTCGTGTCCGCCCTGCATGGTTCGGGCCTGCGCGAGCTGATGCGCGCGATCGACCGTGCCGGCGCGGCCGCCGCGCGCGAACTGGGTACGTCCGATCTCACGCGCACCCTGGAAAAGGCCGTGGCCGCGCACCAGCCGCCGTTGGTGCGCGGCAGCCATCCCAAGCTGCGTTTCGCGCATCCGGGCGGAGCACGGCCCCCGACCATCGTGATCCACGGCACGCGCACCCGGCACATCGCGGACAGCTACCGCCGGTACCTGGAAAACTTCTTCCGCAAACGCTACCGGCTCGAAGGCACGCCGATCCGGATCGAGTTCCGCGAAGGCGAAAACCCCTTCGCCGGCAAGCGCAACCGGCTCACCGAAAGCCGGCAGCGCAAGCGCAGGCGCATGACGCGGCATGCCAGGCGACGCTGAGCACACGCTGGGCGTGATCCTTGCCGGCGGCGCCGGCAAGCGGGTCGGTGGGTCCGACAAGGGCCTGCTGCCATTGTGCGACCGACCGCTGGTCGAGCACGTGCTCGACAACCTGCGTCCGCAGTGTGACCGCGTGCTGATCGTCGCCAATCGCAACCTGGGCGACTACAGCCGGTACGCGCCGGTGCTCCACGATGAGGGTGAAGGCCACGCCGGACCACTGGCCGGGCTGGTCGCGGCCTTCCGGTTCATCGCCGCCAACCGCCACGCCTTGCCGGATGCCATGCTGACGGCGCCGGTGGACTGTCCTGATCCGCCGCGGGATCTCGCGGCGCGCCTGCGTGAAGCCCTCGCGCAGAACCCCGGCGCAGATTGCACCCGGGTGCGCCATGCGGGAAGGCTGCGCCCGCTGTTCGCCGTGTACCGGATCGGGACCGATCCCGCGTGGTGGATCGATTCGGCGCGCGCCGCGCTGCATGAACACGGATCGCCGTCGCGCTGGCATGCCGCGCTGGATGCCCTGGTGGTCGACTTCGGCGATTCCGGTGACGCGTTTCATGATCTCGACACGCCCGCCGAATTCCGCGCCTTCGAACGCCGCCATGACAGCAACTGATTTTTCCACCCGCATCAGCCTCGAAAACGCGCTGGAAATCGTGACCGCGCGCGCCACGCAGCACCGCCTGCCGGTCGAGACGGTGGCGCTCGCCGACGCGCCGGGCCGGGTGCTGGCCGAAGACGTGCACGCGCCGCACGGACTGCCGCCGTTCGACAATTCCGCCATGGACGGCTTCGCGTTGCGCGGAGGCGACCTGCCGCAGTCGGGCGAACGCGCGTTCGAGCTGGCCGGCGAAGTGTTTGCCGGCGCCACGTCCGCCCCACGAACCGGACCGGGGCAGTGCGTGCGCATCACCACCGGCGCGCCGATGCCGCCCGGCGCCGACACCGTGGTGATCAAGGAAAACGTGACCGAAGCGGGCGGCCGCGTCACGGTGAAGGCCGCCGAGAAACCGGGCGGCAACGTGCGCGCCGCCGGCGAGGATTACGCGAACGGTGACCTGGCGCTGGCGGCAGGCACGCACCTCGGGCCGGCGCAGCTTGCCGTGCTGGCCGCGCTTGGCATCGACCGCGTCCGGGCGCGGCGCGTGGCGCGCGTCGCGGTGATCGCCACCGGCGACGAACTGGTACCGGCCGGCCAGCCGCTGGGCTTCGGCCAGATCCACGAATCCAACGCGGTGATGCTGGCCGCGATGGCGCACGCCGCCGGCGCGCATGTCGCCTTGCAACGCCACGTCCGCGACGATCCGGCCGCATTGCGGGAGGCCCTGCTGGAAGCGGCGACCGATGCCGACATCGTGGTGACCAGCGGTGGTGTGTCGGCCGGGGAAGCCGATTACCTCCCCGGGTTGCTGGAGGAAATCGGCGAAATCCATTTTCACGGGGTGCGCGTCAAGCCGGGCATGCCGGTGCTGTTTGGCGATATCGGCGCCTGCCTGCACTTCGGCCTGCCGGGCAACCCCGTGGCATCGGCCGTTTCGTTCCGCGTGTACGTGGCAGTGGCGCTGCGCACGATGCTCGGCATCGCCGTGCCGCCGGCGCTGCGCAGGGCGCGGCTGGACGCCCCGCACCGCAAGCGCCACGCGCGCACCGAACTGGCACGCTGCAGCCTGCACGGCGACGACGACGGC
This sequence comes from uncultured Rhodanobacter sp., assembly GCA_964489055.1. Classification (GTDB taxonomy): domain Bacteria; phylum Pseudomonadota; class Gammaproteobacteria; order Xanthomonadales; family Rhodanobacteraceae; genus 66-474. Next base: position 10,430 of record CAZAXF010000074.1, on the reverse strand, counting down.
GTACTGTGGGCCGCGCTCCACCCGAAACAGGGCTCGGGCATGCTGCGCGGCCTCGCCGAAAGCGACGCGCTGGCGCTGCTGCCCGAAGGCGCACGCGACTACGCACGGGGCGACGTGGTGACGTTGTGGCCCGATTGATGGACAGAAACTGCATCTGCCACGGATTTGCACGGATGCACACGGATTGGTACCCAGATTCAACACAAGCACAACCACCAGGCCGCGAAGAACGCAAAGGGAAACTCTTATTGCTTCATTCGCGTCATCTTGCATTCATTCGCGGACTGATCGTCGTGTGCACGGCGAACACGGGACCAGGGACGCTCTGACTTTGCTCGTCATTCCGGCGAAAGCCGGAATCCAACTTGACCTGGCAATGCGCGGGTCGGGACGTCCGCGGTGATTCCGGAAAAGCGTTCGATCCGCGAAGGACGCGAAGGACGCAAAAAGGAAAACCTCTTCATCCTTCGCGTTCTTCGCGTTCTTCGCGTTCTTTGCGGACAAATTGATGTTGCTTTTGCTGGATCTGGCTTCCAATCCGTGTGCATCCGTGCAAATCCGTGGCAACCACCTTTTGCGGGATAATGCACGCATGAGCATCCACGAAATTTCTCCCCGGGAAGCCCTGGAGCGCCAGCGCAACGGCGCGTTGTTGCTGGACGTGCGCGAATCCTTCGAGCACGCCACCGGCATGGCCGAAGACGCCGTACCGATGCCGCGCGCCGAAGTGCCGCAGCACATCGCGGAAGCGGCGCCCGATCGCGCGACCGAGATCCTCACCATCTGTGCGCACGGCCAGCGTTCGCTGCTGGCCGCGCAGACGTTGCAGCAACTGGGCTATGCCAACGTGGCGTCGGTCGCCGGCGGCACGCAACGCTGGATCGAGGAAGGCCTGCCTGTCGCCAGGCCCGGCGGCGACGAGGACTTTTACGACCGCTACTCGCGCCACCTGCGGCTGTCCGAAGTTGGTGAAGCCGGACAGCGCAAGCTGGAGTCGGCGCGCGTGGTGTTGCTGGGCGCGGGTGGGCTCGGCTCGCCCGCGGCGTTTTACCTGGCCGCGGCGGGCGTGGGCACGCTGGTGCTGGCCGACGACGACGTGGTCGAGCGCAGCAACCTTCAGCGCCAGATCCTGCATACCGATGCGAGCATCGGCACGCCGAAATTCGAATCCGCGGCGCAGCGCCTGCGGGCGCTGAATCCGCGCGTCAACATCGAGGGACTCATCGAGCGGATCACCTCGGCAAACGTGGAAAGACTGCTGGACGGCGCCGACGTGGTACTCGACGGCGCCGACAATTTCCCGGTGCGCTACCTGCTGAACGACGCCTGCGTGAAGCTCGGAAAGCCGCTGGTCTACGGCGCGGTCCAGCGCTTCCAGGGCCAGGTAAGCGTGTTCGATGCCGGCCGGCAGCGGGGCAGGGCGCCGTGTTACCGCTGCCTGTTCCCGCAGCCGCCGGCACCCGAGGATGCACCCAGTTGCTCGGAGGCCGGCGTGCTGGGGGTGCTGCCGGGCGTGGTCGGCATGCTGCAGGCCACCGAGGTCATCAAGCTGGTCCTGGGGATCGGCGAATCGCTGGTCGGGCGCGTGCTGATGTTCGATGCGCTGGCGATGCGCTTCCACGAAACCCGGCTGGCGCCGGATCCCGAATGCCCGGTCTGCGCGCCGGGCAGGACGTTTCCCGGCTACATCGACTACGCGGCGTTCTGCGCCGGCGCCTGAGCGTGAAACGCTCCCGCGACGGGGTCAACCGGTCGCGGTTTCCTTCTGGAACCTGGCCTTCCATTCGGCGTACGGCATGCCGTAGATCGCTTCGCGCGCTTCTTCCTTCGACAACTTGAGCCCGCGTTCGGCCGCGGCCTCGCGGTACCAGTTGGCAAGGCAGTTGCGGCAGAACCCGGCCAGGTTCATCAGGTCGATGTTCTGCACGTCGGGACGTTCCTGGTTCAGGTGCTTCAGCAGGTGCCGGAACGCGGCAGCCTGGAGTTCATAGGCTTCTATCACGGACGGATTCCTCGATGCGCGTGGAATGCACGCAGGTGGCGGCAGCCGCCGGGCGGATGCAGGCGATGGGCCTTACGCTATCGCGACAACGGCATCGGACACTGTGATGCACGTATCGGTTGCGTGGTGCTGGCTCCAGACGCAGCTTTCCCGCCGCGGCCCCGGACCGCCCAGGTTCCGTTTCGGCTTGCGGGAATCGACGCCCATCACGGACACCGGCGGTCTGGCACCCAATGTGCATGCGCAGTTGCCGGACACCGTCGATCAGAACCAGGTTTGTGGGCACAACGGACAATCGGATATTGGCGCGGTGGGTCTTTCTGGCCTGCCTGTTGCTGGTCGGGTTTGCATCGGGCGCGCAGGCTGCGTTGCCCGGCGTCGTTCCCTACCAGTTCCACGCCAAGCGCTGGTCGGTGGACAACGGCTTGCCGCAGGTCACCGTTGCGGCGCTGGCGCAGGACCGGCAGGGCTTCATCTGGGCGGGTACCCAGGACGGACTGGCCCGTTTTGACGGGGTGCAGTTCAAGGTATTCGACAGCAGCAACACGCCGGCCCTGACCGGCAACCGCATTGCCGCACTCGCGGCCGACGGCGATGGCAGGTTGTGGATCGCGACCAACCGGGGATTGGCGGTCCGCATCGACGGGCGATTCCAGGAGCTCCCGGCACAGCCGGACATGGGCGCGATCTTTGCGCTGGCAGCATCCGACGGAGGCGTGTGGATTGCTGCCCGGCACGGGGTGTTCCGCATCGACAGGGGACAACTGCGGGCTCGTGCTGCGGCGGGCTGGGGCAAGCGGTCCGCCAGCCACCTGGCCCTCGACCCTCAGGGACACCTGTGGGTTGCCGCCAACGGCGGCGTGTACGGACCCGGTTCCGGCGCGGAGCATTTCCGGTTCCACGCGCTGCCGGAAGCCGGCGTCGCGGTGATGTCGCTGGCCTGGTTCGATGGCAACCTCTGGGTCGGCACCAATCACGGACTCTACAAGCTGGCCGGGGATGGTCTCGTCCCGGTGCAACCGCAACTTGCCCACCAGGTGGTCCGGGCGCTGCTGGTCGGGCCGGCGAAATACCTTTGGATCGGCACCGGGAACGGCCTGTTGCGCATGGATGCGGCCGGCTCCATCGTGGACTTTTCGCGCACCCCGGGAATGCGTGACCAGTGGGTGTGGTCGCTGGCGCGTGACCGCGTCGGCGACATCTGGGTCGGCACCGGCGCCCACGGCGTGATCCGCCTGTGGAACAACCATGTCGCGTGGTTCGGCCGTTCCGCCGGCCTGAAAGGCCAGTTGCTGACAAGTGTGTACCGCGACCACGATGGCTCCATGCTGGTGGCCGGTCGTACCGGCGTGTATCGCTACGATGGCGGCCGGTTCCGCCTGCTGCATGGCGCTTCGGACCTCGCCAATCCGCTCGCGCACGGCGTACTGCGTACGCAGGATGGACAATTGTGGATTGCGACCGTGGCCGGCCTCGCGATCATGCGGTCCGGGAACGCCGTGGCATTGCCGAAGGCCCTGGCGCCGCTGGCGCGCCTGAACATCTACAACCTGCGGCAGGACAGCGACGGCACCATCTGGATCGCGACGGGGGACGGCCTGTTCCGCTACCGGGCCGGCAAGTTGCACCGGCTCGGTGCCTCCGACGGATTGGAACCACGCCTGGTGCGCAGCACGTTGCGCACCCGCGAAGGCGTCCTGTGGGCCGCGACCGCCGGGGGCGCGTATCGGCGCTCGGGCGGACGGTTCCAGCAGGTGTGCGTGGACGGGCACCTGGAACACACGGTCGCCGACATCGCCGAGGGAAACGACGGCGCGGTCTGGATCACCGCCGCAAGCGGCGCGCTGTTCGAATACAGGGGCGGACGCTGCGCCCGCGTGAAGCTGGGTCATCGCCCACTGGCGGGAAGCCTGTACGCGGTCGTGCCTGATGCAAGTGGTCACTTGTGGTTGACCAACGCGCGCGGCGTCTACCGCGTCTCGATCAAGGACGTCCGACGCGCCGCCGCCGCGGACACGCCGCTGGTTCCCGCCAGGGTCATCCAGAGCGCCGATGGCGAACGCAAGATCCATCCGGTCGGCGGTACCACGCAGTCGGCCTTGCTGACGCCGGACGGTGATCTCTGGGTACCCACCGTCGAGGGCGCGGTGATGCTCGACACCCGGCGACACCCGTCGGCCGACGACACGCCTCCGGTGGTCATCGAAGGCGTCAGTCGCAGGTCAGGCGTCACCGCGGTGACGCCCGGCACGTCCCGCATTGCCTTGCCGCCCGGCGGTGGCGACATCGGCATCTCCTACGCCAGCCTGAACTACCGCGAGCCCGGTGCCACCCGATTCGAGTATCGGCTGTCTGGTTATGACAAGCACTGGGTGGATGCCGGCACGCGCCGTGAGGCGCTGTATACCCACCTTCCGCCCGGCCAGTACCGGTTCGTCGTGCGCAGTGTCGCCGCGCCGGGCGCGACAGCCGCCACGGCCACGCTGGAACTGACCCTGGCGCCGCTGTTTTACCAGACGTGGTGGTTCCGTGTGCTCGTCGCACTGCTGGTGTTGGGTTGCCTGTACGCCATCTACGCCTTGAGCATGCGCCGCGCTCGGGCACGGCAGGCCCTGCTGCAACAACTGGTCGACGCGCGGACCGCGGCGTTGCGCGAAGCCAACGCCAAGCTGCAGAAGGTCAGCATGACCGATCCCCTGACCGGGCTGAAGAACCGTCGCTACTTCATGCAGGTGATCGACAGCGGCCACGCACGTCCGCAACCTGACACCCGCAAGGACACGCGTCGCACGAGGACCCTGTTGCTGATGCTCGACGTGGATGACTTCAAGGCCGTCAACGACAACCAGGGCCACCAGGCCGGCGACGTGGTGCTGCGGCAGATGGGTGCGTTGCTGAGCCGGCAGGTTCGGGCCGGTGACAGCGTGATTCGTTGGGGTGGCGAAGAGTTTTTGATCGTCGCGCAGACCATGGACTTCGACGGCGCACGGGTCATGGCGGAAAAACTGCGCGCCGCGGTCGCGGGCCATCGATTCGATGCCGGCGACGGGGTGACCGTCCGGTGCACCTGCTCAATCGGCTTCTGCGCTTTCCCACTGGTGTCGGGCGCTCGGGATCTGCACGGCTGGGAGGACGCCGTCAACCTTGCCGATGCCGCCCTGTACGAGGCCAAACGCATGGGCAAGAACACCTGGGCCGGGGTGCGCCCGACTCCGGCCGCGGCGGCCAGCGAGCCGAACGCGCTGCGCGCGTCGCTGGAAACGCTGATCAAGAAAGGGCTGGTGTCACTTGACACCATGCCACGATCCGACGCCCCGGGCGATCCAGCGCACTGATCCATGCAGGCTACCGGGCAGCCGCCATCGCGCGGATCATCAAGCCGAACATAGTGCGCGTATCGGCAGGATCGTGCGGTGTGTGCCTGCGTTGTGCCGTCGGCAGGGCGCAGGGATAATGGCCGCTTTCGGGAAGGTCAGGGCGGATGACGGCTCGCATTCTGGACGGACGCAAGGTTGCGCGCGAAGTGCTGGGGCGGATCGCGGCCGGGGTCCGGGCGCGGCGCGACGCCGGCCGCGAAGCGCCGGGCCTGGCGGTGGTGCTGGTGGGCGCCGATCCGGCCTCGGCGGTGTACGTGCGCAACAAGCGCAAGGCCTGCGCGCAGGTCGGGTTCCGTTCGTTCGACTACGACCTTCCGCCGCAGACCAGCGAAGCGGAATTGTTCGCGCTGGTCGATCGCCTCAACGTCGACCCGGCGGTGCACGGCATCCTGGTGCAGCTTCCCCTGCCGCCACACATCAATGCCGACGCGCTGATCGACCACATCGACCCGCGCAAGGACGTGGACGGTTTCAGCGCCGTCAACCTCGGCCACCTGGCGCTGCGCCGCTTCGGCCTGCGCCCGTGCACGCCCAAGGGCGTAATCACGCTGCTGGGACACACCGACCGCCCGGTGCGCGGCCAGCATGCGGTGGTCGTGGGAGTGTCCAATCACGTCGGGCGGCCGCTGGTGCTCGAGCTCCTGATAGCCGGCTGCACCACCACCTGCTGCCACAAGTTCACCCGGGACCTCGATCAATATGTGCGCCGCGGCGACATCGTGATCTCCGCGGTCGGCAAGCCCGGGCTCGTCAAGGGCGAATGGATCAAACCCGGCGCGGTGGTGATCGATGTCGGCATCAACCGCATGCAGGACGGCCACCTGGTCGGTGACGTGGAATTCGACGAAGCCGCCAAACGCGCGTCCTGGATCACCCCGGTGCCGGGCGGGGTGGGACCGATGACCGTGGCGACGTTGATGGAAAACACGCTGGAAGCGGCGCAGGCCATTGACGGTTTCGCGGGCGAGCCCGCAGGCTAGCGCTGCAGGCGCGCCACCAGACGACGCACCAGCGCACGCGGTGAAACCCGCAGCGACTGCATCCCGAGCTTGTTGCGCAGTCCCGGCACCACGATCGCGCGCCCGCGCCGAAAACCGCGGTGGGCCGCGCGTGCCACGCGGGCAGCGTCCATGGTGCCGAGCCGGAACAGCAACGTGCCGGTCATGTCGGCCTCGGCCGCAAATCCGGTGGCCGTGGCACCGGGACACAGGCAGGTTACGGTGACGCCGTCGGGTTTGCATTCGACGTACAGCGCTTCGCTCAATGACAACACATACGCCTTGCTGGCGTAATAGGCGGCCATCCACGGGCCGGGCTGGAATGCCGCGGTGGAGGCCACGTTGATGATTCCACCGCGTTTTCGTTCCCGGATGGCAGGCAGCAGGGCGCGGGCCAGCATCGTCAGCGCCGCGACATTGACAGCGAGCATCGCGCCGATGCGCTCGGCAGGCATGTCCGCAAATGCCCCGCGCGCACCGAACCCCGCGTTGTTCACCAGCACGTCCGGGGACAGGCCCTGTTGCCGCAAGGCCGCGAGCAGTGACGACACGCCATCGGGCGCTGCCAGGTCGGCCGCAATGACCGATACCTCGACGCCGGACTGCGCGCGCAGTTCGGTGGCAAGCGCTTCGAGCTCCGCCTCGCGCCGCGCGGTGAGGACCAGGCTGCAGCCGTCGGCCGCGAAGCAGCGTGCCAGCTCGCGGCCGATGCCGCTGGATGCGCCGGTGACCAGGACCAGTTCGTCGCGTGCCATGACGGTTCTCCCGGGAAGGTGGCGCCATCCTAATGGTGTCGGCTGTCGGTGGGTCAGGTTTCGATCCGCACCCGCTTGATGCGCGCCCCGGCGCCCGACTTGATGGAAACCGCCGATCTGGGTACCCCGAAATGCCGTGCCACCAGCGCCGCCAGCTCGGCATTGGCCTTGCCGTCCACCGGCGGCGCTTTCACCCGTGCCTGCCACATCCCGTCCGGGCCCTCCCCCAGCGACGAGGCGCGGGCGTTGGGCTTGACCTTGATGCGCAGGAGCCGGACGGGCATGGCGGTGGTTTCGGGACGGCAGGGAGTTCCTTTATAATTGCGTATTGCATTGACGGACTCCATCCAATGCGCATCCTCGCCGAGGCCCTGACCTACGACGACGTTTATCTCGTCCCCGCCCATTCCGATGTCGTGCCGCGCGATGTCGACACCTCGACGCTGCTGACCCGGGACATCCGCCTGAACATCCCGCTGATGTCCTCGGCCATGGACACCGTGACCGAAGGACGCCTTGCCATCACCATGGCGCAGTGCGGCGGCATCGGCATCATCCACAAGAACATGACGGTCGAGCGCCAGACCGCGGAAGTGCGCCTGGTCAAGAAATTCGAGGCCGGGGTGATCCGCGACCCGATCACGGTGAACCCGCACACCTCGATCGCCGAGGTAATGCACATCACCCGCTCGCACGACATCTCCGGCGTGCCGGTGGTGGAGGATGGCAACCGGCTGGTCGGCATCGTCACCAGCCGCGACCTGCGCTTCGAGAAGAAGCCCGACGATCCGGTCAAGAACATCATGACCCGCAAGGACAAGCTGGTCACGGTGAAGGAGGGTGCGGGCGAGGACGAAATCATCGGCCTGCTGCACAAGCACCGGATCGAGAAGGTGCTGGTGGTCAACGATGCCTTTGAACTGCGCGGCCTGATCACCGTCAAGGACATCCAGAAGGCCCACGACAACCCGCACTCGGCCAAGGATTCGCATGAACGCCTGCGCGTCGGTGCGGCGGTCGGCGTGGGTGGCGAAACCGAGCGGCGCGTTGCTGCACTGGCCGAAGCCGGTGTGGACGTGGTGGTGGTCGACACCGCGCACGGGCACTCGCAGGGCGTCATCGACCGTGTGGCGTGGATCCGCAAGAATTTCCCGGACCTGCAGATGGTCGCCGGCAACATCGTCACCGCCGATGCGGCGCTGGCGCTGCGCGACGCCGGGGTGGACGCGGTCAAGGTCGGCGTCGGTCCCGGTTCGATCTGCACCACCCGCGTCGTGGCCGGTGTGGGCGTGCCACAGATCACCGCGATTGCCATGGTCGCCGACGCACTCCAGGATTCGATTCCGTTGATCGCCGATGGCGGCGTGCGTTATTCGGGCGACGTTGCCAAGGCCCTCGTCGCCGGCGCTTCGTGCGTGATGCTCGGCTCGATGTTCGCGGGCACCGAGGAAGCGCCCGGTGAAATCGAGCTGTTCCAGGGGCGTTCCTACAAGAGCTACCGCGGCATGGGTTCGCTCGGGGCGATGCAGAACGGCTCGTCCGACCGCTACTTCCAGGAACAGGCGGCCGCCGACAAGCTGGTACCCGAAGGCATCGAGGGCCGGGTACCCTACCGCGGCCCGCTGCGCGCGATCGTGCATCAGCTTGTGGGTGGCCTTCGCGCATCGATGGGCTATTGCGGTTGCAGCAGCATCGAGGAAATGCGCAAGAAGCCCCAGTTCGTGCGCGTCACCAATGCCGGTACCCGCGAGTCCCACGTGCACAACGTGCAGATCACCAAGGAAGCGCCGAATTACAGGCTCGACTGACACAAGCGGGACTCGGGACTCGGGACTCGGGACTCGCAACAGCCGTTGCACCAAAGTTGCACCGAACCCTTTTCGGCCAACCTGAGTGTGCAGAGCACCGAACCGCCAACGGGGATACGGAACCCGAGTCCCGAGTCCCGAGTCCCGAGTCCCGTGCCCAATATCCATAGCGACAAGATCCTCATCCTCGACTTCGGCTCGCAGTACACGCAGCTGATCGCGCGGCGCATCCGCGAAATCGGGGTGTATTGCGAGATCTGGGCGTGGGACCATGACGCCGACGCGATCGCCGGGTTCGAACCCAACGGCGTCGTGCTTTCCGGCGGGCCGGAATCGGTGGTGGCGGACGGTTCCCCGCGCGCGCCAGAGCAGGTGTTCGCGCTGGGCGTGCCGATCCTGGGCATCTGCTACGGCATGCACACGCTGGCCCTGCAGCAGGGCGGGCGTGTCGAGGGCGGGCACGCGCGCGAGTTCGGGCATGCGCGCATCACGACGCGGCCCTGCGCACTCTTCGACGGGTTGCCGGGCGAGCAGAACGTGTGGATGTCGCACGGCGACCGGGTGACCACGTTGCCTGACGGCTTCGTGCCGGCAGCTTCGAGCCGGTCGGTGCCGGTGGTGGCGATGGCCGACGAGTCACGGCGCTGGTACGGGCTGCAGTTCCACCCCGAAGTCACCCATACCGAGCATGGCACCGCGATCCTCCGCCGTTTCGTGGTCGATGTGTGCGGCTGCGCCACGTTGTGGACAGCGGCCCGCATCGTCGAGGACGCCGTCGCCCACGTGCGCGAAACGGTCGCTGGCGGCAAGGTGTTGCTGGGCCTGTCAGGGGGCGTCGATTCCGCGGTTGTTGCCGCGCTGCTGGACAAGGCCATCGGCGACCAGCTCACCTGCGTGTTCGTCGACACCGGCTTGTTGCGCGCGGGCGAGGGTGACCAGGTCATGGACACCATGGCGCGCCACATGGGCGTTCGCGTGATCCGCGTCGATGCGGCCGATCGCTACTTCGAGGCACTGCGCGGCGTCACCGATCCCGAGGCCAAGCGCAAGATCATCGGCAAGCTGTTCATCGAGATCTTCGATGCCGAAGCGCAAAAACTGCAGGGCGTTGAGTGGCTGGCCCAGGGCACCATCTATCCGGACGTGATCGAGTCCGCCGGGGGCAAGACCGGCAAGGCGCACGTGATCAAGAGCCACCACAACGTCGGTGGCCTGCCCGAGAAGATGAACCTGAAGCTGCTGGAACCGCTGCGCGAGCTGTTCAAGGACGAGGTGCGACGGATCGGCGTGGAGCTGGGTTTGCCCCGCGAAATGGTCTACCGGCACCCGTTCCCCGGACCCGGCCTCGGCGTGCGCATCCTGGGCGAGGTCAAGCGCGAATACGCGGAAATCCTCAAGGAAGCCGACCGCATCTTCATCGAGGAACTGCGCACCGCGGACCTCTACGACAAGGTCAGCCAGGCCTTCGCGGTGTTCCTGCCGGTGAAGTC
>CAZAXF010000073.1:0-12768 GCA_964489055.1 uncultured Rhodanobacter sp. | reverse complement strand
TTCGACCCGCTGGAACTGGACCGCTTCTCGAACCTGCAGCAGTACTCGCGTGCGCTGGCCGAGTCGGTGTCCGACCTTGCCTCCATCCAGGACATCCTCGACGACCAGTCGCGCCAGTCGGAAACGTTGTTGCTGCAGCAGTCGCGCGTCAACTCGGATCTGCAGGACGGCCTGATGCGCACGCGCATGGTGCCGTTCGAATCGATGGTGCCCAATCTGCGCCGCACCCTGCGCGGTGCCGCCGACGAACTGGGCAAGCGTGCGCAGTTGCGCGTGCTTGGGGCCCAGGGCGAAATGGACCGCAACGTGCTCGAGCGCATGAAGGCGCCCTTCGAGCACATGCTGCGCAATGCGCTGGCCCACGGCATCGAGGACCCGGCCCAGCGCGTCGCCGTCGGCAAGCCGATGGACGGCACGGTCACCATCCAGGTCGGGCGCCAGGGCACCGAAGTGCTGGTGCGGGTGTCCGACGACGGCGCCGGCTTCGACCGCGATGCCATCCGCACCAAGGCAATCGACCGCGGCCTGATCACCGCGGACATGCCGGTATCCGACAGCGAGCTGTTCAACTTCGTCCTGCAGACCGGCTTCTCGACCGCGGGCGAAGTCAGCCAGTTGGCCGGCCGCGGCGTGGGCATGGACGTGGTCGCCAACGAAATCCGCCAGCTCGGCGGTTCGCTCACGATCGAATCCGAGCGCGGCAAGGGCACGACGTTCAACATCCGCCTGCCGTTCACCCTGGCGGTCACCCAGGCGATCACCGTGCGCGCCGCGGACGCCGTGTTCGCGGTGCCGATGACCTCGATGCAGGCGGTATCCAGGATCCGTCGCGACGAAATGGCGAAACGCCTTGCCAGCGGCGAGATGACCGTCGAACACCTCGGCGAGGAATATCAGCTCCACGACCTGTCCGAGCTGCTGGGCTTCGGCGCCTCGCGCATTCCTGAAGAGGGCACCGGCCAGTTGCCGTTGTTGATGGTGCGCGCCGGCGACCTGCGCGCGGCGGTCCGCGTGGACACGGTGATCGGTTCGCGCGAAATCGTCGTCAAGCCGGTGGGCCCGCAGGTCAGCAACGTACCCGGCATGTTCGGCGCCACCATCCTGGGCGACGGTTCGGTGATGCTGATCCTCGATCCGGCCCCGCTGGTGCGCCACTTCGTCGCCAACCAGGCGGCCGCGGCGCTGGGCGCGGAAAGCCCCGGCACCGAGCCGGTCGCGCCGGTGGCCGAACCGGCCACGGAAGAATCCGGCCCGCGCCTGGTCATGGTGGTGGACGACTCGATCACCATGCGCAAGGTCACCACGCGCGTGCTCGAACGCGAACAGATGGAAGTGGTCACCGCGAAGGACGGCGTGGATGCGCTGGAAAAACTGCAGGAACGCGTGCCCGACGTGATGCTGCTGGACATCGAGATGCCGCGCATGGACGGCTACGAGCTGGCCACGCACATGAAGAACGACGTGCGCTTCCGCCACGTGCCGATCATCATGATCACCTCGCGCACCGGCGAAAAGCATCGCGAGCGGGCGTTCGAGATCGGCGTGGACCGTTATCTCGGCAAGCCCTACAGCGAGGCGGACATGCTGCGCAACGTGGCCGAATTGCTGGAGGCCGATCGTGGCTGACGAAGCTGCCCGCGAGCTGCCGCGCATCGCCTTCATCTTTGGTGATGCGTCGCTGGCCGAACACGTGCGCGAGGCGGTCGGCGGACACGTCCAGATCAGCTACGCCACCAGCGCCGGGGAATTCGACGCCGGCAACCTCGCGCAGGCGGGGGTGTCCGCCGCGCTGGTGAACCTGGACGGGGACGACTGGCTCGACGAGGTCGAGGCGCAACTGGATGCCACCGGCATTCCGGTGGTGTTCAACGATCCGGACATTTCGCGCCAGCTCGACGGCTGGGATCGCGCACGCTGGTTGCGGCACCTGGCTGCCAAGCTGCGCGGCAGCATGGATTTCGACCCGCCGCGGCCACCGCCACCGGCAACCGCCCGGCCGGCGGCAGAGGCGGGGGCGAAACCGGACCAGGGCTCTGCCGACGCAGCGCCGGGCACCGACGTGGCCGGACCCGCGCCTGCCGCGACCGCTGCCGATGCGCCTGATCCCGAATCGAAAACCACCCAATCCGTCGGCGCGGGCGCTTCTGCCGACACCGGGGCGGCCGCGCCGCCCCGGCAGGCAGAAGCGACCGAGCTGCCGCTGTCTCCAAGGGAAATCGAAACCATGACCGCCGATTTCGCACCTCGATCAGACCTGCAGACCGCGCCGGCATCGTCGTGGAACCCGGTTTCCGCGCAGATCACGCCCCAGCCTGCTTCGCAGCCGGGTGACGCCGCCACGGCCGATGCGCACGACAGCCCACCGGCTGACGAGCCGCCGCAGGCTGCTGCGCCAGACGCCGGGGCGTCCGCGACAGAACAACCAGCCGAAGGGCAAGCAGAACAAGCCGCGCCGAGTCCCGATGCACTGGACGTGGATACCGAGGCGCTCTCGGCAATGATCGATGCCCGTCTCGCCGAACCCGAGCGCGCCACGGAACCGGACGTCGGCGAAACCTGGGCCGCGGGCGATGCTGCACGGGAGCCCTCCGGGCACGGCCCGGACACGACGGCCGCCCGGGATGCGGACCGGGACCAGCCGCCGGATACCGGGAAACGGACCGATGCAACCGAGGTTGTGGCCGGCGATTCCGATCCCGACGTGCTGAGCGAACTGCCCTCGCTGGATGACTGGGAACTCATCGACGTGGATGCGGCACCGGTCGCGCCGCGCCCTGCCGAAGCCAGCCAGGCGCCGGACGAATCCTCGTCCGCGGACGACCTGTCCGGCCTGACGCTGGTGCCGATGGACCCGGTCGGCGCGGTGATGAAGGAGAGTGATCCCATCGAGCGCTGGATCGACGAAGGCGAAGGTCGGAGCAGGGCCAAGGCCAAGCGGCAAGACGGAGACAAGGCATGAATGCCGCCGGCAACCTGCCGCGTGAAATCCGCGGGGTCATGCTGCCGGTCACCGGCGGACGGGTGCTGGTTCCCAACACCACCATGGCCGAGGTGATCACCTACGCGCATCCCGAGCCGGTCGCCGACGCGCCGGCATGGCTGCTCGGGCGCCTGGCATGGCGTGGCTGGGGCCTGCCGGTACTGGCGTTTTCCACCCTGGCCGGCGTCGCCGGTGGCGGCGAGGTCACCGAAAATGCGCGCGTGGCGATCCTGAAGGCCCTGGGGGGGCATCCGAAACTTCCCTATTTCGGCGTCCTGAGCCAGGGCTTCCCGCGCCTGACGCTGGTTTCCGAGGAGCTGCTGGTCCAGGACGAACAGGCCGGGGAGTTGCCCGCGGGCGTGCGCGAACAGGTGAGCGTACACGGCGAACCCGCGTGGATTCCCGATTTTGCCGCGGTCGAGTCCATGCTCCTGGACGCGCTGGCGGTCGCCGCCTGACGCAACGAAGGAACCCGTGACGTGGCGGACGGTGTCCGCCCTGCGATTGCCGCGCTTTCGGTGCTGCAGGGCGGGCACTGCCCGCCATCCATTTTGCGGCAGGCGATCACCTGCTCCCCGTTCGGCGGACGGTGTCCGCCCTGCGCCGGGCTGTTCACTCCCCTCTCCCTCCGGGAGAGGGGTTGGGGGTGAGGGTCCGCGCTCGCGCGATGCCGGATCCCATCGCGCGGCCCCGAACCTCCATGCGGCACTTCGCGCCGCTTTCTTCCGGACGGAGAGAGAAAGGCCGCGCAGGGTGAATGCTGCCCGCCCGCCGAAGGTTGTGCGTCACCGTGCAGAAATCGCAGGGCGGGCACTGCCCGCCGCAAAACCCGCTACAAATCCCCGTGCAGCGCCTGCAGCGCGGCCAGCGCGGCAAGGCCGGCGGTTTCGGTCCGAAGGACCCTTGGGCCGAGCGACAGGCCGGAGAATCCGGCCGCCCGCAGCGTTTCCAGATCCCGTTCGCCGAGGCCGCCTTCGGGGCCGACCACCAGCAGCAGCTCGCCCGCCGGTTGCATTCGCCGCGGCCGCGCGTCGCTGCCCGGGTGCAGCATCCAGCGCGATCGGGGCAGCGCGGCACCCGACCCGGCCAGCCAGCGATCCAGTGGTTGCGGCTCCCCGATGGCGGGAACCACACAGCGGCCGGACTGCTCGCAGGCCGCGGCGGCGACCGCGCGCCAGTGCGCCGCACGCTTGTCCGCGCGTCGTGCGTCGAGCTTGACTTCGCTGCGCTCGGTGGCCAGCGGCACGATCGCCGCGACGCCAAGCTCGGTGGCCTTGCGGACCACCCAGTCCATCTTGTCGCCGCGCGCCAGCCCCTGCGCGAGCGTGATGCGCAGGGGCGATTCCCCGTTTCCCGGTTGCCCGGATTCAACCCGGGCGGTGACGCCGCGGGGCCCGGCGGCGGTCAGGCGCGCGCGGTAATCGTTGCCGTCGCCGTTGAACAGCTCGATTTCATCGTCCGGACGCAGCCGCAGCACGCGTGCCACGTGCGTCGCGGCCTGGTCGGAAAGTGCGACATCTGCGCCTATCTTGAGGGGAATGTCGACGAAGATACGGCAGTTGCGCATCGTGGACAGGGAACTCGGGTGGCGCAATCGGGGTCTCAATTATGAACGAAACCCGTGGCGTGCGGTGCCGGATGTTTCGCAGATTCGCGCCAGGGTGGACAATGATCCGGCCCGTGTCGGAGGAAATACCATGAACAAGCGACTTCTTTCCATCGCCCTGTCGATCGCCTGCGGCGCGCTGGCGCTTTCGGGCGCGGCGTTCGCGGCGTCCTCCAGCCCGGCCGAAACCGACAGCCAGTCCGCCACCACGCCGGCAACGCAGCCCGCGCCGGACCAGGCCACGGCCAGGAAGGACGCGCGCAAGCCGGACACGCGCACGGTGAAGGATTCGGGCATCAAGCCCGGAAACCGCATGTGCGTGCAGAGCACCGGCAGCCATCTCCCGCCGCCCAAGGGCAAGTGCCTGCCGGTGATCGGCAGCAGCTACAGCCAGAAGGACCTGCAGCGCACCGGCCAGCCCGACATCAGCCGCGCCCTGCAGATGCTGGATCCATCGGTGACGGCGGGTGGGCACTGAGGCACGTTGCCGCGGCGGACATCGCCGCATGATCTGGCGGTGCGGCCCTGCGCGGGCGGTCGGGTGACACCGTCCGCGCGGGGCCGCAGGGGTATCCGGAATCTTCCCGGCCTGAACTGACCGACGCCGCCGCGCCGCGGTCAGGCCGTGGCAGCGTCCACCGCGCCGGCGGCGACTTCGACCATGCGGTCGATGTCGCCTTCGTCGATGCAGTACGGCGGCAGGAAATACACCGTGTCCCCCAGTGGACGCAGCAGCATTCCGCGTTCCAGTGCGTGCCGGTAGAAGCGCAGGCCGCGTCGCTCGGCGCCGGCATACGGCCGCGCCGATGCCTTGTCCTTCACCAGGTCGAACGCCGCGATCCAGCCCATCTGGCGCAGCCCCGCGACATGCGGATGGTCGCGCAACGGCTCCAGCCTTCGCGCCAGGTGCGCGGCCAGTCCACGGTTGCGCGCCAACACCGGTTCGTCGTCGAAAATGGCCAGTGACGCCAGCGCCGCCGCGCAGGCGACGGGGTTGCCGCCGAAGGTATGCGAGTGCAGGAACGCGTTGTTGGCGGCATAGTCGCCGAGGAACGCCGAATAAACCTCGTCCGTGGTCAGCACCGCAGACATCGGCAGCGCGCCGCCGGTGAGGCCCTTGGACAGGCACAGGAAATCCGGCGTGACGGGGCCCTGTTCGCAGGCGAACAGCGTGCCGGTGCGGCCGAAGCCCACCGCGATCTCGTCGGCGATCAGGTGCACGTCGAATTCATCGCACAGCTTGCGCAGGCCGGCCAGATACACGGGCGAATGCATGCGCATGCCGCCCGAACACTGCACCAGCGGCTCGATGATCACCGCCGCGGTTTCGTGCGCGTGGCGTTCCAGCAGCGCGCGCATTTCGTCCAGGCGCCGCCGCGCGACCTCGGCGGCGCTCTCGCCCGGTTCGGCGTCCAGCCAGTCGGGCGAAGGCGCGACGATCGGCTCGATCAACAGTGGCCCGTACACCGCCCGGTACAGCGGCAGGTCGCTGACCGCCAGCGCGCCCAGGGTTTCGCCGTGGTACGCATTGGCCAGCGCGATGAAGCGCGTGCGCCCCCGCTGGCCGCGATTGTGCCAGTAGTGGAAGCTCATCTTCAGCGCGATTTCCACCGCGCTGGCGCCGTCGCTGGCGTAGAACACGCGTTCCAGGCCCGGTGGCGCGATGCGCACCAGCGCCTCGGCCAGTTGCAGGCCCGGCTCGTGCGTGAAGCCCGCGAACATCACGTGGTTGAGGGTTTCCGCCTGGCGCGCGATGGCCCCGGCGATGCACGGATTGGCGTGGCCGAACAGGTTGCTCCACCACGAGCTGATGCCGTCGAAATAGCGTTTGCCGTCGGCATCGATCAGCCACGCGCCGTCCCCGCGCACGATCGGGATCAGCGGCAGCGCGCCGTCGTGTTCGCGCATCTGGGTGCACGGGTGCCAGTTGTGGGCAAGGTCGCGGGCCGCGAGCGCCGCGTTGGCGGAAACCGGATTGTCCATCCGGCCATGATCGCGGGGTGGGCAGCGGGGCTCAAGCGTCGTCGCGCGCCGGGAGCCCGGGCGGCCCTGGGTTGCCGTTCGCGCCGAGCGCAGCTTGCGCAAGCAGGCGGCGTCGAAGCGTCTGGCCTTCGCCGTGTCATCGGGACACCGCAGTAGTGAAGTGATCAGAAGGGCAGGTTAAGCTTGCGCAATGGACGACAACTTTCTCGACCACGCCCTCTCGGTCGCGCTGGACGCCGCGCGCGATGCGGGCGAACGCATCACCCGCCACTTCCGCCAGGGCGTGGAAGTGGAAATCAAGCCCGACGCCACGCCGGTCACCATCGCCGACCGCGATGCCGAAGACTGCATCCGCGCCACCTTGCTGGGCGCGTTTCCGGACCATGCGATGTACGGTGAGGAGCGCGGGCGCAGCGGCAGCGGAGACTTCCTGTGGCTGGTCGATCCGCTCGATGGCACCAAGAGTTTCGTGCGCGGCACGCCGTTTTTCTCCACGCAGATCGCGCTGATGCACGCCGGCGAGCTGGTGCTGGGCGTGTCGCACGCGCCACTGTTTGGCGAAACGATGTGGGCGCGGCGCGGCGGCGGGGCGTTCCTGGACGGCAAGCGCGTGCAGGTCGCCGCCACGCGCGAGGTTTCCGACGCGGTGCTCTCACTCGGCAACGTCGGTTCGCTGGCGCGCGCCGCGCCGCGCTGGGCCACGCTCGGCAAGCTGGTGGGCGAGGTCAACCGCGTGCGCGGCTACGGTGATTTCTGCCACTACCACCTGCTGGCGCGGGGCGCGCTGGACGTCGTGGTGGAATCGGATCTCAACATCCTGGACATCGCGGCGCTGACGGTTATCGTGCGCGAGGCCGGTGGCGTCATCACCGACCTTGAAGGCGCCGCCCCGGCACTGGAGACCACCAGCGTGCTGGCGGCGGTGCCGGCGCTGCACGGGCCGTTGCTGGCACGGTTGGGCGCATCCCCTGTTGATTCAAGGGCTTGACAAAACCGCGAAATGTGTCACGTTTGTTACAGGCGCCCCGGTGCCAGGCACCGGGCTTCATGGAGAAGAGGAGGAACGCATGTCCGTCACCAAGGTCATCGAACTGAGCGCAGCGTCGCCCAAGGGCATCGAGGATGCCGTCCGGCACGGGCTGGAAAAGGCCGGCAAGACCGTCAAGAACATGCACGGCGCCTGGGTCAACGACATCAAGATCGCCACCAATCCGGACGGAAGCGTGCGCGAATGGCGCGTCAACATGCGCATCAATTTCGAAGTCGATTGACTTTGTCGTGCTGAAGTCCGCAAGGGGACACGAAAGCGCATGAACGCAGTAACGTGGTCGGTCGGGTGCCTGGAAGACGATCAGGATCAGGCCGAATTGCTCCGGCTGTGGCTGGAGCAAGCCGGTTACGGTTGCGCGCTGTTCCGCGACGCGACGGATTTCCGCCGCCGGCTCGGCAGCGAAGCGGTCGACCTGCTGCTGCTGGACCGCAGCCTTCCGGACGCCAGCGGGCTGGAGGTGCTTTCCTTCATCCGCCAGTCGTCCAATTCCAGCCTGCCGGTGATCTTCCTGACCGCCAGCGGCGAGGAATCGGACATCGTCGAGGGATTGGCCGCCGGTGCCGACGACTACGTCGTCAAGCCGCCCAAGCAGGGCGAGCTGCTGGCGCGGGTGGCCGCGGTGCTGCGTCGGCGCGGCGGCGACAGCGACGGCTCGGAGGTCCTGGACCTGCCGCCCTATCGCCTGGACATGCAACGACGGCAGATCAGCGTCGACGGCAAGCCGATCGACCTGACCCAGCGCGAATACGAACTGGCCAACTACCTGTTCCGCCGCCAGGGGCGCATCGTCAGCCGCGACGCGCTGCTCGAGAACGTCTGGAACCTCGCCGGCAACGTCAGCACGCGTACCGTCGACACCCACGTCAGCCGGCTGCGCAAGAAGCTCGGCCTCTCCGGCGAGCACGGCTGGCGGCTCACCGCGGTGTACCAGCACGGCTACCGGATCGAGCAGGTCTGATCGCCGCGGGATTGCAGCCGGTGGATTTCCGCTGCCCGGGCTTCCGGCGCGGCTACACTTCATCGTTTCCATCCGGCGGCTTTTGATCGCGATGTTGCATCAACCCATCCTGGAAACCCTGCGCAGCCTGCACGCTGCCGCCCTGGCCAGCGGCGACCCCGAGCCGACCGCGATGAACGTGGCGACGGCCGATCCCGATGGCCGCGTGCACGCGCGCATGGTGCTGTTGAAGACCTTCGACGAACGCGGGCTGACGTTCTTCACGCACTACGCCAGCGACAAGGGTGTGCAACTTGAAGCCAACCCTCACGTCGCGCTGACGATCTACTGGCGCCACCTGCAACCTGCCGCCCAGGTGCGCGTCGAAGGCCGCGCGGAAAAACTTCCGGCCGGGGAATCCGACGCCTACTTCGCCACGCGCGAACGCTTGAGCCAGCTCGGTGCCTGGGCTTCACTGCAATCGAAAACCTTGCCCGATCGGAAGACGCTCGATGCCCGCATCGGCGAGTTCGAACGCCGCTTCGCCGGACGCGAAGTGCCGCGCCCGGACGAGTGGGGCGGCTACCGCGTGGTGCCCGACATGGTCGAGTTCTGGTACGCGGGCGAGCACCGCTGGAACGAACGCGAACGCTGGGACCTGGCCGACGGCGAATGGCGTCGGCGATCGTTGTACCCGTGATGGCCGGCCCCCGCCGCATCGTATGCATGACCGAAGAGCCGACCGAGGTGCTGTATGCCCTCGGCGAGCAGGATCGCATCGTCGGCATTTCCGGTTTCACCGTGCGCCCGCCGCGCGCGCGCAAGCAAAAACCCAAGGTCTCGGCCTTTACCAGCGCGAAGATCGACAAGATCCTCGCGCTCGAGCCCGACATGGCGATCGGGTTTTCCGACATCCAGGCCGACATCGCGCGCGAGCTGATCAAGGCCGGCGTCGAGGTCTGGATCAGCAACCACCGCTCGGTTGCGGGCATCATCGATTACGTGCGCCGGCTCGGCGCGCTGGTGGGGATTGCCGGCGAGGCCGACACCTACGCGCGCCGACTCGAGGACCACGTTGAATCCGTACGCGCCCGGGGCGAGGGCCTGCCACGTCGCCCGCGCGTCTATTTCGAGGAATGGGACGACCCGCCGATCACCGCCATCCGCTGGGTGGCCGAGCTGATCCGCATCGCGGGCGGCGTGGACGTGTTCCCCGAGCGTGCCGACAAGCCGCTGGGCAAGGACCGCATTCTCGCTGACGCCGGCGAGGTCATCGAGCGCGCGCCCGACATCGTGATGGCTTCGTGGTGCGGCAAGAAATTCCGCCCGGAAACCGTGGTCGCACGCCCGGGCTGGGATGCGATTCCCGCGGTGCGCGACGGCGAACTGCACGAAATCAAGTCCCCGATCATCCTGCAGCCGGGGCCGGCGGCGCTCACCGACGGGCTGGACGCGTTGCACGCGGTGATTGCGCGCTGGGCGAACGCGCGCTCGTCCGGCTCGTCGTAGGAGCCTGCGTGCAGGCGACCGGATCGCTGCGCGTTACGCGCCTGGCACGTTGCTGCGCCCTCTTGTGCACGTCGCCATCCGTGGCTTGTTCCGCCCGCCTCCCGGGCGGGCGGGTGACTTCTCTTTGCATGGCCAAGAGAAGTCACCAAGAGAAAGGCCACCCCGGCACCGCGCTTTTCGGCCCTCCATGGCCGAAAAGTCCGTGAGGTGCGGCCGGGCTTGGCCCACGCGCCCTCCCTGGCGCGGGGGCCAAGTGGGCGCGATCCCTCGCGCCCACCCTGTCGGGCCTGATCGTCCGCACCTCACCGCGGCGCAGGGGCCCCGACAGCGCGCGCTTCCTGCGCGCCGTTGCCCTACGGCAATCGACCGCACCGGCTTCGCCCGAAGCGATGCCGGCACACCGCAGGAAAGTCCCCGCGCACAGGATGTGCGCAAGATGGGGCCCCTCAAACACGGCGGGCGGTCGACGGATCAGCCCGAAGGGTGGCGCACAGGATGTGCGCCAGTTCGCCGTAGGGCCAGGATGGCCCGTCGGCGAATCCCGGCGGCCGCACGCGGACCCGGAGCCCAGGGGCGAGCCGGGAAAACACGACATGCCAGTGGCATGTCGTGCCGGCGAGCGGGCAGTCCAGGGATGGACTGCCCCGAACTTGGGCGGCGAAGCGGGACGCGTAGCCGTCCAAGGGCGGAGGGCGTGTTTGCGGGGTGGCCTTCTCTTTACTCCGGGCATCCTGCCCTCCGCCCTTCGGGCCGGCTGCGCCGTTCTCGCGCGTTCCCGACGCGCGAGTGGTGACTTTCTCTTGGCCAGGCAAGAGAAAGTTACCCGCGCCCTTGGAGGGCGCGGAAAAAGACAGGGATGTCGTTCCCCGGGAAAACGCGCGCTGGCATCTTGGCGCAAGTGCCAGTGGACTCCGACGGTCGCCTGCGCACAGGCTCCTGCCATGGAGGCCCCGCGGCCTGTGTGAGGAAACCCACGCCGTCGCGCGGGTCAGATCATGTGCCCCGTGTTCATCAACCACGCCACAAGCACGATCCGGATCAGCAAAATCACCAGGATCGCCAGCATCGGCGACAGGTCGAACCCACCGATCAGTGGCACCACCTTGCGAAACGGTTTCAGCAGCGGGCCCACGATCTTGCCCAGCAAGGGCACCACCGGGTTGCGGGCGTCCACGTTGACCCAGCTCAGCAGCGCCCACACGAAGATCATGATCAGGTACATGATGGCGAAAAAATCCACGAGGTCGGCGAAACCGAGCAGCAGCACGCCCGCGTTGGATGCCCAGTATTCGGGAATCGTGAAGCGCAGCAGGAAGTTCTTCACCACCTCGATGATCCACGCGATCAGGAGCGCGGCGAGGTTGATGCGCCGCCAGGTCGGAATCACGCGCCTCAGCGGCGTCAGGACCGGGTTGGTGGCCTTGTACAGGAACTGGCAGATCGGGTTGTAGAAGTCCGCGCGCACCGCTTCGCAGAGCAGCCGGAACACGAACAGCGCGACGGCGCAGCCGAACGCGAACTGGATCAGCAGGGTCAGGGCGTTGGCAAGGTAGATCATCCGGCCTGCTCCAGCTCGGCCGAAAGCGTGGCGCCGCGCTGCCGGGCGGCGGCGAGTGCCTTGTCGACCAGGGTGCGCAGTCCACCCTTCTCGAAGGCTTCCAGCGCGGCGGCGGTGGTGCCGTTGGGTGATGTCACGCGCTTGCGCAGTTCGGCCGCGGTCTCGTCGCCGTCGGTGAGCATGCGCCCGGCGCCAAGGCAGGTCTGCGCGGCCAGCGCGCGTGCGGTGTCGCGCGGCAGGCCCAGTTCGACGGCCGCGTTTTCCATGGCCTCGGCCAGCAGGAAGAAGTAGGCCGGGCCGGAACCCGACAACGCGGTGACGGTGTCCATCTGGTCCTCGTCGTCGATCCAGCGCACCACGCCGGCCGCGCCGAGCAGGTCTTCGGCAAGCGCGTGTTGTGCGGCATTGACGTGCCGGTTGGCGCAAAGTCCCGACGCGCCCGCACCGACCAGGGCCGGCGTGTTCGGCATGCAGCGGACGATCGCGTGTTCGTCTCCCAGCAGTCCTTCGAGCTGTCCGATGCGCACGCCCGCGGCAATCGAAATGATCAGCGGGTTGGTACCCTGCAGGGGTTTTGCCAACGCCGCGCAGACGCTGCCGATCACCTGCGGCTTGACCGCCAGCATCACACAGTCCGCACTCGCGATGGCGTCGGCATTGTCGGCAAACGTCGCCACGCCGAATTCGCGGGCCAGCGCATCGCGTGCCTCGCCGCGCGGCTCGGCCACGCGGATCGACGCCGGTGGTGCACCGCGCGCAACCTGCGCGCCGATCAGGCTGCGCGCCATGTTGCCGCCGCCGATGAAGGAGATGGTTCGGGACTCGGGACTCGGAGCTCGGGACTCGGGCATGATGCACGCACCTGACGTGGAACAACGAGTACGCGATTGTAACGGCGCCACAAACAAGCCCTCTCCCCCGCAACTTTTTGCGGCGGAGAGGGTTGGGTGAGTGTTGCAGGGCGGGCACTGCCCGCCATCCGCTGTGCGGCGGGCAATGCTCGCCCTACTGTACGCCCGAGTCCCGAGTCCCGAGTCCCGAGTCCCGAACCTCGTTAGTGTTGCAGGGCGGGCACTGCCCGCCATCCGTTGTGCGGCGGGCAATGCTCGCCCTACTGTACGCCCGAGTCCCGAGTCCCGAGTCC
>CAZAXF010000072.1:0-12860 GCA_964489055.1 uncultured Rhodanobacter sp. | reverse complement strand
AAGGGGGTGATTTGCCTCCCCCTTCGCTTGCGAAGGGGGATCGAGGGGGATGGCTCTTCGCTTCGCCCGGCATCCCCCCGGCGCTGCGCGCCGACCCCCTTCGTTCCGAAGGGGGTGATTCGCCTCCCCCTTCGCTTGCGAAGGGGGAATGAGGGGGATGGCTTTTGCGCTTCGCCCGGCATCCCCCCGGCGCTGCGCGCCGACCCCCTTCCTTGCGGAAGGGGGTGAGTTGCCTCCCCCTTCGCTTGCGAAGGGGGATCGAAAGGGATGGCTCTGCGCTTCGCCCGGCACCCCCGGGCGCTACGCGCCCACCCACCACATTCCGAAGGGGGTTACATAAACGCTCACTTGCCTTTTGGAAACCGGACCAACACGCGCTGGCCGATGCGAAGTGGCGGGGTGCCCTGCTTCGGCGGTGCCAGCTCCAGGGTGCAGTCGACGTCGCTGGCCAGTGCGCGCTGCAGCGGATCGTGCGTCAGGCTTGCCGGTCGCAGTACCTGCCCGACCCAGGTCACGGTTGCGCCGTACGCCGGGCCGGTTCCTGAATCGCGCACCACTTCGGCGTGCATGCCGGCGTGGATCGCGCCGGCCGCGTCCGCGTCGAGCTGCGCATGCACCACGTGCGGGCGGTCGGGCAGCAGTTCGAACAGCGCCTGGCCGGTCGCTGCCGATACCGACTGGCCCACCGCGATGTTGCGCATCACGACGGTGCCGGCCACCGGTGCGCGCAGCTCGGTCGCATCCCGTTTCAGTTTGGCCGCGGCGAGGTTCTGTTTCGCCACTTCCAGCGCGGCCTCGGCCGCGGCGTGCCGTGCCTTCAACGTGGCGACGGCATCGCGCGCCCTGGTCGCGGCCTCGCCGGTTGCGGCGCCGGCCTTCGCGGCCGCGCTGACCCGCGGCGCGCGCTGCGCCGCCTGCTGCAGCGCGATCTCGAGCTCGTCCCGTTGTGCTTCGGCCTGCGCCACCCCGGCACGTGCCGTCGCGACCTGGATCTTCGCGGCGCGTGGATCCAGCGTGGCCAGCACCGCTCCCTTCTTGACCTCGTCGCCCGGCTTCACCGTAACCGAAACGACCACGCCGTCGGTGCGCGCGGCCACCCGCACCAAGCCGCCCTCGACGTCGACCTTGCCGCGCGCCACCGCCAGCCATTGCGACTGCACCGCGCCGTCCGCCGGCTTGGCGCCGGAGGAACAGGCTCCCAGCAGGAGCCCCACAAGGGCCAGGGCGATGCCCGCCACACGGTGGATCGGTTTCACGATGATTTCTCCTCCCGGGGCACGGACAGGCCATGCGGGACATGCCGGTCATTCAATATCACGCCGTCCTCCATTTCCAGCACGCGGTCGGCATGGGTCACCAGGCGCGGGTCGTGGCTGACGCACAGCACCGTGGTGTCGTGATCATGGGCGATGCGTCGCAGGGTGTCGATCACGATCTGGCCGTTGGCGGCATCCAGCGCGCTGGTGGGCTCGTCGGCAAACAGCAGTTGCGGTTCCTTCACCAGCGCGCGCGCGATCGCCACGCGTTGCTTTTCGCCACCGGACAGTTCGGCCGGCAACAGGTGGCTGCGACCGGAAATCCCGACCTCGCGCAATGCCGCGCGGCCGCGACGTTCCGCCGCGTCGTTGTCCACGCCCATGTAACCCAGCGGCAGCATCACCTGCTCCAGCGCGGACAGCGCCGGGAACAGGTTGAAGCCCTGGAACACGAAACCCGTGTGTTCGAGGCGAAACCGGTCGCGCGCGCGGCGATCACCGCGAAACAGGTCCTCGCCCAGCGCGATCACGCTGCCGGCATCCGGCCGTTGCAAGCCCGACAGGATCGACAGCAGCGTGCTCTTGCCGCAGCCGGACGGTCCCGCGATCAGGGTCAACCGGCCGCGTTCGACCGACAGCGACAGGTCGCGCAGAACCTCCGTGCGCAGCTTGCCGCTGGTGTAGCCCATGTACAGGCCGCTGGCTTCGAGCGCACTCATCGGAGCAGCAGCGCCGGATCGGCGCGTTTCAGCACCCGCAACGAAGCCACGCCCGAGACCAGCGCGATGCCCATCACCAGCAGCGCGCACGCGATCCATGCGGGCAGGTTCAGCGACACCGGCACGTCCTGGGCCCTGGCCAGCGCGATCAGGCCGAGGCTGAGCAACACCCCGGCCACCAGTCCGCACACGCCGATCCACGCCGCCTGTTCCAGCACCACCCGGCGCAGCGAACCCAGGCTGACGCCGAGCGCGTGCAGCGTGGCGTATTCGCGCACCGAGCCCGCGATTGCGCCCATCAGCGTCTGGCTGGTGATGATGGCGCCGACGATGAACACCACCAGCGCCAGGAAGATCACCCCGAGGCCGGCGCCGGTCTGGAACATCCAGTACAGCACCGCGCGGCGCGCGAAGTTCGATGCGGTCCATGCTGCGTAGCCGCGCGCGTGCGCGTTGATGCGCGCGACGACCGCCGCCGGATTCGCGCCCGGCTTCAGGCGCGCCACGTAATAGGCCACGTCCGGACCGTCGCCGCCATCGACGCTGAGCTGGCGCGCGGTGGCCAGCGAGGCCACCACGTTCACGCCGCCCAGCGCGCGGATGCCGCGGGCGGTGCCGACGATGCGCACCAGGTCGCCATTGATCAGCGCGCGGCCGCCGACCGGCACGCCCAATTTCTCGAGGTCGCCGCGATCGACGATCACGGCGAACGGTTCTGCCAGCGACGCCCGCTGCGCCGCGCTCAGCACGTCGGAAAAGATCATGCCGTCGGGCCGGGGATCGACGCCGGAAACAAACACCGACAGCCCGCCCGTACCGGCCGGCCCGCGCCAGTCGGCACCCACCCACGCGAACGGCTCGACCCGCGCCACGCCGGGATCCATCAGCAGCGCGGTGCGCGCGGCGGGCGTGACCGGCCGCCCCAGCTCGATGCTCTGGGTGCCGGGATAGCCCACCCAGACCTTCGCATCGGACGCGGTGATGTAGACCGCCGTGGCGCCGAAGATGCCGAACACCAGCGCCGCCTGCATCAACAGCAGCAGTCCGGAAAACGCCACCGCCAGCATCGCCGGCAGGAAACGCCGCCACTCGTGCACCAGCGTCTTGCGGGCGAGCGGGATCATGGGGCTTCGGACCCCTGGCCGACACCAGCTTCCACCGTTCGCGCTGAGCGTAGCTCGCGCAGCGGGCGGAGTCGAAGCGCACCCGGCAACATCGACATCGCCTGCCGCGGGCGGGTCAGCCGCTTGCCAGGCAGGAAGGGGGACGACCTGCATTTCGACTTCGCCGGCCTTTGGCCGGCTACGCTCAATGCGAACGGCGTTGGTGAAACGGCAAGTGCCGTGGCGACGTGGAAACGTGGCAACTCAATGCGCATCGCTTGAGTCCCCCAACGGCGCCCCGCCCAGCGCCTTGTACAACGCCACGTAGGCGAGTGCGTGCGCGAGCCGCGCCTGTTCGAGGTCGAGTTCCGACCCGGTCCAGGCAAGCTTCGCGTCGGCCAGTTGCAGCCCGTCGGCCTGGCCCAGCCCGCGCAGCTTCTCGCTCAGGTCGAAGCCATTCTTCGATGCGGTGGCCGCCGCCTGCGCGCCGTGCAGGCGCTGGCCTGCCGCGTGCAGCGCGGCCAGGTCGGTTTCCACCTCCGCGGCACCCTTCAACACCGCCTGCCGGTAGGCCAGCACCGCGGCCTGCAGTTGATCCTCGCGTGCGTCGCGCACCGCGCGGCGCCGGCCCCAGTCGAACAGTGGAATGTTGATGATGGGGCCGATCGAAAACGTGTTGTTGACATCCCCCAGGTGGGTCTGGCCGGTGACCTCGGCCGCGAAGGTCAGCGAACTGCCCAGCGCCAGGCGCGGGTACATGTCCGCCTTGGCGATGCCCAGTTGGCCCGCGGCCTTCAGCACCTGCGTCTCGGCGTAGCGGATTTCCGGGCGCGTGCGCAGCAGGTCGGCGGGCACCGAGGTGATGTTGGCGGCCGCGAGAGTCGGCAGCGGCGCGGGCGCCAGCCACGCGGGCTCGGGTTCGCTCCTGCCCAGCAGCAGCGCAAGCGCCTGCGCGTGCTGCACGATCGCGGCACGCGGATCGGCCAGCCGGGCCTCGGCCTTTGCGGCCGCCGAGACACCTTTCTCGACCGTGAGTTTCGATGCCAGTTGCAGGCGTTCCTGGATCCGCAGCAGCGCGACCTTCCGGTGCGCCGCCTGCGCGGCCGCCTGCAGCAGCGCCTCGCTGCGCTGCGCCGCGCGCAGTTGCAGGTATTCGCGCACCACCTCGGCCACCAGCGACACCCGCGCATCCTGCCATTCGGCTTCCGCCGCGCCGGTACGCGCCGTGGCGAGATGCCCGGTGGCTTGCCGGCGCCCGAACAGGCCGAGTTCCCAGGTTGCATCGAAACCGGCCTGAAAATAGCTGGCGGTGTTCTCGGGATTGGGTTGTTCGATGGTGTTGAAGGCAAGGTCGGGCTTGAACGTGGCGGCCGAAGCCCGCTCCAGCGCGCGCGCCGCGCGCAGCTTCCAGACCGCCTGCCTAACGTCCAGGTTGTCCTCGAGCGCCTTGTCGACCAGCGCATCCAGCGCGGGATCGTGGAAGTGCTTCCACCAGCCGGTCAGGTCCGGCTTCGCGCCCGCCTCTGGCGCGTTGCGCCACTGCGCCGGCAGGTCCCCCGCCGGCAGCTTCGGCACCTGCACGCTGACGCAGGCACCGAGCACCGCGCACAACGCGGCCGCGGCCAGCGCGCGCGGGAACCAAAGGCGGCGGAATGTAACGTTGGACATGCGCCCCGGCAGTGTAGCGGCCGGACGACTCCAGGCGACAACGCGGGTGCCGGCAACGTGCGCCACCCGGTTCCGGGAATCACCCTCCGGGCGCCGCCACCGGCTTTTTTGCGAGCAGGGCCTTGGCTGCCGCGTCGATTGCGCGATCCCGCCCGGCGCGGATGTCGGCCACCGTCGGCGCGACCGTGATGTCGGGTGGGATGCCGATGCCGACGAACGTTCGGCCATCGGGGAAGGTTTCATCCAGGGTGCATACGCGCGCGAACCCGCCGCCGGGCAGTTTGAAACCCAGCGGCTCTCCCGTGCTGCCGGCGGTGCGTCGGCCGACCAGGATGCCGCGTTTCATGGCCTCGAAACCGACCACGAAATCCTCGGCCGCAGAGAAGGTGCGCGGGCCGATCAACACCGCGACCGGGCCGCTGAAGTGCTGCTTGCGGGGGTTGGAATACGTCTCGCCGGGCGCCGTAAGGGAAATCCAGTGGCCCTGTGGACCGCTCCAGGCCCGATACGTCGGGATGTATTTGCGCGAACGGGTGGGCGGTACCGGAATCGGCTTGCCGCTTAGCCAGGTGAGGATATCGGCGGCATACCGGGACGATCCGCCGCCATTGTCGCGCACATCCAGGATCAGGCCCTTCGCCGCGAGGATCTGCGGCAGGTGTTTCGCGAACAGCTTGTCACCTTCATCGTTCTCGAATTCGCCGAGCTTGAGGTAGGCGATGCCGCCGGGCAGCATCCGGAAGGCGAAGGCCGGCGGGCCCTTGGCGTGGGGATCGGGTTCACGCGAAAGCGTGACGCTGCGCTGGCGACCCGCGGCATCGCGGATGCCCAGCACCACGGGCTTGCGATGGTCGCCGTCCAGCAACTGGTAGGTGTACATCCGCACCGCGCGATCCTGCGGCGTGGGACTCGAGACGTAGGGTTCGACGTGCTCGCGCGCGTACTTGTGCACTTCCTCGCCGTCGATCGAGACGATCTCGTCACCGACGTGGACGCCGTCCTTCGCGATGCGCGGATCGCCCACCCAGGTCACGATCACCTTGTTCTCGACCAGGGCAGTGAGGATCGGCGGCGCGGCCAGGAACTGGTCCGCAATCGATTTCGGCGGATAGATGTTGGTGTGGCCATCGTGCAGCAACGGCGCGAACCGCATCAGCACGTCGTAGTAGTCGTGCAGGTTCTTCGCCGCGATCACCCTGGGCAGGAAATCGAGGTAGGCCTGGTTCCAGTCGAGGTCGGGCACGAGGTCGAAGTGCACGAAGTTGTAGCGAACCTCGGACCAGAACAGCGACAGGCCGGCGATGCGCTGGGCCTCGGTCAGCTTGCTGCCCGGCTGCGTGAACGCCGTGGCATTCCACCGCCGCGCCACGGCGTCGAACTTCGCCAGCAGGGCCTTGAAACGTGGATCGTCGTGCAGGCTGTCGAGGCGCTTGTCCTTGAGCAGTCGCTCTTTCGAGGCAAAGTCGATTCCGCCCCGGGTCAGACCCTCCAGAGCATCGAGCGCGGCCTGCGGCTCGCCCAACTGCACGTATGCGTCGGCCTGAATCAGAAGATTGTCGCGACTGCGATAGAAAACCTGTCGCGCATACCAGGATCGGGCTGAAAGCGCGGCCTGCATCTGGTCAATCGCCGCCTGTGCCTGCTTCAACTTGTCGATGGCTTCCCGCAGGCGATCCGGCGTTGCGGATCCCTTGTCGGCAAGCGCGTAGCCAGCATTGTTCAGGTCCTGGATATGCGAGTACTCGCGCTGCAGCGCGTCGGTGTCCTGCGCCGCCGAAGCGGTGCCCGCGAACACCAGAAGGAATGCACAACCCACCACCGCCAGACGACCCATGGCGCGACCTCCTGTCCTGCCTCCCCGGCCGATAGACTAGCAAAACCATGCCCGGCCTGATCCCCGAACGCTTCATCGACGACCTGCTGAGCCGCATCGACATCGTCGAGGTGGTGCAGCAGCGCGTGCCGTTGAAGCGCGCCGGGCGCGACTGGACCGCCTGCTGCCCGTTCCACGACGAGCGCACGCCCTCGTTCACGGTCAGCCCGTCCAAGCAGTTCTACCACTGCTTTGGCTGCGGCGCGCACGGCAGCGCGATCAAGTTCCTGATGGAGTACGACCGGCTGGAGTTTCCCGACGCGGTCGAGGAGCTGGCGCAGTCGGTGGGTCTCACCGTGCCGCGCGAAGGCGGCGACCGGCGGCCGCGCGAGGACCGTTCGGACCTGTACGCGCTGCTCGATGCCGCGGCGCGGTTCTACCAGCGTGCGCTGCCCGACAGCGCGCCGGCCCTGGCCTATTGCAAGAAGCGCGGACTGGATGACGACATCAGGCAGCGCTTTCGCATCGGCTGGGCGCCGGGCGGCTGGGACGCGTTGTTGCGCGCCCTGGGCAGCGACGATGCGAAGCGGAAAATGCTGGAACAGGCCGGGATGGTCTCGACCGGCGAGGGCGGCAAGCGCTACGACCGCTTCCGCGAACGGTTGATGTTTCCGATCCTGGACCGGCGCGGGCGCGTGATCGCCTTCGGCGGAAGGATCCTGGATGGCGACGGCCCCAAGTACCTCAACTCCCCGGAGACCCCGCTGTTCCACAAGGGCCGCCAGTTGTTCGGCCTGTGGCAGGCGCGCGAAGCCAACCGCAGGCTCGAACGCCTGATCGTGGTCGAGGGCTACATGGACGTGGTGGCGCTGCACCAGGCCGGCATCAGCCAGGCCGTTGCCACGCTCGGCACCGCGACCACCGACGAACACGCGGAAATCCTGTTCCGCGCCGCCGGCGACGTGGTGTTCTGCTTCGACGGCGACCGCGCCGGGCGCGCGGCCGCGTGGCGCGCACTGGAGTCGGTGCTGCCGCGCATGCGTGACGGCCGCCAGGCGTTCTTCCTGTTCCTGCCCGAAGGCGAGGATCCGGACACACTGGTGCGCAAGGAAGGCACGGCCGGCTTCGAAACGCGCCTGAAAAACGCCACGCCGCTGTCCGAATATTTCTTCGCGCACCTTTCCGGGGACGTCAACACCGCGACGCTGGACGGCCGCGCACGACTGGCTGAACAGGCCCGCCCGCTGCTGGAGAAACTTCCCGACGGCGCATTCCGCGACCTGATGTTCGCGGAGCTGGAAAAGCGCACCGGCGTGCGCGCTGGCGGCGCGCCGTCACGGCCGCGCCAGCGATCGTCACCCGCGCCACGCAACGCGCCGCGCCGCACGCTGGTGCGCAGCGCCATCGCGCTGCTGCTGGCCGATCCGTCGTTGGCCCACGAGGTTGAACCGCCGTGGGCGTTCGCCGCGCTCGACAAGCCCGGCGTCGGCCTGCTGATCGAGCTGCTGGACACGGCGCGCGCGCGCGAAGGCGTCAACACCGCGATGCTGCTGGAACATTTCGCGCAACGCGACGAGGCCCCCGCGCTGCAGAAACTCGCCCTGACCGAATTCCCCGGCGAACCCGAAACCCTGCGCGTGGAATTCGTCGATGCCCTGCGCCGGCTCGGCGAACAAGCCACCCAGCAACGCCTGGACGCCCTGATCCGCCAACAGGCCGAAGGCACGCTGGACGACGCCGGGAAAAAGGAACTGCGCGAACTGCTGGCGGGCAAGGCCAAACCTTCGACGAATACCCCCCTTCCATCGGGGGAGGAGCAGGGGTGAGGATTCGGAACGGTGCGATGCCCCGTTTCCGCGGCGTCCGCGCAGGGCCCCGAACCCTCACCCGGCGCTTCGCGCCACCCTCCGGTAACCAGGGACGGTTGCTTGCGCGAATTTCGCGTCGGACCCCGGGTCGCGAGCACGCTCGCTCCTACACGGCAATGCGCGGCGCGATGGTGCCCACACGTAGAAGCCTGCGTGCAGGGTGAGAGCGGGCGTTTACGCGATGCCGGGGGCATCGCGTGCCCGGTCGAACGCCCGGCCGGGGAGGGTCGAGCCGGCGCCCGGCACCACGGACGGTTGCTTGCGCGAATTTCGCGTCGAACCCCGGGTCGCGAGCACGCTCGTCCTGCACGGCAATGCGCGGCGCGACGGTGCCCACACGTAGGAGCCTGCGTGCAGGCGACCCGGAAGGCGGGCGCACCGGCGCTGACGCGCAAGGCACAACCCGCCGATGGCGACCCCCGGCAGCCGTCGCAGGTGCGCCGGAAGGCGCGACCGATGATGCATCAATCGACCACCCGGTCGCGCCTTCCGGCGCTCCTACAACAAGGTGGCGATTTCGGGGTCGATGTTTGCGGGTTTGTCAGCCGAGGCATGGCGCCGCACCACACGGCCTTCACGGTCGACCAGGAACTTGGTGAAGTTCCACTTGATCGCCTCGCTGCCCAGCACGCCGGGTGCGGCGTGTTTCAGGAACCGGTACAGCGGATGCGTATCGGGGCCGTTGACGTCGATCTTGGCGAACAGGGGGAAGGTGACGTCGTAGTTCGTGGTGCAGAAATCGCGAATCTCGTCCGCATCGCCCGGCTCTTGGTGTCCGAACTGGTTGCAGGGGAAGCCGAGGATCTCGAAACCCTGGTCGCGGTGCGCTCGGTAGAGCGCTTCCAGGCCTTCGTATTGCGGCGTGAAGCCGCATTTCGAGGCGACGTTGACGATCAACAGGACCTTGCCGCGGTACGTGTCGAGTTTCTGCGGCGTGCCATCCAGCCGGTTGGCTTCGAAGTCGTAAACAGTAGTCATGGCGGGCACCTCCGAAACCGGAAGTGTAGGGCGGGTGACGACCCGCCGTCGTGGCATCGAGCCGGCGGGATCCGTTTCACTCGTTTCGACCTGCAACCGTAGGGCGGACAGCGTCCGCCGCGTGACCTTGACGCGAAACCGGCGGGCAGTGCCCACCCTACGTGTGCTGCGCTTCGAATGTGGGCACACGCCACGGTGAAGTTTCGCCCCCTCACCCAACCCTCTCCCCCGCAACAGGTTGCGGGGGAGAGGGCATTTCTGTTCCCGCTTCGCGACGACGCCATGCGCGCGCGAAGGGTGTGTTTACAGCCAGCGTCGCTGATGGCGGTGCATGTACAGCACCTTCACGAACTGCGTCAGGGTGCAGTAGGCCACCACGGTCGCGACCAGCCAGGCGAAG
This sequence comes from uncultured Rhodanobacter sp., assembly GCA_964489055.1. Taxonomy (GTDB): domain Bacteria; phylum Pseudomonadota; class Gammaproteobacteria; order Xanthomonadales; family Rhodanobacteraceae; genus 66-474. The sequence goes on along the minus strand of CAZAXF010000072.1, from coordinate 3,055 downwards.
TATTCCAGGGGCAGTTCGACCATGCCGAGTTTGTGGCCGAGCAGGGTGTAGGGAAGCGCGATGCCGATGGCGATGATGGCGGTGGTCAGGCCCAGCACCGGCGCCGAGGCGATGCTTTGCAGGAACGGGATCCGGCGGGTGCGGATCATGTGCACCACCAGGGTCTGCGTCAAAAGGCTTTCCACGAACCAGCCGGTCTGGAAGAACGACTGGTGGGCGGGCGAATTGGCGCCGAACCAGAACCACAACAGCAGGAAGGTGGTGACGTCGAAGATCGAGCTGGTCGGTCCGATCCGCACCATGAAGCGCCCGATGTCGCTGGCGTCCCACTTGCGCGGCTTGCGGATGTATTCGGCGTCCATGCGATCGAACGGGATCGAAAGCTGCGAGATGTCGTAGAGCAGGTTCAGCACCAGGATCTGCAGCGGCAGCATCGGCAGGAACGGCAGGAAGATGCTGGCGATCAGCATGCTGAAGACGTTGCCGAAGTTGGAGCTGGCGGTCATCTTGATGTACTTGATGATGTTGCCGAAGGTCACGCGCCCTTCCAGCACGCCCTCTTCCAGCACCATCAGGTTTTTTTCAAGCAGGATGATGTCGGCCGATTCCTTGGCGATGTCGGTGGCGGTGTCGACCGAGATGCCGACGTCGGCCTGGCGCAGCGCCGGCGCGTCGTTGATGCCGTCGCCGAGGAAGCCGACGGTGTGGCCCTGGCGCTGCAGCGATTCGACCACGCGCGATTTCTGCAGCGGCGACATCTTGGCGAACACGGTGGTGTGACGCACCTGCTCGTCGAAGGCCGCATCATCGAGGTCCTCGAGGTCGCGCCCCAGCACCGAATGCGCAACGGTGAGCCCGACCTCGCGGCAGATCTTGCCGGTCACGGCCTCGTTGTCGCCGGTGATGACCTTGACCGCGACGCCGTGCTGGTGGAGCGCGGCAATCGCGGTCGCGGCGCTGTCCTTGGGCGGATCGAGGAATGCCAGGCAGCCGATGGCGGTGAGGCTGCGCTCGTCGGCGATGCCGTAGGCGCGCGCCAGCCCCGGCTGGCGCCGGATCGCGACGATCAGCACGCGCAGGCCGTCCTCGTTCAACTCGTGGGTCATCGCGCGGATGGTGGCGCGGCGATGATCGGTGAGCGGAATGTCGCGCCCGCCCTCGCGCGCGAAGCTGCAGATCGAGAGCATTTCCTCGACCGCGCCCTTGCAGATCAGGATTTCCTCGTCGCCGCCTGCGTCGCGATCGGCGGGCGCCAACACCACCGACATGCGGCGGCGCTGGAAGTCGAACGGGATCTCGTCCACCACGCGCCACTTCGCCGCCGTGTGTTCCAGGTCGCGGTGCGCCAGCACCGCCTTGTCCATGAGGTTGCGCAGCCCTGTCTGGAAATGGCTGTTGAGGTAGCCGTATTCCAGCGCATCGTCGGATTCCTCGCCGTCGAGGTCCAGGTGCTGCTCCAGCACGATCTTGTCGAGGGTGAGCGTGCCGGTCTTGTCGGTGCAGAGCACGTCCATCGCGCCGAAGTTCTGGATCGCGTTGAGCTGCTTGACCACCACTTTGCGTTTGGACATCGCCAACGCGCCCTTGGCGAGGTTGGCGGTGACGATCAGCGGCAGCATTTCCGGGGTCAGGCCCACGGCCACGGAAATCGCGAACAGGAACGCCTGCAGCCAGTCGCCCTTGCCGAAGCCCTGAACCAGGAACACGATCGGCACCATCACCGCCATGAACCGGATCAGCAGCCACGACACGCTTTTCACGCCGCGATCGAAACTGGTTTCCTCGCGCTGGCCGGTCAGCGAGCGCGCCAGCGAGCCGAGGTAACTGCGCGGGCCGGTCGCGACCACCACCGCGCTGGCGCTGCCGCTGACCACGTTGGTGCCCATCCAGCAGACCGTGGGCAGGTCCAGCGGCGTAGCGTGCGCGTCGGCCGCCGCCACCGGCCCGGGCGGGCCCTTTTCCACCGGAATCGATTCGCCGGTGAGGATGGCCTGCGAGATGAACAGGTCCTTGGCCGCAAGCAGCCGGAGGTCGGCGGGCACCATGTCGCCGGCGGCCAGGTGCACGATGTCGCCGGCGACCAGCTCGATCACCGGCACCTCGATGGTTTCCGAATGCCCGTCCGAGGCGCGCCGGGTCACCGCGGCGGTGTTGCGTACCATCGCCTTGAGCTTTTCGGCCGCGCGCGAGGAACGAAATTCCTGGGTGAAACTCAGCACCACGCTGATCAGCACCATCACCGCGATGATCACGGGTCCGGTCAGCTCGCCCGGCGAGGTGGCCAGTTGCACCCCGGCCAGCACCAGCAGCACGATGATGAACGGATTCCAGAACGTGCGTGCCAGTTGCAGCGCCCAGTGCGGCGGCCGCTCGTGCACGGCCTGGTTGACGCCGTCGCGGTCGAGGCGATCCTCGATCTGTTCCTCGTCCAGCCCGGCCGGACTGGTATCGAGCTTGTCGAACAGCGCGCCCGCATCATCCCACGCAAACGCCGCGGCGACCGGGCGCGCCTGGGCGCCGGCCGTCGGGGTGTCAGTGGTGTGGGTGGCGGAACCGGACATCACTTGTTTCCATCGCGGGGGATCCACCCCCGCGGTTCAAGCGATGCGTCCGCGGGGTCAGCTTCCGAGAATGCGACGTGCCGGTTTTCGGGCACGCGTCGCCGGGCACGCGCGCGAGGCGCGCGTGGGAGGTTGCGACGGAGGTCGCAGGCCGCGATGGCTTTTCAGCGGGATCATGCCGCGCGGGATTCGCCGGCCGCGGCCCGCGGCGCGGGCACGGTCACGTGCCACTCGCGACGGCGGGCGTCGCGGCGGTGGGACTGCGCATGGCGAACCGCCAGGCGCGCACGCAGGAAATTGCGAAGGAGGTTCATGGCCCATCTCCTCTTGCAAGCAGTGCCGCAGCACCACGCAGGGGACGGGCCGGACTCGCCTAGTCGGGGAGAGTGCCGGCCGGCCGGGCGTGGCCGCCGCGGACGATCGGTTCGATTTTGTCCGCCGCCACCCGATGCAAGCGGGTGCCGGCGGTGCGACTAGGGTGTACGTCCATGGTC
>CAZAXF010000071.1:0-13286 GCA_964489055.1 uncultured Rhodanobacter sp. | reverse complement strand
ACTTGGTGAGTATCATGCCAACATCAACTGGCTGAGAAACAGCCCTAATCAGGTGAAGGGGAGGGCTTGATCATGCAGATTCGTCCCGCCACACCCAGCGACGCCGAAGCCATCGCCGCGGCCGAAGCCGATACCGCGCGCACGCCTGGGCTGCTGGTGCAGTGGCCGGGCGAGATTCCCGTCGAGGCCTTCCGGGACAAGATTGCGAAGCTCGCCGATCATGGCCGTTATATCGTCGCGGAAGAAAACGGTGCGGTCGTTGGACACGCCATGCTCGATCCGATGTCGATGCACGCCAGCGCACACTTGTTCCAGTTGACGATCGTGGTGCACCCGGGGCACGTCAACCGCGGCATCGGGACGGCGATGATGCGCGAACTGCTCGAATGGGCGCAACGCGACGAGCGGGTCGGCAAGGTGGAATTGACGGTGCGTGCCGGCAACCTGCGCGCGCAGCACCTGTACCGCCGGTTCGGATTCGTCGAGGAAGCGCGTTTCCGCCGGCGCGTGCGGCGGATCGACGGCGTATTCGAGGATGATATCGGCATGGCGTGGTTTCCGTCCCGCTAGCTTGTCGCGCTCCACGGTGACAAACTGGCGCCGGGATTTGCGGACGAACAACGGGAGCCAAGGCATGGCGAACAATGCCGAAGCCGAACAAATCGCGATCCTGCGACGAATGGTCGAGCTGCAGGCCCAGGTTTGTTACCACAACGTGGATCGCACCCTGGCGACGTGGACGCGCACCGCGTTGGCGCTGATCGTGACGGGCTTCGGGGTCGATCACTTCGGGTTGCTGATGACGCGCGACCACCCGCCGCACCTCGGTACGTGGTTGGCGCCGAACCCGGAATCCACGCTTGCCGGCATCGTGCTGGTGGTGATCGGAACCTTCATTGCCCTGAGCGCGAGCGTCCGGCATCAGGCATACCGGGCCATGTGGTACCGCGTCTATCGTCACCCGTGGCGCGACGGCCCATGGCTCGCCTTCACGTTTTCCCTGTCCGTGGGGATTTTCGGGATCGTCCTGATCGCGGTGTTGCTGGTGTTTGTCCGGTGACTGCCATTCCCGATCTCTTCGCGTGACAAACTGCCATCGTTGGCTGCAGGAAAAGGGGCATCGAACCGAAATGGCCGAGACCGACGAAACACCGCCCGTTGCGATCGCGAAACAACTGGTCGAGTTGTCGTTGCAGCGTTCGTACATGAACACCGAACGCACACTGTCGGTGTGGACGCGCACCGCGCTGGCCATGATGGTCTTCGGCATCACGGTGGACCGCTTCGGCCTGCTGATGCGGCATCTGCCGGGACACACCGCCCACCTCGGCGAATTGATGCCGAATCCGCTTTCCACCCTGGGAGCGGTGATCCTGGTGGCGTTGGCGGTGCTGATCCTGCTCGCCGCCGGATTCCGGTTTCTGGCCTACGGTCTGAAGTGGCACCGGCTCAATCCGCGCCACGTGTGGTATCACACGCCATGGCTCGCTTTCAGCTTCGCGATGCTGATCGCGGCGTGCGGGATCGCGCTGCTGGTGGTGTTGTGCGTGTTCCGTCAGTAGATCGACGCCGGACGGGGACAGCGCAGGAGCGCAGGCCGGGCACCGCCCGGCGCGGGTCGCGGCGGTGGCGCTCTCCTGACCGCCTGCATCACATTCTCACGGGGCCCGACTTGTGGCAGGCATCGCGTGCGCGGCGGGCGGCCGCGGCACCGGGGTCATCGTTTTTCGCCCTGGCGATTTCCAGCACCGTCTGCCAATTGCTGGCGCACAGGCCGCCCACCTTCGGGCCCAGCGCGAACGAGCGCCGCGCGTCGGCATCGGCCGCGGCGTAATCGCGCAGCAGGATCTCCACCTCGGCGCGAAACTGCAGGATGTCCGGCGCACCGGGCGAAAGCTTCAGCGCGGCGTCGATCTTGTTCAGCGCTTCGCGGTACCTGCCGGCGCTTTCATCGGCATGCGCCTGGTCGAGGTATCCGTCCACGCCGGGGTCACGCAGCGGCGTGACCTGCACCACCGACTGGTTGGCGCTGCGCGCGGCGCGGATCGCTTCGACCATGGCCGTGGGCGAATGCCGGCTGTTGGTTGGCGGCGGCAGGGGCGGCTGCGAACACGCGGCAAACCACAGGACGATCATCGCCACCCCGGCGATCGGCAAGGCTTTGCTGCGATTCATGCATTGCTCCAGAAGGATTGGCGGTACTTCGACGTCATCGGCGGCGGCGATCGGCGATCAACGATGCAAACGGCCTGCACGCCATGTCATTCAGCGCTGCGTACCGGGGGCAGACTGGCCGGCGCCATCGCCCGGATTGTTGCCGGAAAACATGTGCTGCAGCCGCTGCAGGTAGCAATGGTTCTGCACCGGCGGCGTGTAGCCGGCGATGAACGGATACCGCACCACGCCGTCGCACTGCGGCAGGCTGCCCTGCCCGGTCGCCGGGTCCACCCACGCGAACTGGATGCCGTCGCCGGTTGAGGTGGTGAGCGGCGCGCTGGGCAGTTTTTCGAACAGCTTCATCCACACGCGCAACCCGCCGGTCGACCCCCACAGGTGCGTGGGCTTGTTGTCATCGCGGCCCACCCAGGCAACCGCCAGCCGGTCGCCCGTGAAGCCGGAAAACCACGAGTCACGCTGTTTGTCGGAGGTGCCGGTCTTGCCCGCGGCGTTCAGCCGCGCGAGGCCCGAGCGGCCGATCGCCGCGGCGGTGCCGTCGCGGGTAACCTGCTGCAACATCCAGCGCACCAGGCGCTCGGCCTGCTGGTACTGGCCGTGGCCGGGCTTGACGGCGTAGCGCTTGAGCACGTGGCCTTCACCATCGAGCACGCCGCGCAGCGTCAGCAGCGGCAGCGCGTGGCCGTCGGCGGCGAAGAATTCGTACAGTTGCGCCAACTGGAACGGCGACATGTCGACCGCACCCAGCAGCAGCGAAGGGTTGGCGTGCACGTCATCGAGACCGAAGGAACGCAGGAATGCCGCGACCCGATCCACGCCGAGCTGCAGCCCCAGGTGCACGCTGGCGAGGTTGTAGGACTTGGTCAAGGCCACGGCCATCGGCACTTCGCCGTGAGTCTGGTTGTCGTCGTTGTGCGGCGTCCAGACCTGGCCGTTGGGCAGCTTCAATGAAATGGGCGAGTCGTCCAGCATGGAAGCCACGCTCCACTGCGCGGGGTCGGTCAGCGCCATCAGGTAATAGAACGGCTTGAGGCTGGAGCCAACCGGGCGGCGCGCATCGTATGCGCGGTTGAAACCGTGGCGATCGGACTCGCGCCCGCCGACCATCGCCAGCACGTCGCCGGTGGAAGGTTCGACCACCACCACCGCGCCTTCGAATTGCTTGCCCCGTTTGCCGTAGCTTTTCAGGGTTTCGTCCAGCGCCTGCTCGGCGTACAACTGCGCGGCCGGGTCGAGCGTGGTGTACACCGCCAGGCCGCCGTTGCGCAGTTGCTGGTCGCTGAAGTCCTGCTTCAGTTGCTTGCGCACCACGTCCATGAACGCGGGGAACCGGTTGACCACCAGTTGCGGGCGTGATGTGACGTCCAGCGGAGCAGCGCGTGCCGTCTTCCACTCGGCGGTGGTCAGCAGGCCGGTGGTGTGGAAGGCATCCAGCGCCACGTTGCGGCGTGCCCGCGCACGTTTCGGGTAGCGGCGCGGATCGTAGTAGCTGGGTCCGCGCACCATGCCCACCAGCAGCGCGATTTCCTGCGGGCGCAGCGTCTGCACCGGGCGTCCGAAGTAGAACCAGCTCGCGGCCGCGAACCCGTGCACCGCCTGGCCGCCCTGCTGGCCCAGGAACACCTCGTTGCAGTACGCGGCGAGGATCTGTCCCTTGCTGAAATGCGCGTTCATCAGGATCGACAACAGCGCCTCGTTGAACTTGCGCACCAGCGTGCGGTTGCGATCCAGGAACAGGTTGCGCACCAGTTGCTGGGTGATGGTGGAGCCGCCCTGCACCATGCGCCCGGCACGCAGGTCCGCCCATGCGGCGCGCGCGATCGAACTGAGGTCGATGCCGTGGTTGTGCTTGAAGTTGCGGTCCTCGACCGCCTGCACGCCCTGCACCAGCAGCGGCGGCAGGCGCGACAACGGCTCGACGATGCGCTCTTCCTGCTCGGCACCGTAGAGCGTGGCGATGCGCGCCGGATCGAGGTGCGTGCGGTGCAGGTATTTCTTTGCCGTCAGGTCGAACACCGACTTGATCTGGCCTCCGCCCAGCGTCACCCGCACCCGCCGCGGCAGTTCACCGCCGGCGGGGTCCATGTAGCCGCGCGAGGCGATCACGAAGGTGTTGCCATCCTCGCTGAAGCTGCCCGGAACGTGGGCATCGTCGCCGGTCTTGCGGTATCCGGCCGACGTCAGTTCCAGCGCCAGGGTGGCGGCGTTCATCGGCACACCGGCTTCGAGCAGCTGTGGCCGCGCATACACGCGGGTCGGCTGGGTGAAGTCGATTTCGGTCACGCGGGTCGTCAGCCGGTGATCGAGCACCAGCGTGTAGGGCACCACGAAACCGATCGTGAACCCGATGCCGATCAGGACCGGCCAGCGCGCAAATGGCCAGATCCGGGCGCTCAACCGGCGCACGCGTTCGAACCAGGACAAGGTCATCCGTCAATGAAGCAGGAGCAGCGCGCAGTTTACCCGATCGTCACGTGCATCCAGGCGTGCGGCCCGCGGGCCGTTCAGGCGGTGGCCGAAAATGCGCGAGCGCGGGTGCGACGACCGCCGGGTGCGGTTCCGGCGGGATCAGTCCCCCGCGGCCCCGGAGCCTGCCGATTCCTTCGCGACGGGTTTGGCCGCCGGCTTGCCGGCCGTATCGGTCGATCCGGCCGCCCGGTCCGGCGACGCCTCTTTCGGTTTGGCCGCATCGCCGGCAAGGTTGTGCCTTTTCTCCTTGTCGGACTTGAAGTCGGTCTCGTACCAGCCGCTGCCGGCCAGCCGGAATGCCGGTGCGGTGACCTGCCGGCGCACGGCGCCTTTGTGGCCACAGTTGGGACAGGTATCGGGGTCGGGGGCGGAGATCTTCTGCAGGCGCTCGAACTTCTCGCCACAGTCCTCACAGCGGAAAACGTAGATGGGCATTGTCGGAAAACGCTACAGGGGAACCGCAAAAGCATACCCCCATTCGCGCCGCCGGTGCACGCGGTTGGCGCCGGTCGTGGCGCGTGGCCTATCATGCGGGCCTTCCCCCGACGGATCTTCCATGCACCCCATCCGCGCCATCCGGACCATCCTGCTTCCCTTGGCGGCCAGCCTCGCGGCTCCGCTTGCGCTGGCCGCCGCGCCGCCCGCGCCACTGTGTCCGGCCACGCCGCGGGCGCTGCCCGCGGCCCAGGTCGCACACATCAACGAGGTCAACCACGGCGCGCTGGGCATTCCCATGGACTACGCGGCGCGCCACCACCTGCACGCGCAGCCGCGGGCCCGGGACCTGGTGCAGGTGCCGCGCGACGTGTACGGGCGCAAGGTCGAGATGGTCGCGCCCGCCGCTGCCGCGCTGAAGGCGATGTTCGCGGCCGCCGCCCGCGACGGCGTCAAGCTGGAAACGGTATCCGGTTACCGCAGCATGGCGTACCAGACGCACCTGGTCCGCGAAAAGCTCAAGCGCGGCATGAGCATCCAGCAGGCGCTCGCGATCAACGCCGTGCCCGGCTACAGCGAACACCAGACCGGCTGTGCCATCGACCTGACCACGCCCGGCGTTCCGGCCGCCGACGGCAGCTTCGCCAACAGCAAGGCGTTCGCGTGGTTGCAGCAACACGCCGCGACGTTCGGCTTCCACCTGTCGTTTCCGCGCGACAACAAGTACGGCTACGAATACGAGCCTTGGCACTGGCGCTACATCGCCGGCAGCGCGACCGCATCGAGCGCGCACGCGCAGCATTGACCACGGGTTCACACCGACGGCGCGGATCAAGAGCACTCGACGCGGATTGACGCTGGCGTCCTCCCCGCATTTTCACGTGCGGCGGCCCGAAAAGCCCTCTCCCCCAACGATGAAGCCGTTGGGGGAGAGGGAGCAGTGTAGAGGCGACCAGTGCCCGCCGCGGATCGCCGGGGGAAATCCATCCGTGCTCATCCGTGAAAATCCGTGGCCAATTGCCTTTGCGTTGCATCCACCCCGGAATCGCCACGCGCCAGTCAATGCTGCGGCCGCCAGCGCAGGGTCAACATGAAGTTCCGGCCCGGCTGGTTGTAGTACCAGGCGGTTTCGTAGTCCTTGTCGAACGCGTTGTTGAGCGCAAGCTGCAGTTGCCAGTCGCGCGCGAAGCGCCAACCTGCGCGCAGGTTGACGAGCGTGTAGCCGCCCAGCGGGTGGCGGTTGGCGATGCCGTCCCAGGTACGTGCGTTGAACTGCATGCCGGCGCCGAAGCTGACGCGCCCAAAGCTGCGGTCGACATCCAGGCGTGCGCTCCGGCGCGGCCGGCGCGGCAGTTGGTTGCCTTCGTACAACCCACCCGCGGCGTCATCGCGCGCGTCAAGCAGCGTTGCGCTGGCGCGCACGTCCCAGCCGGCCAGCTTGCCGCCGACCACGCCTTCGAGCCCGGTGATGCGCGCGCGGTCGATGTTGCCGGGCAACCCGATCGCCGCATCGAAACTGATCATGTCGCGGATGTCGTTGCGGTATACCGCGAGCGACCAGTGGCCCCAGGCGGGCGTGCCGCGCACGCCGATTTCCAGGTTGCGTGAACTCTCGGGCCGCAGGTCGGCATTGCCGAAACCGGGGTAGTACAGATCGTTGAAGGTGGGCGCGCGAAATGCCGTGCCCCAGCTCGCGGTCAGGCGCAGGTTGTCCGCGAAATCCCAGCCCCACAACACGCTGCCGGTGGTCTTGCCGCCGAACTGGCTGTTGTCGTCGTGGCGCACATTGGCCTGCAACGACTGTGCGCCGAAGGTTCGCTGGTACTGCGCGAACAGGCCGCGGTTGGTGCGCGAATCGACCGCGAACACATAGTTGCTGGCGATCGATTCGCGTTGCCAGTCCACGCCGCCGGTCACGAGGCCGCCGCCCAGCGCCAGGTCGGCCTGCAGCGATCCGAGCAGGCGCCGGGTATCGAAATGATCGACGTACGTGCCGGCCAGGAAGTCCTCGTCGAGATCGGCGCTGCTGCCCAGGCGCAGCGAAACCTTCAACCGCTTGCTCGGGCGATAGTGCAGTTGCCCGCCAACGACCTGGGTCGCGAAGTCGTCGGAGTCACTGAAGGTACCGTCGTACTGGTTGGTGCCCTGCGTGCGCATCGCCAGGCCATCGGCGCTCCACTGTTCGTTGAAGCGGTACGCGCCGTGCACGGTCAGGCTGCTGTTGCGGTAGCCGTCGCGGTCGGGCTGGTCGGCAAAGCACGCAGCGAACACTTCGGCCGCGCCGACCCGGCACGAGTTTATGCCTTTGGTCTGGTCGTGGTTCGCCTGCATGGAGATCCAGCCCTTGTCGCCAGCGGCGGAAAATCCCGCGCCCGCATCCCAGTGGTGGTAGCTTCCGACGCCTGCGCTGGCGTTGGGCGTGAACGTGCCCGGCGCATGGCGCAGGAAAATCTGGATCACGCCGCCGATCGCCTCGGAACCGTAGAGGCTGGAAAACGGCCCGCGCACGATTTCGATGCGCTGGATCTGGTCGAGGGGAATGTGCTGGATCGGCGTGGTTCCCGCGGTCGCCGAACCCACCCGGATGCCGTCGATGAGCACCAGCACCTGGTCGGCGTTGGTGCCGCGCAGGTACAGGCCCGTCACCTTGCCGGGACCGCCGTTGTTGCTGATCGCCATGCCCGGGGTGGTGCCGAGAAGAGCCTGCAACGAAGCCGGCTGCAGGCGTTCGATTTCCTCGCGCGTGATCACGGTGACCGGCGCCAGGGTCGCATCCTGGGTCTGCGCGGTGCGGCTCGCGGTGACGATGATCTGGTCGAGGGTGGTGGGCGTGCCGGCGGCAAATGCCGCGACTGGAACGCACGCCAACGCGGCCAGCACGCAGCCGGCCAGTACATCACGATGAAATTGCAAGATTCACTCCTGTCCGCGCCTGCCCGCGCGGTGTGGTTCGCGTCATGGACAGGGGAAGGAAGTGCGGCGTCGCGCGCGAAACGCACGGCCCCGTGACACATGCCCTCCGCATGTCCGGTTCGTGCCGAGGCCGGTCTCCGGGCTCGCGAGCGAAGGTCGTTGCAACCTTCCCGGTCCACGCCTTCCCGAACTCGCGTTCAGTGGCTCGATGCGGACCGTTGCTCGCCTACCGTTGCGGGGGCAGCTCCGGAATGGCCGGCCATCGGATGGCACGGCGTCACCGGATTCCCGTTTCAACCGCCGACGCGCGTCGACGATCACCTCAGGCGGCTGGCATGATACGGGATCGCGTCGGCATCCGCCACGCACGACCGTCCGGTTCGTCGCAAACCGGACCAATGACGGCTACAGTTGCGCCTTGCGCTTGGGCCGAGGGCATATGTTTCCCACGCTGCGATCCATTGCATCGCTGCTCACCGGTACGGCATTGCTGCTGGTGGGCGTGGGACTGCTGAATACGCTGATTCCGCTGCGCGGAATCGCGGCGGGATTCTCCGAAACCCTGCTGGGTGGACTCACCTCGGCCTTCTACGCAGGCTATTTCATCGGCACGTTCACGATGCCGCCGCTGGTTCGGCGCATCGGCCACATCCGCGCGTTCGCATTCTGCGCGTCGGGTACCGCGTGCATCGTGCTGTTGCATGCGTTCGGCGCCGACCCGGTGGCCTGGCTGGTGCTCAGGCTGCTGGCGGGAATCTTGCTGGTCGGGCTGTACGCGATCATCGAAAGCTGGCTCAACGCGCAGGCATCCGCCAAACAACGCGGCGCGGTATTCGCGACCTACATGGCGGTGAACCTGGGCGCACTGGCGCTGGGCCAGCAGTTGCTCCGCATCGAGGGCCAGGCGTTCGTGCTGTTCGTCGTGGTCGGATTGGCAGTGTGCGCAGCGACCCTGCCGGTGCTGGCAACGCGGCAGGCGCAGCCACAACAACAGGCAACACCCAGGCTGCACCTGCGCCTGCTGTTGAAGGCCGCACCGACCGCGGGCTTGGGTGCGCTGCTTTCGGGCTTCGCGATGGGGGCGTTCTGGGGATTGCTTCCCGTGTACGCGCTCAAAAGCGGTTTCGACACCGCCGCGGTGAGCACCTACATGAGCATCGCAATCGTGGGCGGCGCGGCGCTGCAGTGGCCGCTGGGCCGGTTGTCGGACAACCATGACCGGCGCGTGGCGCTGGCACTGGTCGCGGCGGCGGCCGCAGCGCTGGCGCTGGCCGCGTGGCTGGTCGGCGGGCACGGCCCGCTGGCACTGGCGGTGATCTTCCTGTACGGCGGCATGGCCTTCGCGGTGTATCCGATCGTGGTCGCGCATCTGGTCGATCACGTGGATCCCGACGACCTGCTCGCGGCCAGCAGCTGCGTGCTGCTGGTATTCGGCGTGGGTTCCGCGCTGGGCCCCCTGATCGCCGGCGGGACCATGGACGTACTCGGCCCGTGGTCGCTGTTCGCGTGGTTCGCGTTGACCCACGCCGTGCTCGCGGGCTACGCTGCCTACCGCTACGGCGCAGTCCGGCGCAAACCAACCGGCGAACGCAAATTCAGCCCGATGCTGCGAACCACGCCCTCTGCACTGCGGTTGCTGCGCCATGCAACGCAACGCGAGCACGACACCGGGCGACGCACGGATGGCGATTGATCCATGCCATTGACAAGCCTCCAGCAAGGCCCATAGCCTGTCGGGCACGGAGGGGTTGCAAGAACTTCATTTGTACCGCACGCGCGTATGTTCATCACGCATGGATTCGTGCGGCGTCGTACAACAGAAGAAGGTGGAGACAGCCATGCCTGCACGCACCAGCATCCTGGCCGCGGCCATTCTCGGCGCCCTTTCGCTTGCATCCCCGGCGCTCGCCCAGAACACCGGAAACGACCAGAACGCCAAAAAGGGCGAGCCCGCAACCCTGCAGACCATCGTGGTCACCGGTACCCGTGCGTTCGACCGCACCGCGGCCGATTCGCTGGCGCCGATCGACGTGCTGACGCCCAGCGATCTCGCCAGTACCGGCGCGCCGGACCTGACCGCCGCGCTGCGCACATTGCTGCCCTCGTTCAATTTTCCGCAACCGTCGCTGACCGACGCCACCGACGCGACCCAGCCGGCGCAGTTGCGCGGGCTGTCGCCGGACGAGACCCTGGTGCTGATCAACGGCAAGCGCCAGCACACCACGGCCATCCTCAACGTCAACGGCTCGCTCGGCCGCGGTTCCTCGCCGGTGGATCTTTCCGCGATCCCGATGAACGCGATCTCGCGCATCGAGGTGCTGCGCGACGGCGCCGCGGCGCAATACGGATCGGACGCCATCGCCGGCGTCATCAACATCATCCTCAAGGGCGGCGCCGGCCACGGCTCGGCAAACGTCACCTACGGCCAGCACGACAGCGAGAACGGCGAAAACGGCCGCACCTGGCAGGGCGGCGCCGACGGCGGGTTCCACCTGGGCCAGAACGGCTGGGTGCACCTTGCGGCCAACTACACCAACCAGGATCCGACCAACCACGCCGGGCCCGACATCCGTTATCCGGGCGATCCGACCTACAACACGGTCACGTTCCACTACGGCCTGCCGAAACTCATCGCCAAGCAGACCGCGATCAACGCCCAGTACAACCTCGGCGACAACGTGACGCTGTACGGCTTCAGCCTGTTCAACAAGCGCAACGTCGCCGCCGGCGGGTTCTTCCGCTCACTGTCCCAGTACAACGCTGACAACCCGGCTGCGGTCGCGGTGTATCCGGATGGCTTCCTGCCGATCGAGCACAGCTCGATCCGGGACGACACCACCGTGCTCGGCGTCAAGGGCGAGGTCGGTGGCTGGCACTACGACATCAGCGGCGACACCGGTGGCAGCCACTGGAAGCTGCACACCACCGACACCTTCAACTACTCGCTGGGCGCGCAGTCGCCGACCGCCTTCTACATCGGCACCCTGACCATCCGGCAGAACGAGTTCAACGCCGACTTCAGCCGCGACTTCAACGTCGGCTGGTACAGCCCGCTGACGGTGGCGTGGGGGCTCGCCTACCGCCACGAGAAGTTCCAGATCAAGCACGGCGACGCGGCCTCGTTCGCCGGTGCGGGCGCACAGGTGTACCCCGGCTACCGCCCCGACGACGCCGGTTCGTATTCGCGCAACAACAAGGCGGGCTACATCGACCTGGAAACCGATTTCAGCAGCAAGTTCTCCGCCGGCTTCGCGGCGCGCTACGAAAACTACAGCGACTTCGGCAGCACCACGTCCTGGAAGCTTTCGGGGCGCTATGCCTTCACGCCGGTGATCGCATTGCGCGGCACGGTTTCGACCGGATTCCGCGCACCGTCCCTGCAGCAGGAGTTCTACTCCAGCACCTCCATCAACTTCGTCGACGTCGGTGGTGGCAACCTGGTGCCGTTTACGATCCGCACCTTCCCGGTATCCGATCCGGCCGCGGTGGCGCTGGGCGCGCAGCCACTGAAGCCCGAGAAGTCGCACAACTACAGCTTCGGCCTGGTCTTCACCCCGGAAGTCGGGCCGTATGTCACGCTGGACTTCTACCAGATCGACATCGACGACCGCATCATCCTGTCCGGCAACCTGGTGGGGACAGCGGTTGCCGATTACCTGACCTCGGTCGGCATCCCGTTCGTCAGCGGCGGCCGCTTCTTCACCAACGCGGTGGACACGCGCACCCGCGGCGCGGACCTCGTCGGCACCTGGCCGGTGCAATTGCAGGGTTCGGACCTGAAGTTCACCGGTGGCATCAACTGGAACAAGACCGACATCCGCTCGATCAAGCCCAACCCGCCGCAACTGGGGCTGGCTGGCCTCGAACTGCCGGTGGTCGATCGTCGCGAGCAGGGATTCCTCACCGTCAGCACTCCGCGCACCAAGGCCTTCATCGCGGCCAACTGGGAGTTCGGCAACTGGACGCTGCATGGCCAGGCCACCCGCTACGGCGAGTGGAAGGTACGCGGCTCGAGCAGTCCAGCCAGCGACCAGACCTTCGATGCCCGCGCCCTGCTGGATGCCTCGGTCAGCTACAACCTGGACCGCTGGCGGTTCACGCTTGGCGGCAACAACATCACCAACGAATATCCCGAGAAGAACAGCGCCGCCAACAACTACCACGGCATCATCAAGTACCCGCTGACCTCGCCGTTCGGCTTCAACGGCTCGTACTGGTACGCGAACGCGACGTATCGCTGGTAGGGACCCATGGCCCGATGGGGACGGGATTGGGCGGGTGCGCGCATCAAGCTCGCCAAACCCATCCCCACCCCGACCCTCCCCTTGAAGGGGAGGGAGAAAAGCGGGCCTGCGGCTTGAATGAAGCCCTCCCCTTGAAGGGGAGGGAGAGAAGCGGGCTTGCGACAAGCTTGAGGCCGTCCCTCTCACGGGGAGGGGGAGAAGCGCGCTTGCGGCGGGCTTGAAGCCCTCCCCTTCAAGGGGAGGGTTGGGTGGGGATGGGTTCGACGGCTGTGCATCCACGCCGTGCCGAACGTGCGAGAGAAAGCAAATCAGCGCTTGCGGAACACGATCTGCCCGCCTTCGGCATCCGCCACGACGGTGTCCCCGGCCGTGAATTCGCCGGCGAGGATCTTTTGCGCCAGTGGATTCTCGAGTTGCGCCTGGATCGCGCGTTTCAGCGGCCGCGCGCCGTAGACCGGATCGAAGCCGACGTTGCCGACCAGCGTCAGCGCGGCGTCGGAAATTTCCAGGTCGATCTGGCGCTCCTGCAGGCGCTTGGCAAGATACCGCGTCTGCAGCCGCGCGATCTCGTGGATCTGCGATTTCGCCAACGGGTGGAACACCACGATTTCGTCGAGGCGGTTGATGAACTCGGGCCGGAAGTGCGATTGCACCACGCCCATCACCGCGGCCTTCATCTGCGTGTACGCCTCGGGTGATTCCTCGTCGATGCCGCTGGTGGCGATTTCCTGGATCTGCTGCGAGCCGAGGTTGGAGGTCATCACGATCACGGTGTTGCGAAAGTCCACCGTGCGGCCCTGGCCGTCGGTGAGGCGCCCGTCGTCGAGCACCTGCAGCAGGATGTTGAACACGTCGTGGTGGGCCTTTTCGACCTCGTCCAGCAGGATCACGCTGTAGGGGCGACGGCGCACGGCCTCGGTCAGGTAGCCGCCTTCCTCGTAGCCGACATAGCCGGGCGGGGAGCCGATCAGCCGCGCGACCGAGTTCTTTTGCTTGAACACGGACATTTCGATGCGCACCATTGCCTCGGTGGTGTCGAACAGGAAATTC
>CAZAXF010000070.1:0-13341 GCA_964489055.1 uncultured Rhodanobacter sp. | reverse complement strand
CGAGTCCCGAGTCCCGAGTCCCGAGTCCCGAGTCCCGAGTCCCGAGTCCCGTCAATGTCCTCCAACACCTTCGGCAAACTTCTCAGCGTCACCACCTTCGGCGAGTCCCACGGCCCGGCGATCGGTTGCGTGGTCGACGGCTGCCCGCCGGGCATCGCGATCAAGCCGGAGGACTTCGCGCACGATCTTGCACGGCGCGCCACCGGCAGATCGCGCTGGACCTCGCAGCGCCACGAGGCCGATGCGGTGGAAATCCTTTCCGGCGTGTACCAGGGCCGGACCACCGGTACGCCGGTGGCGCTCTTGATCCGCAACACCGACGCGCGTTCGAAGGATTACGCGGACATCGCGCGCAGCTTCCGTCCCGGCCATGCCGACTACACCTACTGGCAGAAATACGGGGTGCGTGATCCGCGTGGCGGCGGCCGCGCCTCGGCGCGCGAGACCACGATGCGGGTGGCCGCCGCGGTGATCGCGAAGAAGTGGCTGCACGACCGGCACGGTGTCGAGGTACACGGCTGGCTGGCGCAGATGGACGACATCGTGCCGGACCTGCCCGAAGGCGCCGGCATCGATTTCGACGTGGTCGAGGCCAACCCGTTCTTCTGGCCGGTCGCGGGGCAGGTTCCCGCGCTGGAGGCACGCATCAACGCGTTGCGCAAGGCCGGCGACTCCTGCGGCGCCCGCGTCAACGTGGTTGCGACCGGTGTGCCGCCGGGCTGGGGCGAGCCGGTGTATGGCAAGCTCGACGCCGAACTGGCCGCGGCGCTGATGTCGATAAACGCGGTCAAGGGCGTGGAAATCGGCGCCGGATTCACCAGCGTCGCCCAGAAGGGCAGCGAACACCGCGACGAGATGCGGCTGGACGGCTTTGCGTCCAACCATGCAGGCGGCATACTGGGCGGAATATCCAGCGGCCAGGACATCGTCGCGTCGATCGCGTTGAAGCCGACTTCCAGCATCATGATTCCGGGACAGAGCGTGAACCTCGACGGCGAAGCGGTGGAAGTGCGAACCCGTGGCCGCCATGATCCCTGTGTCGGCATCCGCGCCACGCCGATTGCCGAGGCAATGGTGGCGCTGGTGCTGATGGACCAGGCCCTGCGCCACCGCGCCCAGTGCGGCGATGTCGGTGACGTGCAGCCCCGCATTCCCGGCACTACTGTCCGGTGATGCGCCGTTACGCTTCCCCGGTCCCCGGTCCCCGGTCCCCGGTCCCCGGTCCCGAGTCCCGAGTCCCGAGTCCCGAGTCCCGAGTCCCGAGTCCCGATGCCCGAGCCCCGAGCCCCGAGCCCCATCCCCGATCCGAACCAACATGAGCAAGCATGACCATTACAACGTCGCGATCGTCGGCGCCACCGGTGCGGTGGGCGAGGCGCTGCTGTCGATCCTGGAAGAGCGGAAATTCCCGGTCGGCGAACTGGTGCCGGTGGCCAGCGAGCGCTCGGCCGGCGGCAAGCTGAAGTTCCGCGGCAAGGACGTCACGGTCCGCGAGCTGGCGAAGTACGACTTCGACGGCATCGACATCGCGTTCTTCTCCGCCGGCGGTGCGGTCAGCCGCGAGCACGCCCCGCGCGCCGCGGACGCCGGCGCCGTGGTGATCGACAACACCTCCGAGTTCCGCAACGACGATGACGTGCCGCTGGTGGTGGCCGAAGTCAATCCACACGCGGTGGCCGAATACGCCCGTCGCAACATCATCGCCAACCCCAACTGCTCGACCATGCAGATGGTGGTGGCGCTGGCGCCGATCCATCGCGCGGTGGGCATCGAACGCATCAACGTGGCCACCTACCAGTCGGTGTCCGGGGCCGGGCGCTCGGGCATGGAAGAGCTCGGGCACCAGACCGCCGAGCTACTCAACTTCCACGACGTCGAACCGAAGAAGTTCAGCGCCCAGATCGCCTTCAACGTGATTCCCCACATCGACAGCTTCCAGGACAACGGCTACACCCGGGAAGAGATGAAGATGGTCTGGGAAACCAGGAAAATCCTCGCCGACGACGCCATACAGGTGAACCCCACCTGCGTGCGCGTGCCGGTGTTCTACGGGCACGCCGAAGCGGTGCACATCGAGACCCGCGAGCCGATGACTGCCGAGGCCGCGCGCGCGGCGCTGGAGGGCGCGCCGGGCGTGGTGTTGGTGGATGCGCGCGGGGATGGCGGCTACCCCACGCCGGTGGGGCATGCGGCGGGCGAGGATGCCGTGTTCGTGGGCCGCATCCGCGCGGACATCTCGCATCCGCGCGGACTTGACCTTTGGGTGGTGGCCGACAACATCCGCAAGGGCGCGGCGCTCAACGCGGTGCAGGTCGCGGAGATCCTCGTGAACGAGTATCTTTGCGCCTGATGCAAGCCACGGGGCACGACGGATGAACACGAAACGCTGGTTGGGCGGCTGCCTGTTTTGCGGGTTGTTGTGCGGGGGACTGGTGTCGGCCGCCGGCGCCGTGCCCGCCGAATCCCATCCCACGTCCAGGCCATCCGCGTTGCGCGCGCAGATCCAGCACGTGAACACGCAACTCGCTGCCGCGCGCGCACGGCACATGTCGCTGCAGTCGCAGGTCACGGACCTCGAGAACCAGAACGCCGAGCGCAAGCGGAAGCTGCAGCAGCGCGACGCCGAGATCGAGGCGCTGCGCAGGAAGCTGGCCGCGGCCGGCGTCGCGGCGCCGACGAGCGCCCCCGGGCCGGCGACCTCGGCCGGGCACTGACGCGATGTGCCCGTCGCGTCGGCCGCGCCGAGTGCACGGGCTTGGTCATTGGCCCGATCTGCAATACTCTTGCGCTGCGCGTGGGGGCGCCGCCGGAATTCGACGCGACCCCGGGCGCCCGGTTGCCAGCAGGGGTTCGACTCGATGAAGTCCACATTCCGTTTCGCATGCGCCGCCTTGCTGGCCCTGGCCGCGACGCCGGCGCTGGCCCTGCAACTGGGACCGATCCAGGTCAAGTCGGCACTGAACCAGCCGCTGGTCGCCGCGATCCCGTTGCAACCGGAGTCCCTGACCGAACTCGAAGGCATGACGGTGGGCCTGGCGCCGGCAGACGAATTTGCGCGCGCCGGGCTGCAATTGACGCCCACGGACAAGACCCTGCGCTTTCACGTCGTAACGGACAACAATGGCCACAAGCTGATCCTGGTGACCAGCACCCAGCCGATCACCGATCCGTACCTGGATTTCCTGGTCGAGGTGAACACGCGGCGGGGCAAGCAGATCCGCGAATTCGTCGTATTGTTGAACCCGGTCATCGGCGCACCGGCACCGCCGGTGCAGGCGGCGCCGACCACGGGCGCCACGACCACCGGTGCGCAGCCGGCCCGGCCGCCTGCAGCCAGCCAGCCGCAACAGCCTGCCGCCGCTACCGTCCCGGCGCCGGCACAGACGAGCCCGGCACGGCAACCGGTATCGCAACCCGCCCGTCAACGTCCACAACAGCCCCAGCCCCAGCCCCAGCCCCAGCCACAGCCCCAGCCACCGACACCGACGCCGACGCAGGCCCCGGCTGCATCGACCGGCCCCATCCACGTCAAGTACGGCGACACGCTGTATCGCCTGGCCACCAAGGCGTCCCGTGACCGCGGCGTCACCGTCAACCAGATGATGCTGGCGCTGAAGGCGGTCAACCCGGATGCCTTCTTCAAGGACAACATCAACGACCTCAAGGCGGGCGCGATCCTGCGCATACCGACGCGCGACCAGATTGACCGGCGCAGCGCCGCCGAGGCCGCCGCCGAGGTGCACCGCCAGTACCAGGCCTGGCGCGCGGCCAAGCCGCATCCGGCCACGGTGCTGGCCGGCAGTGCCGCCGAGGCAGCTGCCAGGACCGAACCGCAGCCCGGCACCGGCGCGCCGGCGTCCGATCACCTGTCGCTGGTACCGCCCTCCGGCGAGGGCGGCGGAACCGGCAATCGCCCCGGCGTGGCCGGTGGTACCGGGACCGAAACCGTGTCCGGGTTGCGCCAGCGGCTGCAGAATGACCGTGGCAGCCTGGTCAGCGTCAACCAGTCCAATGCCGACCTGGAATCGCGCATCCACAGCCTGCAGGACATTGCCGACAAGAGCGACAAGCTGCTGAGCCTGAAGGATGCCACCATCGCCGAGCTGCAACGCAAGCTGGCGCAGGTGCAGTCGGGCGGTGCGGCCAATCCCGTCGCGGCCGCGACCGCGGGGTCGGTCGTGGCCGTCGGCGCAGGCGCCGGGGCAACCGGCCCGGCGGCGGCGGGCACCGCGGCGAAGGCTGCCGCCAATGCGCCACACGCGGTGGCCAGGTCGCACCCCGCGGCCCCCGCGCAGCCCTGGTATCTCAGGCCGCTGACGTGGATCGTGGCGATCCTGGTTCTGGTTGCACTGGTACTGGCGGGATTGTTCTGGCACAAGCGCGGCGGAAAGGAAGCATCAACGCGCGGACCGTTGCCCGATCCCGACGACGTGGCGCGCGCGGACAGCGAACCCGCCGAGGCGCCCGTCGTCGACGAGCAGTCGCTGTATGCGCGCCTTGCCGGGCATCCGGGTGACCTGTCCGCGCACCTGCAGTTGTGCCGCACGTACTACGCGCGCAACGAGGCCGAGCGGTTCGTCGAGGCGGCCGAGGCAATGCGCGAGGAAGTGCGCGACCTGGATTGCGTCGAATGGCGCGAGGTCCTGGTGATGGGCCGGTCGCTGGCACCGCAGCACCACCTGTTCGCCAATGCCGCGGTGGAAGAAGGGGATGACCCTTACGGGCTGGCGGCCCTGCGCACGCCGGCCGATGAAGGTTCCGGAGCGCCGCCGGCCGGGGACGATGCGACCGTGGTGCGCGCGCCGCCCGCCGACGAGGCCGGCACCGCTGATGGGCACGCGCCGGCTGACGAAACGCAGGTGGCGACGGTCGAGCCATCCATGCCGGACGCGGAGCCGTCACCGGTGGCCACGCCACCGGACATCGCCAGCGACCCCGCGTTCAGCGACGACCCGGTGGATACCAAGCTCGACCTGGCCCGTGCCTACCTGGACATGGGCGACCCGGTGGGCGCGCGCGCGATGCTGGAGGAAGTGGTCCGCGAAGGTTCGCAGCCCCAGAAAGACGAGGCCAGGCGCCTGCTCGCAGAGGCCGGGGCGGCGGACTGACCAGGCGCAATGCGCATCGCGCTGGGCATCGAGTACGACGGCACCGGGTATTTCGGCTGGCAGCGCTTGGCACACGGCCCCAGCGTGCAGGCCGACGTCGAGGCCGCGCTTTCGTTCGTGGCCGACCAGCCGGTTCAGGTGACGTGTGCCGGGCGCACCGATGCCGGCGTGCACGCGCGCTGCCAGGTGGTGCATTTCGACAGCGACGCGGTGCGTGATTCGCGCGCCTGGGTGTTGGGTGCGACCTCGCGCCTGCCCGCCGCGATCGCGGTGCTCTGGGCGCAGCCCGTGCCCGATGATTTCCATGCGCGTTTTTCCGCGCGGTCGCGGCGTTACCGCTACGTGCTGCTGAACCGCGCCATCCGCCCGGCGCTGGAAGCGCGCTTCGTGGCGTGGGAGCGCCGTCCACTGGACGTCGATGCGATGCACGCGGCGGCCCAGTGCCTGCTGGGCGAACGGGATTTTTCCTCGTTCCGCGCGGTGTCATGCCAGGCGCGGCACGCGCGCCGCTGCGTGACGGAGCTGTCGGTCCGGCGCGAGGGCGCCCACGTGGCCTTCGAGATCGAGGCCAATGCCTTCCTGCACCACATGGTCCGCAACATCGTCGGTTCGCTGCTGGAGGTCGGGCGCGGCGGGCGGCCGGTCGAGTGGCTGGCCGACGTGCTGGCGGCGCGCGACCGCGAAGCCGCGGGCGTCACTGCACCGCCGCAGGGATTGACGTTTCTCGGGCCGCGTTATCCGGCACAATGGGGGCTTCCGGTTGAAGTGAGCCAGAAGCTAGGGCAGTCCGCGAATGGACGCGAATGAACGCAAATACCCCTCACGCAGGGGGCGGGACCTCCCGGCTCCGCCCGCGCGGAGCGCAGGCCCGGCAGGGCCGAAGTCGGAGTGCAGCCACCGGCGTGCGCTTCGACTCCGCTCGCGTGGCTCGCTGCGCTCAGCGCGAACGGTTCAATGGCAAGGCGTGAATCGGGCAACCCGGTGTCTGCATTCGCGTTCATTCGCGCTCCTTTGCGGACAGGATTTGCCTGGCAAGGCCCCCGCATGAATCGAACCCATGTAAAGATCTGCGGCATCACCCGCATCGAGGACGCGCTGCTGGCCTGCGAGCTGGGAGCCGATGCGATCGGCATGGTGATGACGCCCTCCAGCCCGCGCTGCGTCACGCTCGAGCGCGCATGCGCGATCCGCAATGCGCTGCCTGCGTTCGTCGATGCCGTGGTGCTGACACACGGGCTCGATGCGGCAACGGTGCAGGCGATCATCGAGCGCGTGAAGCCCGACCTGGTGCAGTTCCACGGCCTGGAGGAGCCCGCGTTCTGTGCCTCGTTCGGCGTGCGCTACATCAAGGCACTGGGAATGGCAGGCGAGGTGGACGTGCGTGCGATCGCGGCTGCGCACGCACACGCCGCGGGCTTCGTTCTTGACGGTCACGCACCCGGCCAGCAGGGAGGGCAGGGCAGGACCTACGACTGGTCGCGCATTCCGCGCGATCTCGGCCGCCCCGTGGTGCTGGCCGGAGGCCTGAACGCGGACAACGTGGCCGACGCGATCGGCAGCGTGCACCCCTGGGGGGTCGACCTTGCCAGCGGCGTCGAGTCCGAACCCGGCATCAAGGACGCTGCGAAAATGCGTGCGTTCTTCGCCGCGGTCGGGACGGTCGGGCTGGAGGAGCGGGAGGCCGTCCGCGAACGGACTGATCGTTGAGCAGCACACGAACCGGACACCACATGCAGATCGCCGATTACCACGCGTACCCCGACGAACACGGCCGTTTCGGCGCCTATGGCGGCACCTACGTCGCCGAGACGCTGATCGCGCCGCTGGAGGAATTGACCGCGGCGTACGTGCGTTTGCGTGACGATGCCGCCTTCCAGCAGGAGTTCGCCGAAGACCTGAAGCACTACGTCGGACGCCCTTCGCCGATCTACCACGCGAAGCGGTTGTCGCATCGAATCGGTGGCGCGCAGATCCTGCTCAAGCGTGAAGATTTGAACCACACCGGCGCGCACAAGATCAACAACACCGTGGGCCAGGCGCTGGTGGCGCGCGCGATGGGCAAGACCCGCATCATCGCCGAGACCGGCGCGGGCCAGCACGGGGTTGCCACCGCCACCGTGTGCGCGCGCTTTGGCATGAAGTGCGTGGTGTACATGGGCGCGGTCGACATCGAGCGCCAGAAGATCAACGTGTACCGCATGAAGCTGCTGGGTGCGGAAGTCGTGCCGGTGACCTCCGGCTCGAAGACGTTGAAGGATGCCCTGAACGAGGCGCTGCGCGACTGGGTCACCAACGTCGCCGACACCTTCTACATCATCGGCACCGTGGCGGGGCCGCACCCGTATCCGATGATGGTGCGCGACTTCAACGCGGTGGTCGGGCGCGAGGCGCGTGCGCAGATGCTGGAAGATTACGGCCGCCTGCCCGACGTGCTGACCGCCTGCGTGGGCGGCGGCTCCAACGCGCTGGGCCTTTTCCACGCCTTCCTCAACGACCGCGAAGTGCGCATCGTCGGGGCCGAAGCGGCGGGCGAAGGTCTGGCCAGCGGACATCACGCCGCATCGCTGGCGGCCGGGCGGCCCGGGGTGTTGCACGGCAACCGCACCTACGTGCTGTGCGACGACGACGGCCAGATCACCGAAACGCACTCGGTGTCGGCCGGCCTGGACTATCCCGGCGTCGGTCCGGAGCATGCGTTTCTCAAGGACAGCGGCCGCGCCGAATATGTTGGAGTGACCGATACCGACGCATTGGAAGCATTCCACCTGCTGTGCGAAACCGAGGGCATCCTTGCCGCGCTCGAATCCAGTCACGCGGTCGCGCAGGCGGTCAAGCTGGCGCGCGAACTGCCGAAGGACAAGCTGATCCTGTGCAACCTCTCCGGGCGCGGCGACAAGGATGTGCATACGATCGCGCAGCGTGAGGGGATGGCGTTGTGATGATGGCAACGGCCGGCGGCAATGGAGAACGGGGAATCGGGACCGGGGCCCGGGGACCGAAGCCTTCGGGGACCAGGGACCGGGGACCGGGGACCGGGCGGCATGAAGCTGCATGGATGCTTCCAGCCACCTGCAGTACCGGAGCTTTCCCTCGGCCACTCCCAGCGTATCGGGCCGCGGCGGCGCGAGACCGCTTTTGGTCCCCGGTCCCTGGTCCCTGGTCCCGATTTCTCTTTCCGGCCGCCGGTCCCCGGTCCCTGCAACAGCCATGAACCGCATCGCCACCCGCTTCGAAAGACTTCGCGAAAGCAACCGCAAGGCCCTGATTCCCTTCATCACCGCCGGCGATCCGTTGCCGGATGCGACGGTGGCGGTCATGCATGCGCTGGTGGAGGCCGGCGCCGATCTGATCGAGCTCGGGATGCCATTTTCCGATCCGATGGCGGACGGGCCGGTGATCCAGCATGCCGACGAGCGCGCGCTGCGAAACAAGGTCGGTGTGGCGGACATTCTCGGTTGGGTGCGCGAATTCCGCGGGCGCGATACCACCACGCCGATCGTGCTGATGGGTTACCTCAATCCCGTCGAGATCCACGGCATCGAACGCTTCGGCCGTGAAGCGGTCGATGCAGGCGTGGACGGGGTGCTGGTGGTCGATTGCCCGATCGAGGAAGACGCCACCCTGGAGTCGTTGCGGGAGGCAGGGCTCATGCGCATCCTGCTGGTGGCGCCGACCACCTCCGAGGCGCGCCTGGCGCGTGCGGTCGAAGCGGCCGAAGGCTATCTGTATTACGTGTCGTTCGCCGGCATCACCGGCGCGGCGAAGCTGTCGGCGACGGACACCGCGTCGCGGGTTGCCGACCTGCGCCAACGCGCGAAGGTGCCGGTGGCGGTCGGCTTCGGCATCAAGGATGCAAACAGCGCGAGGATGGTCGCCGGCTTCGCCGACGGCGTGGTGATCGGTTCGGCGCTGGTGCAGGCGCTGGAAGGAGCCCCGGACGCCGACGCTGCCGGCCGGCGCGCGCGTGAATTTCTGGCACCAGTCCGCGCCGCGATCGATTCGCCGGCAGAGTGACGGTCGGTGCAGCAAGGGGCGGCCAGGTGATTTCGGCACCACCGTGCCGCTTCGGCTGTTGCGGCCCATGCGGCGTCGCCGCAAGCTCCATCGAGCGTCAAAACCGGATCGGCGCAGCATCCTTGTGGGTCTCGATTCGCAACATTTTTGTGTGCATTTGATGCGGCCTTCGATGCTTCCAGCCGTGTGACCAGCCGGCACACCGGCGGTGTTTCATGACATTTGACATCGGGTGCAGCGCGGAGTACCAATGGCGCGGACCGATCACTGGCAGGAGGGGCCATGGTCCTGCAGAATGTCGCCTGGACGATCTGGCTGGTTGGGGCTGCGCTGATAGCGCTGGGGTTCATTTTCGTCATCCGGGGCGTGCGAAGGCCGCCCGCCGACGACGCCGCCGCACAAAAGACTGCGCGAACCGCACACGTCCTGCAGGCGTGGTTGTTCGCGATCCTGTTCATCGGCTTCGTGATCGGAAGCTGGGCCACGCTGGCGGAGTTTCCGATTCCACCGCAGAGCGGTGACCTCAACGCCGACCAGGTCGTCAACGTGGTGGGGCGCCAGTGGTCGTGGCAGATCAAGCCCGACACCGTCAAGACCGGCAGCGTGGTGGAGTTCCGCGTCACCAGCATGGACGTCAACCACGGCTTTGCCATCTACGGGCCCGACGGTCGTGTCGTGACCCAGACCCAGGCCATGCCCGGTTACACCAACAAGCTGCTGTACACGTTCGCCGATCCCGGCACGTACAAGGTGCGGTGCCTGGAGTACTGCGGACTCGGGCATGCGGCGATGGTCGCCGACATCCACGTTGTTGCGCAGGGGGGGAACTGACCATGGCCACGACGACACTGTATCCCGAGGAAGAGCGGCTTGCCGGCGGCAAGCGCGTGGCGTTCGACCTGTACATCATCACCGCGGTGGTGCTGTTCGTGGCGATGATGCTGATCGGGGTCAGCATGCGCACCGCGCAAGCCAACTGGTACAGCATGCCGCCCGACCTGTTCTACCGGCTGCTGTCGATGCATGGCGCGGGCATGGTCGGCACGATGGTGCTCGCGACCACGGCAGTGATGTGGTATTTCCTGCGCCGCTACGTGCGGCTGCACCTGTGGGCATTCGTCACCAATTACGTGATGTTCATGCTGGGTGCGTTGTGCATCATCTTCTCGATCTTCGTCGGCGGCTATGCCGCGCTGTGGACCTTCCTGTATCCGCTGCCCACGCATCCGGTGGGCATGTGGACGTCCGGCGCGTCGGCATTGTTCATGGTGGGTTACCTGCTGATCGGGGTCGGTGAACTGATCTTCTACCTCGACGCGGCGGCGGGCATCATCAAGAAGCACGGCAACCTGGGCCGCGCACTCGGCCTGCAGTGGCTGTTCCGGGGCACCATCGACCAGAACCACCCCAAGACCGTGGTGGCCAGCACCAGCATGATCATCGCCAACTCGCTGGGGATCCTGGCCGGTGCGGTGGTGCTGGTGATGAGCCTGGTCAACATCTTCTATCCGCAGGTGGTGCTCGATGCGCTGTTCACCAAGACGCTGATCTACTGGTTCGGGCACATGTACATCAACGCGTCCATCTACATGGGCGTGATCGCGGTCTATGAACTGCTGCCACGGTATTCGGGCAAGCCATATGGGCTGTCGAGGTTGTTCCTGTGGGGCTGGGCGTTGACCACGCTGTTCGTGATCACGGTGTTCCCGCACCACCTGTTGATGGATTTTGCCGAGCCGCACTGGTTCCTGACCATGGGGCAGGTGGTTTCGTGGGCCTCGGGCTTCCCGGTGGTGCTGGTGACCGCCTGGGGCGCGATGGTCAACATCTACGGCTCCAACATGCGCTGGACCATGCCGTCCAAGTTGCTGGTGTTGTCGTTGTTCGGGTGGATCGCGGGCGGATTCGCGGCCGTCCTCGACGGCACCATCCGCATCAACCACGTGATGCACAATACCCAGTGGGTGCCGGGGCACTTCCACTTCTACCTGCTGATCGGCGTGCTGGCGATGGCGCTGGCGCTGATGTACCACGTGATCGGGGCGCGCTCGGACGGGCCGCCGAACTCCGGTGCCGACCGCGCCGGATTCCCGGTGTACATCGGCGGCGCGCTGATCTTCCTGCTGGCGTTCCTGGATGCCGGACACCTGAGCGTGCCCAGGCGCATGTATCCGCACCTGCCGGCATGGACATCGACCGACGCGATCGGGTCCATCGGTGCGATCCTCGTGGTGCTCGCGATGATCTATTTCGCGACCCGGATCATCCTGGGGATGATGGGGAAGGAGCCGCCGCGCGGACCCGTCACCGAAGGCATCGCGGACGTTGCCGGCCAGCCTTGACAGGGGGTACCGGTTGCTATAGCACATTGGCTGATGGCAATGCTGCGAACATTGCTCGTCAGCCTGTTGATCCTGGCGGCGGGCATCACGACGCTGACTGCGGCAACCGACGGCTTCAAGGCGTTCACCACCGCAACCGCGTTCCGGGTCGGGGTGCGCGAAAACCCGCGGCCGGTACCGGACGTCAAGCTGCAGACGGCGGACGGGCGGGTCATCGGTTTCACCGACCTGCGCGGGCGCTGGTTGCTGGTCGATTTCATCTACACCCGTTGCACGACGACCTGTTCCGTGCAGGGCGCCCAGTTCGCGCGCCTGCAGCAAACACTTGCCGGGCCCATCTCGCGGGGCGAGGTTGCGCTGCTCAGCGTCAGCTTCGATCCGGAGCATGACGGCCCGAAGGCCCTGACCGAATACCAGAACCGTTTCGGGCAGCCCGGCCGCGGCTGGCTCGCGGCGCGCCCGACCGACGCGGATGGCCTGGAGACACTGCTGCACGCATTTGGCGTGCGCCCGCTTCCCGATGGCCACGGAGACTTCGTGCACAACCCGGTGCTGGAGGTCGTCGACCCCGAGGGTCGCCTGGTCAAGGTGGTGAACTGGTACGACACGCAGGTGGCGCTGCGTTACGTGACGGAACGGCTCGGGACATGACATGAAGCGACGTCAGGTTTATCGGGCCTGCGCCGGTTTGCTGCTCTGGATCGTCCTTGCCGTCCCGCCGGTCCGGCACGCGCTGGAATCGAGCATAACCCTGCACATGCTGGTGCAGATTCCGCTGCTGGGGCTGGCGGGATGGCACGTCGCGGGCATCGTTCCGCGGCGCGTGGACGACGCGATCGGGGCTTGGAACGCCCACGGCATCAGCGGGCTGGTGCTGGCGTCGCTGACCGGCCTGGTCTGGATGCTGCCGCGCATGCTCGATGCCGCGCTGGACATTCCGCTGGGCGAGCTGGCCAAGTTCCTGAGCGTGCCGCTGCTGATCGGGGCGCCGCTGGCGCTGAGCTGGCCGCGGATGGGCTTCGTGGTACGCGGGGTGTTCCTGCTCGAGGTGACCGCGACCGCGTTCCGGATGGGCTGGGTGTACCTAGTGTCGCACGTGCAACTGTGCAGCAACTACCCGGTGACCCAGCAGCAGCTTGCGGGCAAGGTGCTGCTGGCGATCGGCTGCGTGATTTCGCTGCTGCTCGGCTGGCAACTGCTCCTGGGCCACATCCGGGTCGATCCTCCCAGGCAGTGACCCGGAATACGGCGGCGGGGCCGGAACCGCGGTTTTCGCGGTGGACGGTGTATCCTTGGTGGCTGGAATCGAACGCGGGTATCCATCGTGTCCTGGTTGCAGAAACTCACCTCGCCGCGCATCCGTACCGAAGGCGCGCCCGGCAAGGGCAAGGTCCCGGAGGGCGTGTGGGAAAAGTGCTCCGGCTGCGGCATCGGCCTCTACCGGCCCGAACTGGAACGCAACCTGATGGTGTGCCCCAAGTGCGGGCACCACCATCCGTTCGGTGCGCGTGCGCGCCTGGCCTCGTTCCTCGACGAGGGCGGCGACGAGATCGCGGCGGGCCTGGCGCCGGTCGATTCGCTGCGCTTTCGCGATTCCAAGAAGTACCGCGACCGCATCCTGGCCGCGCAGAAATCCACCGGCGAGAAGGATGCCCTGGTCGCGATCCAGGGTGCGCTCAAGGGCATGCCGGTGGTGGCCTGCGCGTTCGAGTTTTCCTACATGGGCGGCTCGATGGGTTCGGTGGTAGGTGAAAAATTCACCCGGGCCGCCGAAACCGCGCTGCGCGACAAGACGCCGCTGGTGTGCTTCACGGCCACCGGCGGCGCGCGCATGCAGGAGGGCCTGCAATCGCTGATGCAGATGGCCAAGACCTCCG
>CAZAXF010000069.1:0-13649 GCA_964489055.1 uncultured Rhodanobacter sp. | reverse complement strand
CGCGCAACGGCAGGATCGCCTGGAAATCCTTGTCGCGCGCCTGCTTGGCCGAGCCGCCGGCGGAGTCTCCCTCGACCAGGAACAACTCGGTGCGGTCGGGATCGCTGGATGCACAGTCGGCCAGCTTGCCGGGCAGGGCGGGGCCTTGGGTGATCTTCTTGCGGACGACCTTCTTCGCGGCCTTCATGCGCGCGCTGGCGTGTTCGATCGCGAGCTGCGCGATGGCCTCGCCGGTCGTGACGTTCTGGTTCAGCCACAGGGAAAACGCGTCGTGGATCGCGCCTTCGGTGGCGCCGGCGGCATCGCGCGAGGACAGGCGTTCCTTGGTCTGGCCGGCGAACTGCGGGTCGCGCATCTTCACGCTCAGCACGAATGCCACGCGCTCGAACACGTCTTCGTGGGAAAGCTTCATGCCGCGCGGCAGGAGGTTGCGCAGGTCGCAGAACTCGCGCATCGCATTGGTCAGGCCCGAGCGCAGGCCGTTGACGTGGGTGCCGCCCTGGATGGTCGGGATCAGGTTGACGTAGCTTTCCTGCACCAGCTCACCTTCGGGCAGCCAGCAGAACGCCGCGTCGAGGCCATCGTCCTCGCGCTGCACGTGGTGCACGAAAAGGTCCGGCGGCAGGCACGCGCCGCCATCCAGCGCGGATGTGAGGTATTCGGCCAGGCCGTCCTCGTAGCGCCATTGTTCGGTATCGCCGCTGGCCTCGTCCAGCAGCGTGACCGTCAGCCCCGCGCACAACACGGCCTTGGCGCGCAGCAGGTGCTTCAGTTTCGGCAGCGAGATCTTCGGTGAGTCGAAGTACTTCGGGTCGGGCAGGAAACGCAGCGTGGTTCCGGTGCGGCGCCTGGCCACCTCGCCGACGGTTTCAAGCCGGCCCAGGGGCTCGCCGTCCTTGAAGCGCATGCGGTATTCGGTGCCTTCGCGCCGGATCAGCACTTCCAGGAACGAGGACAACGCGTTGACCACCGACACGCCGACGCCGTGCAGGCCGCCCGAAAACGTGTAGTTGCGGTTGGAAAACTTGGCGCCCGCGTGCAACCGGGTGAGGATCAACTCGACCCCCGGAACGCCTTCCTCGGGATGGATGTCCACCGGCATGCCGCGGCCATCGTCGGTGACCGTGCACGAGCCGTCCTTGTGCGCGATCACGTCGATCTGTTTCGCATACCCGGCCAGTGCCTCGTCGACCGAGTTGTCGACCACTTCCTGGATCAGATGGTTGGGCCGCGTGGTGTCGGTGTACATGCCCGGGCGGCGGCGCACCGGGTCCAGGCCCGACAGCACTTCGATGTCGGCGGCGTTGTAGCGGGAAGATGCGGCCATGCGTCGGGGTTCCGGATGGAATGAACGGCACAGCCGATCAGGATGGCGAATATGGCGGGGGTGGTCAATGTTTTTGTGGGATGGTTTTGCTCCTCTCTCCCTCCGCTCCGGAAGACGGGCAGGGGGCAAGGGCTCGGATTCGCGCGTGCCGTATCCCGAGTTCGTAGCGTGCGCTTTGCGCACGACCGGTCGGGTTGTCGGGAGGTTCGTGCGCTAAGCGCACGCTACCGCCTTCCCGTCATCCCGGCCAATGCCGGGATCCATCTTGATTTTTGGCGGTGCGAAGCGGGGTCGGGTTCAAGGTCAAAGTCAAGCTGACTCCGGGGTTCCGGCCCGATGCAGCTGGGCCGGCCCCGGGATGACGGCGCGGGGGCGACTCGCGCGTATCGTATTCTGGTCCCGAGTCCCGAGTCCCCGGTCCCCGCTCCCCGGTCCCTGGTCCCTGGTCCCCGGTCCCCGCTCCCCGCTCCCCGCTCCCCGTGCTCGCTTGTTGCAAGCCGCCCGTTGCGTTTACAATATGCGGCTTGCGCGCCTTCCTGGTGGGGGCGTGGCACACCCGGCGGCGGCTTGTGCAACGGCATTGCGGTGCTGTTGCACAAGCCACGTGCCGGAACTTTCCCAATCCAACGAGAAGGCTCCCATGCCGCTTTCCACCGAACAAACCAGCAAGATCATCGAGGAATACCGCCGCGCGCCGACCGATACCGGCTCGCCGGAGGTGCAGATTGCGTTGCTGTCCGCGCGCATCCAGCAGTTGTCCGAGCATTTCGGGACGCACAAGAAGGACCATCATTCGCGTCGGGGCCTTTTGAAGATGGTCAATCATCGCCGGCGCCTGCTCGGCTATCTCAAGAGCCGTGACGTCGAGCGTTACCAGACGCTGATCGGCCGTCTCGGCCTGCGTCGCTGAGCAACCGATTCCCACGTACCCTCGCCGGCAGCTGTTGACCTCGAACGCTTGCCGGCTTTTGGCGTTCGCTCCGAACGCACTCCAGACAGGACAATTCCCGTGGCAAAAGTAACCAAGACTTTCCAGTACGGCCAGCATGCGGTCACCATCGAAACCGGCGAGATCGCGCGCCAGGCATCCGGCGCCGTCGTGGTGTCGATGGGCGGCACCGTGGTGCTGGTGGCGGCCGTCGCAGCCGCCAGCGCCCGCGAGGGGCAGGATTTTTTCCCGCTCACCGTCAACTACCAGGAAAAATTCTATTCCGCCGGCCGCATTCCCGGCGGCTTCTTCAAGCGTGAAGGGCGCCCGACCGAGAAGGAGACGCTGACCAGCCGCCTGATCGATCGTCCGCTGCGGCCGCTGTTCCCGGGCGAGTTCAAGAACGAGGTGCAGGTGACCGCCACCGTGCTCTCGCGCAACCCCGAGGTCGATGGGGACATCCCCGCGCTGCTGGGTGCGTCGGCCGCACTGACCCTGGCCGGCATTCCCTTCAAGGGACCGATCGGCGCGGCGCGCGTGGGTTACGCCGACGGCAAGTACATCCTGAATCCGAGCGCCACCGAACTTGCCACCTCCGAGCTGGACCTGGTGGTTGCCGGCACCGCCAACGCGGTGCTGATGGTGGAGTCCGAAGCCAAGCTGCTGTCCGAGGACGTGATGCTGGGCGCGGTGATGTTCGGCCACAAGGAAATGCAGGCCGCGATCCAGGCCATCGCCGAGCTGGCCACCGAGGTCGGCAAGCCGTCCTGGGACTGGCAGGCGCCCGCGCGCGATCCGGCGCTGGTGGCGGCGGTACGCGATGCAGTGGGCGACAAGCTGGCCAAGGCGTTCCAGGTCAAGGACAAGCTCGAGCGCCGCGACGCGATTGCCGCGCTGAAGGCCGAGGTGGCTGAAGCCCTCAAACCGCAGGTCGAGGAAAATGCCTGGCCGGCGGCCGACATCGGCAAGGAATTCGAGGAAATCGAATACCACACCTTGCGCGACAGCGTGCTCAAGACCAGGCAGCGCATCGACGGGCGCCAGCTTGACACCGTGCGCCCGATCAGCGCGCGCGTGGGCGTGCTGCCGCGCACCCACGGCTCGGCGCTGTTCACCCGCGGCGAGACCCAGGCCATGGTCACCGTGACCCTTGGCACCGGCCGCGACGCGCAGATCATCGACGCGCCGGAAGGCGAGTCGAAGGACAACTTCCTGTTCCATTACAACTTCCCGCCGTATTCGGTCGGCGAGTGCGGCCGCATGATGGGCCCCAAGCGCCGCGAGATCGGCCACGGGCGCCTGGCCAGGCGCGGCGTCCAGGCCGTCAAGCCGGACATGGAAACCTTCCCCTACGTGGTGCGGGTAGTTTCCGAGATCACCGAATCCAACGGTTCCTCGTCGATGGCCTCGGTGTGCGGCGCCTCGCTGGCGATGATGGACGCCGGCGTGCCGCTGTCGGCACCGGTGGCGGGCATCGCGATGGGCCTGATCAAGGAAGGCGATGACTTCGTGGTGCTTTCCGACATCCTCGGCGACGAGGACCACCTCGGCGACATGGACTTCAAGGTGGCCGGCACCGAGCAGGGTGTTTCCGCGCTGCAGATGGACATCAAGATCGACGGCATCACCGAGGAAATCATGCGCACCGCGCTCAAGCAGGCGCACGCGGGCCGGATGCACATCCTGGGCGAGATGGCCAAGGCCATTTCCACCCCGCGCGGCGAGATGAGCGAATACGCACCGCGCCTTTTGACCATCAAGATCCACCCGGACAAGATCCGCGAAGTGATCGGCAAGGGCGGCGCCACCATCCGCTCCATCACCGAGGAAACCGGCACCACCATCGACATCAACGACGACGGCACCGTGATCATCGCCTCGGTCAATCGCGAGGCTGCCGATGCGGCCAAGCATCGCATCGAGCAGATCGTGGCCGACGTCGAACCCGGTCGCATCTACGAAGGCAAGGTCGTCAAGATCATGGACTTCGGTGCCTTCGTCACCATCCTGCCCGGCAAGGACGGCCTGGTGCACGTCTCGCAGATTTCCAACGAGCGTGTCGAGAAGGTGACCGACAAGCTGCACGAAGGCGACGTGGTCAAGGTCAAGGTGCTGGAAGTGGACAAGCAGGGCCGCATCCGGTTGTCGATGAAGGCGCTCACCGACGAAGAACGTGCGGCGCCCGTCACCGCCTGAGCCAGCCGCAACCGGCAACACGCAGCGAAAACGGGCCGCAAGGCCCGTTTTCGTTCGAGCTGCGGCTGGCCTCGCCCGTATTGCATGCTCGCAGGACATCGGTTTGCGGCCTCGACGCGTCGCTGTCGACGTTGATGCTTCACGCGGCCGTCACAAGGGGGGGGGATATCGTCGCCATGTTTTTTTCTAGATGGAGGCGGGCCATGAAGGGGTTTCGTATCGCTAGCATTACCTTGGTGGCGGGTGCTTGTGTGTTCCTGTCTGCTTGCAGTGGGACCATCTGCAGAGTATGAAATGCAAGCCATCAATGACCGTGACGGGACCACCCATTACCTTGGCGCGACCCTTGTCCTCCGGCGCCCATCCATCCACAAGCCAGATTCCGGATGCGTCACAGTTTTACATCAGTACAGCAGGCTCGACGGTTGAATACCCAGCCACAGGGGAGGTAACGATCTCTTCGTTTTCATCGGACGGCACGCTTGAGGCGGCGAAAACATTTCCGTGGGTACGAAACGGCACACTCATAACGCTGCAGGATCCGGCTGCAGTGAACGCGTGGGCGCAAACAGCAGCACCGAGCGCAGCCCAGATGAAGTATGTCATGTTGCCATTTTCCATCGCGTCGCAGTTGCAACCAGGAACCAATGTGATCAAGCAAACCGGTTATTACGAAGGTGTTGAACAGGGGTCCGCGTCGGCGACAGTGAGCTGTCACGGAAATTCAGGTGGGCTGCCGAGTAAAGTCGCTTCCATCCCGGACTGCGAATGACCAACCGTAGAGTGTGGCGTACGACGTTTCTGCGCCACCGACTGTGGCCATCGCTAGTTGCTTTCGCGTGTGCAACGACTACTTCGTGCGTCACGATCCCGCAGGCTTACAAGGATGTGTCGTCAGGCGAAGGGATCCAGGGGAATGTGACGCACCGATTGGCAGGCTTCGATTTCCTGACAACAATCGCGTTTGTTCCGGGGCGAACCAAAGCGAAGCTCTATCCGCGTCGACGGATCAATTGCGCGCGTGGCGGCATATCCGCGAGCGTCATGTGGGCCGACCCACTCATTGAGGAGGCCGGAGCGCGGGAGGCCTGTCAATGGGTGTTGAAGGCCGTCGGGTACGTGGCAGCTTATGCGGAGAGTCCGCGTGTCACGTCGATACATTATCGGCTCTTCCTTGTTCCGGAAGGCCAAACCGCGGAGATCCGCAGTCTCAGCTGGAGGCCGCTGGGCCATCTTCGGCCACTGTATCTCGCCCATTGGCAGCAGGATCTGCAGCGCACCCAAGCTACCGTCGTAGGCACCTTTGCGCACGAAGCCTTGCACTTGGACATGTTCATGCTTGGTGTCCGCAAACCGCGTTCCGAGGATGAAGACATCGCCGATCTCGCCGGCGCCTGCGCACGACTGGAGGTTGCCGGGCGCATCAACAGTCGAAACTACCAGAGCGGCGTGCCGCGCAACCCGGAGGAATTCCCGGATCGGCAGCTGAACCCGTCCATGATGGCGAGTGGGGCCTTTGCCGCCAAAATTGCTCCGTTGTTCAACCAGAACGGCCTTATCCTGGCCAACAGCAGCGTTGGCCATGCGTTCAAAAAGCACTGTTCCACCAAACTATCGAAGCTCTTTCTAGGTGAAGCCAGGTAACGTCATGCCCCTGTGATACAGGCTCAGCCGGAACCGACGAACCGCTGTCTGTGCTTGGAAACTCGGGGAGGAATCGTGCTTCTTCGGGGTTCGGCGCGGTAGAGCCTCTCTCAACTGCGGGAGAGGTTGGGGGTGAGGGTCCGTGCCTCGCGCAGGCTCCAGCGATGTGAGCAGCCGAACCCGTTCCGGTCTCCCCGCAGCAACCACCCATGGAGCGGGCCGTCGGTGTGTCCACCCTTGGCCGCCCGTCCGAAACATCGCGTGGTGCCGTTGGCATCACACAAACGCCACATCCCACCCCCTTTCGTTTCGCGCCAAAACGGCTAGACTCGGCCCTGACGGGCGACGCCGGCCGGGCCGACGCCCCCGCGGACGGCAGGAGGCGTGGCGTGAAACCCACCGATATCCGCAACCCGCAGTACTTCCACAAGGTGGTGGACTGCCAGTGGGCCTGCCCGGCGCACACCCGGGTGCCCGAATACATCCGCCTGATCGCGGCCGGCCGCTACGACGATGCGTATCTCCTCAACTGGGATTCCAACGTGT
Organism: uncultured Rhodanobacter sp.; assembly: GCA_964489055.1. Taxonomy (GTDB): domain Bacteria; phylum Pseudomonadota; class Gammaproteobacteria; order Xanthomonadales; family Rhodanobacteraceae; genus 66-474. Next base: position 7,008 of record CAZAXF010000069.1, on the reverse strand, counting down.
TTCCCGGCATCCTCGGGCGTACCTGCGACCGGCCCTGCGAGCCCGCGTGCCGGCGCGGCCGGGTCGAGGAATCCAACGGCGAAAAACCGGAACCGGTGGCGATCTGCCGCCTGAAGCGTGTCGCCGCCGACAACCGCAGCGGCGACATCGACGAACGCATGCGAGAGCGGTTGCCCGATCCAGTCCCGGGAACGGAAAAATTCCGCATCGCCTGCGTCGGTGCGGGGCCCGCATCGCTGGCGCTGGCGCGCGACCTGGCGCCGGTGGGCTACAAGGTCACGATCTTCGAGACCGACGCGAAAGGCGGCGGCTTCATGCGCACCCAGGTGCCGCGTTTCCGGTTGCCGGAGTCGGTGATCGACGAGGAGGTCGGCTACATCCTCGACCTCGGCGTGGAGCTGGTCGGCAACCACCCGATCGATTCAATGAAGTCACTGTTGGCCGAAGACTTCGACGCGGTCTTCGTCGGCTGCGGCGCGCCGCGCGGGCGCGACCTGCACGTACCCGGGCGCGACGAGGCGGCCGCGAAGATCCACGTCGGCATCGAATGGTTGGCCTCGGTGTACTTCGGGCACGTGAAGAAGGTTGGCAGGCGCGTGCTGGTACTCGGCGGTGGCAACACCGCGATGGACTGCTGCCGCAGCGCGCGGCGCCTCGGCGGCGAGGACGTCAAGGTGATCGTGCGCTCGGGCTACGAGGAAATGAAGGCCAGTCCCTGGGAAAAGGAGGACGCCGAGCACGAGGGCGTGGAAATCCTCAACTGGTTGAACCCGAAATCCGTCGTGCACGAGGACGGCAGGCTGACCGGGATGTGGTTCACGCCGATGCGCGCCGAGTACAGCGACGGCAAGCGCAAGCTGCTGCCGACCGGCGAGCCGGACCGCTTGATCGAATGCGACGAAGTGCTGGTCGCGATCGGGCAGGAAAACGCCTTCCCGTGGATCGAGCGCGAACTCGGTATCGAGTTCGACGAATGGGGCATGCCCCAGCTCGACAAGCTGACCATGCAATCGACCAATCCGAAGGTGTTCTTCGGCGGCGATGCCGCGTTCGGCCCGAAGAACATCATCTGGGCGGTCGAGCACGGCCACCAGGCGGCGGTGTCGATCCACAACTTCCTGCAGGGCGAGGATGTGCGCAAGCGGCCACCGCCGTTGACGAATCTTGTCTCGCAGAAGATGGGCATCCACGAGTGGAGCTACGACAACGACATCTCGCCCGACGAGCGCTACGTGGTGCCGTGGGCGCCCAAGGAAAAGACCCTCACCAACATCAGGCAGGAAGTCGAGCTGGGCTACGACATCGAGAATGCCTGGAAGGAAGCCCAGCGTTGCCTCAACTGCGACGTGCAGACCGTGTTCACCAAGGACATCTGCATCGAATGCGACGCCTGCGTGGACGTGTGCCCGATGGACTGCATCACCTTCACGCAGAACGGCAACGAGGAGGCCCTTCGCACCCGCCTCACCGCGCCGGCGGAAAATACCGAGCAGGACCTGTATGTGTCCGGACCCGTCAAGACCGGACGGGTGATGGTGAAAGATGAGGACGTCTGCCTGCACTGCGGCCTGTGCGCCGAACGCTGCCCCACCGGCGCCTGGGACATGCGCCGCTTCCTGTTCGCCGAATCCTACGCCGGCCGCGGCGAGGACTACTCGGCGAAGCCCGGCAAGAAGAAGGTGGCGGCATGATGCATTCCGTTGCCGCGGCGTTGCTGTTCCCCCTCCCCGTCGAGGAGAGGCCCCCGCTTTTCTCCCTCCCCTTCAAGGGGAGGCCCGCGCTTTTCTCCCTCCCCTTCAAGGGGAGGCCCCCGCTTTTCTCCCTCCCCTTCAAGGGGAGGGCCGGGGTGGGGATGGGTTCCCGTGTTGTTCATCGACATCAAACCCACCCCCACCCAACCCTCCCGCTGAAGGGGAGGGCTTTTGGCGAGAGGGTCGGGGTGAGGGGGCGACCCTTCCGGCTGCGTGCAGGGAATGGTCTCTGCCGATGACCGCCATCACCGCCACCAACGACTTCGTCGTCAAGTTCGCCAACATCAACGGCTCGGGCTCGGCGTCCGCCAACGAGCTGTTCGCCAAGTGCATCCTGCGCATGGGCGTGCCGGTCAGCCCACGCAACATCTTCCCCTCCAACATCCAGGGCCTGCCGACCTGGTACGAGGTGCGTGTCTCCGAGCAGGGCTGGCTGGGGCGGCGTGGCGGCTACGACCTTCTGGTGGCGATGAACCCGCAGACCTGGGATGAGGACGTCAAGGGCCTGGCGCCGGGCGGCTATCTCTTCTACGACAGTTCCAAGCCGCTGCCCAGGACGAAATTCCGCGACGACATCACCGTGATCGGCGTGCCGTTGACCCGCATCGCGACCGAAACCTGGGACGATCCGCGCCAGCGGCAACTGTTCAAGAACATCATGTACCTGGGCGCGCTGTCGGTATTGCTCGGGATCGAGCGAGACGTGATCGTCGGCTTGATCGGCGAGCAGTACAAGCGCAAGCCGGCGCTGCAGGAACCCAACGTGCAGGCCCTGGATCTCGGGCGCGTCTACGCCGGGGAACACCTGGACCCGATCGGCCTGCATGTCGAGCGTCGCGACGCCGTGGGTGACCGGATCTTCGTGGACGGCAACAGCGCGGCCGCGCGCGGCATGGTCTACGGCGGCGCCACGGTGTGCGCGTGGTATCCGATCACACCGTCTTCGTCGCTCGCCGAGGCCTTCCAGAAGTACTGCGCAAAGCTCCGCGTCGATCCCGAAACCGGCAAGCACCGCTACGCGATCGTGCAGGCCGAGGACGAGATCGCTTCCATCGGCATCGTCACCGGCGCCGGCTGGAACGGCGCGCGCGCGTTCACGGCAACGTCCGGCCCCGGCATTTCGCTGATGAACGAGATCATCGGGCTGGCCTATTTCGCCGAGATTCCGGTGACGCTGGTGGACGTGCAACGCGGCGGGCCCTCGACCGGCATGCCCACCCGCACCCAGCAGGCCGACGTCACGTTCTGCGCACACGCCTCGCACGGCGACACCCGGCACGTGCTGCTGTTCCCGGAAGACCCGCACGAATGCTTCGAGTTCGCGGCGAAGGCGCTGGACCTGGCCGATCGTCTGCAGACCCCCGTGTTCATGCTGAGCGACCTCGACATCGGCATGAACCAGCGCCTGTGCAAACCGTTCGAATGGGACGATGAGCGCCGCTACGACCGCGGCAAGGTGCTGAGCGCCGAGGAACTGGAAGCGGGCAAGGCATTCGGCCGTTACCGCGACGTGGACGGCGATGGCGTTCCATACCGCACCTATCCCGGCACCCACCCGACCCGCGGCGGTTTCTTCACCCGCGGCACCAGCAAGAACGCCGACGCCAGGTATTCGGAAAAGGGCGAGGACTACATCGAGAACATGCAACGCCTCGAGCGCAAGCTGGATACGGCGAAAACACTGCTGCCGCAGCCGATCGTGCATCGCGCGCCGCACGCAGCCCGGCACGGGGCGATTCATTTCGGTTCGACCGCGCCCTCGATGGCCGAGGCCATCGACCAGCTCGACTCCGCCGGCATGCACATCGACGCGCTGCGGGTGCGCGGTCATCCCTTCGCCGATGCCGTGCGCGAATTCATCGAGGCGCACGAGCAGGTGTTCGTGGTCGAGCAGAACCGCGACGGGCAACTGCGCGGCCTGCTGATCGAACAATTCGGGATCGACCCGGCGCGGCTGGTGCCGATCCTGCACTACGACGGCACCCCGATCACCGCGCGCTTCATCGCCCGCGCGATCGGCGAATACATGGGGGTCGCGGACGTGGCGCGGTTGAGGAGTGGCAAGGTGGCGTAGGGCGGGCAATGCCCGCCTGTTGCGCCGGTACGGCGGACGGTGTCCGCCCTGCGCGTTCTGGATCAACCCATGACCTATCTACCCAAACCCAAACTCCATCACCCCTCGCTGCAACGCAATCGCGTGGGCTTCCTGCGTCGCGATTACGAGGGCGCGATTTCCACCCTGTGCGCCGGCTGCGGCCACGACTCGATTTCCGCGGCGATCATCCAGGCCTGCTGGGAGCTGGACATCCAGCCGCACCGCGTGGCCAAGATCTCAGGCATCGGCTGCAGTTCCAAGACCCCGACGTACTTCCTGTCGGCCTCGCACGGCTTCAACGCGGTGCACGGGCGCATGCCCTCGGTGCTGACTGGTGCCAACCTCGCCAACCGCGAGTTGCTGTACCTGGGGATTTCCGGTGACGGCGACTCGGCGTCGATCGGAATCGGCCAGTTCGTGCACGCGATCCGGCGCGGCGTGGACATGGTCTACATCGTCGAGAACAACGGTGTGTACGGGCTCACCAAGGGCCAGTTTTCCGCCACCGCCGACCAGGGCAGCAAGTCCAAGAAGGGTGCCATCAACACCGATGCGCCGGTGGACATGGTCGGCATGGCGCTGCAACTGGGCGCGAGTTTCGTGGCGCGCAGTTTTTCCGGTGACAAGGCGCAACTGGTGCCGATCCTGAAGGCCGCGATGAGCCACAGGGGCGCGGCATTCGTGGACGTGATCAGCCCGTGCGTGGCCTTCAACAACCACGAGGGCAGCACCAAGAGCTACGACTTCGTGCGCGAGCACAACCATGCGTTGTGCCGCATGGATTTCATCCCGCAGCGTTCGGAAATCACCGTGGACTATCCGCCTGGCGAGGTGCGCGAAGTGCGCCAGCACGACGGCAGCGTGCTGCACCTGCGCAAGCTTCCCGGGGGTCACGATACCGGCGATCGCGTGGGCGCGATGAACTACCTGCACGAACGCCAGGCGCGCGGCGAGATCGTCACCGGGCTGCTGTACGTCGATCCCGAGGCCCCCGACCTGCATGCGCACCTGGACACCGCGCCGGTGGCGTTCAACACCCTGGGCGAGCGCGAGCTGTGCCCGGGCAGCGCGATGCTGGTGAAGATCAACGCCGGCCTGCGTTGAAGTTGCGGGTGCGCCGCGGCCTGGCCTGGCGGTAGAGCGCATCGTGTTCGGCACGGTCGTGCAGGACCACGGCCTGCCGGCCTCGCGCATCCGGATGCGCCATGACCGCAAGCACTTCCTCGTATTCCGGGGGCTCCAGGATGTCGGGCCTGGTGCGTCGACCGTCGGCCGTGTACAGGGCGCCCGGGTCGGGGGTGGCTTTGCGATGGTTGATCTGTTCGCCGTGGTTGACCAGCAGCGCACCGAGCAGGTCCGGGCTGCCGGCCGCGATCTGCACGTTGAGGAACGTGGACACCTGGAACGCCAACGGCCCCTCGAAGTTCGCCGGCTGCCTCTGCAGCTTCTCTTCCAGGCCCAGCGAACCGGGCATCGCGATGCTTTCCATGAACATCTTGTTTGCCCGCAGGTGCGCGCTTTCGGCGTTGAATTTCTTTCCCGCGGGCACGATCGCGAACAGGTCGTAGTCACCGTGGATGTAGCGCGGCCGGACCAGCCCGCTTTCGACGAAGGCGAGGCAACCGTAGCGTGGATCGCCGCGCCTGGTCTGCACCACGTAGGGCGTGCGAAACTGTCTTCCGTGGCTTCCGGCGTCCAGGCCGGCACCGTCGGGCGGCTCGGTGATCACGTTCCGCGATTTCATCCACCATTTCCGTGCCTCGACCAGCCGCTCGGCCGTGAACGCCTCTGGTCGCAGCCACGGGGAGCACACCAGCCCCGCCAGTGGGTGGTTCTCCGCGTTGGCCGTCTTGGCCTTCATGTCGATACGTTTTCCGGTATATCCCGGCTTGCCCATCCAGCGGATCGAGTACCTTCCGGTCTTGCGTACCAGGATGTGGCACTGGAATCTTTTCGCGGCCTCGACGAAAAACATGAAGTGGGCAGGGTGAATGAAGTCCTGGCATGCTGGATCGATGAACATGTGCGCGTCTCCGTCCGGTTGGAAAACAATGGGCACGGAGAATGAAGGCCCGGGCCGGGTGCCCGCGCGTGGCGACCTCCGGGCCGCAACCCGCGCACGTGTGCGCGCTGCCAAGCGGCCGTGGCCTCCGGCAGATGCGGTTGCAGTCGCGTTTCGCCATCACGGTACCGATCACGTTCGGTCCCTCCCACCGTGCCCGGCAACTATAGCCGGAGTCGGCACGGGTCGTCGGACGGGCTCGCCGCGATGGCCGCGTTCACCTGCCGCTCGGCGTTCGCATGGGACCATGGGGACGTGATCGACAGGCACAAGCGGCGCCTCGACCGTCATCTGGACCGCTGGCAGCGCCGGTTCCCGCAATGGGCTGCGCGCACGCTGGGCTGGCTGCGCAAGCCCTCGTCGCGCTGGGTGCGGGTGCCGATCGGCCTGGTCCTGGTGGCCGGCGGACTGCTGGGATTCCTTCCGATACTCGGCTTCTGGATGCTGATTCCGGGCTTGCTGCTGCTGGCACTGGACGTCCCCTTCCTGCGCCTGCCGGTGCGCGTGGCGATCGTGCGGGTTCGACGCACGCTGGTGCGCTGGCGCCACAGGCGCCGGAGGTAACCGCCAAGCGAACTGGAATGCTCCCGACAACCGACGGCTGCATCGTTGAGTGAGGGGCTGTAGGGCGGGAGGAGCGCAGCGAATCCCGCCATCCCGGCAAAGCGGATCACGCCAGGCGTGATCGCGTGCGACCGGATACGCCGCTACGTGGTTGCGTCGGCGGGATACGCCACTGCGCGGCTGCTCCGGCGGGATACGCCGCTGCGCGGCTGCTCCCGCCCTGCGGGTTGGCATGGTGGCATCGGCCTGGACATGTTGCGGTGGTGCGGCACGGTGCGCAGGGCAAACAGCGTCCGACGACGTGGTTATAGTGGGAAAACATCCACGCAGGTTGCGACACCCATGGCTGCATCCGCAGGATCCCGGTTCGACTGCGTGATCGTGGGCGCAAGCTTCGCCGGGCTGGCGTGCGCCACCGTCCTGGCGCGTGCCGGATTGCGGGTGCGGGTGCTGGAGAAAAAGGCCGACGCCGGTGAAAAGCTGCACACCACCGGAATCATCGTCAAGGATGCGATCGACCAGATCGCGCTGCTGGA
>CAZAXF010000068.1:9267-13997 GCA_964489055.1 uncultured Rhodanobacter sp. | reverse complement strand
AAACACAAAACGCCCCTTGCGGGGCGTCTTGCGTTTCTGGCGGAGAGGGTGGGATTCGAACCCACGTTACGGGAGACCCGTAAACCGGATTTCGAGTCCGGCGCATTCGACCACTCTGCCACCTCTCCTCAAACTGTCAGCGCGCGGCGGCGTGGCGGTTCGTCCGGCGCATATGTTCGTCTCATCCCTGAGACTCACCCCTCACTTCGTTCGGGGCCAGCCCTTTGGCTGTCCAAAATCGCTCCCGGCGATTTTGTGTTCGTCTCATCCCTGAGACTCACCCCTCACTTCGTTCGGGGCCAGCCCGGAGCCTGCCCCGGACTTGATCCGGGGGCTGTCCGAATTTGTTCCTGACAAATTCGTCGACCAGTCTGCCACCTCTCCTCAAACTGTCAGCGTGCGGCAGAGGACCGTCCATGATACGTGCCGGAGGTGCTGGTGACAACGGCAGTCGGGAGTGCCTTCGCTCAGCACTGACCCTCAACCGGTGTTCCCTTTTCCCTTCGGGAGGAGAGCCTGCCCCCGAAATGCGTCTGATCGGGGGTGGCGCGACTACGGCCGACTGGATCGGCCGTGAACGGCGCGAGCCGGCCCACGGGCGAGCGCCAGGGATGGCGCGAGTAAGCGCCGGTTGAGGGTTTGGAAATGCGTGAAAAGAGGACCCCTTGTCGGTATGACTTTTGGCGTCGAAGTGATTGCCGGTGCATTGTCGCTCCTGATCAGGGCTGTTCCTCAGCCAGTTGGTGCTGGCATGACATTCACCAAGTTCGTCATTCCGGGGCTCCCGGAGGGAGAACCCGGAATCCAGCTCTCGGCAGTCGATGCGAAGAGCTGGATTCCGGGTTCCATCGCCGATGAAACCAGCGATGGCCCCGGAATGACTGGGGCAGGGGGCGCTTTGCATCGCCAGCGTGGCCGAGGAACAGCCCTGATCCGGTTGTCGCTTGAGGCCCGGGCCGTGATGACGTAATTTGCGTTTCCGGAGGAGACAAGCATGTGCAAGTTGCCGGGGTTTGTGGCGTTGACGGTGGTGGTTGGCGTGTCGTGCGCCGGGGTGGCACGGGCCGGCGATGCGGCGGCACCGGTGGCCTCGGCGTCGGCAACGCTGGCGAGCATTGCGCAGGTGCAGGGCCGGATGCACGACGGGTCACTGGATTCGGTGCAGTTGACGCAGGATTTCATCACGCGCATCGGCAAGCTCGACCAGGCAGGGCCGCGGGTCAATTCGGTGATCGAGCCGAATCCGGATGCGCTGTCGATCGCCGGCAAAAGGGATGCCGCGCGCAAGAATGGCGCGCACGAGCCGCTGTGGGGCATTCCGGTGCTGCTGAAGGCCAACATCGACACCGGTGACAGGATGCCGACCACTGCGGGTTCGCTGGCACTCCTGGGCGCGCCGGCGCCGCGCGATGCGACGGTGGCGGCGAAGCTACGTGCGGCCGGTGCGGTGATCCTGGGCAAGGCCAACCTCAGCGAATGGGCGAACTTCCGTTCCACGCATTCCTCCAGCGGCTGGAGCGCGCGTGGCGGATTGACCCGCAACCCCTACGTGCTGGACCGCAGCGCCTGCGGCTCCAGCGCGGGCTCGGCGGCGGCGGTGGCGGCCGGGTTCACCACCGTCGCGATCGGCACCGAGACCAACGGTTCGATCATCTGCCCGTCGGCGGCCAACGGCATCGTCGGCATCAAGCCCACGGTGGGGCTGGTGAGCCGGGCAGGGATCGTGCCGATCAGTTCGACCCAGGACACCGCAGGGCCGATGGCGCGCGACGTGCGCGACGCCGCGATCGTGCTGGCGGCGATCGCGGGCAGCGATCCGCGTGATCCGGCGACCCGGAATGCCGACCGGCACGCCACGGACTACACGAAGTTCCTCGATCCGGATGCCCTGAAGGGCAAGCGCATCGGCGTGGTGCGCGCGTTGTCGCATGACGGTCCTGCCGTCACCAAATTGCTGGAGCAAACGATCGCGGTGCTGCGCGCGCACGGCGCCACCATTGTCGATCCGGTCGAAATTCCGCACGTCCACGCTTACGGGAAGGCCGAGATGACCGTGCTGCTGTACCAGTTCAAGCACGACATCAACGCCTACCTCGCCACCCGCAAGGGGCTCGCTGTGCATTCGCTGGCCGACCTGATCGCCTTCAACAAGGCGCACGCGGCCGAGGAGATGCCCTGGTTCGGGCAGGAACTGTTCATCGAGGCTGAAGCCAAGGGACCGCTGACCGACAAGGCCTATCGCGATGCGCTGGCGAAGCTGGAAAAGCTGGCGGGCCCGGAAGGCATCGATGCGGCGATGAACAAGCACCACCTCGATGCGCTGCTGGCGCCGGCGCAGGCCCCGGCGTGGCCGATCGACCTGGTCAACGGCGATCCTGGCTCACCTTCGGCGTATGGGCCTGCTGCGGTGGCGGGCTATCCATCAATCACGGTGCCGGCGGGATTCGTGCACGGCCTGCCGGTCGGGATGTTGTTCTTCGGGCGCAAGTGGAGCGAGCCCACGCTGATCGGGATCGCCTACGCATACGAGCAGGCCACGCATGCGCGCCGCGCCCCGAAGTTCCTGAAGACCGTGCCGGCGCCGGCCGGGATCGATCCCTTCACCCAGAAATCGGCTGCCTCGGCGGCACCCGCGGCATCGCGCTGAGCGCCGGGGGGGACTCATCGTTCCTGGTCGGTCGGCCGCATCAGGATTTCGTTGATGTTGACGTGGTCGGGCTGGGTCACGCAGAAGGCGATGGTGCGCGCCACGTCGTCGCCCTGGAGCTGGCGCATCGAGTCGGCCCAGTCGTTCATCCTGCGCTGCGTCTCGGCGTGCGCGATGTGCTCACGCAGCTCGGTCTCGACCACGCCGGGTTCGATCACGGTGACGCGGATGTTGTCCCTGAACGCTTCCTTGCGCAGCGATTCGGAAAAACCGACCACGCCGAACTTGGTGGCCGCGTATCCGCCGGTGGTGGCCGCCGCGATGCGTCCGGCGGTCGAGGACACGTTGACGATGTGGCCGTCGCGGCGCCGGCGCATCCCGGGCAGGGCCGCCTGGGTGGCGGCGATCAGGCCCAGCACGTTGAGTTCCAGCATGTGCCGCCAGCGATCCAGGTCGGCGCCGTCGATCGGTTCCAGGTACATCACGCCGGCGTTGTTGACCAGGATGTCCAGCCGACCGAAGTTTTCCTCGGTCGCGGCCACCGCGGCCTTCGCCTGGGCGACATCGGAAAAGTCGGCCACCACGGCGAGCGCCTGGCCGCCGTCCTGTTCGATGCCCTTCACCAGTTCGTCGAGACGATCACGGCGGCGCGCGGCAACAGCGACCCGCGCGCCGTGCCGGGCCAGCTCCCGCGCCGTGGCCTCGCCGATGCCCGACGACGCGCCGCTGACCAGCGCGACCTTTCCCGCCAGTGCGCCGCTCATGCGGCGGCCTTGCCGGGCTGCTTGAGCTGTTGCAGCACGGCCTTGGCCGCACCCGCCGAGGATGCGGGATTCTGACCGGTGATCAGGTTGCCCGAGACCAGCACGTGCGGCTGCCAGTTCTCGGCCTTGGAGTATTCACCGCCTCGTTCCTTGAGCATGTCTTCCACCCGGAACGGCACCACCTCGGCGAGCCCGGCCTCCTCCTCCTCGGAGTTGGAGAATCCGGTGACCGGCTTGCCGCGCACCAGCGTGATGCCGAACGGACCGAGCGCGTTCCTGAGCGCCGCGACACCGTGGCAGACCGCGGCGACGGGCTTGCCGGCAGCGTAGATCTTGTCGATCAGGATGCGCGAATCCTCGTCATCTGCCAGGTCCCACAACGGCCCGTGGCCGCCGGGGTAGAACACCGCGTCAAAGGAGTCGGCGTTGATGTCCGACAGCTTCTGCGTTCGCGCCAGCGCGTCCATGGCGGCCTTGTCGGCGTGGAACCGTCGGGTTGCTTCGGTCTGGTTGTCGTCCTGTTCACTGGCCGGGTCGATGGGCGGCTGCCCGCCCCTGGGCGAGGCCAGCGTGACCTCGGCGCCGGCATCCTTGAACTCATACCAGGGCGAAGCGAGCTCTTCGAGCCACAAACCCGTCGCCTTGCCCGTGTCACCAAGCTGACCATGCGAAGTCAGCACCATCAGGATCTTCATGCGCTTGCCTCCCGGTACCGTAAATGGATGCCGTATGTCTTTGGCAGTTGGGGCGGCGGGCGCGCATTGCAAGGGGCAGGTGTCAGAAGCGCGTGGAGTTGTTACGCTCGGGGGAACTTTTCCGGAAGACACCGTGATGGACCTGATCTCCGCGCCGGTTTCCTATGGTGAACTGATCGACAAGATCACCATCCTCGAAATCAAGTCCGAGCGCATCGGCGATGCCGCCAAGCTGGCCAACGTGCGCGACGAACTGCAGTTGCTGAACCGTCTGTGGGATGCCGACGAGCATTCACGCACCGACATCGCCGCCGAGCGGGCCGAACTCAAGCGCATCAACGAGGCGCTGTGGGACATCGAGGACGAAATCCGCGTCAAGGAGCGCGACCGCGACTTCGGCGAGCGCTTCATCGAGCTGGCGCGCGCCGTGTACCACACCAACGACAAGCGCGCGGCGGTCAAACGCGCGATCAACCTGAAGCTCGGGTCGCGGCTGGTGGAAGAAAAGAGCTACCAGGATTACGGCGCGGGTTGAGCGTACGGCGGATTGGGGGGCCGGAGGAGCATTTTTGCCACGGATGAACACGGATTTTCACGGATTGAAGCTTGTATCCGTGAACATCC
>CAZAXF010000068.1:3421-9167 GCA_964489055.1 uncultured Rhodanobacter sp. | reverse complement strand
ATGCACGATTGGTGGATGCGTCGAATCGGCGGTGCGGTCGTGCGCAGAGCGCACGTTACAGAGCATTTTTGCCACGGATGAACACGGATTTTCACGGATTGGAGCTTGCATCCGTGAACATCCGTGCAGATCCGTGGCCAATGGCTTCCGGTGCTCGTCGTGCCGTAGCGTGCGCTCCATGCACGATTGGTGGATGCGTCGAATCGGCGGTGCGGTCGTGCGCAGAGCGCACGCTACAGAGTATTTCTGCCACGGATGAACACGGATTTCACGGATTGGAGCTTGAATCCGTGGGCATCCGTGCAAATCCGTGGCCAATGGCCTTTCCGCTGCGTCAGCCTTCCGGCGGTGTGCGCAACGCGGCCTCCAGGCGTTCGATGACGTCATCGACGGTGACCAGGTCCATGACGCCGGAGTACTCGATCTTGGTACCCCAGGGGATGTCCGCGGCGGGTTTGTGCAGGAATTCGCGCGCGGCGGCGTCGTAGCGGTCCACGCACCAGCGGCGATCGGAATACGGACCCGAGCGCGCGGCGTTGCTGGCCGCGTGCAGGCCCAGCACGCGTGCACCCACGGCGTTGGCCATGTGCATCGGGCCCGAGTCCGGCGTCAGCACGATCGCCGCGCGCGTATACAGCGCCAGTGCCCGCTTCAGGGTGTCCTTGCCGATCAGGTCCAGTGGCTGCGTGCGCATCGCCGCCAGGATCGCATCACCCAAGGCACGTTCGGCTGCCGACGGGCCGCCGGTCAGCACCACGCGCATGTGCAACGCCTGGGCCGCGTGGTCGGCCACCGCCGCGTAGCGTTCGGCGCGCCAGTTGCGAAGCACATGGCTGGAAGCGGGCGAGACCACCAGCGCCGGCTGGCCATCGTCCGGCCATTGTTCCGCCGCCCAGGCCCGCGCCTCGTCCGGAATCGGGATGTCCCAGCGGACCCGGGTCTGGGCGAGCCCCAGCGGTTCGACGAAACTGCCGATCGCATCCAGTACGTGCCGTCCCCGACGCGCGGGGATGCGTTCGCGCACGAAGCAGCCGTGCAGATCCTTCGATCGCGCGCGGTCGTAGCCGATGCGGCGGCGCGCGCGCACCGCAAGGCTCAGGAGATTGGCACGCAGCGCCACCTGCATGTGCAGCAGGGCATCGAAGCGTCGTCCGGAAAGCGCCGCGCGCACCTTGCGGAAGCCCGCCAGGCCGGCGGCCTTGTCGAACACCACGAATTCGACATCCGGAAGGTCGCCGACCAGCTTGTGCTCCAGCTTGCCCACGATCCACGTCAGGGAGGTCGCGGGCCACGCGTCCTGCAACGTGCGCACCAGCGGCACCACGTGGGTCACGTCGCCGAGCGCGGAGGTGCGCAGCAGGCACAGCGATTGCGGAGGGGAGGGCATCAGGCTTGCTACACTTCGCGGGTGAGTGTGTCCACGGTTCCCGAGGCTGAAGACCACGTTGTCGATGCGCGCATTGTCGCATCCGGCAACGGCGCGATGGTGTATGACGCCAACCTGCCGCAGGCACCGACGATCGAGTGGTTCGAACGCGACTGGTGGGAGGCGCGCGGCGGATTGCGCAGCGTGGGCGGCGGCCGCAACGGCGTCGCGTTCCTCGCGACCCCGGTGGGTCCATGCGTCCTTCGCCACTACCACCGCGGCGGCTGGATGGCGCCGCTGCTGGGCGATCGCTACGTCTGGAACGGGCGCGCGCGCAGCCGCGGCTTCGCCGAATTCCGCCTGCTCGCCGAGCTTGCCCGGCGCGGATTGCCGGTACCCGAGCCGATCGCGGCACGCTACCTGCGGCGCGGCGTGTACTACACCGCCGACCTCATCACCCGCACCATCGAGGACGCCATCACGTTGACCGGCATCATCGCCGAGGGGCACTTCGATGCCGATCTCGCGGAAAGGGTCGGTGCACTGGTGGCCCGGTTCCACGCCCAGGGCGTGGATCACGCCGACCTGAACGCACACAATATCCTCATGGCCAACGACCGCCTGTGGCTGATAGATTTCGACCGGGGGGAAATTCGTGCAACGGGGACCGCGTGGAAACTCGCCAACCTGGCGCGCCTCAAGCGGTCGCTGTTGAAGGTCGGCACCTGCGACCGCGACGAGGCGGTGCTGGATCGCGAGATCTGGGCGCCCCTGATGCGCGGTTACGAACGCGGCTCTGGAACCGGTTCATGAAGAAGACCACCACACAGGCAGCCGGGGACGCATCACCCGCCAGCGACCGGGAAGCCGGCGTGTGGTCGCTGCACGTGCTCGGCACCGGTGCGGCCAGCGCCATCGACCTTGGCTCCTCCGGCGCGGTGGTCGAGCGCGACGGCAAGCCGCTGCTGCTGATCGACTGCGGCCCCGGCACCCTGGACCACTACCTGCGCTGCTACGGCGCGCTGCCGCGGGCGGTTTTCATCACCCACGGCCACATGGACCACGTCGCGGGGCTGGAACGCCTGTTCCACGCGGCCTGGTTCGACACGGCGCTGCGCGGACGTACCAGGCTGTTCATGCACGCCAACCTGGTGCCGATCCTGCAATCGCGCGTGGCCGATTACCCGAACGCGGTGGCCGAGGGCGGGGCCAACTTCTGGGAAGGATTCCACCTGGTACCACTGTCGCGCGGGTTCTGGCTGGACGGCTGGTGGTTCGACGTGTTCGCGACCCGTCACCACGTGCCGGGCACTTCCTTCGGCGTGGCGCTGCGCGGCAGTTTCGTGTGGACCGGCGACACCCGACCGATCCCGGAGGTCCTGGCCGAGCATGCCGACGAACACACCCTGGTCGCGCACGATTGCACGCTTGTCGGCAACCCCTCGCACACCGGCGCCGACGACATCGAGCGCGAGTACCCTGAAGCGCTGCGCGAACGCTTGCTGCTGTACCACTACTCCAGCGAGGAGGATGCCAAGATCCTGCGTGCCCGGGGTTTCCGCGTGGCGGTTCCCGACGGCCGCTATCCGCTGCACATCCCGCACCCGGTGCGGGCCGAGGCCGGTTGATGAAGCCCGAAGCGCCCGTGGCACTGCAACGAACGGCCGCGCCGCCGGACGCACTGGGACGCGCGCTGGCGGACCTTCGCATCTCGGTGATCGATCGCTGCAACTTCCGCTGCCCCTACTGCATGCCGGAAGACGCCTATCCGGCCGACCACGCCTTCCTGCGCGCCCGCGACCGGCTGGATTTCGATGAAATCGAGCGCATCGCCCGGGCATTCGTGTCGCTGGGCGTGCGCAAGCTGCGCCTGACCGGCGGCGAGCCGCTGCTGCGGCGCGGCCTGCCCGAACTGGTGGCGCGGCTGGCCGCGATCGAAGGTGTCGAGGACCTGGCGCTGACCACCAACGGCGTGCTTTTGCCCAAGTTCGCGCAGCCGCTGCGCGAGGCCGGGCTGCGTCGGGTCACCGTCAGCATGGACAGCGCCGACCCGGATCTCTTCCGCCGCATGTCTGGCGGGCGCGGCGAGCTCGCCCAGGTGGAAGCCGGCATCGCCGCGGCCGAGCGGGCGGGGCTGGCGCCGCTGAAGATCAACTGCGTGGTGATGCGCGGCGTCAACGATGACGGCGTGCCGGACCTGGTCGAGCGCTTCCGCGGCAGCGGGCACATCGTGCGCTTCATCGAATACATGGACGTTGGCACCGTCAACGGCTGGCGCAACGACCGCGTGGTGCCCGGCGCCGAACTGGTCCGCCGCATCGACGCGCGCTGGCCGCTGGAGGCCCTGCCGCGCAAGGCGTCGTCCACCTCGCGCCGCTGGCGCTTCCGCGACGGCGCCGGCGAGATCGGCTTCATCAACTCGGTCACCGAACCGTTCTGCGGCGGCTGCACCCGCGCGCGGCTGTCCGCAGATGGCAGGCTGTATACCTGCCTGTTCGCCCACGCCGGCCACGACCTGCGCGCGCTGCTGCGCGGCGGCGAGTCCGACGAGGCACTGCGCAGCACCGTCGCCGGCATCTGGAGCCACCGCGGCGACCGCTACAGCGAACGCCGCGCGGAACTGCGCGCCGCCGGCGTGCTCGAACATGTCGAGATGTACCGGATCGGCGGGTGACGGGCGCCTCGCGCCGGTGGCATGGGCCGCGTGCCTGAAGCCCCCACGTATCACTCCCTTATCGTCATTCCGGGGCTGCCCGCGCTCTGCGCGGGCAGAACCCGGAACCCGGGGCCTTTCCCTGCGCCGCACGCACTGCGATCATGCATCCCGACGACAATGGATGCCGGGAACGGTTTTCCGGCGAGCACCCATGCCCAAGCCCGCATCATTGCCCCACATCGACCCCGCCAACCGCCCGCGCATGGTGGACGTGGGCGACAAGGCCGTGACGCGGCGCGTCGCCGTGGCCGAAGCCGTGGTCCGTTTCCCCGCGGCAGTCGCGGAGACCCTGCGCGAAGGCGGCATGCGCTCACCCAAGGGCCCGGTGATCGACACCGCGATCGTCGCCGGCACCATGGCGGCCAAGCGCACCCACGAACTGATTCCGTTCTGCCATCCGCTGGCCATCGAGCGCTGCCGCATCGAGGCCGATTTCGCCACCGGAACCGAACTTGCGATACGCTGCGAAGTCGCGATCACCAGCAAGACCGGCGTCGAGATGGAAGCCCTGACCGGCGCGACCGTGGCGGCGCTGACGGTGTATGACATGTGCAAGGCGCTGTCGCACGAAATCGTGATCGAAGGCGTCCGGCTGCTGGACAAGTCCGGCGGCAGGCGGACGGTGAAGGCCGGCAAGGCCGTGTCCGGCAGTGGTGTGGACCCATGAATTATCGATTGTTGTACTTTGCCTCCCTGCGTGACGCGGCCGGCTGTTCGGCGGAAACCGTGGCCAGCACGGCCCCGGATGTGCGTGCGCTGTACGCCGAATTGTCGGCGCGGCACGGGTTCACGTTTGCCGCCGGGCGCCTGCGCGTCGCGGTCAACGGCGAATTCACCGACTGGGAACACCGCCTGGCCGACAACGACGAGGTGGTCTTCATGCCCCCGGTGAGCGGCGGCTGATGGACGGGTTCTCGATCAGCGAAGCCACGCTCGATACCGCAGCGTTGCGCCGGGCGCTGGAAGCGCGCGGTGCCGGCGCGGTGGTCTGCTTCGAAGGCCGCGTGCGCGACCACAACGACGGGCGCGCGGTGCACGGGCTGTCCTACCAGGCCTACGTGGATCTGGCCGAAGCCGAGGGCCGGCGCATCGTGGACGAAGCCCGCGCGCGGTTTGCCGTCGAACGCATCGTGTGTGTACACCGCGTCGGCGACCTGGCGCTGGGCGAAGTCGCGGTGTGGGCCGGCGCCTCCGCCGGCCACCGCGCCGCCGCATTCGATGCCTGCCGCTACCTGATCGACGAGGTCAAGGCGCGCGTGCCGATCTGGAAACGCGAACACTACGCCGAGGGCGAATCGGAGTGGCTGCATCCGGAGGCCGGCGCAGGCGGGTAGCGTGCGCTTCGCGCACGAGCCTTTCCGGCGATCGAGGCCATGAAATTCCACACGGTGTGAAAATGGCGGCAGCCCCGTCAGCGGATCTCCGGCGCACGCGTCAACCGATACCGTTGCTGCCTTCCGGCCCTGGCGGGGTTTTCGATCTAGCGTCGCGGAGGGCGAAGCGGTGCGTTTGCGCGATGCCGGGGGCATCGCGCGCACCGGTGAGCGCCCGGCCAGGGATGGCCGGGCCGGCGCCCCGCACCATGGATGGTTGCTTGCGCAATACTTCGAATGGCGGCAGCCCCGTCAGCGGATCTCCGGCGCACGCGTCAACCGATACCGTTG
>CAZAXF010000068.1:0-3321 GCA_964489055.1 uncultured Rhodanobacter sp. | reverse complement strand
CTGCCTTCCGGCCCTGGCGGGGTTTTCGATCTAGCGTCGCGGAGGCACCAACGGGGCCACCATGACTTTGCTTGAACTGGCGGAGAGGGCGGGATTCGAACCCGCGAAGCGGGGTTTAGCCGCTTACACACTTTCCAGGCGTGCTCCTTCGACCGCTCGGACACCTCTCCGCGCCGCATTACCTCCGCGGCGAACTGCGCAGGATAGCGGGCGCTGGCTGCGCGTACAAGAAAACCCTCGTGCGCTTGGTATGGAGCCCCGGTCTTGGCACAATGGGTTTTCGCCGCAAGACTGTGTCCGATGAGTTATCAGGTCCTCGCCCGCAAATGGCGCCCCAGGCAGTTCAGTGAGCTGGTCGGGCAGGAACACGTCGTGCGGGCGCTCACGCACGCACTTGATTCCGGCCGCGTGCACCACGCCTACCTGTTCACCGGCACCCGCGGCGTCGGCAAGACCACCATCGCGCGGATCCTCGCCAAATCGCTCAACTGCGAGAAGGGCACTTCCGCGCACCCTTGCGGCCAGTGCGCCATCTGCAAGGCGGTCGACGCGGGGCGGTTCGTCGACCTGATCGAGATCGACGCCGCCAGCAACACCGGCGTTGACGACGTGCGCGAGGTGATCGAGAACGCGCAGTACGCGCCGTCCCAGGGCCGTTTCAAGGTGTACCTGATCGACGAGGTGCACATGCTTTCCAAGAGCGCCTTCAACGCCTTGCTGAAGACGCTGGAAGAGCCGCCCGAACACGTGAAGTTCCTGCTGGCGACGACCGACCCGCAGAAGCTGCCGGTGACGGTGTTGTCGCGCTGCCTGAAGTTCGGCCTCAAGCGGCTGTTGCCCGAACAGATCGCCGGCCAGATGCGGATGATCCTGGATAAAGAGGGTGTGGCCTTCGACGACGGCGCGATCGAAGCCCTGGCGCGCGGCGCCGACGGTTCGCTGCGCGACGGGCTGTCGCTGCTCGACCAGGCGATCGCCCATGGCGGCGGCACGCTGCGCGCGGAAGATGTGCGCGCGATGCTGGGGATCGTCGCCGACAACAACGTGGGCGCGCTGTTGCGCGCGCTGGCCGCCGGCGACGGCAGGGCGCTGCTGGAGGAAGCCGATCGCATCGCCGGCCTGTCGCCGGACTTCGCGGTGGTGCTCGAGCAACTGGCCAACGCGCTGCACCGGATCCAGTTGCGCCAGCTGGTAACGGGTTTCGCCGGCGACGAACCCGAGCGCGAGACCCTGGACGAGCTGGCGCGGAAGGTTGCTGCCGAAGAAGTGCAGGTCTGGTACCAGTTCGCCCTGCACGGCCGCCGCGACCTGCCGCTGGCGCCCGACGTGCGTTCGGGTTTCGAGATGACCCTGCTGCGCATGCTGGCGTTTCGCGAGGACGCCGGGGGCGGCCACGTCGCGGTCGCGGCTGCACCCCGGACCCACACCCCGGTCCGGTCGTCCGCGAACGCCCCCGCCGCCGCGGCCGACGCACCCCGGCACGGCGCGGATTCCCCCGCGCAGGCCGCCCCGGCTGCGCCCGCCGTGCGCGAACCGTCGTCCGCACCGGCGGCGGTGCACATCAGTGGCGTGGCGGACTGGGAAAGCTGGATCGAGGCGGCGCGGCTGGGCGGTCCGCCGGGGTTGCTGGCCAAGCATGCCGTGCCCAAATCATTTGAAAACGACGTGTTGACGCTGGCCCTGAAAAAGGAGCACGCGATCTTCTGCAACGATTCGGCGTTCCGGCAATTGCAGGAACAACTGGGCGCGGTGATCGGCCGCAAGCTGCGCGTGCGCATCCAGCACGAAGACGTGTGCGAAACCCCGGCCACGCGCGCGGCCAGGGCGCAGTCCGAGCAGCAGGCCGCGGCCGAACGCGCGCTGGCGGAAGACCCGCTCGTCCAGGACATGCACCGCCAGCTCGGTGCCGAGATCATCCCCGAAAGCATTCGACCGGCAGGTAACCAGACATGAAAGAACAGTTGGGACAATTGATGCAGCAGGCGCAGCGCATGCAGGAAGACCTGAAGCGCGCGCAGGAAGAAATCGCGAAAATGGAGGTCACCGGCAGCGCCGGCGGCGGCATGGCGGAAGTCACCATGACCGGCCGCCACGAAGTCCGCCGGGTGCGCATCGACCGCAAGATGATGGCCGACGATCCCGAGATGGCCGAAGACATGGTCGCCGCCGCGGTCAACGACGCGGTCAACAAGGTGGCCGAGGTCAGCCAGGAAAAACTCGGCGGGCTGGGTTCCGGGATGAACCTGCCGCCGGGGCTCAAGTTGCCGTTTTGAGTCGGGCCGGGAGTCGGCATATGTGGTTGTGACGCGACACCACCCCCTTCGAAACGAAGGGGGTCGACGCGCAGCGTCGGGGGGATGCCGTGCGGAGCGTAGAGCCATCCCCCTCGCTCCCCCTTCGCAAGCGAAGGGGGAAGACAAACCATCCCTTTCGGAGCAAAGGGGTCGGCGCACGGCGCCGGGGATGCCCCGGTTGCGACAACACTGACGGCAGGATGACCGCTTGACCGGCGAAAACACCAATCTTCTCGCGGAATTGATCGAGGCGCTGCGCTGCCTGCCGGGTGTGGGTGCGCGCAGCGCACAGCGCATGGCATTCCACCTGCTGGAACGCGACCGCGACGGCGGCACACGGCTGGCGCGGGTGCTCGACCAGGCAATGCAGCGGATCGGGCACTGCAAGACCTGCCGCAATTTCAGCGAGTCCGATGAGTGCGCGATCTGCGCGAACGGCTCGCGCGATGTGTCGCTGCTGTGCGTGGTCGAAACCCCCGCCGATTTGCTGGCGATCGAGCAGGCGACGGGCTATCGCGGCCGTTATTTCGTGCTGATGGGCCGACTCTCGCCCCTGGACGGCATGGGCCCCGAGGAGCTGGGCGTCGATCTTCTGACGCGAAAGCTCGTGGACGGCGAGGTTCAGGAGATGGTGATCGCGACCAACCCCACGGTCGAAGGTGAAGCCACGGCACACTGGTTGGGTCAACTGGCCCGCGCCGCCGGCGTGCGCGCCACCCGGCTCACCCACGGCGTACCGTTGGGTGGTGAACTCGAATACGTCGACCGCGGCACCTTGGCACACGCCTTCGGCACTCGCCAGAATCTAGAAGATTGATCGACAAACACGGCTCGGCACCCCGCCGCTGGGTGCCGGCGCCCTTCGTTCCGAAGCGGGTGGTTTGCCTCCCCCTCCGTTCGCGAACGGGGATCGAGGGGGATGGCCTTTCGCTCCGCCCGGCATCCCCCCGGCGCTTCGCGCCGACCCCCTTTGTTCCGAAGGGGGTGATTTGCCTCCCCCTTCGCTTGCGAAGGGGGAATGAGGGGG
>CAZAXF010000067.1:0-14032 GCA_964489055.1 uncultured Rhodanobacter sp. | reverse complement strand
CAACTGTTCGAGCTATCCTTCAAACGCGTTGCACTTCAGAATTGAATTCGCCCCCGAAGCTCGTGGCGGAGGTTCAGGCGCATGGCGCGCTTGCGACCGATCATTGCGATCGGCGGTCTGTTCGACCATGTACCACTCGTCCCTCAACCGCTGTACGAGGAGACGAAGGTAAGCGACCTTTGCTTGGGCTTCGTTGGGGCCGGCCTCGACTATGGCTTTGGCCCATAGCCCCTCTCGCCGACGGCCGCTCTGAATTTCTTGGAGCGCCTGAGCGTGCAGCTCTTCGTCGACTAGGCGATCCAATACGGCTTTGTCTTTGATTGACTTCCAGACTCCCACACATCCCCCAAAATCTAACGCCGAAGCTCAGCTGACGGCAAGCCGCGCAGCGGATTGGCGGTCAGCTGGAGCGCCTTGTTAGGCGCTTAAACCGGCTTACGTTGTGTATCCTTGCCAGGTGTGACAAATACAAACTCGCTTGGGCGATGAATGACCTGTCTGTGCCACACCCCGCGCGGGACAATACATGCGCCTCTGTCTCGCAGTTGAACAACGTGTTCCTTCCCATCCTGTTTCAAAACAACGTCCATGCTACCCGATATAAGGAACAGAATTTCCTCACCGGCGGGGTGAGCCTCCCAGTGGTCCGGGTCGTCGATAATACGAAATGCGCCCATTAGGCGCCCCTCGTGAAGTTCTTCACGATCGCCAATCTTTCCCCAGAATCCTTCATCTATTGCAATGTTTGACGCTGCCCCATCGGCAGACAGATGGATTACGTTTTCGAGTAAATCGAATCCTGTTAATTCATTCATAGCCATACCTACTTTGTTTGCGCCTAACGCTGAATTTAACTTGGTGCCAGAGCAGGGTTCTACGGAGGGAACCCTAACCGCGCCAGCGGAGTTAAGGAGGTCAGACTGAGCGCCTTGATGGGTGATTACTCTGCTACACATTTTAGTGCGACGAAGAACCTCGGATTTCCTCAATCAGGCCATGCAGGTCGGACACAACCCAGCGCTCCATCAGCTTACCACCTTCCAATCTATAGATGGCGATGCCATTGAGCGTGATAGCTCGGCCTGTGGGAGAGATGGGGAAACCGGGGAAGTCGCCTTTGTGCGTCCCAAGCAGCCTCCACCGCACCACCACTCTGTCTTCTTCGGCAATTAAATCATCGACTTCATATCTGGCGTCCGGTAACGCTGACCGTATGGCCGAATAATAATTCCTGAACCCCTGTGGACCAGTTGGAAAGCCTTCTGGCCAATCATGTGATTTGAATCTGGGTGCTACAATTTCGTCTACCAAGTCCATGTTCCAGTCTACGTAAACCTCCTTGTAGAATCGGCGGACGAGTTCCTTGTTTGCGGCTGTTATTTCGGTAGTCATTTATAGTTCCTCTCACATCGATAATCGTGCAAGCGCCTAACGCCAAGTCTACCCCCAACTTGGGGGCGGTATCGGGATGGTCCCGCGCTCGCGCGTGGCTGTCAATCGGAAAATTCCTACACGTGATCAATCGCTTGGCGATCCATGTTGAGCCGGGCGCCCAGTTTGTGCTGCGATGTTATCCGGCGAAACGTGGGCGGTATTGGATAACACGGACGGAACGGGGCGGTATCGGGTACGGAAACCTTGGTGTGATGCGGATGTGACTGCGGCTTCCTACGGCATCGCGCCCCGGCTCATCGGTGCTGGCGGCGTGGCGGTGTTCTGTGGCAGTGGCGGCAGGCGGTACAGGCGCAGTGCGATCGCGAGGCCGGCCAGCGCCATGGCCCCGACGAACCACACCACGCCGTTCCAGCCATGCGCCGCATAGAAGATTCCGCCGGTGGCACCGGCGACGCTGGAGCCCATGTAATAGCAGAACAGATACAGCGACGAGGCATGCGCCTTGGCGGGACCGGCGCGCCGCCCCACCCAGCTACTGACGGTGGAATGCGCGCCGAAGAAACCGAAGGTCAGCACGATGATCCCGAGCAGGATCGTCCACAGCGGCGCCAGCACGGTGAGTGCGGTACCCGCCAGCACCAGCGCCAGCATCGCCCACAGCACCTTGCGGCGGCCGAGCCGGCCGGCCAGGTGTCCGACCCACGGCGAGCTGAAGGTGCCGATCAGGTAGATCACGAAGATCGCGCCGACCACCGCCTGGCTCAGGTTGTACGGCGGCGCCAGCAGACGGTAGCCGATGTAGTTGTAGACGGTGACGAAGGCACCCAGCAACAGGAAGCCCTCGGCGAACAGCCACGGCAGGCCGCGGTCGTGGAAGATCACACCAAGACGTTCACCGATCGCGCGCCAGCCGAACGGCTGTGCCCGGAAATGCCGTGATGGTGGCAGCAGGCGCCAGAACGCGGCCGCGCAACCGAGCCCGAGCACGGCCACCACCACCACGCCCACGCGCCAGTTGGCAAAATCGGTCAGCACGCCGGTGATGATGCGCCCGCCCATCCCGCCGATGGCATTGCCGCTGATGTACAGGCCCATGCCGAGCCCGATCGAGGCCGGGTCCATTTCCTCGGCCAGATAGGTCATCGCCACCGCCGGCAATCCGCTCAGCGTGACGCCGAGCAACGCTCGCACCACCAGGAACGGGAGCCAGCCGGGCATCAGCGCCGAGGCCAGCACCAGCATCGCCGACGCCGCCAGCGAGCCAAGCATCACCGGCTTGCGGCCCCATGCGTCGGAAACCGCACCGGCGAACAACATGCCGAACGCCAGCACGCCCGTCGTCAGCGACAGGGACAGCGCGCTGACCGCCTCGTTCACGCCGTAGTCGCGGGTGAATTCCGGCAGCAGCGGTTGCACGCAGTACAGCAATCCGAAGGTCGCGAAGCCGGCCGCGAACAGCGCCCAGTTGATGCGCCGGAACGCGGGCGTGCCGTGATGGACGAACGCCGCGGGCGATTCACTTCGCACCTTCGCCGCACGCGTATCGTCCATCCGCGCATGATAACGACGCGCGTGATGTTGCAATACGCAAACCCCAAACCCTCAACCGGCGACCTGATTAGGGCTGTTTCTCAGCCAGTTGATGTTGGCATGATACTCACCAAGTTCGTCATTCCGGGGCCATCGCCGATGAAACCGGCGATGGCCCCGGAATGACTGAAGTAGAGAGTGCATCGCAACGCCAACGTGGCTGAGGAAACGCCCTAATCAGGACCGGCGATGTGGCTTTACGCCACTTCCCCGCCGGGCGCGTAGGGCGGGCACCGCCCGCCGATCATGCGACCCAACGGCGGACGGTGTCCGCCCCGCGCAATCCGGCGATGTTCCACCCGTCAGCGACGGCGCCGGGCGTGTGGGACGGGCACCGCCCGCCAACCACACGACGCAACGGCGGACGGTGTCCGCCCTGCGCAATCCGGGCAATGTTCCACCCGTCAGTGACGGCGCCGGGCGCGTTGGGCGGGCACTGCCCGCCGATCATGCGGCGTAACGGCGGACGGTGTCCGCCCTGCGCAATCCGGGCGATGTTCCACCCTTCAGCGGCGGCGCCAGTGCCCGCGGACCCACACGTGGCCGCGCCAGTGCGCGGGCACCCAGACCGCCGCGGGGGCCGGCGCCACCGCAACCACCCGCGCGCGCGGCGGCGCAACCACGCAGCCGCCAGCGGCAAGGCAAGCGGCCAGCACCAATACCGGAGCGAACCATCGGCTTCTCATCGCACGTCTCCGCAATGGAAATGCAGTCCTGAAAACGCACGACCGCCGAAGCCTGTTGACACGCCATGCGCCAGTCACCCCGCCCATGTGACCCGATTCAGGCGGCGCTGCTGTATCCGCGCCCGCGACTCCTGTATGTTGTGGCGCTTTCACACAGGAATCATCCGATGCCATCCCCGATTCGCACCCTTGTCCTTGCCGCGGCCATCGTGGCCGCCCCGCTGGCGCTTTCCACGCCCGCCGCCGCGGCCACCCCGGCCAGCAAGCCCGCGCCGGCAAAACAGGCGCCGATGCACGCGCAGCGGCAGTCGATCTTCGACAAGCTCGACCTGAACGACTCGCAGCGCGACAGCATCAAGGCCGCGATGAAGCAGAATTTCGAGAAGCTGCGCCCGCAGATGCAGAGCCTTCGGGCAAAGCAGGAGGCGTTTCGGAAGGCCGAGCCCGGCAGCAAGGACTACCAGTCCCACGTCAACGACCTGGCCGAGGCGGAGGCTTCCTTCGCGCGTGCACGCACGCTGCAGGAAGGCGCCCTGCGCACGCAGATCTACAAGATCCTCACGCCCGAGCAGCGTACCAAGCTGCAGAAGCTGCTGGCCGAGCAGCGCGCGCGCATCCAGAAGATGCGTGCCGAGGCGGCGCGCCGGCAGGCCGCCCCGCCCGCTTCCCACTGAGCAGGCTTCAGGTCCGCGCGAGGGCTTCCACCGCATCGCGGCAACGCGCCGCGATGCGGTCCTCGTCGCGATGACGGAATCCGCGCACCACCCATTCACCGCCCGCCAGCACGTCGCGCACCAGCGGCGTGTTGCCGGCGAACACGAACGTGTCCAGCACGCTGCGCGCGTCGCGCGCGGCCAGCAACGGTGACCCATCGTCGAGCACGATGAAGTCCGCGCGCGCGGCGTCGCCGCGCAGGCCGGCGGCCTGGCGTCCGCCGCGCAGGGCCGCGTTCCACAGGGTTTCCCCGACGCTCGCATCGGCGACCCGCGCCGCGACGTTGCGCTGGCGCGTGACCAGCCGCTGGCCGTATTCCAGCCAGCGCAGTTCCTCGACCGGCGACACCGAAACGTGCGAATCGGATCCGATGCCCAGCGCCCCGCCGGCATCCAGGTATGCCGCCAGCGGGAACAAGCCGTCGCCGAGATTGGCCTCCGTGGTCGGGCACAGGCCCGCGACCGCGCCGGATTTCGCGATGGCGCGCATCTCGGCATCCACCAGGTGCGTGGCGTGCACCAGGCACCAGCGCGCGTCGATGTCGGCGTGGTCGAAAAGCCATTCCACCGGGCGCGCGTTGCGCAGGGCAAGGCAGTCCTGCACCTCGCCGATCTGCTCGGCGATGTGGATGTGCACCACACGCCCGTCCGCCGGCGGCGCGCCCAGCACTTCGCGCATTGCGCCTTCGGGTACCGCGCGCAGCGAATGCAGCGCGATGCCGACGTGCAGGCCCGCCGATTCCGGCGCACCCAGCGATTCCAGCAATTGCAGGTACGCAGCCACGGAAAGCCCGAAGCGCTGCTGGCGCGCGGACAGTGCGCGCCCGTCGAAACCGCCGGTCATGTACAGCACCGGAAGCAGCGTCAGCCCGATGCCGGCCTCGCGCGCGGCCTCGATGATGGCGCGGGACATCGCGGCCGGATCTGCATAAGGCCTGCCGTCCGGCGCGTTGTGCAGGTAGTGGAACTCGCACACGTGGGTGTAGCCGGCCTTGAGCATTTCCACGTAAAGCTGCGCGGCGATGGCGCGCAGCTCGTCCGGACCGATGCGCGAGGCGAACGAATACATGGCCTCGCGCCAGGTCCAGAAGCTGTCATCGCCCGGACCGCGTCGTTCGGCCAGACCGGCCATCGCGCGCTGGAATGCGTGCGAGTGCAGGTTGGGCATGCCCGGCAGCACCCACTGCCCG
This sequence comes from uncultured Rhodanobacter sp., assembly GCA_964489055.1. Lineage (GTDB taxonomy): Bacteria > Pseudomonadota > Gammaproteobacteria > Xanthomonadales > Rhodanobacteraceae > 66-474. The sequence goes on along the minus strand of CAZAXF010000067.1, from coordinate 8,458 downwards.
GCGCGTTCGGTCGTGGCCGCGGGATCGGGATCGGCCACGCGCCCGTGTTCGTCCACGCCGAACGTCGCATCCCGTGCCCAGCCATCGGCACCCCAAAGGTGCGCGGCAGCGAAATTGCGGATTGAATCGGCGCCCATGGACGGCTCCCGTGCGAATGCGCGAGTGTAGCGCCTTGCCGCCGCGCGGACATCACGGCGCATGCGGCATAATGCCCGCATGGCGACGAAAAATGGCGACCGTTCCGCAAAGCTCATCGTGCGCCGCGCCCAGCTTGCCGACGTACCGGCGCTGGTGGACCTGACCGCGCGCGTGTACACCCCCGAGTGGGGCCATTCGGCGGAAATGCTGCAGTCGCAGCAGACCCATTTCCCCGAGGGTCAATTCGTCGTCGAGTACGAAGGCAGGGTGATCGGCTACTGCGCCACCTTTCGCATCGACGAATCCGTCGCGCTGGCACCGCACACCTGGATGCAGATCACCGGCGGCGGCATGGCCTCGCGGCACAACCCGGAAGGCGACTGGCTGTACGGCATGGAGGTGGTCGTGCACCCCGACTACCGGCGCATGCGGATTGGCCAGCGCCTGTACCGCGCGCGCAAGCGCCTGTGCAGCGACCTCAAGCTGCGCGGCATCGTGTTCGGCGGGCGCATTCCCGGCCTGCTGCGCCACTACAAGCGTTACGGCAGCGCCGAAGCCTACGTGCAGGCGGTGGTCGAGGGCCGCCGTCGTGATCCGACGCTGAGTTTCCAGTTGGCCAACGGGTTCGAGCCGCTCGGCGTCCTGCGCGAGTACGTTCCCTCCGACCACGACTCGCTGGGCTACGCGGTGCACCTGGTATGGCGCAACCCCAGGCTCATCGACCAGCCGGACATTCCCTCGATCCCCTCGTCCCGGCGCATGCCCGATTCGGTGCGCGTGGCCTCGGTGCAGTATTTCCAGCGCCGCATCCGTTCGTTCGAGGAGTTCACCACCCAGGTCGAGTATTTCACCGACATCGCCGCGGACTACAACGCCGATTTCGTGGTGTTTCCCGAACTGATCACGCTGCAACTGCTGTCGATCGAGAACGAGGAACTGTCGGCGTTCGATGCGATCCGCAAGCTCAGCCAGTACACGCCGCAGGTCAAGCAGCTTTTCGGCGGGCTGGCGGTGCGCTACAACATCAACATCATCGCCGGCTCGCACCCGACCGAGCAGGCCAACGGCGACATCCACAACGTGTGCTACGTGTGCCTTCGCGACGGCTCGATCCACGAGCGCGAAAAGCTGCACGTGACCCCGAGCGAGCGCAACGTGTGGCACATCACCGGCGGGGAGAGCGCGGCCACGATTCCGACCGACTGCGGGCCGATCGGCGTGATGATCTGCTACGACGCGGAGTTTCCCGAGGTCGCGCGGCACCTGGCCGACCAGGGTGCGCTGCTGATGTTCGTGCCGTTCTGCACCGACGTGCGCGAGGGTTACCTGAGGGTGCGCTACTGCGCGCAGGCGCGCGCGATCGAGAACCAGTGCTACGTGGTGATGTCGGGCAACGTCGGCAACCTGCCCGGCGTCAACAACTTCGACATCCAGTACGGGCAAAGCTGCATCCTGACGCCCAGTGATTTCCTGTTCTCGCGCGACGGCATCGCGGCCGATTCCACGCCCAACATCGAGACCGTGCTGTTTGCCGACCTGCGCCTGGACGACCTGGCACGGGCACGCAACGCCGGCGCGGTGCGCAACCTCAAGGAGCGCCGGTTCGACCTGTACGAGTCGCGCTGGGTGCGCCATCCCGAGGCCAGGCCGTGAGCGCCCGCTGGGATCGCCTGCTGCTGGACTGCACGCTGGCGACGCTGGCCGGCGAATCCGGCTACGGACTGGTGGAAAACGCCGCGCTTGGGTGGCGTGAGGGCGCAATCACCCATGCCGGCCCCGCCGAGGCACTCCCGGGAAAGCCTGACGCCCTGGCCGCACAGGTGGAATCGGTGCACGGCGCGCTGGTCACACCGGGCCTCATCGACTGCCATACCCACCTGGTGTTCGGCGGCGAGCGCGCCGACGAATTCGAGATGCGCCTGCAGGGTCAAAGCTACGAGGCGATCGCGCGCGCCGGCGGCGGGATCGTCTCCAGCGTGCGCGCGACGCGCGCGGCATCCGAAGACGAACTCCTGGCCCAATCGCTGCCGCGCGCCCGCGGCCTGCTGCGCGACGGCGTGACGACGCTGGAAATCAAGTCCGGCTACGGCCTGGACCCTGCCACCGAAGCAAAGATGCTGCGCGTGGCACGGCGGATCGGCGACGAACTCGGCCTCACCGTGCGCACCACGTTCCTCGGCCTGCACGCGCTGCCGCCGGAGTTCCGCGACCGGCGCGACGAGTACGTCTCCGCGGTGTGCGGGGAGTGGCTGCCGGCCATTGCCGGCGAAGGCCTGGCCGATGCGGTGGACGCGTTCTGCGAGGGCATCGCCTTCACGCCCGACGAAGTACGGCGATTCTTCGACGCCGCGCGCCGGCTGGGCCTTGCGGTCAAGCTGCACGCCGACCAGCTCTCGGACCTCGGTGGCGCGGCACTGGTGGCATCGTTCGACGGCCTGTCCGCCGATCACCTGGAGTGCACCAGCCCCCCGGGCGTTGATGCCATGGCGCGCGCAGGAACCGTGGCGGTGCTTCTGCCGGGCGCATTCTATGCACTCCGCGAGACGCGCCTGCCGCCGGTACCGGCGTTACGCGACGCGGGCGTGCCGATGGCGATCGCGACCGACCTCAACCCGGGCACCTCGCCGCTGCGTTCGCTGCGCCTTGCGGCCAACATGGCCTGCACGCTGTTCCGCTTGACGCCCGAAGAAGCCCTGCGCGGGGTTACCGTCCAGGGCGCGCGCGCGCTGGGCCTCGATGATCGCGGCACGCTCGCACCCGGACAACGCGCCGATGTGGCGGTCTGGAACGTGCGCAAGCCGGCCGAGCTGGCGTACTGGATCGGTGATTCGCTGGCCGCGCGGGTGTTCGTCGGCGGCCGCGAGGTGTAGGCGCGCGCGGCGACACAATCCACCGGCGGGCACTGCCCGCCGCAAATGGCTGCCTGTATCGAAGATGCGCACAAGATGCCATTGCACGGTATCGAGTGCGCCGACAGCGTAAGGAGCGCACTTTCATCACAGACACGTCAAAAACAACGGCCCCGCGAACGGGGCCTTTGCGTGCGTATCGATCGTGTTGTGTCTATGTGGACTTCCTGGGTGCCGATTTGCTGGCCGTGGCCTTCTTGGCCGGCGCCTTCTTCGCCGCTGTCTTCTTCGTTGCCGTCTTCCTGGCCGCCGTCTTCTTCGCGGGTGCCTTCTTGGCCGGCGCCTTCTTCGCCGGTGCCTTTGCTGGCGCCTTCGCAGGTGCCTTCAGCGGTGTGCTGGCGGCCCGACGCGCGGCGGACTTTGCGGCCTTGCGCGCAGTCTTTTTCAGTGCCGCCCTCGGCTTCGGCGAGTGCTTGCGCACGTTGCCATGGCTGCCACGATAGATCTTGCCCTTGCGTGTCTTCTTGTCGCCCTTGCCCATGTCGGCTCCTGCTGTGCGGATGGATACGCGCCGGCGGCGCGGCTGCGCGCATGGTAACAGCGTAGCGCGCACGCACGCGGCGCCGCCGCCCTCATCAAACCGGGCCGTGGCGATGGTCCGGGTCCACGGGTGCCGTATCGGGATGGTCAAGATCCGGACACGCACCGGACTCGATCTGCACGGTGGCGTGGCGGATCGAGAAACGCTCGCGCAGCATCCGCTGGATTGCCTCCAGCGCCCGCTGCGAGTCCCCGCCCTCGCACACGCGCGCGTGCAGCGTGGCCATCCGCAGGCCCGAGGCCAGTTGCCAGACATGCAGGTGGTGCACCTCGACGATGGCCGGATCCGCCGTGGCCAGCGCCGCGCGGATACGCTCCGGCGCAACGCCCTCGGGCACGCCTTCGAGCAGGATGTGCGTGGCCCGTCGGAGCAACACGAAGGCCGCACGCAGGATCAACAGCGACACCAGCAGCGACAGCGCCGGATCGGCCCAGTCCCAGCGCAAATAACGCACCAGCACCGCCGCCAGCACCGTGGCGATCGAACCCAGCAGGTCGCCGAACACGTGCAGCCTGGCACCGGCCGTGTTGAGGTCCTGGTGGCTGCCGGCGTGCAGGCTGCGCAGCACCACCGCGTTGACGATCAATCCGATCACCGCGACCGTCAGCATCATGCCGGACTGGATGTGGATGCTCTCGATCGCCAGCAGCCGGCGTACCGCCTCGTAAACGATCGCGGCGACCAGCAACACCTGCACCAGCGCGTTGACGAAACCGGCCAGTACTTCCAGGCGCGCGTAGCCGTAGCTGCGGCGCGCGTCGGCCGGTCTGGTCGCGAACACCGCCGCGGCCCACGCCAGTCCCAGCGCGCCGGCGTCCACCAGCATGTGCGCGGCGTCGGCCAGAAGCGCCAGCGAGCCCGACCACCAGCCACCCACGCCCTCGACCACCAGCATCAGCACGGTCAGGGCGAGTGCAAACGCCAGCCGCCCGCGGCCGCTGCCGGGATCACCTTCGGGAACATGCGTGTGCTGATGGACCATGCACGCAGCGTAGAAACATTGCGCTGCGTTACACAATTACCGCCATGCGGGGGCGCTTCAGGCGGGGGCGCTTCAGGCCGGGGCGTCCGAACAGTGCGCGCGATGGTGCCGGTGCGAGAGCACCAGGTTGGTGATGTGGGCGCTTGCCACCAGCAGCCCGCCGGTCACCACGCTGATGGTATGGATCACCACATGCGTATCCAGGTTGATGGCAACGCCGAACAGCAGCAGCACGATGCCCGGCACCAACACGACCAATGCGTGCGGCCGCCGATGCCTGCGGTACGCGGTGAGGATGCTGGCACTGGCGAGCAGTGCGGCGCAGGCCACGAAAACGCGTTCGAAGGTGTGCCCGGCCAGGAACCCCAGTCCGATCAGCGGCAGCAACGCCAGCACGAACGGCAACAGCATGCAGTGTACCGCGCACAGCAGCGACGCGGTGGCGCCGACGCGGTCAACCAGCACCGCGAAATGGCGCGGCTTCGGCGACGGCCGCGGCAGTACGGCGGGAGCGGTGACGGCATGATTCACTGGCATGTCCATTTGCGTGGGTGTCCTCGGTGGGGCGATCGGCCCGGCTCCGGACCGGATGTCTGCGCATGTGTGAAACATTATAACATTTCCCGAGTCGCTGCGCGCATGGCCCGGGCGCGGTGCCGGCGCTGTCAGAACTCCCTTGTCAGCCCCAGGTAGATGCCGCGGCGCGGCCCGTATTGCGGCGCGCCGACCCCGATGCCGGAGCCGTCGCGCAGCTCGTACACGCGGTCGAACACGTTGATCACGGCAATGCGCGCATCCAGCCGGCCGATGCCGGGCAGGCGCAACCGCCGTTCCAGGCTGAGGTTCAACTGGAAGTACGCGGGCAATGAATCCGTGTTGGCGAAGCCGCGGCGCAGGCCGCTGCCGTACACGAAATCGGCGCCCACCCGGGTAGCGGCGTCGAATGCGTAGTTCAGGGCGCCCGAGGCCGCCAGCTTCTGGTCGTGGTCCAGGTGCACCCAGTGGCTGTCGATGTACGCAAGCTCGTCGGCATCGAAGTTGAACTGGCCCGAGATGATGCCCTTGCCCATCGCGTGGCTCTGCGCGAGGTTGAAGTACGCGCTCAGCGGACCGTTGTCATAGTTGACCGACAGCTCGACACCGCGCACCCGGCCGCGCGCGTAGTTGAACGGTGAATACACCAGCGCCGCACCGAACTGCCCCTCGTCGTGCAGGTATTTCACCTGCCGGTAATAGGTGTCCAGTCCCACGGTCAGGTGTTTGCCCAGCTTCTGCGACACGCCGATGTCGAAGTAGTCCGAACGTTCGGCCTTGACGTCCGCGGTCACGTGATTCGGCAACTGGTTGGTGGTGCCGTCGTAGAGCACGATGTCGGTGGGCGCGATCAGTTCGGTCGGCGGTGGCGTGAAGTAGCGGGCGTAACCGGCGTGCAGCGTGGTGCTGCCGGTGGCATTCCAGACCATGCCGATGCGCGGACTGACCTGCCCTTCGCTCAGCCACGCGCTGTAGTGGTCGGCGCGCAATCCGTAGTTCACGACCAGGTCATCGGTGGCCTGCCACTGGTCCTGCACGTACGCGCCGAGCGTGCGCGCGTGCTTGCGGCTGTCGTCGGCGACGGCGAACGGCAGCGTCGACGTCTGCTCGCCGTCGGAATTGGCGGGAAACACCATCGAATCGTTGTTCGAGACCGCTCGCTCGCTGGCCACGTACAGGCCATAGCGCAGCAGGTTCGAATCGGTGAGCGGCGTCGAGAAATCCGCCTGCAGCGTGGTCGCGCGATTGCTTCGCCCCACCCGTGAAGCCACGCCGTTGAACATCAGGTCGCCGATCACGTCGGGCCGGAAATCCACGCTGCTGAAACGCTGGCCGATCGCGACGCGGTAGTCGGTTTCGATGCCGGTGGCGTGTCCCTGCAGGCTGAAGACGCCGAAGCGCGTGACCTCGCGCTGGTTTTCGTCGAGCTTCGCCGAATCGAAGTCGCGGATGTCGCCGTAGGCGAACTCCGGTTGCTCGCCGGGGCGGTTCGGAATCTGGAAGCGGTTGTTCGCGCTGCCGAAATACACTCCCGCGCGGGCGGTGTCGTCGATCAACCACGACAGGTAACCGAACGTCTTGAGCTGGTCGGTGTGGTCGTGGATCGGCTTGCGCGACGGGGTCGGATTCTCGATGCCGATGTCGCTTTCAAGGAAATTCGCGGTGAGGTAGTACGAGAATCGCCCCCGGTTGCCATGCGCCTCGAAGCTCGGGTTGATGGTCCCGAACGAGCCACCGTACAGGCCCAGACTGCCGCCGTTGCCGAGCTCGGCGCCGGACTTGGTGTCGATCTCGACCACGCCCGCGGTGCGGTAGCCGTATTGCGCCGGCAGCGCTCCGGTCAGGAACCGCAGCGACTCGATCGCGCGGGTGTCGAGCGTCTGGCCGAAACCACCGATGCTTTCAGGGATGATGATGCCGTCGATCCGGTATTGCAGGTTCGCGTGGTCGCCGCGTACGTGCAGCTGTCCGAACGAGTCCTGCACCACGCCCGGCGCCTGCAGCAGCACCTGGTTCAAGGGCGTGTTGTCGCCCTGCGGCATCTGGCGGATGGTCTTGCGGGTGAATACCGTCTGGCTGGTCCCGGTGCTCGGGGACAGCGCGTTGCGCGCGCGATCAAGGCGCGCCCTGACCTGCACCGTGTCCAGCGTCAACGGCGCGTTGGTGCGGGTCGTTGCGTCGGCCTCGGTCGACGATGGCGGCTCCGCCGCGGGACGGGATCGGGCGTCGGCGTCCGCATGGATCGCGAAGCCGAACATGGCCACGAGGACCGGCACGAAGGAGCTGGAACGCATCTGCATCGGGATCGACTACGGGTTGCCAGAATGCAATGTTATAACGTTACATTGCGGTCGACAAGCCTTGCGGGCACGTGCGTGCGGAGTCCGGCAGAGACAACCAGGAAACTTGCCGCGACCGGTCAGGCCGAGCGGCAACGACTGCAGACGCCATGCACTTCGAGCGTCTGCGCCTTGGAGCGGAATCCGAAACCGCGCGCCTGCTGCTCGATCAATTGCGCGATGGCGCCATCGTCGCAGACCTCGGTTGCACTTTCACAAACGTCGCAGATCAGGAAAGGCACCTGGTGTGCCTCGGTCGGGTGCGGGCAGAACACGAACGCGTTGATCGATTCGAGCTTGTGGATGAAGCCGTTCTCCAGCAAAAAATCCAGCGCCCGGTACACCGTCGGCGGTGCCGCGCTGGCGTGGCTGTCGCGCAATGAATCCAGCAGGTCGTATGCCTTCACCGGCTTGCGCGCCTGCGCCACCAGCACCAGCACCTCGCGCCGCAAGGGCGTCAGGCGCAATCCGCGCGCGCGGCATTCGTGCTCGACCTCGCGCACGATGCCCGCAGCGTCGTGGTGATGGTGGTGTGCGACTTTGGGGGCGTTGGACATGACGACATTCTAGCGCCCGGTAGACAGGGCGCCGGGTTCACCCCCTATTTCAGGTTGCGCGCGCCCAATTGCAAGCGATGCGGGTCTCGTCACGACGCATGCCGGCGCGGCCCGGCCACTTGCCGATCCAGCCGCCGCCGCGCCGGCCCGTACCGCCCCGGCGGCAGCGCCCACAACGCCACCCACGCGATCGGGCCCACCACCAGCCCCAGCGCCACCCCGAGCGCAATCCGCCCACGCCACCAGCCGAGCACCGCACCGATCACCGCGCAGGCCACGGTGAACCAGATCAGTGGCCACCACGGGATCAACGCGAACGCATTGCGCAGGATCTGCCAGAAGGCATCCGGCGCGTTCGGGTCGACGCCTTGCAGGAGTTTGTCGAGGAGCGAGGGCATGGGCAGGTTCGGGACTCGGGACTCGGGACTCGGGACTCGGGACTCGGGACTCGGGACTCG
>CAZAXF010000066.1:10276-14470 GCA_964489055.1 uncultured Rhodanobacter sp. | reverse complement strand
CCCATGATCCGGGTGTTGCTGGCCGAGGACCAGGCGATGGTGCGCGGCGCGCTGGCCGCGCTGTTGGCACTGGAGCCGGACATCGAGGTGCTGGGGTCGGCGGCCGACGGCGAAGCCGCGTGGCGGGAGGTCGAGCGCCTGAAGCCCGACATCCTGATGTCCGACATCGAGATGCCGGGCCTGACGGGCCTGGAACTGGCCCAGCGCATCCAGCGCCATGAATTGCCCGTGAAGGTGGTGATCGTCACCACCTTCGCGCGCTCGGGCTACCTGCGCCGCGCGCTCGACGCCGGCGTGTACGGATATCTCCTCAAGGATGCGCCGGCGGAAAAGCTGGCCGACAGCCTGCGCACGGTGCACCGCGGGGGGCGCGCGATCGATCCCGAACTGGCACTGGAAGCCTGGACCGAGGCCGACCCGCTCAACGACCGCGAACGCCAAGTGCTGCGCCTGGCCGGCGAGGGCAAGAGCGCCGGGGAGATCGCGCAGATGTTCAACCTCTCGCACGGCACGGTGCGCAATTACCTCTCCGAAGCCATCGGCAAACTGGGCGTTGGCAACCGCATCGAGGCCTACCGGCTGGCGCGGCAGAAGGGCTGGCTGTAGGAGGGCCGGAAGGCCCGATCGGTGACGCGGAACAGGGACCGGGGACAGGGGACCGGCGGTCGAGAAGGTTTGCGAACGTCGACCGATGTTGTGGTGAGCGGCTGCGTTTGTGTTTCGGGCCGCAGTGCGACGGTCGCGAGAAAGCGGCCCGGGTCCAGGGAGAGCGCAATCGGGCGCGGTGCTGTCGGGCCTTCCGGCCCTCCTACAATGTGCGGCTGGCACCATCTGCCGCCGAATCCGAGGACGCATCCATGTATCTGCTTCGTCTGCTCTCTGCGCTGGCCCTGACGGCTGTGGTTGGAACGGCTTCGGCGGCGGGAGCGTCCATTCAGGGCTTTCCGCCTGCGCTGCAGCCGGCCGATCTGGTGCTTCGCGATGCGACCATCGTGACGCTGGATCCGCTGCAGCCCGAGGTGCAGGCGTTGGCGATCCGTGACGGGAAGATCGTCGCGCTCGGCGGCGACGACGCGATCGCGCGCTACGTCGGCAAGCAGACGCAGGTGCTCGACCTGCGCGGCGCGTTCGTGACGCCCGGCTTCATCGAGGGCCACGGACACCTGCTGCAGACCGGCGAGTCCCTGATGCAGCTCGACGTTGGCAAGGCGCCGAACTGGGATGCCATCGTGGCGAGGGTGAAGGCCGCGGTCGCCAAGGCAAGGCCCGGCCAGTGGATCGTGGGCCAGGGTTGGCAGCAGGCCAAGTGGGACAAGGTGCCCGAACCGAACGTCGACGGCCTGCCGCTGCCGGCGGCACTGGATGCGGCATCGCCCGACAATCCGGTGATCCTGATCCACGCCAGCCGCCACGCGATCTACGCCAATGCCGCGGCGCTCGCGGCCGCCGGCATCACCGACACGACGCCCGACCCGGCCGGCGGCAGCATCGTGCGCGATGCCCACGGGCACGCCATCGGCATGCTGCGCGATACCGCGGCGGCGAAGGTCTACGCCGCGTACGAAAAGCACGTCGCCCGACTGCCGGAAGCGGCACGCGCCGCGCGCCGTGAAAAGGCGCTGCGCCTCGCCGTGCAGAACGAGATCGAGAAAGGGATCACGACCTTCGTCGACATGGGCGAGGATTTCCGGACCATCGACTGGCTGAAGCAGCGGGCCGCGAAGGGCCTGCCGCTGCGCCTGTATGTCAACGTCGCCGGCGAGCCGGTTTCGCAACTGGACCAGCATTTGGCGTCCTACCGCACCATTGGCGACCGGTTCACGGTGCGCGGGGTAGGGGAAATCCTGTCCGACGGCGCGCTGGGCACGCGCAGCGCGTGGTTCCTTGAGCCCTACAGCGACGCACCCGGCGTCACCGGCAAGAACGTCACGCCCATCGCCGAGATCCGGCGGATCGCGGAAATCGCCGCGCGCGACGGCTTCCAGCTGGCGGTGCACGCGATCGGCGACCGCGCCAACCGCGAGGTGCTGGACGTCTACCAGCAAATCTTCGACGAGGACCCGGCCGCGCACGCGTTGCGCTGGCGGATCGAGCACGCCCAGCACCTGAACCCCGCCGACGTTCCGCGCTTCGCCAGGCTCGGCGTGATCGCCTCGATGCAGTCCATCCACGCCTGCTCCGACGCCCCGATGGTGGTGCCGCGGCTGGGCGAAAAGCGGGCGCGGGAAGGCGCCTACGTGTGGAAAAAGCTCATCGACAGCGGCGCGATCGTGCTGGACGGCACCGACACGCCGGTCGAGGACACCAACCCGATCGCGAACTTCTATTGCGCCGTGACCCGCCGCTACGACCACGGCCGCAAGACGTTCTTCCCCGACGAGGCCAAGACCCGGATGCAGGCGCTGCGCGACTACACCTGGAACAACGCCTACGCGCTGTTCCAGGAGCACGAGCTCGGTTCGCTCGGCGTCGGCAAGCTCGCCGACCTCGACGTGTTCTCGGGCAACCTGCTGACGCTGCCCGCCGCCGACATCCTGCGCACGCGCGTGCTCTACACCATCGTCGGCGGCAAGGTCGTCTACACCCGTCCCGGCGCCGACAACTGGCGCAGCGGCGACCTGTTCGAACCCATGTCCGAATTCAATCACGCCGAGTGATGGCCGGAACCTGTGGCGAACGCGAACACGTGCGCGATCTTGCCAGGCATCCCGCGCGTTCCACGAGAGTCACTGGATTCCCGCTTTCGCGGGAATGACGACAGGGGGGGCGCGTCGTTTTCCTCGCGACCCGTCGCCCCGCAGCCCGAAACTCGATGGCAGCCGTACAACCCGACGTTGGTTGGCTACTGCAACACTTCCCGGTCCCTGGTCCCCGGTCCCCGGTCCCCCATGAAAAAATCCGCCTTCCACTACGACCTCCCGCCCGAACTGATCGCGCAGCAACCGCTGCCCGAGCGCAGCGCCAGCCGCCTGCTGGTGGTCGACGCGCCGCACCAGGCGCTGTCCGACCGCATGTTCCGCGAGTTGCCGGACCTGTTGCAGCCCGGGGACCTTCTGGTGTTCAACGACACCCGCGTGCTGCCGGCACGGCTTTACGGACACAAGGAAAGCGGCGGCGCGGTGGAAATCATGCTCGAACGCGTCACCGGCACGCACGAGGCGACTGCGCTGCTGGGCGTCAGCAAGAAACCGCGCGAGGGCGACCTGATCGAACTCGACGACGGCACGCCGGTGCGGGTGCTGGGCCGCGACGGGCAGTTCTTTTCGCTGCGCTTCGAGAGTGCCGAGCCACTGGAGAAACTCCTCCTGCGTGTGGGCCACGTGCCGCTGCCGCCCTACATCGCCCGCGAAGACGAGGCCTCCGATCGCGAGCGCTACCAGACGGTCTATGCGCGGCGGCCGGGCGCGGTGGCCGCACCGACCGCGGGCCTGCACTTCGACGATGCGCTGCTGGCGCGGCTGCGCGAACGCGGCGTCGATTCCGGGTACGTCACGTTGCACGTGGGTGCCGGCACCTTCCAGCCGGTGCGCGCGGAAACGATCGAGGACCACCACATGCACCGCGAGTGGCTGAACGTCGGTGCCGGGCTGGTCGAAAAGATCCACCGCACCCGTGCGCGCGGCGGCCGGGTGATTGCAGTCGGTACCACCGTGGTGCGCTCGCTCGAGGCCGCCACCGGCGAACATGGCCTTGCGCCCTTCGCAGGCGAAACCGACATCTTCATCTTCCCCGGCTACAGGATCACCTCGGTCGATGGCCTGATCACCAACTTCCACCTGCCCGAATCGACCCTGCTGATGCTGGTCTCGGCCTTTGCCGGCCGCGACTTCGTGCTCGCCGCCTACCGGCACGCCGTCGAGCAGCGCTACCGGTTCTATTCGTACGGGGACGCGATGGTGGTGTGGCCTGAAGGCCGGGACTCGGGACTCGGGACTCGGGACTCGGTACCGCAATGATGCTCGCATTCTGTCATTCCGGACGCGACGCAGTCGCGATCCGGAATCTGCTCTTAGTGCAGTTGTGAGTGGACGAGCAGATTCCGGGTTCCGGCTTCGCCGGCCCCGGAATGACGACGGGGTTTGGTAGCCTGCCTGGGGACCGATCATCGGGGGGCGGACACGCAACGACGTTTGTATCCGGTCATTCCGGACGCGACGCAGTCGCGATCCGGAATCTGCTCTTAGTGCAGTTGTG